>CAZETE010000005.1:3566-66620 GCA_964515075.1 uncultured Actinomycetota bacterium | reverse complement strand
ACCAGCACCCAGGTCTCCATGCCCCCCTCGGTGCACCCTTCGGCCAGGTACCAGGGGCGATTGGGGACGAAGACCGCCTCGATGGCGTGGTCGTCTTCCACTCCCTCAAAGACGTACCTGTCCACCCCGCCCAGCGAAACCCCGTCCACCAGGACGTCCGCTATCCTGTAGCCGGCGTCCGGGGTGATGGTGTATGCCCGGTCGCTGAACAGTTCGACCCGCACCTCTCCGGCCGGGTCGATGCTGCCGCCGTTCGAGGCGGAAGCCCTGATGGTGAAGGCCTCCTCGGGCAGCCCCAGTCCGAACTCCCCGTTCAAGAAGTGGGTCATGTAAGCCGGCCGGCGGCGGGCGAACTCCCTCATCGCCTCCACGTTGCCCTCCCACACGGCGAGGGACGAGTCCATGGTGCCCCAGCGGAGCAGGTGTTCCTGCATCTCCGGCCTGAGCACGGAGGACATCTCGTCGATGACGGCGAGCACGCGCTGCGGCGCGAAGGTGTTCTCCAGGTGATAGGCGAAGGCGTCGGTGAAGGCCCGCTTGAAGCCCTCGTTCTCGAGGAGCCGGCGGAAGAGCACGGTCGACCAGTCCGGCGCACGGCCTTCCCCCGTTCCCGTCACGCGGCTCAAGGAGTCCTCCCGGTAGGAGCCCCGCTTGTACTCGAATCCATGATCCGTGTCGTGCATCATCCATCTCCACCGGCCGTCCCGGCCGCGGGGCGCATTCCGGTCATACCCGTCGGTCTTGAGCCTCCAGAACCTGACGTTGTTCTGGGGCCAATCCTTGTTGCAGAAGTAGATCTGGGCTATGTAGTAGTCGATCAGGCTCCTTTCGTCCATCATCGTCTTTGCGTGCTCGTAGTTGTCGTCGGAGCTCATGTCGTTCGCCTGGACATAGGCCAGCAGGTCCAGGTAGTGCTGCTCGTCCCCGGGCAGGCCCTCATCCACCGCCGCGCCGTTCTCGAGGATGACGACCTCGTCGCGGTCCACGCCGTAGGTGTTCTGCAGGTAGTGGTCGTCGTACCTTTCCCTGATGTTGTGGATGCCCCAGTATTCCCCGTTGAGGAAGACCAGGGCCGGCCGGTAAGCCTGGGTATCGAACTCCAGGTCGGCCACCAGCCTCTGCATCATGGCGTCCCGGAACATGGTGACGGACCAATCGTTGCCCGAGTTCCTCAGTATCAACCGGCTGAAGCTGTTGAGGGCGGCGCCTTGTGAGTCCCGCAGCCCCGGAAACACCTCGTACTCGATGCTGCTCTCCGCGTCGTACTCCCTGCGGGCGTAGATGCGCAGGGATTTCTGTCGGAAGGCCCGGGTGAAGCCCCCGTGGATGCGCAGCCCCACGCCCTGGTTGAAGCCGGGCGTGCCGTCCGCTTCGTAGAACTCGATGTTGCCCGGCCGCTCCCAGTCGTATCCGCTCTGGTGGTAGTTGGCGGGCCGAAACCCCCACGACAGGGCCGGGTCGTAGTTGTCGTAGTATATCCTGCCCATGACGTATATCCCCTCTTCGTAATGGAAGAGGCCGTCCGGGCCAGTGGAGACGGAGATGAGCGGCAGGGAATACCTCTCCGGCATGCCCTGATCCACGAAATACGTGTTGGTCCCCGTCTCGGAAGGGTAAAGGGGCTCGCCGGGGGCATCCGGCCCGCAGTAAGCCCTGGCCCGGATCACCGTCCCCTTGAAGACCTCGCCGCCGGGCGGAGCCCACTGCGGCGAGGTCTCGGAGATCTCCGACAGGATATTGGGGGACCCCGCCCGGCTGCTCACGGCGACGGGGCCCGAGTAGAGGTGGGTGGGGCCGTCCGGCGAGACCCGCAGGCGGTCGGGCTCGGAGCCGTCCAGCGTATAGTAGACGGGCAAGCCCGCCTGAGAGCAGGTCAGCGCGAGCTCGAAGCCCTCTTCATAGAACCCTCCGGGGTGCGAGAACTGGATGACCGGCGGCTCAAAGTCGAAGTCCTTCTCCTTGATCCTCTGGTAATAGGCGGCCACCGGCCAGTAGCCCTCCAGCGGGTTGCCCTGCAGCAGCAGGCTCTTGACCAGGCGCTTGAAACCGGCCAGAACCGATATGTCGGTTATACCGTTGCCGCTCAGGTCCAGTTCTTCGAGCCAGGGGTGGGTCGCGGGGGAGAGCGCCCCCGGTATCGCCGTCAGGCCGTTCTTGCAGAGGCAGAGCTCTTCCAGGAGGGGGAGGTCCCCGAGCACCGAGTAGTCGGTGATCCCGGCGTTCTCGCCCAGGTTGAGGTCGACGAGCCCGGCCATGCCCCCGAGCTGGCCGATGCCGGTGAGGGAGTTCCTGCGCAGGTTCAGAGACGTCAGGCCGGCCAGGCCGGAGATGGGGCCCAGGTCCGAGACGCTGTTCCTCCTGAGGTTGAGTTTTTTGAGGCCGTGGTGGCCTGCCAGGGGCGTGAGGTCGACGACGTTCCTGTTGTCCCGCAGGTCCAGGCTGACCAGGTCTCTCAGCCCGGCCAGCGGGCCGATGGAGGTCACGCGGTTATCGCGCAGGGTCAACACGCGCAGGTTGACCAGAGCTTCCATGCCCTCCAGGTCGGTGATGCGCGCCGGCGGACCCGGCGGGCCTCCTCCCAGGTATTCCGCGTTCAACTCATGGATGCCCTCCACCGCGCTCCTCATGACGGAGTCCGCCGGACCCAGCCCCAGCGCCTGCCGCACCACCGCGGCAAGGGACGGGTCCGCGAAGGCCACCTCCTCATCGGCGAGCGCCGGCCCCGTATTCGGGAGCAGCAGGGCCGCCGCCATCAGCGCCGCGAGCAGGACCGCGGCCAAGGGCGTTCTCCTCCCCTTGAGCGGCTCGACGCCTGTCATTCGGTGACCTCCTCGCACCCGTCGATGACCGTGCCCGGGACGATGCGCACGCCGGGGTGGATGACCGTCCCCTCCCCGATGGAGGTGCGGTGGCCGATGACCGTGCCGGCCAGCAGGGAGGCCTTCCCGCCGATGCGCGCCTCGAAGCCCACCACCGAGTCCATCAGGTTGGCGTCCTTGCCGACGTAGCCCCGCCCCCACTTGATGCCCCGGTAGAGCACGGCGCCCTCGTCGATCTCGGTGTCGTCTCCGATGATCAGGGGGCCGTAGAGGCGCGCGCCCCGGCGCACCCGGCAGCGCGAGCCGATGCATAGCGGGCCCACCATCAGCACGCCCTCGTCGATCTCGGTGTCGTCGCCCACCCAGATGTCCCGGGCCACCTGGGCGCCGGGTATGTTCACCCGGACCTTGCCCTCCAGGGCATCGAAGTTGCCGCGGCGGTACTCCTCGATGGAGCCCACATCGTTCCAGTAGTCGTCGTGGAAGAACCCGTAGAAGGCGCGCCCCTCCTCCATCCAGCGGGGGAAGAGCTGGCTGCCGAAGTCGTAGAAGGCTCCGGCCGGGATGTCGGCAAGCGCCTCCGGGCTGAAGACGTAGATGCCCGAGTTGGCCAGGTGGCTGCGGGCCGCGGCGCGGGAGGGCTTCTCCTGGAACCCGGTGATGCGTCCGTCCTCGTCCGTGAGGACCACCCCGTAGATGGAGGGGTCGTCCACCGGGGTGAGCACCAGGGTGGCGACGCCTCCTTTGGCCCGGTGGTAGGCGGCCAGGGCGGTGAGGTCGATGTCGGTGAGGGCGTCCCCGCTGATGACCAGGAAATCGTCGTCGGCCAGGTCGCGCTCCAGTTTCTTGACGCCCCCCGCCGTGCCCAGCAGTTCCTCCTCATATGACCAGGTCAGGCTGACGCCCCAGCGCGAGCCGTCCCCGAAATGGCCGCGCATGGCGTCGGCGTGGTAGTGGATGTTGACGAAGAGCTCGGTGATGCCGTGGCCGGCCAGCAGCTCCAGGGTGTGCTCCATCACCGGCTTGTTGACGATGGGCACCAGGGGCTTGGCGGTCTCCTCGGTCAGCGGCTTGAGGCGGGTTCCCAGCCCGGCGGCGAGGATCATGGCCTTCACGCCGTGCCGCCCCCCTCCGCCGCGCCGGACAGGGCGCTTAAGCTCTCGTCGTAGGGGGGGCGGGCCACGCCCGCCTCGGTGACGACGGCGGCGATCAGGCCGGCCGGGGTGACGTCGAAGGAGGGATTGAAGACCGGCGCCTCACGGGGAGTCAGCGTCCGCCCGCCGCAGGAGCGGACCTCGTCGGCCTCCCGCTCCTCGATGGGGATGCCGGAGCCCGTCGCGGTGGAGAGATCGAAGGTGGAGAGGGGCGCGGCCACGTAGAAGGGGACGCCGTGGCGGGCCGCCAACACCGCCAGGGGGTAGGTGCCGATCTTGTTGGCGGTGTCGCCGTTGGCGGCGATGCGGTCGGCCCCGGTGATCACCGCGTCGGCCTCTCCCCGCGCCATCACCGAGGCGGCCATGCTGTCGCAGATGACCCTGTAGGGGATGCCCGCGCGCTCCATCTCCCAGGCGGTGAGGCGCGCGCCCTGCAGCAGGGGGCGGGTCTCGTCCACCCAGACCATGGACACCTTGCCCGCCGCGTGGGCGGCCTTGACCACCCCCAGGGCCGTGCCGAAGGTCAGGGTGGCCAGTCCGCCGGCGTTACAATGTGTAATTATTTTGCAGCCCGCGGGCAGCAGGGCGGCGCCCAGCTCGCCCATGCGCCGGTCCGCGGCGTCCTGTTCCCGGGCAACGGCCTCCGCCTCGTCCAGCAGGGCCTGCTCGAGACCCCGGGGGTCACCCTGCCATGCGCCGACTACGGCGCGCGCGCGCGCCAGGGCCCAGAACAGGTTGACGGCGGTGGGGCGGGTGGAGGCCAGCAGGTCGCAGGCGGCGAGGACCTTCTCCCGGTCGCCGGCGTGGCGCCGGGCGGCCAGGGCGGCCCCGTAAGCCGCGGCGATGCCGATGGCCGGGGCGCCCCGCACCTGGAGCGAGCGGATGGCCCGGGCCAGCTCTTCCTCGGTGCGGACGCGGAGGTAGGTCTCCTCGCCAGGCAGCAGGGTCTGGTCGAGGAGGACCACTGCGCCGTCCTCCCAGCCGACCGTGCGGAACCCCCTGTCCTGCATGGCTAAGCGGGGCGGGCGCGGCCCCTCAGGTGCCCATCTCCCAGGAGTTGAGATACTTCTCCTGCTCGCGCGTGAGTCTTTCAATCTCCACCCCCATGCTGGCCAGCTTGAGAGAGGCGATCTCCTCGTCGATCTCGGGGGGCACGTCGTAGACGGCCTTCTCCAGATCGGCGTGGCAGCGGCTGACGAACTCGGCGCAGAGCGCCTGGTTGGCGAAGCTCATGTCCATGACCGAGGCGGGATGGCCCTCGGCGGCGGCCAGGTTGACCAGGCGGCCGTCGGCCAGCAGGTAGATGCGGCGGCCGTCCTTCATGGCGTACTCCTCCACGTTTTCGCGGATGACGCGCCTCTTCACCGCCAGCTTCTCCAGGGCGGGGATGTCGATCTCCACGTTGAAGTGGCCGGAGTTGGCCACGATGGCCCCGTCCTTCATCCGGCGGAAGTGCTCGCCGCGCAGCACGTGGATGTCCCCGGTGACGGTGAGGAAGAGGTCGCCGTACTCGGCGGCCGTGGCCATCGTGGAGACGTTGAAGCCGTCCATCACCGCTTCCAGGGCGCGCAGGGGGTCGACCTCCACCACGGTGACGATGGCGCCCATGCCCCGCGCCCGGCTGGCCACGCCCCGGCCGCACCAGCCGTAGCCGCCCACCACCACCTGGCGCCCCGCCAGCAGCAGGTTGGTGGCGCGCAGCACGCCGTCCAGGGTGCTCTGGCCGGTGCCGTAGCGGTTGTCGAAGAAGTGCTTGGTCTGGGCGTTGTTCACGGCGATGATGGGGTAGAGCAGCACGCCCTTCTCGGCCATACTGTTGAGGCGGATGACCCCGGTGGTGGTCTCCTCGGTGCCCGCGTAGACCTCCCCGGCCTGGGACTTGCGCTCGCTGTGGAGGACGCTGACCAGGTCTGCTCCGTCGTCCATGGTTATGCGGGGGCGGTGGTCCAGGGCCGCGCCGATGTGACGATAATAGGTCTTGTTGTCCTCGCCCTTGACGGCGAAGACGGGGATTTTGTCGTGCTTGACCAGCGAGGCCGCCACGTCGTCCTGGGTGCTCAAGGGATTGGAGGCGCACAGGCAGACGCTGGCGCCGCCCGCCTTAAGCGTCTGCATGAGGTTGGCCGTCTCCGTGGTCACGTGCAGGCAGGCGGAGACGCGCACGCCCTTGAGGGGCTTCTCCCGCAAGAAGCGCTCGCGGATGAGGCGCAGCACCGGCATGTCCCGCTCCGCCCACTCGATGCGCAGCTTGCCCTCTTTAGCCAGGGCCAGGTCCTTGACGTCGTAATCCATGGTCGTCTCCTTATGGTCCAACGGCTTATTTCGCGAGAAGTATAGCATGTTTCATTCCGCCGATATAAACGGTGAGCGCCGAGGATCCCTGCCGCCGGAAGGGGAGGGAGCAGGGCGGGGGCATCGCCTTCCCGCTGCCGGGCGCCGGCGCCGCCAGGGAAAGTGAAGAATGAAGGGCTGACCCCAAGTGGAGGTTTTAGGTGTGGGCGCGCCAGTAGTCGAGGGTGTCGGCCAGGGTCTTCTCCAGGGGGATCTCCGGCTTCCAGCCGGTGAGGGCGCTGAACTTGCCCGCGTCGGCCAGGAGCAGCTCCACGTCGGAGGGGCGCATGCGCTCGGGCACCGGCCGCACCTCGATCTCGACGGCGGTCATGCCCAGGAGCATGTCCAGCATCTGCTCAATGGTCACGGCCTTCCCCGAGCCGATGTTGTAGACCTCGCCCGGCTCGCCCTTCTCCAGGGCGAGCCAGTAGGCCCGGACCACGTCGCGCACGTCGGTGAAGTCGCGGCGGGCGCTCAGGTTGCCCACCTCGATGACCGGCTCCTTGCGCCCCTTCTCGATCCAGGCGATCTGCCGGGCGAAGTTGGAGGTGACGAAGACGTGGCCGCGCCGCGGCCCCTCGTGGTTGAAGGCGCGGGTGCGCACGGTGAACAGGCCGTAGCTCCGGTGGTACTGGTAGGCCAGCATGTCCTGGGCCACCTTGCTCACCGCGTAGGGGGAGAGGGGGCGCAGGGGGTTGGTCTCCTTGATGGGGGTCTCCTCCTCGAAGACCAGGCCGTACTCCTCGCTGGAGCCGGCCACCTGGATGCGGATCTCCCGGCCGCTCTCGCGCATGGCCTCCAGCAGGTTGAGCTCGGAGAGGATGTTGGTGGAGAGGGTCTCCTCCGGGGCGGTCCAGGAGGTGGGGACGAAGCTCTGGGCGGCCAGGTGGAAGATGTAGTCCGGCTTCACTTCCTTGAGGCACTTGCGCACGGCGGTGGAGTCGCGCAGGTCGCAGTCGACCAGTTCGACGTCTGCCAGGACGTCCTCGATGTTCTCCATGCGCGAGCGCCAGCGCACCGTGCCGAAGACCTCCACGCCCCCCCGGGCCAGGGCGTACTCGGCCAGGTGGCTGCCGACGAAACCGGTGATTCCCGTGATCAGTATGCGCAACTTCCCTACCTCCATCTAGATAAAAACTCTCAACATATTAACCGCGCTAGCGCAAAAAATCAAAAGTGGAGGGAGTCGGCGGGAATTTCCCGCCCCGGCCAGACCCGGATGCCCTGCTTGAGCTCGTTGGAGTCCCCCACCGTCACGCCCTCGCCCAGCACCGAGAGGTCCCGCACCTCCACGCCGCGGCCGAGGCGCACCCGGCGCCCCAGGACGCTCCCGTCCACCACGCTCCCCTCGCCCACGCTGACGCCTTCCAGCAGCACCGAGCGCTCCACCACCGCCTCCGGGGCGACGCAGCAGCCCTCCCCCAGGACGCTGTGGCCGCGGACGACGGCGCCCGCCCGCAGGTGGCAGCCGCGGCCGATGACCGCGGGGCCGGAGACCAGCGAACCCGCCTCGATGACCGTGCCCTCCTCCGCCCAGACCCCGGGGGCCACCTCCTCGCCGGCGAAGTCGCAGGGGATGTAGCGGTCGAGGATGTCCAGGTGGGCCTGGAGGTACTTGGCGGGGGTGCCGATGTCCAGCCAGTAGGCGTCGGAGGGGAAGCCGTAGACCGGCTGGCCCTCGGCCAGCAGCCCCGGGAAGAACTGCCGCTCGAAGGAATGCCGTTCGCCGGCGGGCACGCGCGCAAGGAGCCCCGGCTCGATGACGTAGGTGCCGGCGTTGATGAGGTTGGTGACGATCTCGTCGTCGGGCCCCGGCTTCTCCAGGAACTCCAGCACCCGCTGCTCCTCGTCCAGGGGGACCAGGCCGTAGGCGGAGGGGTCCTCCACCGGGGTGAGGGAGATGGTGGTGACCGACCCCTTGGCTTCATGGTGCTCGATCATGCGGGAGAGGTCGAGGTCGGTGAGGACGTCGCCGTTGAAGACCATGAAGGGCCCCCGGAGGTGCTCCTCCACGTTCTTGACGGCGCCGCAGGTGTCCAGGGGGCTCTCCTCGGTGACGTAGGTCAGCTTGACCCCCAGCTCCTCGCCCCCGCCGAAGGCCTCCTCGAAGATGGAGGAGAGGTAGGAGGTGGAGAGGATGATGTCGGTGATGCCGTGCCTTTTACACAGCTCGAACTGGAAGGTGAGAAAGGGCCGGTTCATCAGGGGGATGAGCGGCTTGGGGATGGTGTAGGTGATGGGGCGCAGCCGCGTCCCCTCGCCGCCCACCAGTATGACTGCCTGCATGTCGCACCTCCTGCTAGCTCGTCTTCAGATATTGGCGCGCCAGTAGTCGAGGACGTCGGCCAGGGTGCGCTCGATGGGGATGGCCGGCTCCCAGCCGGTGACGGCGCGCAGGCGCGAGTTGTCCCCCTCCAGCACCGGCACGTCCAGGGGGCGCATCTTCTCCGGGTCCTCGAGGACCTCGATGGGCTCCCTGGCCATGGACAGCAGCATCTCCAGCAGCTCCCGCACCGCCAGGGCCCGCCCGGAGCAGACGTTGTAGACCTCGCCCGGCTCCCCCCGCTCCAGCAGGCGCCAGTAGGCGGCGGCCAGGTCGCGCACGTCCGAGAAGTCGCGGCGCGCCTCCAGGTTGCCCACCCGGACCACCGGCTCGCCCCGCCCCGCCTCTATCAGGGCTATCTGCCGGGCGAAGTCGGAGACCACGAACTCCGGGGCCTGCCCGGGGCCGGTCTGGTTGAAGGCGCGGGTGCGCACCGTGGCGAGGCCGTAGGCCTGGAAGTAGAAGACCGCCAGGTGGTCCTGGATGACCTTGGAGAAGGCGTAGGGGGTGGCCGGCCGCAGGGGGTGGTCCTCCCTCAAGGGCAGGTCCTCCTCGGCCACCCTGCCGTACTCCTCGGAGGAGCAGGCCACGTGGACGCGGGCCCTCCCGCCCGCCGCGCGCACCGCCTCCAGCAGGTTGCGCTGGCCCCTCAGGGCGATGTCGCAGGTGAGCTCCCACTGCTCCCAGGAGAGCCTGACCGAGCTCTGGGCCGCCAGGTGGAAGACGTAGTCGGGGGCGAACTCCGCGACCAGGGCGCCCAGGGCCTCCCCGTCGCGCACGTCGCAGACCCGGTAGTCGCCCTGCATCCAGGGGGAACCGGGAGCGGCGGGGCGCAGGCCGAGGCCCAGCACCTCTGCTTTTACATCTTGTAATAAATACCGGGAGAGGTGGAAGCCGACGAAGCCGTCCGCGCCGGTGACCAGCACGCGCACGGTCACCTACCGCCCTTCTTGGACATCAGGTCGGCCAGCATGCCGATGGTGAAGACCTGCATGGCGCCCAGGAGCAGCACCACCGTGGAGGTGGCCACGTGCCAGTTGTAGCGCGCCATGTCGGCGACGAGCTTGCCGAAGCCGCCCAGGAAGAGCAGCAGGGCCAGGGGCAGGAAGAGGCGCAGGGGGTTGAACCAGGTCACCGTGCGGAAGATGAGCATGAAGTAATTGGCGGTGTCCTTGACGGGGTGGAAGGTGGACTTGCCCTTGCGCGGGAAGTAGTCGATGGGGACGTAATCAACCGGGTGGCTGTTGGCCAGCATGGACAGGGTGATGGTGGAGACCCAGGAGTGGCCGGGGGGCAGCATCGACTCGAACTTGAAGAAGACCTCCTTGCGGATGGCCCGCAGGCCCGAGTTGAGGTCGGGGATGGTGCATCCGGTCATGAACTCGGCCAGCTTGCGGATGACGAACTTGGCCGGCACCCGCAGGGCCTTCATGGTCCCCGCCTCCCTGACGCGGGCGCCCACCACCATGTCGAAATCCCCCATGCGCTCCAGCAGGCGGGGGATGTCCGCGACCGGGTAGGTGCCGTCCCCGTCCGTCACCACCACGATGTCCCCCGCAGCGCGGCGGATGCCGGTGGTGCGGGCCGTGCCGCCGCCCAGGCTGTAGGGGTGGTTGACCAGCTTCACGCCCCGCTCGGCATAGCCCTCCACGATCTCGCGGGTGCCGTCGGTGGAGCCGTCGTTGACCACGATGAGCTCCCACTCGTAAGCGGTTGAGCGCATGGTCTCCAGGACCTGGTCCATCACCTCGCCGATGGCCTCTTCCTCGTTGTAGGCGGGTATGATTACGCTGACCATCTCCCCTTGCGCTCCCCTCAGCGGACGACGTCACGGGAACGGAACCCGAATATGCCAGATATTTTAGCACACCGCCGCGCCGGCCCCGCCAGGGACCCCAGGAAGTCGGGAAGGGGGTCTCCGGCCACCTGCCGCAAGCCCCGCAGGCTCTCCTGCGGAGGGCGGCCCGCTCCGCGGGGGGCAAGGGCCGCGAGGGCGGCCCGCGCCGGCCGCAGGTACGGCCCGGGGCGGCAGGCGTGGGCTCCCGGCGGCCACTCGACGCCCATGGCCCTCACGGCCCCGAGATAGGGGAAGTTGACGCCGTGCAGCATGGCCGCGCGCATGGTCCCCCAGAAACGGGGGTTGCATTCGATCATGTACGGCCTGCCGCTCCCCGCCTCCACCCGCAGATCGAAGTGCGCAACCCCGGAATAGCCCAGGTCCTCGACGACCGCCCGCCCCGTCTCGAGCACGGATTCGTCCTCGATGAACTCGAAGCCCCCTCCCTCCTTCCACTCCTGGATGCACCACGCCAGGAGCTCGCCGCGGAAGGCCAGGACGCTCAGGTCCACGTCCGCGCCGTCGACATAGCGCTGCAGCAGCAGCGGGGGCCGCGAGCCGCGTATCCCGCTGCGGACGTGCTCCGAGAGCTCGCGGGGCGAGTCGACGCGCCGGACCCCCGTTCCGAAGCCCATGTCCGGGGGCTTCGCCACCCAGGGATAGCCGCCGGACGGCGGGGGCCCGCCCTCATAGACCACCGTGTGCGGCGTGGGGATGCCCTTCTCGTCAAGGTACTCGAAGAAACTCGCCTTGTTGTCCAGCATGGCCAGCTGCTCCGGCGGGGGGAGCGGGAACACCCTGGAGGACAACGAGCCGCCGACCTCCGAGAGAAGGAGCGCGGAGCGCGTGTCGCCGGGCATGCTCACGTCGATCCCCCAGCGCCGGCAGAGCCGGTCCAGCTCGTCCACGAGCTCCGCCCGGAAAGCCCCGCCCGCCCGCAGCCGGCATTGCGCGTAGGCCCGGGCGTGGCGGGAAGCCCTCACCGGGGGAAGACGCTCCTGCCCCGCCAGGTATACCTCCGCCCCCGCCGCCGCCAGGCAGCGCAGGACCACCAGGGCCAGCGAACCCGACCCTCGGGAGAACACGATCAGGGCGCGCATCCCGCCGCTCCCTTCCGGCAGGTCAAGGGAAGCCCCCCAGGGCATCCTTGAAGGCGTCCAGGTAACCGCGCCCCGTCTTCTCCCAGGAGAAGACCTGGGGCGCAATGAGCGAAGCGCGCCCCGCCTTCGCCGCCGCGCCGTCCGGGTCGGAGAGGACGCCGAGGATGGTCTCGCTCAGCTCCTCGCCGGAGACCGGGTCGAAGAGCCAGGCATTGCCCTCCAGCAGCTCGTACTCCTCCAAGAGCGCAGGGATGCGCGACATGGCCACGGGACATCCCGCCCGCATGGCCTCCCTCACCGGAAAGCTGCCGGCCTCGTAGAGGGAGGGGACCACCAGCAGCGCAGCCATCCGGTAGAGGCAGTCGAGGTCGAACTGCTCGACATAGCCCAGGGCGTAATAGTCCTCGCCGTACCTGAAACCCAGTCGCTTGACCTCCTCCAGGACCCCCGAGGCGTACCGGCTCTTGGGCGCCCTGTTCCCCGGCCTGAGCAGTTCGCTCTGGGGGCCGGTGCAGACCAGGGGCACGCCCAGGCCGCGCGCCTTGAGCCTGCCCATCGCGTCCAGCACGACCGTCAGGTTCTTGTGGGGGGCCATCCAGCCCGCCGTCATGACGAACTCCCCGGGCAGGCCCAGCCTCAACCGGCACTCCTCCACCTCCGCCCGCGACGGCTCGATCCCGCTGGACGGGATCCCCAGCCTCACCACCCGGACCTTGTGGGCCTGGCGGGGATAGAACCCGCGCAACTCCCCCGCGATGAAGTCGCTGGAGACCACCAGCCCGCCGGCCTTCTCCAGCCAGCGCGGCATGTTCGCCTCGACCCTCCGCTGGTCCTCGGAGTCGTGCCATTGGAAATGCTTGAAGTTGAAGTCGTGCGGCGTGCAGACGAAGGGCGCCCGGGTTTCCGGGCACTCCATGAAATAGGGCCAGCTGAAGTAGACCAGGTCGAAGCGCCGGCGGGAGAAGTATCCCTCCGCCCAGCGGCGGAACCTGGCCTGGTAATCGACCATGTATCGCGTGCCGAAGCGCTTGAGCAGCCCGTGCGCGAGCCGCTGGGCGCCGACCGAGCCGGGCACCCCCAGGACCGGTTGGGGGTTGGCCGTGCGGTTGAGGAGCCGCCTCCAGAAGATGCTTACGCGCACCTCCTCCACTTCGAGGTTGGGGGCTTTCAGGCGTTCGGGCCAGCGGACCCTGTACCTGCCGCTGGCTCTCGGGTTGATCAGCAGGGTGAGGTCCCATTCCCCGATGTCCGGCTGGAGCAGCAGCCCCTCCACCAGCCCTTCGGTGAAGCGCTGCCCCCCTCCGGCGCTCATCGCCTGGTCGACCAGGGCTATGCTGGGCATCCCCGCCATCCCCCCTCGCCGCCGCGGGCCGCCGCCGCGGGCCGCCGCCGCATCATTCTATCCTGCCCAGAAGGCCCCTCTTCACGCCCCGGGTAAGGATCAGCGAAGCGAGCCTGAGCCGGGCCTCCCGCACGGGGCTGAAGCGTGCCCCCCGCTTGGCAAAGAGCCATTCGTACTCGGCCCCGGCGCGGTAGACGCCCGAGGCCCCCATCAGGGCGGCCGCCCGGCGGATGGCCCCGCGCGAGAAGAACGTGGCGTGACGGCCGGAAGCGGGCGCGAGATAGCTCCAGTCCGGCCCGCTGCGGCCCGGAACATACAGGCCCGTCGTGGCGTAGAGGAGGCCGCCGTCGTCCGAGAGCAGCCGGCCCAGCCCTTCCAGCTCCCTGCGCGGCTCCAGGAAATGCTCGAACACCTCCGTCGCCACTATCAAGCCGTAAGGCCCGCCCTCCAGCGCCTCTTCGTGACCCGAGACCCGCCTGGCGGCAGCGAAGCGCGGGGGGGCATAGGGGTCGAAGAGCGTCACCTGCCACCCGAACCTCATCGCCAGGCAGCTCCCGACGAAGCCGGAGCCGCAGCCGTAATCGAGCACCTTGAAACGGCGGTCCGTTCCCGGCAGGACCCCCAAGCGGGAGAGCTGGAGGAGCCTCCCGGTCACGTTGAACTGCCTCCACGCCTCGCCGGCATCCAGGCAGTCGCCGCCCCCGCCGCGATACAGGCCCGCCAGCTCCTCGCCGCTCAGGTCGTCGAGGTGCCAGGACTGGAGCAGGCCGCACTCCGAACACTGGTAGTACCTCCCCTCCATCCCCCCGGTCAGCGGCGCCGAGAAGGCGTGGCGGGTCCGGGCCCCGCACAGCTTGCAGCGGTCCTCGCGCGCCTCCACGGTCACTCCTCTTCCGCCATCCGCGACGAAACGAGCCGCCACTCGCGATAGGGCGAGAGGGCGCCATCCAGGCGCCCGTATATCCCGTCCCCCATGGACGACGCGTTCACGACGATGAACCTGCGGACGTTCTCCAGCTGCAGGAGGACCGGCCCCCTGGGGATGTCGATCCCCAGGGTCAGGGAGTACCCCCCCTCGTTGAAGAGGTTCCCCGGTATCCTGCACTGCACGGTGTACTCGCCCGGCCTGGTCTCCCGGACAGGGTTGTCGGAGTTCCAGTCGGTGGTCGCCAAGACCACCGAGTTGTCCTCGGTGGAGCGCACCCTCAGGCAGAGCCTGACCGGCTCGTCCAGCCTGGTCTGGGCTATGTCCATCTCCACCGTGATCCCCTCGTCCATCTCGAACGCGTCGACCGCCTCCCCCCCCTCGTTCAGCAGCCTGACGTCCTTCACCACGATGGGGTTGGAGGCGCCGAGCGAGGCGGCGCTCATCTCCCTGGCCGTCTCCAGCTGGGACATGCTGTACTCGGCCACCATCTCCAGGGCGGGCCCGACGGACCTGATCCTCCCCTTCTCCAGCCAGATGGCCTTCTGGCACAATCCGCCTATCGCCTGCATGTTGTGGCTCACCAGGAGCACGGTCCGGCCCCCGCCCGCCACGCTCTCCATCTTGCCCAGGCATTTCTTCTGAAAGGCCGCGTCTCCCACCGCCAGGACCTCGTCGATGAGCAGTATCTCCGGCTCCAGGTGCGCGGCGACGGAGAAGCCGAGCCTGACCCTCATGCCGTCCGAGTAGTGCTTGACCGGCGTGTCCAGGAACTTGCCGATGCCCGCGAAGTCCACAATCTCGTCGAACTTGCGGTTCACCTCGCTCCGCTTCATGCCGATCACCGCGGAGGCGAGGTAGATGTTCTCGCGCCCCGTCAGTTCCGGGTGGGTCCCCGTGCCCACCTCCAGCAGGGCGCCCACCCTGCCGCGGATGCCCGCCCTTCCTTCGCTCGGCTCGGTGATGCGCGTCAGCACCCTCAGCAGCGTCGACTTCCCGGCCCCGTTGGAGCCGATGACCCCCAGGATCTCTCCCTCCTCCACCTCGAAGCTGACCTCCTTGAGCGCCCACAGCTCCTCCTCCAGCTGGGCCGCTCCGTACGCGCGCCCCCTCATCAGGCTCCAGGCCCGCCGGAACGGCGCGCCGGCCGCGTTGGCGATGGTGTCCCGCAGGGTCAGGTAGCTTCCCTGCGACTTGCCGATGTGGTACTTCTTGCCCAGGCCCTCGACCCGGATCACCGTCTCCCGCATGACCCCGCCTCACACCACATCGGCGAAGATCCTCTCGGTCCGCCGGAAGAAATACGCCCCGCTGAAGAGGAGCAGCAGCGCCGTCGCCGCCCCGGTCGCGATGATCTGCGGCTGCCGCAGTTCCACCCCGAGGATGGACCACCGGAACCCGTTGACCACGGCCGCCATGGGGTTAAGCCCGTAGACGTAAGGCCAGATCCCCTCCTCGGGAAGCAGGGAACTCGAATAGGCGATGGGCGACAGGAAGAGCAGGACCTGGATGAGGAAGGGGATGACGTAGCGCACGTCGCGGAAGAGGACGTTCAGGGCGGAGAGCCAGAACCCCATCCCCAGGGTGGCCGCCAGGGCCAGCAGGAAGAAGAGCGGCAGGAGCGCGACGCCGGCGGCGGGGGCCTTCCCGTAGTAGACGAGCATGCCCGCCAGGACCAGGAAGGCCAGGACGAAGTCCACGGCGCCGGAGGCTATCGCGGAGATGGGTATGGACATGCGGGGGAAATAGATCTTCTTGATCATGTTGGCCTCGAGGATCATGCTGTTGGCGGCATTGGTCACCCCGTTGGCGAAGAAGGTCCATACGACCAGGGCGCTGTAGGCGAAGAGCGGATAAGGCAGTCCGTCCGAGGGCACTTCCACCAGGCGGCCGAAGATGACGGCGAATATGAGCATGGTCAGGAAGGGCTGGAGCACCGCCCAGGCCATGCCGAGAACGGTCTGCTTGTACCTTACCTTGATATCCCTCCAGGAGAGGTAGTAGACGATCTCGCGGTGCTCCCACAGCTCGCGCAGCTTCAAGGACGACCAGCCGCGGGTGGGCTTAAGCCAGGTGAAGCCGGCCTCCTGCGGGGAGCTCCCCGCATCCGGGCCGCCGGCCTCCGCCCGCGAAGCGGCCGTCACTTCTCCGTCCCCGCCCGCATCGAGGTTCCGGCGCCCGCCACGGTCACCGCCCGCCTTCCCGGTAGAAGGAGGAGATCCGTTCGCAGACGTAGTCCACATCCTGCGGGGGCAGGTCCGGCCAGCTGGGGAGGCTTATGCCCCTCCACCCCAGGTCTTCCGCCACGCGATGCCTCTCGAACCGGCCTGCGTACATGGGCATGGTGTGGACCGGGGGGAAGAGCGGCCGCGTCTCGATGCCCCCTTCCGCCAGGCTGCGCCGGAGCGGGTCCCGCCGCGCCGGCTCGTCCGTCAGGATGGACACCATCCAGTAGGAGTGATAGACGTCCCCCACTTCCGGGTGGACCCGGACCGGGAGGCCCTCCAGCTTCTCGATGTACCTCTCCGCCAGGTTGCGCTTGGCGGCGATGAGCTGGTCCGCGCGCTCGAGCTGCGCCAACCCGATGGCCGCGCAGATGTTGGTCATGCGGTAGTTGTACCCGACCACGTCGTGCCAGTACTCGCGGTGCCTGGCCAGCCCCTGTCCCTTGAAGTGCTCAACCCGCTCGTGCAGCGTCTCGTCGTCGGTGACGACCATCCCTCCCTCGCCGGTGGTGATGGTCTTGTTGCCGAAGAAGCTGTAGGTCCCGATGTGGCCGAAGGAGCCGACGTGCCGGCCCCCGTAGCGGCTGCCGAAGGCCTCCGCGCAGTCCTCCACGACGAAGAGCGACCTCTCGTCGGCCAGGGACATGAGGGGCCCCATGTCACAGGGATGCCCGTAGAGGTGGACGGCGATCATGGCCCTGGTGGCCGGGGTGACCTTCCTCCCGGCGTCCTCCACGTCCATCTGCCACGTATCCGGCAGCGAGTCCACGAAGACCGGCTTCGCCCCGGTGTAGACGACGGCGTTCACCGACGAGACGTAAGTCAGCGTGGGCACGATGACCTCGTCGCCGGGGCCTATCCCCAGCGCCACCAGGGCCAGGTGGAGGGCGACGGTCCCGTTGGGCACCCCCGACGCGTATCGAACGCCGGTGTATCCGGCGAAGGCCTCCTCGAACAGGGGCAGGAAGCGGCCCTTGGAGGATATCCACGTCGAGTCCAGGCACTCGTTGACGTACTCCTTCTCCCTGCCGAGCAGGGAGGGGCGGTAAACGGGGATGGCCCTCCCTTCCCCGCGGGCCGGAGAGCCGCCGCTCATCCCCGCCCGCCCCCCGGCACCGGACGGCCCGCCTGCAGGTCCCGGAAGGCGACGAACACCGTTCCCCCGGGGACGTCCTTGATCACCACGGAGCCGCCGCCCACGACGCAGCCCGGCCCGATGGACACCTCCGGCAGCACCCGCGCGCCCAGGCCGATGAGGGTGTCCCGCCCTATCTTGCAACTGCCGCCGATGGCGACGCCCGGCGCTATGTGCACGTTCTCGCCCAGCACGCAGTCGTGGTCCACGCTGCAGTTGGTGTTGAGGATGGCGTGGTCTCCGACGACCGCGTCCGGGTTGACGACGGAGCCGGCCATCGCGACTATGCCCTCCCCCAGCGAAGCGCTTTCGGCTATGCAGGCGGCGGGGTGCAGGGCGTTGACCCACACCGCGCCGGTCCGGGAGAAGAGCTCCAGCAGCCTCCGCCGCAACCCGATTCCCCCCACCCCCAGGATGGCCCCGAAGGGCCCGCCTTCCATCATCTCGATGAGGTCGTCGTCCGTCCCCAGCACCGGGCGGCCCAACACCGTGCTCCTGCGCCGCCCGGCGTCCGCGTCGGTGAAGCCGCAGACCTCGTGCAGGCCCTCCCGCACGAGGACGTCGGCCACCACCTTGGCGTGGCCTCCCGCCCCGAGCACGAACGTCTTCACCGGATGTCCTCCGCTGCCTTCCCCGGATAAAACACTAGTATTCTATCACAAGCCCGTCAGGGCTCCGCCGGCGCCACCCCCAGCCTGGCGACGAGGATCCGGTAGTGCCTCTCCTCCTTCGCGGAAGGCGCCTTGACCTGCGAGACGGCCACGCGGTAGTCCGTGAGCAGCCAGGTGTCCAGGTAGCCGCCGCGGTGGAACTGGCAGGTGGGGACGAGGTACGGGTAGGAGACCTCCAGCTCCCCCACCACCTCCGACCCGGTCACCTGGACGCTCCGTTCGAAGACCGCCGTCCCCTTCGCGAGGACGCCCCGGTAATTCTCCTCGTTGGTCACCAGCATGACCGCGTCCGGGAAGGCCGCGCCCGCCCCGGCGATGTCCCCGGCCGAGGCGGCCTTGTACTGGGATACGGACACCACGTCCTTGCCGTGGACGAACTTCAAGGAATCCCCCGGCCCGTATTCGCCCGCCGCGTAGAGGTCCACCAGCACCGGGACGTCCTCGGGGATCATCCCGGCGACCTGCGCGACCGCTGAGAACATCCCCCGGTACTCCCGGTGCGCAAGGACCGGCGAGCTGACCAGCAGGGTCAACCCCAGGTAAGCCCCGCAGACGGCCGCGGCCGGCCACCGCGGCAGCCTGCAGACGACGCAGACGAAGGCGACCAGGGAGAGGGGGATGACCACGGTGACGAACCGCCGGGTGAACCAGGGCAGGTCGAAGAATATGTTCGGCTTGTACAGGTAGTAGAAGAAGGCCAGGGAGAGCAGGAGCAGGGCCGCGCCGAAGGAACGCCGCCGCGGGTCCAGCAGCAGCAGCAGGAAGAACGGCGCCAGGCAGAGCACGGCGGGAACCAGGCCGAACTCCAGCAAGACCCGGGAGGAATACTGCAAGCCGTGCCGGCGGAGCGGCTGGGAGCCGTACGGGGCCGGCCCGGCGCGCGGGGCGGAGACGTTCTCCTCCACGAAGTACCCCACCGCGTACTTGTCCTTGAGGTGCAGGTACCCGCCCACCAGCGCGCCGGCCATCAACAGGATGAGCACGGCGGCCAGAACGGCCGGCAGGCCCGGCCGCCGGCCGCGCCGCGCGCAGGCGTACGCTGCCGCGCAGATGCCCACCCCCAGCACCACCCACCCCTCCGGCCGGACGAAGGCGGCCAGGGGCAGGACCAGGGCGAACAGGCAGAAGTCCGTCCGAAAGGACTCCCGCCCCTCAAGGCAGCGGTAGAGGAGGTAGGCGGATATCCAGAAGACCGAGAAGAAGAAGGCCTCGTTGGCGGTGCGGCGCAGGAACCAGAGAAAGGGATAGCAGAAGGCGATGAGGGAGACCGCCGCCAAACCGGCGGCATGGCGGCCGGTCAGCTCCCGGACCAGCAGGTAGATGCAGAAGAGGGCCAGGCAGGCGGGGATGACGTTGCAGAGGGCGACGGCGGAGAAACCGCCCAGGCCGTAGAGGGTGGCGTTCCAGGAGGTGTTGGCGAACAACCGGGTATCGTAGCCGTCGAGGCTGGGGTAGGGCAGGTCGCCGTGCTCGGCCAGGTAGGCCGCGTCGTTGGAGTAGATCCCCTCGTCCCGCGTACCGATGAAGGAGTCGTGGAAGAGGGCCGCGTTGAGGAGGAAGACCAACAGGAGCAGGGCCGCGGCGGCGGCCGTCCAGGCCCGCTCCCGCGGCCCGCCGTCCGGCAGCCACCGCGCCGCCCCGGCGCGCATCAGCCTCCAGGTCCCCAGGGAGAGCGCCGAACCCGCCCCCAGGACGGCCCAGGCGTTGAACGCCCCGAGCAGCGCCGCGATGAAGCCCGTCCAGCACAAGCAGGCGAAGAGGTTCACGAGATAGGGGAAGAGCGCCCCGCGCTGCCGGCCTTGCCGCATGCCTATTCCAGCCTTATCCGCAGGGAAGTGAGGGTGACCGCCTCCCCCTGTTTCTCCAGCACCATCTTGGCCCGGCCGGCGGCGGGGCCCTCGCCCGCCGCCGTCTCCACCTCGGCCGAGACCGCCGCCCCGGTCGGGGTGGGTTCGGGGGGGGCGTACCCCCGGGTCAGCACGAGCCCGTAAGCCTCCTCGGGATAGTCCTTGACCGGGCGCATCCAGCTGAAGGAGGGGTCGAAGAGGGCCTCCGGCAGGCAGCTGAAGCCGGCCCCCGCGCACTCCAGGATGATGCTGCCGGGGTTGTCGAGGTCCAGGCGCTTCTCCCCCGCCGGCACCTCCGTCCTGACGACGGGGGTGCTGCCGGACATGCCCGCCAGCCGCAGCGGCCGCTGACCCGCCACGGAGACGGTCCTCTCGCGCTCCCCGTGCATGGTGGAAGCGGAAAGGACCGCCTGGGGCGAACTCATCCAGACGGCGGCTTGCGGGTAGGAGATCACCGGCAGCGGATCGATCTCCCCGGGGTCGAAGAGGAAGAGGCGGCCCGCGAACACGGCCCGGGCGGCGTCGGTGCTCACCCGGGTGATGATGAAGTCGTCGTCCTGGCTCCCTCCGCCCGCCTCCCCGCTTATCTCCACCAGGCAGGGGCCGTCGCCCATCCCCTCAAGCTCCATCCTGGCCGCGTATTCCTGCGGGGAGACGGCCCAGTCGTCGGAGAGGTTCCCGTCGTCCTCCAGGCGCTCCTGGCGCAGCACTTCGCCGCCGCGACTGACCCGGATGGTGACGGCGTCGCTTCCCGGGTAGCGGTTGAGGTCCCGCTTGGCCACCTCCAGGCCCAGGCGCCCGCCCTCCACCATGCACTGCAGGGTGTGCCCGCCGCGCAGGGGCATGGCCAGGAGCTCTCGCTCAACCGGCGCAGCCGTGCCCCCTCCCGGCCGGCCGCCCCCGGAGGGAGCCAGCCTCATCACCTCCTCGGGGCTCAGGCCAGCCAGCCCGATGGCTTCCCCGGGGCGGGAGGCGGCGTAATCCAGGAAGTCCCCCATGGCAGTGAAGCGCTCCCCGCGCTGGTACAGCGTGAGGCCGTCCCCCTCGAGCTTCGACCATCCGCCGTCCTCGAGAAGGCCCAGGTAGAGGGGGCGGGCGTGGTACCTCCCCCCGCTCACCGAGTCCACGTTGAGCCACAGCTGTTCGGGCAGGCCGTCCAGTTCCGCCCGTAAGGCCAAGCGGGACCCCGCGGTGCCCGTGCCGTCCAGGCTCAGGCTGAGGTACCTCCTCTCCCAGAGCAGGCCCCCGATGAGGTATGAGCCGTCCGCCGCCGCGCGGGCCAGGTCCACTCCCTCCAGGGGAACGGGGGAGCCGCCCGGCCCGTCGTACTGTCCGTTTATCCGTAAGGAGTACTCGACCTGTATACAGTGGTCGAAGAGCCGCCTGGCCAGGGGGACATATCCCAGGATGAGCAGGATGATCACCGCCGCCGCGACCCATCCCCAGGCGGCGTTTCCGCTTGAGCCCCTTGCTCCGGCGCCCATCGACATGCAGCTCCTTTCCCCGCGGCCTCAAGCACCATTCTAGCCCAATGCGGCGGACGGTCAAAACGCCGCCCGCGCGGAGGGCCTGCGCGGGGCGGCCCGCCGCGGCGGTTATATAAAAGGCGGCGCGGGGTGTTAGAATCCGGAGTTGACCGGAAGGTGGTGAAGGAAGGTGGGCGAGGGCCTGATAAGCGTGATCATACCCTCCTACCGGCCGGACGGCAGGCTCCGGGACTGCCTGGAGTCCATCCTGGGCGGCGGGGGCCGGCTGGCCTTCGAGGTCTGGCTGGTGGACAGCACGCCCGGGGGCGTCGCCGGCCTGGTGGGCGGCTTCCTCGAAGACGGGCGCTTCCACCTCCTGGCCAGCCCCCGGCGCCTGCTGCCGGGAGAGGCCAGGGACCTGGGGGCGGAGCGCTCCGGCGGGGAGGTGCTGGCCTTCACCGACGCCGACTGCGTCGCGGGGGAAGGCTGGCTGGAGGGGCTGGTGGGCGCCCTGGAGGAGAGCGGGGCCGGCGCCTGCGGCGGCTCGGTGGAGAACGCCACCCCCTCGAGCTATTTCGGCACGGCGGTCTACCTGTCGGAGTTCGGCGCGTTCACCCCGCGCAACCCGGCGCGGAGGGACCGCTTCGTCCCCTCCTGCAACCTGGCCCTGCGCCGGGAGGTGTGGTCCGGGGCGGGGGGGTTTCCCGCGGGCAAGGCCACCGGGGAAGACGTGGCCCTGGGCAGGCGCGTCACCGACCTGGGCCTGGAGGTGGCCTTCGTCCCGGGGCCGGTGGTGCACCACCAGAACAACACCGGGGCCCGCGACTTCCTCATGAAGCAGTGGCGGCTGGGGCGCGGCTGCGCGGTCAACTTCCGGGAAGGCATCCAGCCCTTCTCCTTCATGGACGAAAGGCGGTGGACCGCCGGGCTGCTCCTCGCGGCCGTCTTCCCCGGGCGGCTCCTGCGCATAGGGTGGAGGTCGCTGAGAAACCGGGAGGTGGGGCCGCTGCGGCTGGCGGCCCTCTTCCCCGCCCTGGCGGCGGGAGCCGCCTGCTACGCCGCCGGCTTCACGGCGGCTTACGCGAAGGCCGGGAAGCTGGGGCGGCGGCGCCGCGGGGCCGGCTACTGGCGGTAGACCCTTATCCCGGGCCCGCCGCCGGAGCGCCTCTCTAGGGATTCGGCGAGATAGCCGTAGGCGAGGCCGGCCTGTTCGAGCAGGAGCAGTCCCAGCATGGGCAGGAAGCGCGCGGTGGGCCAGGTCCGGCGGAGGATGATGCCGGTCCGGCGGAGCCGGCCGTAGAGCTGGCGGCCCTTGACCAGGTCCACGTCCTTGAGCTCGCGGATGGTCCTCCCCCGCCTGGCCTGCCAGCGCAGGAAGTCCACCAGGCCGGTCCGGGCCCCGTGGGTCACGTGGGCGTCGCGGGCGAAATAGATGCTCGAGCCCCTCTCCAGCATCCTTTCGCTGATGTAGACGTCCTCGCCGCCGTAGACCACGCTCTCGTCGAAGCCCCCCACCGACTCCAGCAGCTCCTTCCTGGCCGCGCAGTTGCAGGTGCACATCTTGGCGGTGTGGCCCTCTTCGTCCACCGGCCAGACGTTCTCCCAGCCCAGGGCGCCTCCGCCGGGGAAGCCCAGCAGGCTGATGAGGTCCGCCAGGAACCCCTGCCCCAGGGGTATCCTGGCCCCGCCGGTGGCGGCCTCCTCCCGCCCCGCGGCGATGGGTTCCGCCAGCCGTTCCAGCCAACCGTCGTCCACCGGCACCACGTCGTCGTCCACGTAAACGACGACATCCCCCCGGCTTTCCTCAATGCCCCGGTTGCGGTAGTAGGAGTACCCCCTGCCCGGCTCCTCCCTGACCATGCGCACCCCTGCAGGGGGGAGCCGGGCCTCGTCGACGGGCCCGTTGGCGATGAGCAGGGTCTCGAAGGCGAAGGTCGTCACCTGCGACACTATCCCGGGGACCAGGCGGTAGAGGCTCTCCCGCCCCAGGGTGATGACCACCACCGTCACTTCCGGGGCGGCGCCGGCGCCCGCCTCTCCCGCCGGCGCCGGCGCCCGGTCCGTACCTGCCTGCACGAAAGACCTCCATCGAGCCGCATATCGGGCGTTTACCGGCATGATAGCACACGGCGGGGGTTGGCGCAGGGGACCGGGGCCGGGCTATACTGGCATGAACGGCGGCGGCGCGAGGGAGGAAACCCGCCTTGGACGGACTGGAAGTGACCTGGATCAACGGGGTGCGGCGGCTCCGCCCGCCCAGCATGGAGAAGTGCTACCGGGAGCTGCTGAAGGCGGTGGAGGAGTTGGGGCCGGCGGGCCTGCGCGTCCGGGTGGACGAGATCGGGGGGCTGCCCCTGCCCGCCCTGCGCGGCATCGTCAACCGCTATATCATCTACAGCCTGAAGCATCTTCGCCGCGCGCCCGGCCTCTACCACGCCCTGGACCACGCCAACGCGCACATCCTGCGCCTGCTGCCCCCGGGAAGCGTCCGGCTGGTCACCGTGCACGACACCATCAAGCTGGAGAGCCCCCGGCGCCGGCTGGGCGACCTGCCCTGCAAGCTCTGCGGGAAGCCGGGCATCCTCGCCGCCGACTGGGTCATCGCCGACTCCGGAGCCGCTCGGGACGATCTGGTGGAGGTGACCGGCTACCCGCGCGAGCGCATCCGGGTCATCCCCGTCGGCATCGACCATTCCATCTTCCGGCCCGCCGCTCCGCCCGGCCGGGCGGAGCGTCCCTACCTCCTCTACGTGGGCTCGGAGGAGCCGCGCAAGAACCTCGGCGGCCTGCTGCGGGTGCTCAGCTGCCTCCGCGGCGAGGGAATCCGGCTGCTGAAGGCGGGAGGTGCCGGGGGCGGGGGGAACCGCCGCAAGACCGTGCGGGAGGCGCGCCGGCTGGGGGTGGAGGGGTCCGTGGACTTCGCCGGCCACGTGGGGGAGGAGGAGCTGGCAGGCCTCTACCGGGGGGCCCTGGCCCTGGTCATGCCCAGCCGGCGCGAGGGTTTCGGCATGCCGGTGGTCGAGGCCATGGCCTGCGGCTGCCCGGTGGTCTGCTCGGACATACCGCCTTTCCGGGAGATCGCCGGGGAGGCGGCGCTCCGCTTCGCGCCGGACGACAGCGGCGGCATGGCCGGGGCGGTGCGGCGGCTGGCTTCCGACGAGGCCTTCCGCGCGGCCAGGGTCGAGTTGGGCCTCGAGAGGGCCGCCGCCTTCAGCTGGGAGCGCTGCGCCCGGGAGCACCTGGAGCTGTACCGGGAGGCGGCCTCAGGGGAATGACGGCTCCAGGCCGTTGAGCAGGCCGAAGACCCGGCACCAGCCGCGGAACTCCGGCCAGGCCGGGGTGGGCCGGCCGCGGTAGTCGAAGAGCCCGTAATAGAGGCCCTCGTAGTCGGTGCCGGGCGGGTCGTCCAGGTCCTGGTAGACCCAGACCTTCCTGCATCCTGAAGATACCAGCGAACCCAGTCCCACCATGCCGATGGCGGCGCGCTGCTCCTCCATGCCCTGGGGGCGGGGCTCCCGATCCGAGCCGTGCGGCCAGCCGATCTCGGTGACGAAGACCTCCTTGTCGATCCCCTTGGAATCCAGCAGTTCCCGCACCAGGCCGTAGGCGTATCCCCACTGGTCCGGCTGGTAGTAGGGGTGCAGGCAGAAGGCGTCGCAGAAGTCCTGCATGCGGTGGTCCCCGTCGGTCATCAGGTCCATCAGCCATAACCCGTTGTCCGGCACCCCGCTGACGTCGCAGTTCATGGCCCCCGAGATGACCACGGCGCCGGGGTCGGCGGCGTGGACCTCGGCGCAGGCGGCCTCGAGCATGGCCAGGTAGTCCGTCTCCACCTGTCCGCCGAACTTGTAGGAGTCGTAGGCCCGCATGGCCGCCGAGTCGGCGTCCCACCCCGGCTCGTTGAGAATCTCGTAGTAGTCGGCGGCGCCGGCGTAGCGGGAAGCCACCCGCCCCACGAAGCGCCGCCAGTCCTCCGGGTCCTTCGGCGGTCCCTTGTATGCCTGTTTTCCGTAGCGGGGGTCCCGGGCCCAGGAAGGGGTGGGCAGGTTGACCAGCAGGAGCAGGTCGTCGAAGCCGTTCCTTGCGAGCGCCTCCACCTGGGCGTCGATGCCGCTCCAGTCGTAGACTCCCTGCTGCGGCTCCACCCTCTCCCACCTTATCTCTATCTTGGGGTGGCGCATCCAGGGCCATTCGCCCTCGGGCACCGTCTCGAAGAACTCGCCGGCGTAGTCGTGGCTGGTGACCCCCATGACGTACCTGTCGGCGGGCACGGGAAGGGCGGGGCCGCCGTCCGCCGCCGGCAGCGCCGCCGTGCCCGCGAGCAGCAGCGCGCAGAGCGCTAAGGTCATCTGCTTTCTCATGTGCATGATTCTACCAGAAGCGGGCGCCGGGACAGGCCGGGAGCGGGTCAGGGCCGCGTGAAGCGGTAGAGGACGAAGGCCTCGTCGATGCTCACCCGTGCGTCCGGGCGGCTGGTGAAGCTGGTCTTCAAGTTCTCCTCCTGCCAGGCCACCGCGGTGACGTATTCCAGCCCGAGCCCCTCCGCCAAGTCGATCTCCGTGCCGGAGGCGGCGGGGCGCCAGAGCAGGTAGACCGGCCGCTCCGGGAACCCCAGGTCGGAGAGGAGGGCCGGGAAGGCTTCGTCGCGGAGCGCCCGGTTGCCGGTGAGGCTGGCATTGGGGCGGCCCGCAAAGGAGAGCAGGGGCGGGCCGAAGAGCTCCCCGGCGTTGTAGTCCATGAGCACCGTGCCCTCCGCGGCCGCCGCGCCCACCGCCTCCACGGCCTCCCGCTGATTGCCGCCCTCGCTCAACCCGAGGATGGGCCGGGCGGTGACCGCGTAGAAGGCCGCCAGGTAGAACAGGAGCAGCCCCGCGGCGAATCCTCCCAGGGGCCGCAGGGCACGCCGCCACGCGGCCCCGGCAGCCCCCGCCGGCCAGTGGAACAGCCGCTTGAGCGCGTAGGCCGCCATCAACATGCCCACCGGGAAGATCACCGGCATCACCCGCCGCATCACCATTATCTGCAGGGGCGTGCAGCGCATGTCCCAGAGGTAGAAGAGGGTCAGGGCGAGGCCCGAGGCCAGCACCGGCGACCAGGAGCGCTCGCGCTCCGAGGTGAGGGCCAGGCCGTAGCCGCAGAAGACGAGCAGCAGGCCGGGGAAGGAGAACCACCACCCCCAGCGCACCAGGTTCTCGGGGTTGTAGGACGGCCCCGTCGTGACCGTGTTGAAACCGGTGTAGACCGCCTCCCCCCCTCCGAGGCGGGGACGGATGAAATAGAGGAAGATGAAGGCGGCGGCCAGGGCGGCCCAGGCCAGGGCCTTCCACAGCCGTTTCCGCCGCGCCAGCCGGCCCGCCGCGCCGCGCAGCTGCCGGGGGAAGAAGGAGAGGACGGCCAGGGCCGCGGCGGCGGCCAGGGCGGCGGAGGCGAGGGCCCTTCCCCGGCCGCCGAGGCCGTAGTGGAAGATGGAGAAGAAGTAGGGCGCGGAGAAGAAGCGCCCCGCCGGCACGGACAGGGCGAACCCCGCGAGCAGGGCTGCCGTGAAGGCGGCGTCGGCCCTGCCCCAGGCGCCGCTCATCCTGCGCCAGAAGAAGGCCAGCAGCACCGGCGGCAGCAGCAGGCTGAAGTCGATGCGGGTCAGCAGGCCCGCCGTGAAGAGGAGGGCGGCCAGGGCGGCCTCGCCCGTGCCGCGGGAGGCCGGCCCTTCACGCAGCGCCGCCAGCAGGGCCAGGCAGCCCCCGCAGAAGAGGGCCATGGTGAAGACCTCCGAGGCGGTGTAGCGGGAGAAGTAGAGCATCAGCGGGGAGAGGGCGGCCGGGGCGGCCGCGGCCCAGGCCCACCGCCCCCCCAGCATGCGCCGGGCCAGCAGGTAGATGCCCAGGAGCGAGAGGAGGGCGGCCAGGGTGACGGCGTAGAAGGTACGCGCGGTCCCCAGGAAGACCGCGAAGGCCGCCATCAGGGACGGCCACGGGTAGTAGAACTGCGGCACCACCTTGCCGCCGGCGAAGTCGGTGATGAAGTACTGCTTGTAGAGATAGGCCTGGAAGGGGAGGCGCCGGTCCCGGTTCTCCGGAAAGAGCAGGGAGCGCCGCTCCGGGGCCACCTCCTCCACGATCCCGACCGAGGTGTGGATCCTCCCTTCTTCCCGCATGAGGGCGGCGATGTTGGGGTAGATGCCCTCGTCGTTCCAGCCGAAGACCACCCGGCCCGGCGGCAGGAAGAGGGCCAGGCCCGCCGCGGCCAGCAGCAGCAGCGCGGCCAGGGAGCGCCATTCCGCCCGGAGCAGCCATCCCAGGCGGCGGCGCGCCGCCGCCAGCAGGGCCAGGCAGAGGGCCGCCCAGCAGGCCAGGAGGGGCCGGGGGGCGAAGCGGGAGGCCAGCCCCAGGGCCGCTCCCGCAAGGGCGGCGAGGGCGCAGCCGCAGACCGCGGAGAGGAACAGGCGCTCCGCCCAGTCCAGGCGGCCCTCCCCGCAGAGCAGGGAGACGGCCAGGCAGCCCGGCAGGAAGAGGAAGGCCGCCAGCGCCGCCAGCCTCAAAAGGAGCATCTACGCCCCCCGGCGGCGCAGGCGCCCCAGGGCCAGCACGAGGAGGAAGCGCGCCGCGACGGCCGCCAGGACGCAGGGGGCAAGCAGCAGGCCGGCCGCCCCGGGATGGCGGCGGCGGAAGAAGCGGAACATGCTGCGGTGGTGGTGGTAGAGCATGCGGGTACTCTGCTGGGAGCTGGCGCGGGCGATGTGGTGGAGGATCTCGGTCTCCGGGAAGTAGCGTATCTCCCAGCCGGCGCGGCGCAGGCGCCAGCAGAGGTCCACGTCCTCCACGTACATGAAGTAGCCCTCGTCGAAGCCGCCGGCCTCCTCGTAGGCGGAGCGCCTGAGCATCATGGCCGCCCCGGACACCCACTCCACCGCCATGTCGCAGTCGTGGCGGCAGTCCTTCATGTGATAGGAGCGGGTGAAGGGGTTATTCGGGAAGAACTCCCCCAAAAAAGCGTGTCCCAGGCTCACCGTGAGGGAAGGGAAGTCTCGGCAGGAGTACTGGATGCTTCCGTCGCTGTTGAGCAGGCGGGGCCCGGCCGCGCCCACGCCCGGGTTTTTCTCCATCCACTCGGCCATCTCCCGCGGCCCCCCCCGGTGGAACTCGATGTCGGAGTTGAGCACCATCACGTAAGGGGCGTCGGTGGAGAGGATGCCCAGGTTGCAGGCCTGGGAGTAGCCGCCGTTGAGGGCGTTGACGACGAGGCGCGCTTCGGGATAGCCGCTTTTAAGCATCTCTTGAGAGCCGTCGCTGGAGCCGTTGTCCACCACGATGACCTCCAGCTCCCCGGCCTCGGGCAGGGCGCGCACGGAACCCAGGGCCGCCCCGAGCTCGTCCCGGGTGTTGTAGTTGATGAAGACCAGGGCCACCTTCACGCCGGCCCCATCTCCCCTCCCGCCGCGGAGGGCACGCTCCACCCCGCCCGCAGGCGGTCCCGGACGCCCGTGGGGTAGCCGGCCATCTTGGCCAGGTCCATGTAGAAGAGCAGGGCGGGCACGGCGGGCACGGCGGCGGCCTTCTCCCAGGCCGGGCTCTTCGCAAAGAAGGCGGGGATGCGCAGCCAGCTGCGGCCGGCATAGGCCGCCGCGCCGGGCAGGGTCGCCGCCCAGAACCACCACTTCCGCCCCAGGAGGATGCCGCCGCCCAGGGCCCAGGCGTAGACGGCGTAACGGACGAGGTGGCGCCGCAGGTACATGCCGGAGCGCCCGTCCCCCCAGGCGTAGCGGTAGTACTGGCGGAAGAAGGGGACGGGGCCGGGGCGCAGGCGCCAGTAGACCACCGCTTCCTTCTTCACGATGTAATTCATTCCCATGCGTTTCCAGGCGTGGTTGAAGAACATATCCTCCCCGATCGCCAGCCATTCCGGGTAGCCGCCCGCCGCCTCCCACACCCCGCGCCGGTAGGCGGTGGAGCGCGCGGAGGGGAGGAAGCGCGCCGGGTCGATCTCGTGGAGGCGCGGCAGGGTGGCGCAGGCGCTCACCCGCTGGAAGAAGCCCGAGGGCAGGGGCTGGTAGCCGCCCGCCACCACCTGCAGGGAGGGGTCGCGCTCCAGCGGCGAGGTGAGCTCGGCCAGCCAGTCGGGGCTGAGCACGCAGCCGCCGTCGGTGACCGCGATGACCTCGTGGGCCGCCAGCCGCACGGCGGCGTTGCGGCCGGCCGAGATGTTGCTGCCGGGATAACTCTTAAGCCGCAGGGTGAAGGGGGGCTTCCGCGACTGCAGGAACTCCCAGGTGCCGTCGTCGGAGCCGCCGTCCACGATGACCACCTCGTCGGGCAGGCGGGTCTGGGCCTCGAGGCTCTCCCACCACTCCTCCAGGTGGCTCATCTCGTTGCGGAAGGTGACGATGAGCGATACCTTCACGCCGCCGCCTCCCGGTAGGCCTCCAGGGTGAGGCGGGCGGTCTCCTCCCAGGTGTGGAGGGCGGCCCTCCGCAGGCCGCGCCGGGCCATCTCCTCCCGCCGCCCCGCGTCGCCGCAGACCTCCTCCAGGGCGCCGGCCAGGCCGGCGATGTCGCAGGGGTCCACCAGCAGGGCCGCCCCCCCGGCCACCTCGGCGACGGCCGGGGAGTCGCCGGCCACCACCGGTACCCCCCGCGCCATGGCCTCCAGCACCGGCAGGCCGAAGCCCTCGTCGATGGCGGGGTGGGCGAGGGCCAGGGCGCCCTTGTAGATGAGGTCCAGGTCGGCCGCGGGCACGAACCCGGTGAGCGTCACCCCGGGCAGGGAGCGCGCCCGGGCCTCCAGCGCGTCCGTCCCCCACCCCGGCGGCCCGGCCAGCACCAGCCCCAGTTCCGCGCCCGCTCCCGCGCGCAGTATCTCGTAGGCGTCGAGGAGGCGGCCCAGGTTCTTGCGCGGCTCCCGCGTGCCCACGTAGAGCAGGTACCGCCCGGGCAGGCCGTAGCGGCCCCGGGCCTCTTCCACCTCCTCCGGGGAAGTGCGCGGCGGCGGATCCACCCCCAGGGGGACCGCCCGCACCCGGCCGTCGCCGGGGCGCAGCGCCGCCTCCAGGTCGTCGGCGACGGCGCGCGAGATGGCCAGCAGCAGGCGGGCGCGGCTCATCACTATCTCCAGCCCGCGGCCGAGGAGGCGCCTCCAGCGGGGGGGGAAGTAGTCGGGGTACCTGGCGACGAAGAGGTCGTAGACGGTGGCCACCATGGGGGCGCGGGCGGCGGGCACCACCAGCTGGGTGGAGTGGAGGAGCTCGAAGGGGTCGAGGTGCCGCTCGATGCGCGGCCGCCCCAGGTAGTTCCAGGCCAGCCCCAGGGCCGCGCGCCCCCCGGGTATGCGCGCCTGCGCGAGGCCCTCCGGGAGACCGGGGAGGCGCTGGCCCGGCTTGCCGCAGTGGAACAGCTGGTAGGACCCGCCGCCGTCCAGGCGGGCCACCTCGGGCGCCAGGCGGGAGAGGTAGGCGCCGATGCCTCCGGGCACCCGGTAGAGCAACTGGTCGGCGAAGACGGCAACCCTCACTCCCCCGCCACCTCCCGGTAGGCCTCCAGGGCGCGGCGGGCCGCCTCCTCCCAGGTGAAGAGGGAGACGCGCTCCCTCCCCTTCTCCTTGAGCCGGGCGCGGAGGGACGCGTCCGCGAGCAGCGCCTCGGTGCGGTCGGCGATCTCCGCCGGGTCGCGCGGCTCGTCCAGGTAGACGGCGGCCTCCCCCACCACCTCGGGGATGGAGGAGCGGCGGGAGGTGACCACGGGCACGCCGCAGGCCATGGCCTCCAGCGGCGAGAGCCCGAACCCCTCGTAGAGGGAGGGGAAGACGAAGGCCTCGGCCCCGGAGAAGAGGGCGGGCAGGTTCTCGTCGGAGACGTAGCCGGTGAAGGTGATGGCCTCCTCAAGGCCCATCTCCTCCACCCGCCGCGCCAGCTTCCCGTATTCCCGGTTGTTCATCTGGCCCAGGCCCCCGCCGCCGATGATGGCCAGGCGGTGAGGCAGGCCGCGCCGGCGCAGGATGCCGAAGGCGTCGATGAGGGCGGCCAGGTTCTTGCGGGGGTGCAGGTTCCCCACGTAGGCGAGGTAGGGGGCCTCCAGGCCGAAGAGCTCGCGGATGCCGGCCGCCCGCTCCGGCTCCATCTCCCGGTGGAAGACGGGGTGGAGGCCGGGGTAGACCACCCGGAGCTTCTCCGCCCCCGCCAGCCCCAGCTCCTCCAGCTCGCGCGAGGTGAACTCGGAGTCGGTGAGCACCACCTCGGAGCGCCGGATGAGGTCGCCCAGGGTGAGGGAGAAGCGCCGGATGCCCCTGCTCTGCATCTCCGGGAAGCGGAGGAAGTTGACGTCGTGGATGGTGGAGACCAGGCGGGCGGCCTTCAAGGGCGGCGCCTGGTAGTTGACGGCGTGGAAGACGTCGAAGCGGCCCAGCAGGCCCTCGGCCCGAGGCCAGGGGAAGCGCGGCCACCAGGAGTAGTAGAGGAAGTTGGCCGGCAGGTTGAAGCCGCGCACCTCCAGGCCCTCCACCTCGGGAGCCGCGCGGCGGAGCCTGTGTGCGCGGCGCAGGGAGATGGTGAAGAGGCCCAGCTCCAGCCCGGGGTCGGCGGCGCTCAGCGCCCTCAAGAGGTTTTCGGTGTAGTGGCCTATGCCCGTCTTCTCTATGAGGAACGGGGTCCCGTCGATGAAGACCTTCATGGGGTCGGGCCGGCGTCTTCCGGCGACTTGGACCTCCCCACCGAGATCATCATGACCCCGGCCACGATGGCCCCCACCCCCAGCCAGTTCCAGACGTTGACGGCGTAGCTCCTGTCGATCTTCCAGTCGTAGAGCAGCACCACGATGTAGGTGAGGCTGACGAAGGGGTAGGCCACCCCCAGGGGCACGTCGGCCAGGACCACCAGCCAGGAGGCGGCCGAGGCCACGAAGAGCAGGAGGCCCAGCAGGACCTGCCAGTTGGTGGCGATCTCCTTTGCCAGCTTGACCGGGTCCTCCTTGAGCATCTCGGTGATCCTGTCTTCTCCGCCGAAACCCGCCTTGACGCTGACCATGCCCCGGCGCAGGCAGATCTGGCCGGTCATGGCCAGGGCCACGCTGAAGACGATGAGCGCGTAGGTCATGGCGGTGATGCTGCTCGATGGCTTGCCCGACGCCGACATCGCTCCTCCTTTATTAAGTCCGCCCCACCGAGATCATCAGGACCCCGGCCACGATGGCCCCCACCCCCACCCAGTTCCAGGCGTTGACGGTGTAGCTCTTATCGATCTTCCAGTCGTAGAGCAGCACCGCGATGTAGGTGATGCTGACGAAGGGGTAGGCCCTGCCCAGGGGCACGTCGGCCAGGACCACCAGCCAGGAGGCGGCCGAGGCCACGTAGAGGAAGAGGCCCAGGAGCACCAGCCAGGAGGCGGCGACGCTCTTCAGCAGCCCCCAGGGAGATCCCTTGACCATGGCGGCGAGCTTCTGGTCGCCGCCCTCGAAGCCCAGCTTGACCTGGAGCATGCCCCGGCGCAGGCAGACCTGGCCGCAGATGCCCAGGCCCACGCTGAGAAGGATCAGGGCGTAGGTGGCGAGGGTCATGTTCGTGGTCGTCTCCGCCGGCATCGCTCCTCCTTTCGGCGCAACGGGCCCGCATGCGGGCTTCCGCGTATTATAGCAAACGGCGCAGACGGCGGACTACTGCCCGGCGCCGGGGGCTTCCGCGGCTTTGGCCAGGTGGTAGGAGACCACCCTGCGCAGGTTCAGGACGTAGTAGAGGACGTCTGCCAGGCCGACGGCGTAGAGTATGAACGCCAACCCCAGGTTGCCCGAGAGGATGTAATAGACCAGGCCCAGGAGGCAGGGGGTGGTCCCCCCGAGCATGGCGATGCCGTAGAAGACGGCGAAGCCCCTGCACTCCTCCGGCGTCAGGGGCAGGGAGAGCCTCCGGGACGCCTGTTCCACGAAGTACCAGGGCATCAGGAGCGCCTCCGCCAGGGAGATAAGGATGAACACCACCAGCAGCTGGGTGGTGGAGCCGGAGATGGCCGGCTCGCGCTCGAAGCCGAGGGAAAAAACCAGCAGGACCACCACGAGCAGGGCGGGCGTCGACAGGGACGCCCAGACGACGGGGCTGCGCCGCACCGCCCCGGCCAGCCGCCGGACGTCCTCTTCCGCGGACCTCTCGAGTTCTTCCATGCCTCCCATTCTACCTCATCCCCGGCGGGGGCGCCCCTCCGGCCCGGCCGGAGGGCCTTTGCCCGCGCGGTCTTGCCCCGGGCTAGGGCGTGTAGCCGATGACGTTGCTGCCGCCCGCCCACTTGCCGGAGTAGTTGAAGTAGATGGGGCGCTCGGCCACCACCCCCACCCCGTTGGTGCTCTCCACCACGCAGGAGAGCTCCTTGTCGGGGCCGACGGTATGGTTGACGGAGAAGGTCACGCGCTGGTTGGGGCCCACCGCCAGGTCCACCTCCCGGGTGCCGCCGCCGTTCATCATGAAGGTGGCGGTCACCTGGGCGGCGCGGGTGGCGGAGGGGTTGAAGACGCAGATCCACTCCTCGAAGCCGGCCCCGGTGTACCCTTCTGCGAAGTAGAACTTCTCGGCCGGCGCGGTGGCCCCCACCACGTCGTGGCCGCCCGCCCACTTGCCGGAGTAGTTGAAGTAGACGGGGCGCTCGGCCACGATGGGCCCGGCCGCCCGGACCACCGTGGCCACGTCGTGCCCGGGCCCGACGGCCGCGTAGACGCTGACGGTGGAGCGCGACCTGGCCGGCACGGTCAGGGTGGGATGGGGGCGCACCTCGCCCGTGCCCAGCACGAAGTCGATGTCCACGTCCACCGGCACGGCGCCCGGATTGGCCAGGCACAGCCACTGGGAGAACCCGGGACGGGTGCATCCTTCCGCGAAGTACCAGGTCTCGGAGGGCTCGCTGGCCCCCACGACGTCGTGACCCCCGGACCATACCCCGCCCGCCAGGAAGTACATGGGCCGCTCGGCCACGATGGGCGCCTGCGCCTGGAGGTTGACGGAGACGTCCTTCTCCGTCCCCACCTCCTGGTTGACGAAGACGGTGTAGCGGGAATAGGGGCCCAGATTGTAGGTGCGCGACTGGGGTGCCTCCCCGCCGATGAGGTAGGTCGCCTCCACCCTGACCGCCGAGCCGTTGGGGTTCTGCATGCACAGCCACTCCTCGTAGCCGTAACGGGTGCATCCCTCGGCGAAGTACCAGGTGGTGGAGGGCGCGGTGGCCCCGATGACGTCGTGGCCGCCCGGCCAGGCTCCCCGGTAGTTGAAGTACATGGGGCGCTCGGCCACCACGAAGACGTCGGAGATGACCTTGATGGAGACGTCCTGTTCCGGCCCCACCTCGTAGTTGACGCTGGCGGTGAAGCGGGAGCGGGGCCCCACGGCGTAGCTCTTCTCGACCATCCCGGACGAGGCCAGCATGTACTGGACGCGCACCCGGGCGGCGCGATCTCCCGGGTTGAGGACGCACAGCCACTCCTCGAAGCCGGCGCGGGTGGTGCCCTCGGCGAAGTACCAGACGGTGGAGACGCCCAGGGGGCGGGGGGCGCTGGTCCCCGAGGCGGTGGTCACGCAGACGTCGCCGGAGGTGATGCCGTCCGGCAGCACCGCGGTGATCTTCATGTCGCTCCACGACTTCACGGAGGCCGGGGGCTTGCCGCAGAGCGTGACGGACCCGCTCCCCCGGGAGGCCCCGAAGGAGGTCCCGCTGATGATGACCAGGTCGCCCGAGGCGGCCGGGTTGGGGCTGACGGAGGTGACCCGCGGCAGCAGGGTGAAGTCGATGGCATTGCTTACGCCCGCGGAGGTGGTCACGCGCACGGGCCCGGCGGCGGCGTAGTAGGGCACGGTGGCCTTGATGGCGCCGTCGCTCCAGGAGATCACGCCCGCGGAACGGCCGTTGAAGGTGACGGAGGAGCCGCCCTGCCGCGGCCCGAAACCGCTGCCGTAGATGGTGATGAGATCGTCCACGCAGCCGGCCGCGGCGGAGAGGCTGGAGATGTGGGGCGGCGGGGGCTCCGCGGCCGCCGGCGCGATCCCGGCGACGGGGAGCAGCGCCGCCGCCAGCGCGGCCAGCGCCGCCGCCAGCAACTTCCGGGCTCTCTCCATCCCTCACTCCACCTTCGTATACACGGCCGGGGCGTCGATGGGCAGCAGCAGCGCCTCTCCGTAGCCCTCGAAGTCCATCTGTACGGCCAGGGCCACCGCCCCGCCGGCCTCGGCGTTCTTCACCACCATCATAGTATAGATACGCATGGGGAAGAAGCCCTCGCGGCTGATCCAGATCTCCTCCCTGGCCTCCACGACGCCCCGCCCGGCCCGCGCCTCCCGGTACTGCTCCGCGAAGGCCGGGTTGTGCTCGAACTGCTCCTGGACCATGGCGTCCATGGAGGGGACCACCTCCAGGCGCCAGCAGGCGGTGCCGTTGGCCTCCTCCTCGCCCAGCAGGACCGCTTGCGAAGCGTAGCCGGTGACGGCCTGGACGGCCTGCAGGTAGTCGAAGTAGCGGCTCTCCCCGGATTCCGGCGCATAGTACACCCACCCCGCCACCCCCAGCCCCCGCTCCAGCCGGCTGCCCTTGACGTAGGCGGTCCTGCCGCCGTCCAGGGTGACGTAGGAGAGGGTGTTGGGCGGGGACCCGGCTGGATCGACCAGGCTGCCCGACCAGGTCTCGCGGTACTCGTAGCGCTCCCGGTCAGGCATCTGCAGCGCCCCCTCGAGCTCGGCTTCCTGGCGTAAATAGCCGGCCTCTCCGTCGAGGCGCACGTAGAGGCTCTCCCGCACGCGCAGGGTGGTTGAGGACTGCGAGACCTCCGCGGCCCTGGCCCCGGCCCGGCGCAGCATCTCCATGGGGTCCGGCGGGCCGCCCGAGCACCCCGCGCCCGGGCCGGCGATGACCGCAAGGCAGGCCAGCAGGAAGGCCGGGAGGGCCCGCCGGGTCAGGTTTCCGCCCGTTCCCATCTCGCCGTCACTGGGGGGTCTTGCCCCGGCCGCCGCAGGCGGAGCAGGTGACCTTGCCGGCCCCGCCGCAGGTGGGACAGCTCCTGGTGCTGGACACCCGTCCGGTGCCGCCGCAGGAGCCTCAGGTGAAGCCGGTGGAGGTGACCCCGCTGCCGCCGCAGGCGGAGCAGGCGGCGGTGGAGGAGATGGTGCCCCGGCCGCCGCAGGCGGAGCAGGTGACCTTGCCGGCCCCGCCGCAGGTGCGGCAGGTCACCAGCTGCGGCCCGCTGGGGCCGGCGGATACCACCAGCGCCACCGCCGTCCCCTGCGGATAGGCCGCGCCCGGCGGGGGGTCCAGGGCGATGACGTGACCGGCCGGGACCGCGTCGTCGTGGGCCTGCTCCAGGGACCCCACGCCGAAGCCGGCGCCCTCCAGTACGGCCAGCGCCTCTTCCTGGGAGAGGCCCGCCATGTCGGGCAGCACCGCCGTGGGCGTGTCGGGGATGGGCCCCAGGCTGACCAGGACGACCACGGCTGCGTCAGTCGCGCAGACGGCGCCGGCCGGCGGCTCCGTCGACACCACCCTTCCCTCCTCCAGCTCCGAACTCACCTCGCGGAGGCCGCCGCACTGCAGGCCGGCGTCCTCCAGGGCGGCCCGGGCCTCTTCCAGGGTCATGCCCGACAGGGCGGGCACGACCGTGCCGCCGTCTCCCGCCCCGCCCTCCCCGCCCCCGGAGAGCAGCAGGAATGCCGCGGCGGCGGCACAGAGCAGGGTCACAATGACCGCGGCCGCGGCTATCCTGCGGCCCGCGGCGCCGCGGCGGGAGACGGGGCGGGGAGCGGAGGCCGCGGCCTCCCCCGGCGATGCCGGCTCCGCTCCAGGGGCCGGCGCAGCGGGTGGGGCCGGCGGGGCCGGCGTCACCGGTGGTGCCTGCGTAACCGGCGGGGCCGGCGGAGCCGGCGTCACCGGTGGTGCCTGCGTAACCGGCGGAGCCGGCTCCAGCGGCTCCACCCCCTCCCATGTCTTGAGGAAGGACGGGGCGGCCGGCGGGGCTTCCGGCTGCGCGCCGAGCCCCGGCCCTCCCTCGCGACGGGTCTCGAAGAGCGCGGCCTCCGCGGCGGCCGCCTCGTCCAGACGGAGCTCCGAGGCGGCGGTTTCCGCCGCGACGTCCTCCAGGGCGGGAGCCCATGCCTCCGCGGCATAAGCCGCGGCGCCGCCGTCGGGGCGGGGTTCGGGGACGGCGTCCTCCGCCGCCGCATCCGGCTCCCGCGGCACCGCTTCCTCCCCCTCGTGAACGGCGATCTCGTGCTCCAGGGCCACGTCCATCAACCTCTCCAGGTCGTCGATGCCGGCCGAAGCCCCGAACCCCGCGTCGAGGGAGGCCGGATAGGCGGCGGCGAAACTCCCCCGCTCCGCCCCCGCCGCGGCGGACGGTGACTCCCGCCGCTCCTCCGCCGGCTGCGGCGCTGCCGGGGCGGCGGGAGCGGCGGCGGCGTCGGCCAGGCCCGCCGCCTCCCAGATGACCGCGGTGACGTTGTCGGTGGCGCCCTTGCCCACGGCGGCGTCGGCCAGCTCGCGGGCCGCCGCGTCGGAGGAGCCCAGCGAGTCGATGATGTCGATGATCTCCTTCTCCTCCAGGTACCGGTAGACGCCGTCGCTCACCAGCAGGAAGACGTCTCCCTCCTCTATGTCCAGGCGGTAGATGTCCACCTCCACCTCGGGCTCCACTCCCAGCACCCGGCCGATCATCACCGGCTCCTCCTCGAAGAGGGCGAACCTCTCGTCCACCTCCTCCGCCGCCGAGGCGTCCTCCACCAGGTGGTCCCGGGTCACCTGGAAGATGCGGCTGCCGCGCTTGATGTAGGCGCGGGTGTCGCCCACGTGGGCGATGGTCACGTTGGCGGGCGAGGCCAGCAGGCAGGTCAGGGTGGTCCCCATGCCCGCGTACTTGGCGCTGGAGGTGCCCTTCTTGTGGATGTTGGCGTTGATGCGGTAGAAGATCTGCCGCAGCAGCTCGGGGAGGTTCTTGGTGGTGATCTGGTTGGAGCGGCGCAGGAAGTACTCCTTGAGCACCTTGACCGCGTAGGAGGAGGCGGCCCGGCCGGCCACCTGCCCTCCCACGCCGTCGGCCACCCCTCCCAGGAAGATGAGTCCGGAGGGGCGGTCGGGCAGGGGGACGGCCAGGTAGGCGTCCTCGTTGAAGGAGCGCCCGCCCTTGTCGGAACAGATCCCCAGGCGGGTATCGTTCGTCATCGCCGTTCCTCCACAGCTCGCGTCCTCCCTTACGTGCCTACCAATATTAAAGCACGAATCGGGGGCCGAGGGAGGCGGCCCTCGGCCCTCCCGGCGTACCCGGCGCGCGGCGCCGGGAGAGCGGCCCCCGCGGGCGGCTCAGGGCCGCGAGGACGGCAGGTCAGGGTAGTCCGGCAGCGTGGACTGCCAGTACTTGTACTCCAGCCAGGCGGGGTGGGGCCTCCCGGTGTAGTCGAAGAGGCCGTAGTAGTTGTAGTCCCAGCTGGTGCCGGGGTCCTCGTCCACGTCCTTGTAGATCCAGATCTTGCGGCAGCCGTAGTCCCACAGGGTGCCCAGGCCCTCGTCGCCCAGGGCCGCGGCCTGCTCCTGCTTCTTGTCCTCCACCGGGTAGTTGGGGTTGCAGGAGTAGTTGGGCCAGCCGATCTCGGTGGCCACCAGCTCGCGGGTGCAGCCCACCGACTCCAGGGCCTGCACCACGTTGTGGTAGAAATACCCCCAGTGCCTCGGCTCCCGGTAGGGGTGGATGGCCACCTCGTCGCAACTGGCTGAGAAGCCCAGGATGGCGTTGACGTTGAGGGTCCGGCGGGACCTGGCCTTCAGCTCGACCTTCCTCTCCAGGGTGTGCCCCGCCTTCATCATGAAGGTGATGGTCGCCTCGGCGTCAACCTCGCCGGGGTTCATCAGGCAGAGCCACTCCTCGATGCCGTAGCCGGCGCAGCCCTCGGCGAAGTACCAGTCCTGGGAGGGAGCGCCCGCCCCGATGACGTCGTGGCCGCCGGTGATCCTGCCGCGGAAGTCGAAGTACATGGGCCGCTCGGCCACGATGGGCGGCGCCGCCTCCGCCCCCCCGGCGGGCCTGGCCTCCACCTTGATGGAGACGTCCCGCCCCGGACCCACCTCGTCGTTGACCTTGACGGTGAAGCGCCTGTTGGCGCCCACGGGGTAGCGGCGGACGAGCGGAGCGGCGCCGTCGGCGAAGATGTAGGTGACCTCGGCGGTGACCGCCTCCCCGTTGGGGTTCATCAGGCAGAGCCACTCCTCGAAGCCCTCGCCGGTGTAGCCCTCGGCGAAGTAGTAAGCGGGGCCGGGGTCGGGGCAGCCGACCACGCAGTGGCCGCCGGTCCATCCGCGGCCGTAATTGAAATACATGGGCCGCTCGGCCACGATGGGCGGCGCCGTCCCCGCCCCCCCGGCGGGCCTGGCCTCCACCTTGATGGAGACGTCCCGCCCCGGACCCACCTCGTCGTTGACCTTGACGGTGAAGCGCCTGTTGGCGCCCACGGGGTAGCGGCGGACGAGCGGAGCGGCGCCGTCGGCGAAGATGTAGGTGACCTCGGCGGTGACCGCCTCCCCGTTGGGGTTCATCAGGCAGAGCCACTCCTCGAAGCCCTCGCCGGTGTAGCCCTCGGCGAAAAGCCAGCGGTCCCGGGGCTGGTTGGCCCCCAGGACGTCGTGGCCGCCGGTCCACTCCCCCCGGTAATTGAAGTACATGGGCCGCTCGGCCACGATGGGCGGCGCCGTCCCCGCTCCCCCGGCGGGCCTGGCCTCCACCTTGATGGAGACGTCCCGCCCCGGACCCACCTCGTCGTTGACCTTGACGGTGAAGCGCCTGTTGGCGCCCACGGGGTAGCGGCGGACGAGCGGAGCGGCGCCGTCGGCGAAGATGTAGGTGACCTCGGCGGTCACCGCCTCCTCGTTGGGGTTCTGCAGGCAGAGCCACTCCTCGAAGCCCTCGCCGGTGCAGCCCTCGGCGAAGTACCACAGCGGATGGGGGGAGGTGGCCCCCACCACGTCGTGGCCGCCGGTCCACTCCCCCCGGTAGTTGAAGTACATGGGGCGCTCGGCGATGATGCCCCGGTCGGACCGGACGCGCATGGAGACGTCCTGCCCGGGCCGGTTGACGTCGTCGAAGAGCAGCCTGTAGAGGTCGAAGCCCTCGTCCGGGCTGGAGGAGATGCCGGAGACCAGGGAGCCGGTGACGACGAGCGCGTCGGGGTCCGCGCCCTTGATGGCGTCGTGGGCGGACTGCAGCATGGGCAGGTAGTCCGTCTCCACCTGGGCCCCGAAGAACCTCACGTCCCAGTAAGCGGCGGAGGGCGAATCCACGTCCAGGCTGGGCTCGTTCCATATCTCGTAGAACCCCACCACCGGGCCGTAGCGCCCGGCCACCGCGGCGCAGAAGTCCCGCCAGTCGGCCATGTCCTTGGGGGGGGCCTTGGAGGAGTACTGGCCCCACTGGGGGTCCCTGGCCCATCCGGGCACCTGCCCGTGCAGCAGCAGCATGATGCTTTCACTGCCGTTGGCCAGGCAGGCGTCGATCACGGCGTCCAGCCTCTCCCATTTATATGCGCCCTTGGCCGGCTCCACTTCCTCCCAGCGCACCTGGATCTTGTGGTTGCGTACCTTGCAATGCTCGTTCTTGTCGACCTTGGCGTAGAGCTGCGTGGAGAAATCGTCGCTGGCCAGTCCCAGCAGGGTCCGGCCGGCGAGGTCCGCGGCGGCGGAGCGGACGCCGCGGTCCCCGGCGGCCGCCCCCGCCCCGGGACACCCCCCCGTCCAGATGAGGGAGGCCGCCGCCAGGGCCAGGACCTCCAGGACCACCGCCGCCCGCCTGCCTCTGCCGTCAGGTCGCATCGTGCCGCATCCTCTTCCCGCCAACCTACCTTACCTCCGATGACTCATGCCGTATCTTCCCGGCCTCCTCGACTGCGGGCGCCGGAGCGGGGCCCGCCCCCCGGCCGCCTTCCCTCCGCAATTGGACGATGGCTTTCTCGTATCGTTCCGCCACCTTCTCCCAGGTGAAGTTCTCCACCACCATCTCCCGGCCCTTCCCGGCCATGCGGGCGGCCAGCCCCGCGTCGCCCAGCAGCTCCTGCGCCGCGTCGGCCATCTCCTCCACGCTGGAGCAGAGGAAGCCGTTCTCGCCGTGCCGGACGAGGTCGCGGGTGGCCGAGCACCTCTCCCAGCCGATCACCGGCTTCCCGGCCAGCCAGGCCTCGCACAGGGTCACCCCGAAACTCTCGTCCCGCGAGGGCGTGACCAGGGCGCTGGAGCAGAGGTAGGCCTCGATGAGCTCGCTCCTCTGCAGGGGCCCCAGGTAGGCGGCTTCGCGGCCGGAGACGGCCCTGCCGTCGTCGTCCACGCCCACCATCACCAGCAGCGCGTCCACGCCGCGCCCGCGCAGCAGGCGCACCGCCTCCACGGCGTCGGGATAGCCCTTCCGGGCGTTCTTCCTCCCGACCCAGATCAGCAGGGGCCCCTCCCCCAGGCGGTACTTACGGCGAAAGGCGGCCGGGTCCGGGGCGCGCTCGAACTCGCCGGGATCCAGGCCGGGGCCGACCGCGAAGGTCCTCGCCGGCAGGCCCGCCAGGATGCCCGCCAGGGAGGGCGAGTTGGCGTCGACCAGGGCGGCCTCCTTGAGGTGGCGGAGGATGCCCGGCCAGTACTGGTAGCGGTCGCGGGGGTGGAAGAGGGGCAGGGCGATGCAGGGGGTGCCGGCGGCCCGCGCCGCTCTCAAGGCGGCGCCCAGGGTGGTGTGGGGGGAGTGCATGGCGACGACGGCGTCGAAGCGGGAGGCCTCCCTGCCCACCGCCCTCTCCAGCCCGGGGGAGCAGGGGCCGATGGCCCTGGCCTGATAGCGCTGGAACCTGTCCGGCCGCCCCTCGGCGCCCCCCGCCAGCAGCGAGAACACCTCCTCCTCCGGCGCCGAGTCCAGGAACCCGTCCAGGTCGGCCCGCAGGTCGCCTTCCGCCTCCGCCGCTCCGCACCGGCCGGCCACGCGGCGGACCGCAACGCCCAGTTCGCGCGGGTCCGTAGCCGAGCGGAAGGTCCGGGCGGCCCTGAGGCGCAGGACCGCCGCCTCGCAGCGGCCCAGTTCCAGCTCCACCTCGCGCTCCTCGCCGGCCCGCAGGGAGACGGAGCGCCCGGCGCCGGGCCCGGCATCCAGCTCAAGGTCCTGCTCGACGGGGGAGAAGACCCTCACCCTCACGCCGCTCAAGCCGGGTCCGCGCAGGGCCGCGACGGCCTCGCGGCGGGTCCAGCGCGCCGGGCCGTCCTTCCACTCCTCCGCGCCGTGCCAGCCGGAGACCAGGCAGGCCGATCCCGGCTCGAGCAGGGCGGCCAGCCTGCGGGCGAAGTCGTCCGAACCCGTCTCCTCGCGCAGCCGCCGGTCCATGCGGCGGCGGGCCCGGCGCGCGGCGGCGGGCCGGCGGTTGCGGACCGGGAAGCGGTGGACGAGCACGCCCTCCGCCTCCTCCGACCCCTCCTCGAAGTGGTTGTTCCAGACGAGATAGCCGGCCCGGGTGACGATGGAGTGGGTGGAACAGGTGGTGAAGACCTCCACGCGGTGCCCGCGGGCGGCCAGGGAACGGCTGAGTCCCCAGACGTGATACTCCGCCCCGCCCAGGCCGCCGTCGACCACCTTGGGGGCGACCACCATGATGCGCAGTCCGTCCTCCACGTCCCTACCGTCTCCTCCGCGAACCGGCCCTTATGGCAACAACCGCAAGTCTATCACCTGACGGTGATGCGGGTCACGGCGACGCCCAGGAGGCGGCGGTCCTCCCCCCCCGTCAGCTCGGCCGGGTTGAAGGGGTTGCGCACGCTCAAGCGCACCTCCAGGTGCCCGTTGAGGGCCTCGGGCGCCAGTTCGACCTGGTGCCGGGCCGGTTCGTTGGCCACGGTGAGGCGCCCCGCCTCCCAGCCGTTGACGCTCACGTCCACCAGGGTGTCCTCGCGCGGGTTGGCCAGCAGGGTCTCGATGACCAGGCGGCGGGGGCGCCCGGAGCCGGACATCACCACCACCGCCTCCCGCTCCGTCCAGCGGAAGCCCACCCCCTTCGGGGTCTGCTCCTGGTTGTGCCAACCAGTCCCCAGGAAGGCGGCGCTCTTCTTGACCATGCGCAGGTCCCGCCTTCCCACCTCCGCCCGGCCGGGACGGAAGGGGGCGTAGTCCATCAGGGGGGAGTCGGCCGTCGGCGGCGGCGTGTCCACCGTGCCGTAGAGCAGCCCCGCGTCGATGAGTTCCTGGTCCGAGACCCGCCGCAGCGCCCCGGTCCTCTTCCTCTCCCGCAAGGTCGAGGGGGCGTGAACGGCGTTCCAGAGCAGACCTCCACGCGGTGCCCGCGGGCGGCCAGGGAACGGCTGAGTCCCCAGACGTGATACTCCGCCCCGCCCAGGCCGCCGTCGACCACCTTGGGGGCGACCACCATGATGCGCAGTCCGTCCTCCACGTCCCTACCGTCTCCTCCGCGAACCGGCCCTTATGGCAACAACCGCAAGTCTATCACCTGACGGTGATGCGGGTCACGGCGACGCCCAGGAGGCGGCGGTCCTCCCCCCCCGTCAGCTCGGCCGGGTTGAAGGGGTTGCGCACGCTCAAGCGCACCTCCAGGTGCCCGTTGAGGGCCTCGGGCGCCAGTTCGACCTGGTGCCGGGCCGGTTCGTTGGCCACGGTGAGGCGCCCCGCCTCCCAGCCGTTGACGCTCACGTCCACCAGGGTGTCCTCGCGCGGGTTGGCCAGCAGGGTCTCGATGACCAGGCGGCGGGGGCGCCCGGAGCCGGACATCACCACCACCGCCTCCCGCTCCGTCCAGCGGAAGCCCACCCCCTTCGGGGTCTGCTCCTGGTTGTGCCAACCAGTCCCCAGGAAGGCGGCGCTCTTCTTGACCATGCGCAGGTCCCGCCTTCCCACCTCCGCCCGGCCGGGACGGAAGGGGGCGTAGTCCATCAGGGGGGAGTCGGCCGTCGGCGGCGGCGTGTCCACCGTGCCGTAGAGCAGCCCCGCGTCGATGAGTTCCTGGTCCGAGACCCGCCGCAGCGCCCCGGTCCTCTTCCTCTCCCGCAAGGTCGAGGGGGCGTGAACGGCGTTCCAGAGCAGGGCCTGCAGCATGCGCAGGACATAGCGCGCCCGCGTCCACCAGCCGTTCTCGGGCTTGGTCAGCTCCACGCGGAGGCGGTGCAGGTAGAGCGCGGCCACGTCCGCCGCCACGGCGCGCAGCATGGGCCCCTCCATGTTCTTGAGCAGGGCGCGGATGCGGTTGCGCTCGTAGAGGTAGAGCTTGCGGGGGTTGTACCTCCCCACGGTGTAGGAGAAGCGGTGGCGGGCCACCGCCCCCTCCACGTAGATTACGCGGTAGCCGCGCATGAGGGTGCGCCAGCCCAGCTCCACGTCGTCGTAGCTGTAGCGGTAGGCCGCGTCGAACTCGCCCATCTCGTCCAGGAGCCCGCGATCCATGAACATGGCCGCGCCGCAGGGGAAGAAGACCCCGGGGGAGTCCCGCGCCTCTTCGGCGGGGCGGTAGATGCTGCGGTCCCAGGCGTAGCCGGCCAGGTTGACGAAGCCGCCGGTGGAGTTGACGCGGGAGGGGTCGTGGTAGAAGACCAGGCGGGAGGCGAAGAGGCGGGCGTCCGGCCACTCCTCCACCGCCGCGAGCATGGCCTCGAGCCAGCCCGGGTCGAGGACCGCGTCGTTGTCGACGAAGGCCACGTAGCGCCCCCGCGACTCGGCCAGGCCGCGGTTGCGGCACACCGCAAGGCCCCGGTTGCCCTCGTTGACCAGCAGCCTGACCCGGGGATAGCCCCTGACCACCTCCACCGAGGCGTCCCGGGAGGCGTCGTCCACCACGATCACCTCCGCGGGGACGGAATCCTGGGCCAGGACGGCCTCGAGGCACTCGCCGATGACCTCTTCCCCGTCGTAGTTCCCGATGATGAAGCTTACCAGGGGCCCTTCCACCGGCTCCGCCTCCCCCTCGCCCGTCAGTCGGTGAAGCGGTACTTGATGAGGGCCCAGAGGGCGGGTATCCCGTCCCGCCAGGTTATCTTCTTGCCCTCCTCCAGCTCGCGGCCTGCGTAGGAGATGGGCACCTCGTAGATGCGGATCTTCTTCTTGAGCACCTTGGCGGTCACCTCCGGCTCCACGTCGAAGCGGCGCGACTTGATCTCGATGCCGGTTATGATCTCCCTCTTAAACAGCTTGTAGCAGGTCTCCATGTCCGAAAGGGTGGTGTTGTAGAGGAGGTTGGTGAGTAAGGAGAGGAAGCGGTTGCCCAGGAAGTGCCAGAAGAGCATGTTGCGGCGCTCCCCGGTGAAACGGGAGCCGTAAACCACCTCGGCCCTGCCCTTGAGCACCGGGTCGAGCAGGAGCCGGTAGTCCTCGGGGTCGTACTCCAGGTCGGCGTCCTGGAAGATCACCAGGTCCCCGGTGACCAGCTTGAGCCCGGTGGAGAGCGCCGCCCCTTTGCCCTGGTTGCCCTCGTGGTAGACGATGCGCGTGGTGGAGTCCCCCTCCATGGAGAGGATGTCGCGGGTGCCGTCGGTGGAGCCGTCGTCCACCACGACGATCTCCCGGTCGATCTCGCCCAGGTCCACCCGGCGCACCCGGCGGAGCACCTCCTGGATGGTGTTGCGCTCGTTGAACACCGGTATGATGACGGATAGCTTCATTCCTCCCACCTTATGTCATTCGCGCGTTCTTTTCAGGATTTCGGTAGATAGTATAGCAGTGGCCCCCGCTGCCGCCAACTCGCGGGGCCCGGGCGGCCGCCGCAGGCGGAGGCGGGAGGCGGAGGCCGCCCCGTCTGACGGCCCCCGCCGTTTCGTGTATAATCTCGTAAAAAACGCCGGCGGAGGGAGCGTCCATTGAGAGTAGCGGTCATCGGAACGGGATACGTGGGGCTGGTCACCGGGACCTGCCTGGCCGACCTGGAGCACGAAGTGACCTGCGTGGACACGGAGCGGGAGAAGATCTCGCGCCTCAAGCGCGGCGAGATACCCATCTTCGAGGTGGGGCTGGAGCCGCTGGTCAAGCGGAACGCGCAGGCGGGCCGGCTTTCCTTCACCACCGACCTGGCAGCCGCGGTGCGCACCGCGCAGGTGGTCTTCATCACCGTGGGCACCCCCTCCACCGACGCGGGCGAAGCCGACCTGACCTTCCTCAAGGGAGCGGCCTCCCAGATCGCCGAGGCCATCGAGGGCTACACGGTGGTGGTCAACAAGAGCACCGTGCCGGTGGGCTCCACCCGCCTGGTGCAGCGCATCATCGAGGAGCGGCTGGAGGGGATGCACGAGTTCGAGGTGGTCTCCAACCCGGAGTTCCTAAGGGAGGGCAGCGCCGTCAACGACTTCCTCCACCCCGACCGCATCGTCATCGGCTCGGAGGGGCAGCGCTCCATCGGCGTCCTCACCGAGCTCTACCGGGGGCTCAACGCGCCCCTGGTGATCACCGACCCCGCCTCGGCCGAGATGATCAAGTACGCCTCCAACGCCTTCCTGGCCACCAAGGTATCCTACATCAACGCCATAGCCAACATCTGCGAGGCGGTGGGGGCGGACGTGCGCGAGGTGGCCCTGGGCATGGGCTACGACAAGCGCATCGGCTTCGAGTTCCTCCGGCCCGGTCCCGGGTTCGGCGGCTCCTGTTTCCCCAAGGACTGCCGGGCCCTGGTGGACATCTCCTCCAAGGCCGGATACCACTTCCGCCTCCTCGAGGGGGTGCTGGAGGTCAACGAGGAGCAGATGCGGCTGATGGTGGAGAAGGTGCGCCGGCGCCTGGACCCGCTGGCCGGGGCGCGCATCGGGGTCTGGGGACTGGCCTTCAAGGCCAACACCGACGACTTGAGGGAATCCCCCGCCGTGCGCATCTGCCGGCTGCTGCTGGGGGAGGGCGCTTCCCTGGCCGCTTACGACCCGGCGGCCATGGAGGCGGCCGCCGGCGAACTCCCCGGCGCCGCCTTCGCTAAGGACCCCTACGAGGCGGCGGCCGGGGCCGACCTGCTGCTGCTCCTCACCGACTGGGACGAGTTCAAGTGGGTGGACTTCCGCAGGCTCAAAGGGCTGATGGCCCGCCCCGTCATCGTCGACACCCGCAACTGCCTGGACCCCCTGACCCTGCGCCGCCTCGGCTTCGAGTACGAGGGCGTGGGGCGCTGAGAAGCCGCGGCGGGATCCCGCCATCCCGCTTCTCAAGGAATCCTTTCCCAGGGCCGATTCATCTATTGACCTGCTGTTGCGTACTCGTGAGCGGAGAGATGCGATGAAGGAGAGGACTTGCTTGTTGGGCGTCCCGCGGTGGGCCGGCCCGCTGCTGGCGGCGGCGCTGGCGCTGCTGCTGGCGGCGTCTCCCCTGCCCCCGGCGGGGCTGCGCCTGCCGCAGGCCGAGGCCAACTGGGTCGATATCCTGCCCGCCGGCTGGAGGACCCAGTGGACCTACAACGCGGGCTCCCGCTTCAAGCACGCCTCGCCCACCCTGGCCGACGTGGACTCAGACGGCTTCCTGGAGACCCTCATCGGCAACTGGGACGGCCGGCTCTACTGCTTCGACGCCAACGGCGGCATCAAGTGGACGTTTCAGACCGGCGACGTCATCCACTGCGCCCCGCTGTGCGTGGACTGCGACGGCGACGGAACGCTGGAGATCTTCTTCGGCAGCGAGGACGGGTACGTCTACGGCCTCGACTGCCACGGCAACCAGCTCACCGGCTGGGGGTGGCCCCACTTCGCCGGGACCGCCTACGGCTGTTGCGGCGTCTTCTCCTCCCCCTCCTCGGGCGACCTGGACGGCGACGGCGACATCGAGATAGTGGTGGGCGGCTGGGGGCATTACGTCTGCGCCTGGCATTACCAGGGAGGGGTGGTCGACGGCTGGCCCTACTTCAACCGCGACACCATCTGGTCCTCGCCGGCCGTGGCCGACCTCGACCTGGACGGCCGGGACGAGGTGATCATCGGGGCCGACTGCTGGAGCGGGCCCACCTGGCCCTGGCCCCGCGGCGGCCTGGTCTACTGCTTCGAGGGCGACGGGCGGATCAAGGAGGGCTGGCCCAAGTGCATCCCCCAGGTGGTCTGGTCCTCGCCGGCCGTGGCCGACCTCGACGGGGACGGCTTTCCCGACGTGGTGGTGGGAACCGGCATGTACTGGCAGAACACCAACCCCGCCGAGACCAGCACCTATCTCTCCTACGCGGACGGGACCCACGTCTACGCCTGGGACTATCAGGGCCGCGACCTGCCGGGCTGGCCGGTGCAGACCGGCGCCGACGTCTTCTCCTCGCCGGCCGTGGCCGACCTCGACGGGGACGGCTTCTTCGAGGTGGCCTGCGGCTCCAACGACGGCTGGCTCTACGTCTGGGAGCACAACGGGGAGCTCAAGTGGGCCCGGCAGATCTCCAACGCCGGCAAGATGGCCTCCCCTTCCATCGCCGACATCGACGGGGACGGGGGGCTGGACGTCATCGAGGCCGACGGCTGGGACCTCTGCGCCTGGAACGCCGCCGGCGACCTCATCCTGCGCTACCACACCAGCGGGATGATCTTCGGCACCGCGGCGGTGGCCGACATCGACCGGGACGGCCGGGTGGAGATCGTCATCGGCAACGGCTGCGCCGAGGACTGGCAGGGCGAGGGCGCCCGCATGCTCTACTGCTTCGAGTGCGGCCGCTCTGACCCCGGCGAGCCGGCCTGGCCCATGTTCCGGCGCCTCCCCGACCACCGGGCCTCCATCCCCCACCGGGAGGTCCCGGACCACTGGTCCGAGTCGGAGATCCGCAGCCGCTTCTACTTCGCGGAGGGGTATACCGGGCCCGGCTTCCACGAGTACATCCTGGTGATGAACCCGCATCCCCGCGCCGTCCAGGTGCAGCTCCGCTACATCATGTGGAGCGGCATCTCCGCCATCCGGCTCTTCTCCGTCCCCGCCAACAGCCGCTTCACCACCCGGGTCAACGACGTGGTGTCCGGTCAGGACGTCAGCGTGACGGTGATCTCCGACGAGCCCGGCGTGGTCTGCGAGCGGACCATGTACTTCAACTACGGCGGGGGGTGGACCGGCGGCCACTGCGTCATCGGGGCCACCGCCTCCTCCGAGGAATGGTACTTCGCGGAAGGGTATACGGGGCCGGGTTTCGACGAGTGGATCTGCGTGCAGAACCCCGCGGAATCCGCCGCCGACCTCACCTTCTACTTCCAGACCCAGGAGAAGGGCGAGTCGGTGCACGGCGGCTACAGCGTGGGGCCCCGCAGCCGGGCCACCTTCAAGGTCAACGACGTGCTCGGCCCCAACTACCAGACCTCCCTCAAGCTCGTCTCCAGCCGGCCGGTGGTGGCCGAGCGCTCCCTCTACTTCTGGTACGGCGGCACGAACAGCTGGGGGTGGACCGGCGGCCACTGCGTGATGGGGGCCACCGCCCTGGCCGACGAGTTCTACTTCGCCGAGGGCACCACCCGCGCAGGCTTCGAGCAGTGGCTGACCATCCAGAACCCGGGCGAGAGCGTGCTGAAGGTCACCGCCGTCTACCAGCCGGGGGCGGGCCAGGGGGCGGTCGAGACGAAGGAGTACGAGGTGCGGCCGGGGGGCCGCCAGACCGTATTCGTGCCGGCCGAGACCGGCGCGGGCAAGGACGTCTCCGTCCGCCTGTTCTCCGATAATGAGGCCCCCTTCCTGGCCGAACGGCCCATGTACTTCAACTACTCGGGGGCCTGGACCGGCGGCCACTGCGTCATCGGGGCCCCGTCCACCTCCCGCGAGTGGCTCTTCGCGGAGGGCTATACCGGCCCCGGCTTCGACGAGTGGCTGTGCCTGCAGAACCCCGGGGCCAAGGAGGCCACGGTGGAGATCACCTACCTGACCCAGGAGCGGGGGGCGCTGGCCCCCAAGACGGTGAAGATACCCGCCGGCAGCCGTTACACCATCATGGTCAACAGTCACGCCGGCGACGACCTCCAGCTCTCCGCCCGCGTCAAGTTGATCTCGGGCGACGCCGGCATCGTGGCCGAGCGTCCCATGTACTTCCTCTACGGCGGGGCCTGGGACGGCGGGCACGACACCCTGGGGTTCATCCCGGAAAACGCCGCCCCCTGAGCCGGGCCGGCCGCCCCCCCCTTCGCCCGGGCTCCCCCAGGGTGTATCCTATTGAGCATGAAGAGAGCCGAGACCGTGGCCTTCGTCCCGCCCCGCTACGGCAGCCGGGTGGTGGGGGGGGCCGAGACCCACACGCGCATGCTGGCCGAGGAGCTCCACTCCCGCGGCTGGCCGGTGGAGATCATCACCACCTGCGCCGAGAACGCCCAGGTCTGGACGGGAGACTACCGGCCGGGGGAGGAGGTGGTGGACGGCATCCTGGTCCGCCGCTTCCCCCAGAAAAGCAGCCGCTTCAGCCGCCGCTCCTCCCGCATAGAGCGGGCCATCCAGGCCCGCGCGAACATCTCGGCCAAGGAGGAGGAGTACTGGGTCGGCAAGGTGGTCTCCAGCCCGGAGCTGTGCGCCTTCCTGGACGGGCACCGCGGCGACTACCGCGCCTTCGTCTTCATCCCCTACCTCTTCGGCACCACCTACCAGGGCATCAACACGGTGGGCGAGAAGGCCTACATCATCCCCTGCCTGCACGACGAGCCCTACGCCTACCTGGAGATATTTTCACGCATGATGCACGCGGTGCGGGGCATCATGTTCAACACCCCCCCGGAGATGGAGCTGGCCCGGCGCATCTACGGCGAGGACATCCCGGGCAGGGTGGTGGGGGGCGTGGCCTACCGGCCCTTCGCCGCCGACGGCGAGCGCTTCCGCGCCAAGTACTCCATCGACGGCGACTTCATCCTCTACAGCGGGCGGCGGGAGCACGACAAGAACACCCCCCTGCTCATCGAGTACTTCTGCAACTTCGCGGCGCACAACCCGGAGGAGGTCCGCCTGGTGCTCATCGGCTCCGGAGAGGTGGCCGTCCCCTCCACCTTCCGCGGCCGCATCGTCGACCTGGGCTTCGTCAGCGAGCGGGACAAGCAGGACGCCTACGCCGCGGCCACCCTGCTCTGCCAGCCCTCCACGCGGGAGAGCCTCTCCCTGGTGCTGCTGGAGGCCTGGCTCGTGGGGGCGCCCGCGCTGGTACACGGCGGCTGCGCCGTCACCCGCCACCACGTGGAGGTGAGCGGGGGCGGCCTGTGGTTCACCAGCTACCCCGAATTCGTCGAGGCCCTGAAGTACCTGCTGGCCGACCCGCTGCGCCGCCGCCGCATGGGCGGGCGGGGGCGGGACTACATCCTCGAGAACTACAACTGGGACCGCATCGTGGAGAACTTCTCGGCGGTGCTGGAGGAGGGGGAGAGGCGCCCGGTCCGCCCGTCCCTCAAGCCTCAGCCCGCCCCGCGCCGGGCCCGCGCGTAACGCAGGTAGGCGTCCAGGACCAGGGCGCAGGCGCGCAGCTCCGTCTGGACGGGAACGCCCGCCTCTTCCATCCGCCGGGTGAACTCCCCGAAGAAGCGCCGGTCCCCGAAGACCCAAGACACCGCCGCCTTGCCGGCGCGCTCGAGGGCCTCCCGCAGCGCCTGAAAAGGGAACCCGGAGACCGTGCGCGAGGCGAAGGGCAGGAGCAGGAGGCCGTCCACTCCCGGGTCGCCCAGGACTATCTCCACGGAGCGCCGCAGGGCCTCCGCGCCCATCTGCTCGAAGGCCGGCCAGATGTCCACCGGGTTGGCCGGGCCCATCCAGGACGGGAAGACCTCCTGGCGCAGCCGCTCGAGGGTGGGGCCGGCGAGGGGGGCCAGGGAGAGCCCCATGCCCTCCAGCAGGTCGCTGACGACCACTCCCGCCCCGCCGCTGACGGTGATCACCGCCACCCGGTCGCCCCCCGGCGTGGCCAGGCGGAAGGGGCGGGGGTTGAGGGAGAAGGCCCGGCCCAGGTCCATGAGGTCGGTGAGGTCGTCCACCCTCAAGGCCCCGGCCTGGCGCAGCGCCCCGTCCACCACGCGGTCCTCCCCCGCCAGGCTGCCGGTGTGGGACCGCGCCGCCCGGGCCGCCTGCTCGCTGCGGCCGGCCTTCAGCACCACCAGGGGCTTGCCCGCCGCCGTCCGCCGCGCCGCCTCCAGGAACTCCCGCCCCCGCACCACCGACTCCAGGTACATCACCACCGCCTCGGTGTCCGGGTCCCGCGCCAGGTACTCCAGGACGTCGGTCTCGTCGATGTCGGCCTTGTTGCCGATGGCGCAGGCCTTGCTTACGCGGAAGTAGTCGGCCAGGACGTACTGGATGAGGAATCCCGCCGCCATCATCCCGCTCTGGGCGACGATGGCCAGGTTCCCCGGAGGCACGCGCACGTCGACGCCGGGGACGCGCATGAACGGCGTGAACAGGCTGGGGCGCGAGTTCACCAGGCCGGTGCAGTTGGGGCCCCAGAGGCGCATGCCCGCCCGGCGGGCCGTCTCCACCATCTCCTCCTGCAGGGCCGCCCCCTCCTCTCCCGCCTCGGCGAAGCCGCCGGACTCCACCAGCACCGCCTTCACCCCCGCCTCCGCGCAGTCCCGCACCACCCCCGGGACCGCGGCGGCGGGGACGAAGACGATGGCCAGGTCGGGCACCTCCGGCAGCTCCGCCACGGCGGCGTGGCAGGGCACCCCCAGCACCTCGCTCCTGCCCGGGTTGACCGGCCAGACCCGGCCGTCGAAGCCGTCCAGCAGGTTGGCGATGATGGCGTAGCCGCCCTTGGCCCTGTTGGGGGTGGCCCCCACCACCGCCACGCTCTGCGGGTAGAAGAAGGGGTGGAGCTGCTCCCCGCTGCCCATGGGGGACCTTTAAGGCTTCCTCGCCACGAAGACCAGGTTCTGGGCCCAGGGACGGAAGAAGCGGCCCGAGTACATGGTGGCCCGCACCACCGGCCTCCAGCGGCGCTTCTGGCAGTAGGTGGGCAGCAGGTCGATCCAGGGGCCCTTGCGGAAGTAGTTGAAGAGCCACTCCATGTAGATGCCCTCCCGGTGGAGGACGGTCAGGCCCTCGCCCCGGAGCATCTCCCCAAGCTCGCGGTAGGTCATCTCGCTGATGTGCTCGGGGTTGACGGGGTCGTCGGCGCGGTTCAAGGCATTCATCAGGCGCCGCCGGTTGGGGGTGGAGAGGATGATCACCCCGCCCGGCTTGAGCACCCGCAGCCACTCGCGGAAGCCCGCGCGCGGGTCGGGCAGGTGCTCGATGATCTCCCCCGCGAAGACCGCGTCGAACTCCGCGTCCGCAAAGGGCAGGTCGGCCGCGTCGCTCAAGACCCAGCGGTATTCGGGGGCGTCCTCGGCCATCTTGCGCATGGCCGCCTCGTCCAGGTCGCAGCAGGTGACCTCGAAGGGCCAGGCGGTGCGGCAGCAGCGGATGAGGCTGTAGCCCGACCCCACGTCCAGCACCCTCGACCCGGCGGGGATGTGGCGTTCGAAGAGGCGGGTGAAGACGCGCAGGCGGTGGGCGTGGAACTCCTCCAGCACCAGGTTGGCGGTGGAGTAGGCGGTCTCCTGATGCTCCTCGCGGGAGTAGTAGGCGGAGAGCAGCCCGGTGTCCCGCACGAAACAGGTGAAGCGGAGCAGCTCCTTCTCCTGCGAGCCGTCCCGGGCCACCAGGTCGATGTCCTGGATGGGGTGGAGGGGGTAGTCCGGGTTGACCCAGCTCTTGGCCAGGGGCAGAGCCGCGCCCGGCTCCCCGGCCGCCGCCCTGACGGTGACGTCGCCCGGCTCCGCGTGGAGGTCGAAGGTGAGGCGCAGCGGGTTGGCCGCTCCCGCTACGTCGAAGGTCCACCAGCCCAGGTGGGCGTCGGGGTGGCGGCGGTCGTCGTGGGCGTAGATGTCGGCGGTGAGGTTGGCCCCGGGAAGCTCCAGGTAACCAGGGTCCAGTTCGACCTCGACGCTCTCCGCCCCGTCCTTCACCGTCACCGCCTGGCCGCTGGAACGCTTGAAATAACGCACTCGCCCTCCTTCCTCAAGAAGCCGTTGAAAATGATAAGCGACGGCCCCGCAAATATCAAACGGGACGAGGGCGTGCCGGCCCGCCCCGGCGCGGCCCGCCCCTCAACCTCCGCGGCCGAAGGGGGCGGGAACCCCCTTCCGGGGAAGCGCCCGGGCAGGGCAGGGCCTCAGCCCGCCCACATGCCGTAGACGAAGAGGGCGGAGAAGAGGGCCAGCCCCAGGGTGCCCGCGACGGAGTAGAGCCTCTCGAAGTCGCGGTTGCGGCACCACTCCCCCAGCAGCAGGAAGGCCGGGAGGATCACGATGACCAGGCGGTTGAGGCTCATCATGGGGTTGTCGGGCGGGCTGGTCAGCAGGGGCGGCAGCAGGCACAGCAGGGAGAAGGCTCCCAGGGGGTAGCCGTAGCGGCGGAAGACCAGGACCACCAGGACCGCCATCGACACCATGAAGGCCAGCAGGTAGAGGTACTTGGCGAATTCGGGGTTGAAGACCCCCCCGGAGTTGAAGAGCTTCTTCACCAGCCGGTACGGGCCCAGCAGGTTGAACTCGCGGTTCCACCCCTCCCCCGCCTTCTCCGCTTCCGTGAAGATGAGCGGGTCGGAGAAGCGCCACCACAGGTAGGCCATGTAGGAGGCCAGCCCCAGGGGGGCGAGGAGCACGGCCGCCATGCGCGGCTTGAGCCCTCGCGGCCTCCACCCGGCCTGCCGCGCCGCCTCCAGCATGACGGCGGCGGCCACCGCCAGGCCCACCGGGCGGGCCAGGCAGGCCAGGAAGCCCCACGCCCCCGAGAGTACCCAGGAGGAGCGGCGCGCGTGGTAGAGGGCCCCCGCCGCGCAGAGCAGGAAGAGGGACTCCGAGTAGCCGGCGGCCAGGAAGAAGGCGGTGGGGAAGAGCAGCAGGCACAGGCAGGCGCGGAAGCCGGCGTCCCCGTCGTCCCCCTCCCGGCGGTAGATGAGCGCCAGGCGCCTCAGGTAGACGAGGCAGCCGAGCAGGCTCGACCACGACACCAGCAGGGCCGCCCCGTAATAGTGGCCCAGGAGGGGCCAGGAGGCCAGGCGGATGGCCGCCGGGTAGAGCGGGAAGAAGGCGGTGGAGATGTAGGCGCAGTCCCACCCCCGCACCTGGGAGAAGCCGGTGTAGCCGTACTTGGCGATATCCACGAACCAGCCGCCGTCGAAGTAGAAGAAGAAGGAGACGAAGGAGCTGCCGCTCAAGGGGATGTCATTGTTGGGCCTGCCCGGGTTGAGCACCAGGACCAGGTAACAGAACCCGAGGAGGCTCACCAGCCAGGAGGCGAAGTATGCCGCCACCTTGAGGTCGGGGGAGCACAGCAGCCGCCGGGCCCACCCCGTGCCGGCGGCGGGCGGCGCGCCGTCCACCGGCAGCGGTTCCGTCTCGACCCTGTCGCCCTCTTCCTTATCCGGCACCGGCTCTCCCTCCTACGGCTTGAGCTCCAGGACGAAGGCGTACCCCTCCGGCAGGCTGGCCGAGTAGGGGGTCCGGCCGTGGAACTCCGCCAACGGCTCGAACTCGTCCAGCGACTCCACGGGTATGCCCGCCTCCTTGAAAGCGTCCTCCAGGCTAGGAGTATATGCGAAGACCAGCAGGTAATCCACGCCCCGCTCCCGCATCTGCCCGGCCGCCCGCGCCGGGTCGACGTCGGACGGGTCGAAGAACTGCCACTCCCCCAGGAAGAGGGCGTCGCGGCCCAGGTAGAAGGAGACCATGGGGCCGGCGTCGGAGACCACCTCAGCGTCCGGCGGCAGGGCCCGGCCCGCCCACTCCGCCGCCTGCCGCACCGCCGTGCCGGCCACGTCCCCCTCCAGGCCCAGGACGTAGTGCTCGTGCAGGTCCCGCACGATGGGGAAGGAGCCCGCCCCGACGGCCGCCGCCAGCACCAGGGTGATGAGGACCAGGCCCGCCTTGACCGCCGGCCTCGCGTCCAGCCGGCCGGCCAGCGCCGGGGGCAGGGAGAGGGTCAGGCCGGCCCCCAGGCAGAGGGCGGGCACCGCTCCCACCAGGAAGCGCGACGAGGTGTAATACCAGAGGAAGTGGAAGGGCCCCAGCAGGAAGATCCAGGGGACGAAGAGCACAAGCCAGCGGCGCCAGCGGCGGACCGCCGCCATGGCCGCGAAGCCGGCGTATCCCGTCACCAGCAGCCCGTAGTTGTAGAGGTGGGTGGTGTAGCGGATGGGCGGGTAGTCCGAGAACATGGCGTAGCGCTTGAGGCGCGCCCAGGTGGTGAGGCCCTCCCAGGACGCGGGGTGGGAGGTGACCTCCTTGGAGTAGGCGGTCTGGAAGGGGTTGCCCAGCACGATGAGGTTGCGCAGGCTCCACAGGGCGAAGGGGAGCAGGAAGACGGCCGCCGCAATCACCAGTCCCTTCCAGGCGAAGCCCCGCTGGCGCATGCGCCAGAGCGCCGGCAGGCCCAGGACGGCCAGCATCACCAGGCCCTCCCAGCGGGTTACCGCGGAAAGCCCGCCCAGGGCGGCGCAGCCCCACAGCCAGCCGTCCCGCCCGTCCTGCCACCAGCGCACCAGCAGGTAGACGCTGGAGCAGATGAGCAGGGTGTAGAGCCCCTCGGACATGGGCAGGGAGGCCCAGGTCACCGTGAGCGGCTCGAAGGCGAAGAGGAAGGCCGCCAGCAGCCCGGCCGAGCGGCGGCCGAAGCAGCGGCGGCCGATGCCGTAGATGGGGAAGACCGCGCAGGCGAAGCAGGCCACGTTGACCAGTCTGCCGGCCCTTTCCACGTCCCCCGTGAAGTACGAGCAGAAGCCGAGGAGCGCCGGGTAGAGGGGGAGGAACTTGAAGTGGGCCACCCCGCGCAGGGAGTAGCTGAGATGCCCGGCCAGGTTGCGCCCCAGGGTGAGGTAGTAGTAGCTGTCGTAGGTGTAGATGCCGGTGCGCGCGGAGTAGCGCCAGCGCATCCACAGCGCGACGAGGAAGACGCCCAGCAGGGCCAGGCCGGCCGGGCTCAAGGCGGCCCGGCGCATCTCGCCCCGCCCCTCAAGGCGCGGCCGTTTCCGCCCGCGGCTCAAGCTCCACCTCCCCCACGTCCATCCAGGCCTCGTGGGCCGTTCCGAACCATCCGTAGCCCTCGTCGGTCATGCCCACGTAGAGGTGGTAGCGCCCCGCCCTCCCCGGCAGGCGCAGCAGCACCGGCAGCGGCACGGTCTGCCCGGGGGAGACGTCGCAGGGCAGGGTGCAGCGCTGCTCGATGGCGATCTCCTCCCCCTGCTGGAAGCGGAGGGCCAACCGGACCACGCCGGTCTTCCGCTTGTCCTCCGAGTCGGCCAGCCACCGGGCGTACCCGGTGTTGGTGACCTCCAGGAACGCGGCGTAGAGCCCGTCCACCTGGTCGACGCAGACGCCCAGCGCCTCCAGGCCCTCCAACCGCGCCTCCAGTTCCTCCAGGGGCACCCCGGGCGAGCTGGAATCGGGGAGGCCCTCGCGCACCGCGGCGCAGGCCGCGAACTCCCGCCCGTCCAGCTCCCCGCCCTCGATGCGCGCGCTGAGGCGCCAGTCGCCGGGCGGCGGGGCCTCCTCGAGGTCCAGGGCCACGGTCCAGCTCTCCCCGGAGTCCACGAAGAAGGGGGTGTGGAAGCGCGCCGCCTGCTCGAAGGACGCGCCGTCCGCGCCGCTCCAGGAGAGCCTTAAGGTATGGTATTCCTCGTCGGTGGAGACGAAGGGCAGGCCGGAACGATTGGTGACGGATATCCCCAGGTTCCACGGCGCCCCGGCCGGCAGCTGGGCGGGGCAGGCCAGCCCGCTGGCCAGGTCATGGGGGGACGCCCTCTCCCCGGCGCGCAGCACCTTGAAGACCTGCTGGTCCCCGAAGTCCTCCACCAGCTCCAGCCGGTCGGCCAGGGCCGCGAACTGGCGCTCGGCGTAGGCCCGGTCCTCCTCGGGCACCCAGTCGGAGTGCCAGACGACGTAGTCGACGCCCAGGCCCTCCAGCAGGCCCAGCGGCCGCCGGGCCGGGAAGCCCTGCATCTCGGTGACGGTGCGCCGGTAACTGAAGGGCGCGTAGCCGCTGTAGCCGTTGACGGTGTTCTGCCAGTGCAGGGCGCTGAAGTAGACCAGGTACCCCTCCCGGGCGAAGTAGTCCGGGTTGTTCACGGGGGCGATGGGCGTGTCGCGGTCGTAGACGTAGGGGTTGCCCAGCGGCTCGGTGGGCAGCTCGACGATGCGCACGCCGTCCTGGCCGGCCAGCCAGCGGTAGACCTGCGGGACGGCTTCCCCGACCAGCACGCGCGGATAGGGCAGCTTGTAGACGGCCACCTCCAGCAGGAGGAAGGCGCAGAAGACCGCGCCCACCGCCGCCCGCGTGTCCAGGACCGGCGCGCGCAGGTACTTGACCCGGCGCATCAGCCGGTCCAGCCCGATACCGCCCAGCACCGCCAGGCCCAGGGAGAGGGGGATGAAGAAGCGAGCGGGGACGCGGGTGATCTTGAGCAGCCCGACGTCGTACAGGAAGGTGTAGGGGTAATTCTTGCGCCCGGCGATCTCCGGGCCGAAGGCCAGCAGGAAGGAGGCCAGCGCCAGCCCCAGGTAGGAGGCCCGCAGCGGCCGGCCGGTCAGCGCCGAGGGCGGCCCCTCCAGGCCTACCTCCGTGCCCGCCCGGTCCCCGCCGCCCCCGCCCGGCGTTCCCTGCGTCCAGCCCCGGTAGTCACGCCGGCGCAGGACGACCCCCATCGCCGCCAGGAAGAGGATGCCGATGCCCGGGAAGAGGACGCGCTCGGCCCCGTCGTTGGGCATGTCGAAGAGGCGGTTGCCGCTGCCGTAGAGGACGCTCTGGGGCAGCACGGTGTTGTAGTCGCCGATGCGGGCGTTGTAGGAGAGCGCGTCCCACAGGGGGCGCTCGAAGTCGTCGAAGCGCGCGTGGGTCCGCGCGTAGGGCAGGGCGAAGGGGACCACCAGCAGCGCGCAGGCCAGGCCCACCGCCGCCAGCCGGGCCAGCTTCGCCCAGCCGGTGCCCTTCCAGTCCAGGAAGGCCTTCCCGGCGATGACCGCCAGCACGGCCAGGGCCACGTAGAGCAGGTAGTGCCAGCTGGCCAGGGACTGCGCCAGGAAGAAGAGCCCGAAGGCCGCCAGGTGCCGGGCCCTCCCGGAGTCGAGGAACTTATGCAGGTAGAGCAGGGTGAAGGGGAGGAAGGCGGAGAAGCAGATCTGCACGTGGGCCAACTGGCTGAACTTGTAGGGCGCGAAGGCGAAGAAGATCCCCGCCGCGAAGGCCGCCCAGCGGTTGCCGGTGAGATAGCGCAGGAGGAGGTAGATGCCGAAGGCGGAGAAGACGAAGCCCGAAAACATCAGGGAGTTGTAGGCGAGGGTGGGGTTGCCGGTGGCCCAGTACACCGGGGCCGCCAGCAGCGCGGTGGAGAACAGGTGCTCCGAGTAGGTGATGACGTCCCGCGCCGGGTACATGATATTGCCCTGGAAGAGGCCGCCGAAGGAGGCCAGGGCCCGCGCGTCGTGGGCGAGTATCCAGGTGTTGAGCTGGGGGTCGCCGTAATCGGAGAGCACGCCGGAGCCCGGGTGGAGGGCCAGGGGCCAGGTGAAGGCCGCCGTGAGCAGGACGAACGCCAGCAGGACCAGCGCGTACTCCCTGCCCTTCCTCACCTGCCGGCAACCTCCTCCACTTGGGGTCAGCCCTTCATTCTTCACATTTCCGCCTCCGCCCGGGGATGAATCCGTACATCCGCTCCCACCGGAAAATATTAGACGCTAGTCTAACATAGTCCTGTCCCCGGGGGACCACGGACGGCGGCCGGCCTTAAAGGAAGGGCGCCAGGTGGGCGAAGAGCCGTTCCTCCGTCCGGGCGGGCGACAGCTCCTCCCAGCGCCGCCGCTGACCCGCCACCACGGCCTCCCGCAGCCTGCGGTCGCCCAGGACCTCCCGCACCGCCGCCGCCAGGACCGGCCACTCCTTGCGGGTGAACATGACCCCGCTGCCGGCCAGGGTGTCCGGCACGGCGGCGGCCGCGTAGGCGAAGACGGGCACCCCGTGGTACATGGACTCCAGCAGGGGCACGCAGAAGCCCTCGTGCTCGCTCATGGTGACGAAGGCGTCAGCCGTGCGCAGGTAGGAGGCGAGCTCCGCGTCGGACACCCCCGCCGCGCCGCCGGGGAAGTCCACCCAGCCGGTGAGGCCGAGCGAGCGGACGGCCGAGTAGAGGAGCCGGTTGTAAGCGGGCGACCAGGAGGACCCCACCACCCTGAGGCGCGCGCGCAGGTCCTGCGTGCGCCGGTAGTGGGCGAAGAACTCCAGCAGGTCCTCCACCCGCTTGTTGGGCACCAGGCGGCCGACGAAGAGGAAGCGCGCGCCGGGGAGCGCCCGCAGCCGCGCGGTGAGCGCGGGGTCGTCCACGTCCAGCTTCTCTCGCGAGAGCAGGATGGGCAGCACCCCGCTGCGGCCCTCGTCGAACCCGGCTGCCACCAGCTCCCGCCGGTTGAAGTCGGAATCGCCCAGGGCCAGGTCGCACTCGCGGAGCTCGGGCAGGAGCTCGCGGCCCCTTCTGCACACTGCGGCGATGTCCCGGCTATAGCCCTCGAAGTACTCGGGCGGGGTGATGTTGTGGTAGATGAACACCTTGCGGTTGTTCGAGCCCATGTACAGCCGGAAGTTGTCGTTGTAGACGGAGTAGTGGTAGATGAGCAGGTCTCCCCGCTTCCGCTTGAAGGAGCGGCGGTAGCGCCCCTCCCCCTCGTTGAGCGGGGCGCAGGCGGCGTCGGAGTCGTGGGCGTAGACGTGGCTCTCGATGCCCCGCGCCTTGAGCAGCTCGTCGATGCGCAGGACGTGGTTGGTGACCGCGTCCCCGAACTGGAGCCGGGCGCAGAGCTGGTGGACGCGCGCCACCCTTCCTCAGCCTCCCTCCGTCCCGCCGCCGGGCACCTCCGCCGCTTCCTCCGCCGCTTCATCCGTCCCGCGCAGGAAGAGAGCCTCGCCCCACTGCTCCGGCTTCACCCGGTAGCCGTGCCGCTCCAGCATCCAGGACAGGTACTCCGCGGTCCAGCGGACCTCCCCCCGCCGGGAGGCCGCCCTGGCGAAGCCCCCCGGGCTGAGCCACCCGTCCTGGCTCACCCGCAGCAGCACCTCGGCCCCCGGACGCAGCCGCGCCCTCGCCTCAGCCAGGACGGCGTCCAGGCCCTGGGCGGAGAGGGCGTCGGGGTCGGTGACCACCACGGCGCCGCATCCAGAGAAGTCGCGGAAGCGGGGGAGGTTCAAGGGGCGCTGCCAGAAGACCGGCAGGAACAGCGACTGGTAGTGGGCCACCCTGCGGTCGTCCGGGTCCACGCCGGTGAGGAGCCTTCCCCGCTCCAGCGCCCTCTCCAGGCAGGCGGGTCCGGGCAGCCCCAGGAAGGCCACCTTGCCCGCCGTCCCGGAGAGCAGCCCGTCGAGGGCCTCCGCCCCCAGCAGCTCGGGCGCCTCCCGGGCAACCGGGGCCTCGTCCCGGTCCGGGCCCTGTCCCTCCCACCGCATGGCGTGGTAGAGGCGCGCCGCCGCGTCCAGGGTCTTCACCGCGTAGGTGTTGAAGAGCTCCTGCTGCTTCACATACCCCTCGTTGGGCGCGCTGATCAGCTTGCGCTTGACCTTGCGCCAAGGGCGCAGGGCCCGGGAGACGAAGCGGTTCTCCCCCCGCTCCCGCCTGCCGTAATCGAGGGCGGGCTCGAGCCGGGCCCCGTGCCTGGCCAGCGAGTCGTGCAGCCGGTACTGGATGCCGAAGTAGCTCCTGACGCTGAGGTCGGGGAGCCGCTCGAGCCCCTCCGGCGCAGCCTCGTCCCCGAAGAGCAGGCCGCGCGCGCGCCGCCGCTCCACCTTGACCCGCAGGTTGTCCAGGTTGATCTCCCGGCCGTTGATCCTGATCACCCGAAGCCACCTCCTTTGACGGGGCCCAGGAGGGGGCCCACCGTTGCGTCGAACCTGTCCAGAAAAGCCTCTTCGTCAAAATCCCGCAGCCTTAAGTGCTGTGCCCGCACGATGCGCTCGCGCTGCAGGGGATCGCCCCGCACGCTCTCCAGCAGCTCGCAGATGAGCGGGAACGACTTCTCCTCGAAGGTCACTCCCGCGGAGCCCATGGTCTCCGGCACCGCGCCCGCCGCGTAGGCGAAGACCGGCAGCCCGCAGGAGAAGGCCTCCAGCAGGGGCACGCAGAAGCCCTCGTGCTCGCTCATGGAGAGGTAGAAGTGGGCCTGCTGGTAGCAGGTGCGCAGCCCGCAGTCGTCCACCTTGCCCAGGAAGAGCACCCGCTCCTCCAGGTCCAGCTCCTCCACCAGCCTCCACAGCCGCCGGGCATAGGGGGCAAAGAACAGCCCCACCAGCACCAGCCGCGAGTTGGCGTTGACCGCCCGGTGGTAGAAGTGGAACAGCCCGATGAGGTCCTCCACGCACTTGTTGGGGACCATCCTCCCCACGAAGAGCAGGTTGGTCAGGCCGTCCGCCAACCGGCGCTGGATGCCGGGGTCCGTCCCCCCTTCCCGCAGGCGGCCCAGGGGCGGGTTGATGGGCAGCACCCCGGTCCTCTCCTCGGGGAAGCCCATCTCCACCAGCTCCCGCCGGTTGAAGTCGGAATCGCCCAGGGCCAGGTCGGCCCCGGACATCTGGGAGAGCAGCTCCCTCCCTTTCGCGCAGAGGGAGGCGATGCCCTCGTCGTAGGGCAGGAACCATTCGGCGGGGGTGATGTTGTGGTAGATGAGCACCTTGCGGTTGCGGCTCTGCAGGAAGTCGCGGTAGCTCTCCGAATGGATGGAGTAGTGGTAGATGAGCAGGTCCTCCTGGCTGGAGCGGTAGGGAGCGTATTCCGCGCTCGGCCGGGCGTAGCCGGCCCCGAACTCGTCCATGCCGTCCGAGAAGATGTGGGACTCGATCCCCCGTTCCACAAGGATGCGGTGGATAGCCAGGGTCTGGTTGCTCACCGCGTCCCCGGCGTCCAGGCGGACCAGCATCTGGTGGGCCCTCATCCTGCCTCCTCCAGCAGCGTCCCGATGGTCTCGTCGAACCTCGCAAGGAAGCTCTCCCGGTC
>CAZETE010000005.1:0-3466 GCA_964515075.1 uncultured Actinomycetota bacterium | reverse complement strand
CCTCCAGCAGCGTCCCGATGGTCTCGTCGAACCTCGCAAGGAAGCTCTCCCGGTCGAAGCGGCGCAGGCGCTCGCGCTGGGCGGCGGTGATGCGCTGGCGCTTGAGGGGGTCGCGGCGCAGGCTGTCCAGGAGCTCCGCCAGCAGGGGGAAGTCCTTCTCTTCGAAGAGCACCCCCGCCTCCCCCATGGTCTCGGGCACCGCTCCGGCGGCGTAGGCCAGCACCGGCAGGTCGAAGTCGAAGGCCTCCAGCAGGGGCACGCAGAAGCCCTCGTGCTCGCTCATGGAGAGGTAGAAGTGGGAGCAGGCGTAGCAGGTCTTCAGGGCGGCGTCATCCACCTTGCCCAGGAAGAGGACCTGCTCGTCCAGGCCCAGCTGATCCGCCAGGCCCAGCACGTTATCCGCATAGACGTAGCTGTTGAGCGCGCCCACCACCACCAGGCGGACGGCGGCATTGACGGCCGAGCCGTACTGGCGGACCAGGCGCAGCAGGTCCTCCACCCGCTTGTTGGGCACCACCCTGCCCACGAAGAGCAGGTTGAGCCGGCCGTCGGAGAGCCTCCGCTCGAGCTGCCGGTCGAGGGGCGCGCCGGCGAAGCGCCCGAAGACGGGGCTGATGGGCAGCACCCCGGTCCTCTCCTCGGGGAAGCCCGCCTGGACCAGCTCCCGCCGGTTGAAGTCGGAGACCCCCAGGGCCAGGTCGCAGCCGGCCAACCGGGGCAGCAGGTCGCGCCCCATGCGGCAGAAGGCCGCCGTGTCCGGCTCGAACTCCTCGTAGAACTCGGGCGGGGTGATGTTGTGGTAGATGAGCACCTTGCGGTTGCGGCTCTTGAGGTACATCTCGTAGTTGTCGCAGTAGATCAGGTAGTGGAAGATGAGCAGGTCCTCCTCGCGGCCCATATATTCAGGGTATTCCGCATCGGGCCTGCCGTGGTGCCGCCCGTAGGCGTCCGCCTGCGGCGCGTAGATGTGCGCCTCGATGCCGCGCTCGCGCAGCACCTCCTGGATGTCCATGGCGTGGCAGCTCACGGCGTCACCCATGACGAAATTGGGCAGCAGCTGGTGTACGGCCATCTACAGTCCGAACTCCTTCAAGGCCTGGTCGAACGAGTCGATGACCCGGTCCCAGGAGTAGTTTTCCAGCACGTAGCGCCTCCCGGAAGCGCCCATCGCCCGGGCCACCTCCCGGTCTTCGAGCATCAGCTGGAGGCACTCGTAGAACTCGGGGTTGTCCTTGAACCACAGCCCGCCGCGCGACCGTTCGGCGTGATAGCGGGTGACCTCGCAGTCCGCGTGCACCAGGCAGGGGGTCCCGGCCAGCCACGCCTCGAGGATCATGATGGAGAAGCTCTCGTTGACCGAGGGGTGGCAGAGCAGGGATGCGGCCGCGTAGGCGTCCAGCTTGTCCCGGTCGCTCACGAACCCCAGGTCCAGGATGTTCTGGCGGAAGGTGTGGGGTATCTTGACCTGCCCCGCCCCGGTCATCACCAGCTTGAGGTCGCGGCCGGTGTGGCTCAGGTAGTTGCAGAAGTAGTCGATGAGCAGGGGGGTGTTCTTGGCCTCCTCCCGCCGGCCGCAGTAGAGCACCATGTCGCCGGAGATGCCGTACTTGGCCCGGAAGCGCCCGCCGTCGCTGACCAGGTCGTCGAAGCCCATGCCCACCACCCGGCCGGGCAGGTCGTACCCGTAGATGCGCCGCGCCAGATCCATCTCCGGCTGCGAGTTGAAGAGGATGCCCCTGACCGAGCGCATCATCTCGCGGAAGATCTGGGCGCGGGCGTAGGCCTCGTCGTGCAGGCAGGGGATGAGCAGGGCCCGGTCCTTGACTATCTGCGAGCCCACGTAAGTGGTGCCGAAGAGGTAGGGAGTGAAGATGAAGCAGCGGTAATCCTGGCGGTGCTCCTCCAGGAAGGCGTAGAGCCCCTCCGAGTAGGTGACGTTGCGGATCCAGTACTCCTGCTGCTTGCGGGAGACCTGCCCGCCGCCGTAGATCTTCTCGTCCAGCTTGAAGACCCTGCGCTTGGTGCGCATCCGGCCCCGCACCTGGAAACGCGTCACCTTGATGCCGCGCAGGAATTCCTCCCCCGGCGGGTAGTGGTCGGCCCAGGTGAAGGGGTCCAGCGCGCAGGTGGTGAGGACCTCCACCGGCCGGCCCCTCCGCTTCAACTCCTCCGCCAGGCTGCGGGTGAGGGTCTCGGCCCCCCCCACCACCTCGTCGCCGTAGCGCAGGGGCACGAAGGCGACGGTCTCCGGGCCCACCCGCCTACCTCCGCGCTTCGACGATGTAGCAGGGCGGGGCCACGAATTCCTCCCAGGCGGCGGCGATGCCCGGGGCCTCCTTCTCCAGCTTCTTCAGGGTCTTGCGCACCGCCTCGGCCTGGGCCGTCCGGTCCTCCGGATCCGGGGCGAAGGGATAGCTCTTCACCTCGCCGAACCCCGCCTTCTCCAACAGGAAGGAGAGGGTCTCGGGGTGGACCAGGCGCTCCACCGTGGGGTCGCGGAAGGCCGCCTCCCCGCCGAAGAAGGAGGCCGGGCGGTGGTTGAGGAAGACCGCCAGTCCCCCCCGGGACATGCGGTCGGCCAGCTGGTTGACCAGGTAGTGCAGCTCGTGGGGGGCGCAGCGCTCCCCCAGGCCGCGGGCGAACGCCGCCGGTACGGAGGCCAGGGGCGCCTGTTCCAGGTAGACCAGGGGGTCGGAACAGAGAACCGGCAGGCCCCGCTCCTGGCAGTCGGCCGCCAGGGAGGCGTCCTCCTCCACCCCCACCGCCTCCAGCCCGGCGTCCAGGGCGGCCCGCAGGAACTCGCCGCGCCCCGCACCCAGCTCCACCACCCACTCCGCCCCCGCGAAGAGGGCGGCGGCCGGCCGCAGCCGTTCGACCGCGGCGTCGAAGTCCGGGCCCCAGCGCTCGGTGAAGGCCAGGCGGTCCACCCGTCCGGGGTGGCTGCGGGCGCGGTCGCGCAGGATCAGCTCGTGCAGGTTCTCGATGATCTCGAGCATCTGCCGGTTGAACTCCCGCTGCTGCTCGAAGACGGCGTTGATGTAGGGCCTCATCAGCTTGCGGGTGACCTTCTTCAAGAGCACGATGACGGGACCGACGACCTTGCGGTTGGAGCCGGTGGGGTAGTCGCTGGAGACCTCCGCGTAGGCCCTGGCGAACTGGATGTCCGTGGTCAGCTCCTGCAGCGGATTGGCCGCGACCTTGCCGCGGTCCACCTCCCGTCCCCGCCGCTCCAGTTCCTCGATGGTCTCCAGGGCGTATTCGGGGGCGTCTCGCCGCGAGGCGATGCGATCTTCGATCCGCTTCATGACCTCCCCGACGTCCACCCCTTCCGGGTCCATCTTGATGATCTCGCTCGAGTCTTCCGGCATCCTCATCCTCCTGTTCGAAGGCGGTTATCCCCGTGATTCGTCCTTAGTATCATATACCACGCGTCAGGTCATCTTCCTGCCACCCAATCCGGGGTCAG
>CAZETE010000004.1:85129-86269 GCA_964515075.1 uncultured Actinomycetota bacterium | reverse complement strand
TGGAGGAGCTGGAGAGCACCGCCCGCGGCTCCGGCGGCTTCGGCTCCACCGGCCTGCGGTCGGGGGCTCAGGCGCCGCCAGATCCCTGACAGACGGCGTGGCGCCGCGGGTAAGCGGCGGTCTGGCGCGAGCCGTCCAGGGAGGAGACCGCGCTGACGGTGACGCTGTCCCCGTCCACCTCGATGAGGTTGAACCCCGGCGGGGTGTAGCCGCGAGTGCGCCGGGTGGAGGCGGTGCCCGAGGTCACCAGGTACATGCCGGCCACCGGCCAGGTCCAGGGGACGTGCTTGTGGCCCGAGAGCACCAGGTCCACCTCCAGCTCGCTCAGCAGGTGGAGGGCGTCCCCCGCGTCCAGGACCACGTTGCGCTCGCGCCCCGTTCCCGGGATGGTCACCAGGTGATGGTGGAGGACCACCACCTTGAAGTCCCACTCCCCGGCGAACTCGCTGCGCAGGTAGTAGTACTTCTGGCGCCCGATGTCCCCGTCGTCCAGGTCGGGCTTGTTGGTGTCGAGGCACACCACCTTGACCACCCCCTCCCCCCCGCCTGGGGCGCAGGCGGGGTGGCGGAAGGAGGCGCTGTGGGAGCGCAGGCCCACCAGTTCCTCGAAGTGGAGGAAGCCGACGTTGCGGCAGTCGTGGTTGCCGGCGATGACCATGCGGCGGGGGCAGGAGAAGAGCTCCAGGTACCCCATGGCCTCCTCGTACTCGTCCCGGTAGCCGGAGGCGGTGAGGTCCCCCGCCACGACCAAGAGGTCGGGGCGCTCCGCGTTGACCGTCTCGATGCAGGCCCGCATGAGGGCGCGGTCGAAACGCGGGTCGCCGCAGTGGATGTCGGAGACCTGGGCGATGACCATCCTGTCCGGCCGCGCGCCGCTCATGCCGCCTCCCCGTGCCGTTTGCCGTTCGCTCCTCCCGCCCCAGAGTCTACCCGCTTTGCCGGGGCGGCACCAGCCCCGGGTGGTGTAAAGTAGAGGGCGTCATGGAAGAGAGGGGACCGTTCGCGAGAGCCGGCTTCGCCGCCGCCCTGGCCCTGGCGGCCCTGCTCTGCATGCCGCCCGCGGCGCGCGCGGAGACCGTGCGCTACTGGGCCCACGACTCGCTGGGCGCCACCGCCCCGGCGGACACCTGGTACCTGGCG
>CAZETE010000004.1:0-85029 GCA_964515075.1 uncultured Actinomycetota bacterium | reverse complement strand
TCTCCGCCCGCGTCGCCGCGAGCGCCCCGGTGGTGTGCGAGCGGGCCATGTACGGAGGCGGCCGCGCCTGGGCCCACGACTCGCTGGGCGCCACCGCCCCGGCGGACACCTGGTACCTGGCGGAAGGGTGCACCGCGGGGGGCATGGAGACCTGGCTGCTGGTGCAGAACCCGGGAGACGCCCCCGCCGCCGTCGACGTGCGCCTGCAGTCGCACGGGGGGGAGTCGCAGGGCCCGCTCGATACCGTGCCGCCCCGTTCCCGCCGCTCCTACGAACTGGGCGCCTACATCTCCAGCTACGACGTCTCCGCCCGCGTCGCCGCGAGCGCCCCGGTGGTGTGCGAGCGGGCCATGTACGGGCGGCGCGAGGCCCGGGTGGTCTGCCTGGACCCCGGCCACGCGGACACCCCCTACGCCATCGACCCGGAGACCGGCCTGAACACCCGCGACTGGGCCAATCACCCGGAGATGGAGATCGTCTTCGACATCGCCCTGCGTGCCCGCGACCTGCTGGAGGCGCAGGGGGTGAAGGTGGTGCTGACCAAGCAGTCCGTCGACGACCCGGTGGACCTGAAGCGGCGCGCGGTCATCGCCAACCAGGCGGGCGCCGCGCTCATCCTGCACGTCCACACCGACCCGGGCATCGCCGGCGCCACCACCTTCTACCCCGGGGCGGCCCCCTACGACTGGAAGGCCAACTCGGACACCGGGCGCGTCGCCCGCATCGACCCCGCGGTCCAGGCGGCCAGCGAGGAGTTGGCCCCCCTCTTCCACCGGGCCATGTACGCCTGCCTGGCGGGCCTGGCCCATACGCCCGACGGCGGAACGGTGGTGGAGAACCGCGGCGCCACCGGAACCGGCAACTACGGCCCCATCTTCTCCTACGACGTCTGGAGCAGCGTGCCCACCCTGACCCTGGAGAACAACCAGGCCTTCGCGGACGCCCACCGCCAAGAGGTGGCGGAAGCTGTCGCCGCCGGCGTCCTGGCCTGCCTGGAGGAACGGTGAGGGCGGGCGGCGCCCGGTCTCTTTGGCCCGCCGGGCAAATGGGGTATAATGGGTGCGCGTCTCTCTTTAGGCAGCAAGGGTTTTTTCGTCATGGTTACGCAAGGGAAAGGAGGAGCAGGGAATGAGCCGCGGATCGAAGAAGGTGCGCAAGGCCGAGAAAAAACTGGCCGGGATCGAGAAGAAGCAGTCCAAGCTGGCCAAGGCCATGGGCAAGCTGGACAAGCAGGCCGCCCGGGCCGCCAAGGCCCTGGGCAAGCTGGAGAAGAAGGCCGCCAAGAAGGCGGACTGACCCGGCCGCGGACCGACAGCGAAAGGGCGGCTCCGGCCGCCCTTTTTGCCTTGGTCTAGGCGCCTCGCCGCCTACTTGCCCAGCAGGTGCTCGTCCACCTCCAGGCCCAGCTGCTTCAGCGCCAGGGTGAAGTCGTGGGGGTTGGTGGCCGCCGCCACTGCGGTGTTGTAGTCGATGAGCCCGTAGCGGTACAGGTCGACCAGGGACTGGTCGAAGGTCTGCATGCCGTAGAAGTCGCCCTCGGAGATGATCTCGCGCAGGACGATGGTGGGCTCCTCGTTGATGAGGGCCTCGGCCATGCGGCCGTTCATGATGAAGATCTCGGTGGCCGGCACCCGGCCGCTGCGGTCCTTGAGCGGCAGCAGGCGCTGGGAGACGATGCCGCGGATGATGGAGGCCAGGGTCAGGCGGATCTGCTTCTGCTGCAGGGGCGGGAAGAAGTCGATGATGCGGTTGACCGTCTCGGTGGTATCGATGGTGTGGAAGGAGGAGAGGACCAGGTGGCCGGTCATGGCCGTGTTCATGGCCGCCATGACCGTCTCGGGGTCGCGCATCTCGCCGATGAGGATGACGTCGGGGTCCTGCCGGGTGACGTACTTCATGGCGTCGGCGTAGTTGTCGGTGTCCGTGCCGATCTCCCGCTGGTGCACGATGCTCTTCTTGTCCATGTGCAGGACCTCGATGGGGTCCTCGATGGTGATGATGTTCAGCTTCTTGTTGGTGTTGATGTAGTCGATGATGGCCGCCAGGGTGGTGGTCTTGCCCGATCCGGCCGGGCCGGTCACCAGGATGAGGCCGCGGCCCTCCTCCGCCAGCCGCCGCAGGGCGGGCGGCAGGCCCAGCTCCTCGAAGCTGGGGATGGCCGTGGTCAGCACGCGGCGGATGGCGATGCCCACCGTCCCCCGCTGCTTGAAGATGTTGGCCCGGAAGCGGCCGAGGCCGGCGATGGAGTAGGCGAAGTCCACCTCGTTGAACTCGGCGAAGCGCTTGGCCTGCTTCTCGTTCATCAGGGCGTAGGCAGCCTCCACCGTGTCCGTGGGGGAGAGGCGCTCGAAGTCCGTCTTGAGCAGCTCCCCGTCCACCCGGATGAAGGCCGGGCTCCCCGCCTTGAGATGAAGGTCGGAGGCCTGCTGCTCCACCGTGTACTGCAACAGCGTCTGGATGTCCATCTTTCCTCCCCGGCTCAGCGAGATTCGATTTTATATGATATCACAAACACGCGGGCGCTCAGAGCCGCCAGAAGGGGGAAAGGGCGGTCCGGGTGGCCTCTATGACCTCCTGCGCCCGGGTCGCGGAACACTCCTCCGGCAGCGAGGTCTCCTGCAGCCGCAGCTCGCTCGAGGACATGACCGCTATGGTGTTGTAGGCCGAGGAGGCGATGGCGGAGAGGTTGTAGCCCCCTTCCAGGGTGGCCACCAGACGCCCTCCGGCGAATTCGTCGGCTAGGCCGCCCAGCATCCCGGTCATGCGGGCGTAGCTGTCCACGGTGAGCTGCATGGAGCAGAGCAGGTCGGCGTGGTGGGCGTCGTAGCCGGCGGCGATCATCACCAGCTGGGGCTCGAAGGCCCGGGCCACCGGCAGGACCACCTCCTCGAAGGCCTGCAGGTAGGGGCCCTCCCCCGTGAAGGCGGGGAAGGGGAAGTTCACCGTGTAGCCCTTGCCCCGGCCCGACCCCGTCTCCTGCGAGGAGCCGCTGCCCGGGTAGTGGGGATACTGGTGGAAGGAGACGTAGAGTACCGCGGGGTCCTCGTAGAAGATGTCCTGGACCCCGTTGCCGTGGTGGGAGTCCCAGTCCAGGATCAGCACCCGCTCGATGCCCCGGTTGGCCAGGGCGTACTTCGCGGCGACGGCGATGTTGTTGAAGAGGCAGAAGCCCATGCCGCGCCCGGCGGTGGCGTGATGGCCGGGGGGGCGGCACAGGCAGAAGGCGTTGTCCGCCTCGCCCGCGAAGACCGCGTCCACGGCCTCCACCGCGGCCCCCGCCGAGTGGAGGGCGGCCTCGTAGGAGCGGGGGGAGACGGCGGTGTCCATGTCCAGATGGCCTCCCCCCCGGGCGGCCATCTCCCTCACCCGGTCGATGTGGACCTGCGGGTGCACCAGGGCCAGGACCTCCTCGCTGGTGGCCCCGGGCTCGCGCCGGTCCAGCAGGTCTATGAGCCCTCCCGCCTGGAGCTGTTCGAGGATGGCGGTGAGCCGCTCCGGCCGCTCGGGGTGGCCGAACCCGTTGTCGTGCTCGAGGAAGATCGGATGGTAGTAAAGCGCCGTCTTCTTCATGTCCACTTCCCCTCTTCGGGGGCCCGAGCCCGCGCCGCCCGGTCCCGGCCCGTCAACGCGGGCGGCAGGCCCCGCAGAAATCCTTCCTACTGCCCAGGTTGGCCAGGCGCACCACGTCCCCGGTGCGGGGGGCGTGGATGTAGGTGCCGTCGCCGACGTACATGCCCACGTGGCCGTAGCCGTGGAAGAACACCAGGTCTCCCGGCTGCAGGTCCGCGTACGAGACCGGGCTCCCGCAGTTCTTCTGCGCGTAGGAACTGTGGGGCAGGTACACCCCCACCTGGGCGTAGCAGTACATGACCAGGCCGGAGCAGTCGAAGACGTTGGGGCCGGACCCGGCGTAGACGTAAGGCTTGCCCAGCTGGGCGTAGGCCACCTTCACCACCGCGGGGGCGTTGGGGTTGGGCGGGGGCGCCGGGTAGACGGTCCTGGTGGCGGTGGGGGCGCGGGCGGTCGTCGCCTGCCGCGCCTGTTCCTGGGCGATGAGCGCGTTGACCTCGGACTCCACCCCGGCCAGCAGCGACTTGCGCCGGGCCAGCTCGGCCTCGATGGAGGCCTTCTGCCCGGCCGCCTCGTTCATGGCCGCGGTGAGTTCGGCCCGGCGGGCCTCCAGCGACCGGGTGGCCGCGTTCAGGTCGTCGCGGGCGGCGCTGACCGAGCGGATGATCCCGACGTCGTAATCGCTGATGCGCCGGGCCAGGGACATGTTGCTGAGGAAGTCGTCCACGCTCTTGCAGTCGGTGAGCACCTCCAGCACGTCGGTGTTGCCCCGCATGTACATCTCGCGCAGGCGGGCCCCCAGGATGGCCTGGCGCTCCCGGATGGTGGCCTGCATGGAGGCTATCTCGGCCTCGTTGCGCCGGATGGCCGCCTGGTTCTCCTCCACCCGCAGCACGGCGGAGTTATACTGCTCCACCACTATCTCCAGGCGGTCGTCGATGGCCTGCACCTCGTTCTTGATCTGCTCGAGCTGCCGCTTCTTGTCCTGGACCGGGTCGGCCGGCGCCGGGGCGGCGGCCGACAGCGTCAACGCGGCGGCCACCAGCAGGGCCGCCAAAGCCCCGAGCGGGGCCCTTGCCTCCTTATGCAAGCGTCTCGACCTCCTTGCGATCCTCCACATACAACCTTTCCCCGCCCCGCCCCCCATACCCTTGTGAGGCGGGCGGAAAAAATCACGATATATCATACCATATCGGGGGTTCCGGCCCAATGCGGCCGCAGCTTGAAGACCAGGGTGACCTCGTTGCCCTCCCGGTTGAAGAGCACGCTCTCGGCGTAGTGGCCGACGATCCACAGGCCCCGCCCCCGCACCGAGAGGAGGTCCCGCTCCCGGTCCGCGCCCCCCCGCACGACCTCCGCATGGTCGAATCCCGGCCCCTCGTCCCTGACCTTGATGTAAGCCAGCCCGTCCTCCTTCTTCAGGGTTATGTACACCTTCTTCGATGTGTCGGAGAGGTTGCCGTGTTCCATGGCGTTGTGGATTATCTCCTCCAGGCAGAGCCGGAGGGCCATGGTGTCCTCGCCGTCCAACTCCCCCAGGGTCAGCAGGACGTTGCCGATGACCGAGCGGATCTCCTTGATGTCCGTGCCGATGGTCATGGTCAGGTCGTACTCCTCCTCCAGGTCCATCACCAGCACGGCCACGTCGTCGGGCTGGGGGGCGTCCCCGGTGAAGACCATGATCTCGTCGATGAGGTGGTCGAGGAGGGCCTCGATCTCCTGGTCGCGGTGCTCCCGGACGAAGCGGGTGAAGCGCTTGCGCCCGTACAGCTCCCCCTGGGAATTGAGGGCCCCGGTCAGCCCGTCGGTGAAGAGGATGAGGCGGTCCCCCCGCTTGAGCGCCAGGGTCCTCTCCTCGTACTCCCCGTCCTCCTTGAGGCCCAGGGGGTACCCCTCCGCCTCCAGCGGCACCGGCTCCCCGCCCTCCCCGCGGAGCAGCAGGGGGGCGTCGTGCCCCGCCTTGGAGTAGGTGAAGTCGTGGGTGGTCCCGTCGAAGAACCCGTAGAAGAGGGTGGCGAAGTTGTACTGGGACTCGTGGAAACAGCGCCGGAAGGTGGAGTTGGCCTCGGAGAGGATGATGCGGGGCGAGGTATGGTTCTTGCCCAGTTCGTAGAGGGAGGTGGTGAGCACCGCCATGATCAGGGCCGCCGGCAGGCCCTTGTTGGCCACGTCGCCGATCATGATGCCGAACTTGTTGGGGCAGAACTCGGAGCGCAGGGCCTGGCACTGGTCCTGGACGCGCGGCGAGCAGTAGAAGCAGAACCTGGAGTCCTTGGCCAGGGGGATGACGCTGTAGAAGTCGCCGCCCACGGCGGACGCCGGCATCAGGCGCGCGATCAGCCTCACCGCGGCGCAGGGCACGTGCTTGGCGATGATGGACTTCTGGATCCGGCTGGCCAGCGCGAGCTCCTTGTCCAGCTCCTCCTGCCGCTGCCGCAGGCGGTGGTAGAGGAGGGCGTTCTCGATGGCCACCGCCCCCAGGTCGGCGAAGGCGGTGAGGTACTCCAGGTCCTCCTCGGTGAAACGGTGCTCCCGCAGGGTGGAGACGTTGAGCACGCCGATGAGGCGGTCCTCGGCCATCAGGGGGATGGCCAGGGCGCTGGTGACCTGGGGGTCGGTCCCCTTGAAGCGCTCGTCGGAGACCACGTCGTGCAGGATGAGGGGCTGGCGGTGCTCGGCCACCCACCCGGCGATGCCCTGCCCGAGGGGGGTGCGCGCGTTGGAGAGCTCCTTCTTCAGTCCCCGGGAGACGACCAGCTCCAGCTCCTCTCTGCGCGGGTCCAGGAGCATGATGGACCCGCGGTCGGCCCCCAGCAGCCGGATGGCCAGGTCCACCACGTTGTCCAGCCGGGTGGGCAGGTCGAGGGAGGCCGTGAGTATCTGCCCCACCTGGAAAAGGGCTCCCATCCTCCGGAGCCGGCGGTGGAGGGCCTCCAGCTCGCCCCTGGTCTCGCGCAGCTTGTCGGCAGCGACTTCGTCGGCCATCTCTTCAACCCTTCCGAGCCGGGGACGGGGGCGCCGCGCCGCCCTATCCCTCGAAGCTGGAGAGGGCGGCGTCCTCCGTTTCGTACAGGTCGATGATCTTGGTGAAGCGCACCACGTCGAGGAGCTCCCTGATGGTCTCGGTGGCGTTGAGGATCTTCAGGGCGCCCTTGTTCTGCTGGGCCTTCTTGAAGGTGTCCGCGATGATGGAGAGACCCGCCGTGTTGATGTAGTTCATGCCCGACAGGTCCAGGACGATGTTGTAGCAGCCCTCCTCCAGCACCCCGGCCACGGCGTTCTCGAACTCCTCCACCGTCTCCGAATCCACCACCCCGTCGATGTCGATCACGGCGACGGAGTCTTCGCGTCCGGCCCTGCGAACCGAGATATCCATGAGGACCTCCTTTCCGCTCCCCCTGATCCACCGGCGCCTGCCCGGCCGATCCGCGTCGTCTTAACGCAATAATGATAGCATAACCCCGGCGGGGGGGGACGGGAAGCGGGGCCCGCCCGGACGCCGGAGCAGCCGCCTTCCGCGAATAGAGGTGATCCGCAGAGGGCGGCAGAATTATATCCTGGATGCCGGTTCCGGCCCTGAGCGCCGGATGAGCCAGAGGGGAGAGGCCTTGTCCCTGTCCGTTCCGCCCTTTCCGTTCCCGGCCATCGTGGGCCAGGAGCGCATGAAGACGGCCCTGATCATCAACGCCGTCAACCCCTCCGTGGGGGGCGTGTTGATCAAGGGCGAGCGGGGCACCGGCAAGTCCACGGCGGTGCGCGCCCTGGCCGGCCTGCTGCCGGAGATCGAGGTAGCGGGCGGGTGCCGCTTCTCCTGCGACCCCGGAGACCCGGGCCGCCTCTGCGAGGAGTGCGCGGGCCGCCTGGCGCGGGAGGGCGGGCTCGAGGCCGTGACCAGGAAGGTCCGCCTGGTGGACCTGCCCCTGAACGCCTCCGAGGACCGCGTGGCCGGGGCCATCGACATCGAGGCGGCCATCCAGCGCGGCGAGAGGAACTTTGAGCCGGGGCTGCTGGCGCAGGCCAACCGCTCCATCCTCTACATAGACGAGGTCAACCTGCTGGACGACCACATCGTGGACATCCTGCTGGACGCGGCGGCCATGGGGGTGAACGTGGTCGAGAGGGAGGGGGTCTCCTTCGCCCACCCCGCCGTCTTCATCATGATCGGCACCATGAACCCCGAGGAGGGCGAGCTGCGGCCGCAGCTGGAGGACCGCTTCGGGCTGTGCGTGGAGGTGAGGGGCGAACGGGACTGCGCCGCCCGCGCGGAGGTGATCCGGAGGCGCCTGCGCTTCCTCAACGACCCGCAGGCGCTCTGCGAGGCCTTCCGCGAGGAGCAGGAGGAGCTGCGGCGGCGCATCGTCCGGGCCCGGGAGCTGCTGCCGGGGGTGGCCATGCCCGACCCCATGCTCGAGCTGATCACCCGCATCGCGGTGGAGTTCGAGGTCTGCGGCCACCGCGCCGACCTGGCCATGGTGAACGCCGCCCGCGCGGCCGCGGCCCTGCAGGGAGCGGAGGAGGTGGAGGTCGAGCACGTCAGGGCGGTGGCGGACCTGGCCCTGGCCCACCGCCTGCGCAAGGGGCCCTTCGACCAGGAGATGAAGGACCTGAAGCGCCTCGATCACCTGCTGGAGAAGCATCTGGCGCCGGCGGGCGGGAGCGTCCGGCAGCCCGGCCCGGACGCCGGGATGGACGTCACCGCGTTCGCGCAGGCGGGCGCGGCGGAGGGGGAGGAAGGACAGGAAGAGCGGCAGCCGGCGGTCCCCGCCGGCGAGCCCGGGCGGCGGCGGGAGGCGGCGGAAGCCGCGGCTTCCGCGCCCAGGCTGGAGCCGGCCGCGGCGGCCCGGGGGGTCCGGGGCGGGAGCGGCAGGCGCACCCCCTCCCTCACCGATGCCGGCGCGGGCCGGACGGTGGGCTCGCGCATCCCGCGCCCCGACCGCGACGAGGAGGCCAGGGACATCGCCTTCGACGCGACCATCCGGGCGGCGGCCGGGAGGGCGCGGGGGGACGACGGCGCCCTGCGGATACGCCGGGAGGACCTGCGGACCAAGGTCAGGAAGCGCAAGGTCGGCAACCTGGTGCTGTTCGTGGTGGACGCCAGCGCCTCCATGGGCGCGGCGGCGCGCATGGAGGCCACCCGCCAGGCCGTCCTGGCCCTGCTCAAGGACGCCTACCAGAGGCGCGACCGGGTCGGGCTGATCTCCTTCAAGGACGACCGGGCCACCCTGGTGCTCAACCCCACCTCCAGCGTGCAGCTGGCCGGCATCTACCTCAACGAGCTGTCCACGGGCGGCGCCACCCCCTTGAGCCACGGCCTGGCCATGGGGCTCTCGGTCATCAGGAAGGAGTCGCTGCGCGATCCCGAGACGCTGCCGGTGCTGGCCCTGATAACCGACGGGCACGGCAACGTCTCCTTGAGGTCCGAGGACCCCTTGAAGGAGAGCCTGGCCCAGGCGCAGGCCATCCAGTCCGAGGGCATCCGCGGCCTGGTCCTGGACACCTGCCGCAATGCGCCGCCGTCCTCTTCCCCCGCCTACCGCGGCGGCACCCCCGCCTTCCGCATCGCCCAGGCCATGGGCGCCGATTACCACCGCTTGGAGCAGCCCCAGGCCGAGCGCATCGTCTCCTGGGTGGAGGGCAGCCTGCGGCGCTGAGGGACCGCTCCGGATGACAAAGTTTTCTACAAATGGTAATCTATTTCTTGATCATGCTATGCGCGGAGCGGGGGCGTGAACCGCCGCTGCCGGCGCGGGAGCAGGGCGGCGGCGACCGGCCCGCGGACTGCCGGCGGCACAAGAGGGGATAGCATGGATAGGCGAGAACGGTCTGCCGAAGAGAGCCTCGAGCGCAAAAAACGCCTCTGGGACCTGGTGATGTTCCTGGCGGTGGTCTGCGTGGCGCTGTTCCTCGCCGGCATGGTCTCCTTCTCCTCCCTGGACGGCGCCGTGCGCTACGCCGTCCTGGGCGTCTTCTCCGCGCTCATCCTGGCCGTCACCGTCTTCGTGGTGCTGGAGTCCCAGGGCTACCGGGAGCAGAACCGCGCCCTCATCGAGGAGGTCACCGACCTCAACCTGCGTTTCGGCATCCTGGCGGACGCGGTCAGCGCCGTCAGTTCCACCCTCGACCTCACCGAGATGGTCGACAACATCCTCGGGGTCATGCTCAGCCTGACCGGCGCCAACATCGGGGCGGTGCTGCTGCCCGACGAGGACCGCGGGCTCTTCCGGGTGGCGGCGCACCGCGGCTTCCACGAGCGGGCCGTGGCCGCCCTGCAGATACCGCTGGACCGCGGCAACATCGGCAAGGTCTTCTCCACCGGCCAGGTGCTCATCCGCGGCGACCTGCCGGAGGACCCCCGGGCGGCGGAGATGTACGCCGACGGCAAGAGCCCCGCCACCCAGATCATCATGGCCCTGCGGGCCAAGGGGGAGACGGTGGGCGTGGCCATCACCGCCACCATGCAGCCGCACGACTACACCCGGGAGGAAGTGAGCCTGCTGGCCAACCTGTGCCACGAGCTGTCGGTGGCCATCATCAACGTGGACCTCTACAAGAAGAGCCAGAAGACCCTGCAGTGGCTGGCCGACACCCAGGAGTACACCGAGCGCTTCATCGAGGAGCTCATAGCCGGGGTGATCGTGGTGGACGAGGAAGGCAGGATCGTCTACTTCAACCGGGAGGCCGTCCAGATCACCGGGGTGGAGGCCAGGGAGGCCGTCGGCGAAAGCCATCTCCGGTTCGACCAGGCGGAAGCGCTGCGGCCGCTGGCGCCCTTCCGCGGCCTGCTCGACGCCTGCCTGGCGGACGGGCGGGTATTCCGCCGCCACGAGATGGTCATCAACGACCGCCGGGGCCGCCGCGCCACCCTCTCCTTCAACGCCTTCCCGCTGCGCCGCGCGGAGGGCGAGCTGATGGGGGCGGCCCTGGTCTTCATGGACGTCTCCGCCGTGAAGGAGATGGAGGCCCGGCTGCGGCAGCAGGACCACCTCTCCATCCTCGGGCAGATGGCGGCCAAGATCGCCCACGAGGTCAAGAACCCCCTCTTCGCCATCATGGGCCTGGCGGACGAGCTCTCCGAGAGCGAGAAGGACCCCGACCGCAGCCACCTCATCGACACCATCAGCCGGGAAGCCACCCTGTGCAACCAGTGGATCTCGGGGATGCTCTCCTTCTCCAAGGCGCCCGCCGCCGCGGTGGAGCCGTCCTACTTGAGCCTGCCCGAGGGCCTCCACCGGCTGCTGGGGGACTTCACCCGCACCAACGGGCGGGAGGGGCTGCGCGTGGTGGAGGACTACGAGGAGGGTCTGCCGGAGGTCAAGATGACCTTCGACCAGCTGCGCCACATCTTCACCAACCTCTTCGAGAACGCCTTCCACGCCATGCCCGGGGGGGGCGTGTTGACGGTGCGGGCGCGCAACACCCGCGACGGCCAGGTGGAGGTGCGGGTGGAGGACACCGGCGCCGGCATCGACCCTGACGTTCTGCCCAACATCTTCGCGCCCTTCTACACCAACAAGGACGACGGCACCGGCCTGGGCCTGGCCATCGTGCAGAAGATCATCCTGGACATCGGGGGGTCCATCGACGTACGCTCGCAGGTGAACGTGGGCACCACCTTCGTCTTGAAGCTTCTGGTAGACTGAGATGTGCAGCGGGCTTTTCATCGAGTGAGGGAGCATGGCCGATAAGAGCGCGGGAAAGCTGATGATCGTCGACGACAACGAGGGCGTCCGCCACCTCGTCTCCCGCTGGCTGGAGCGGGCCGGCTTCTCGGTCTCGCAGGCCAAGGACGGGGCGGAGGCGCTGGACCTGGTCAAGAAGGACCCGCCGGACATCATCCTGGCCGACATCCGCATGCCCAAGGTCAACGGCCTGGAGCTGGCCCGCACGGTCAAGCGGGAGTTCCCGGGGATCAAGGTGGTCCTGATGACCGCCTACTCGTCGCCCCAGACCATCGCGCAGGCCAGGCGCGAGGGCGTGGACGACTACCTGGAGAAGCCCTTCACCCAGGACCAGGTGGAGAAGGCCGCGCGCAAGGTGATGGCCGGCTAGGGCGAACTTCCCGGCGGCGGCGCTAGCGGAAGGCGAGCGGCCGCTGCGACGCCCGGCGGCCCTCGAAGACGGTGAGGGCGTCGTAGCCGGCTTCCTCCAGCATGGCCAGGGCCAGGTCGAAGTCGCTGCCCACCTCGTCCGGGGAGTGGGCGTCGGAGCCCAGGGTCACCGGGATGCCCAGTTCCCGGCAGCGGCGCAGGAACCCGGGAGCGGGGTAGGCCTCCCGCACCGGCCGGCGCAGGCCCGAGGTGTTCAGCTCCACCGCCGGGCCGGCGCGGGCGATGCGCTCCAGGCAATCGTCGTAGAACTCCTCCGCCCCGCCCGCCGGACGGAAGCCGAACTTCTTCACCAGGTCCGGGTGGGGCAGGGCGTCGAAGAGGCCGCACTCGGCCGCGTCCGCCAGCGTCTCGAAGTAGCGGCGGTAGAGGAGGTCGATGTCCCGGTCCCGGTACTCGGCGAGGTTGCGCGGGTCGTCGAAGGCCCAGCCGTCCACGAAGTGGACCGAGCCGTAGACGTAGTCGAAGTCGTAGCGGCCCAGCAGCTCCTCCAGCCGGTCGAGCACCTCGGGCACGTAGTCGGCCTCGATGCCCAGGCGGATGGGGAAGCCCGGGAACTCCTCGCGCAGCGCCTCCACCTCCGCGATGTACAGGGGCACCTCCTCCAGGCCCATGGCCAGGTGGGGGTCCTCCAGGTGGAGCAGGGGAAAGTGGTCGGCGAAGCCCATCTCGGCCAGGCCGGCTTCCCGGGCCGCCCGCACGTAGTCGCGCATGGCGCCGGCGGCGTGGCCGCAGCGGGGGGTGTGGACGTGGTAGTCGACCAGGAAAGGCTCCCGCATGTCTCCCCTCTCCGCTACTCGAAACGGGTCATCTTGATGAACTCGTAGTAGCGCTTGTCGATGTCCTCGAAGGTGAGGTCGCGCAGGCGTTCGCAGGAGAAGTCCTCCACGTCGTAGGAGGCCATCACGCTGCCGTAGACGATGGAGCGCCGCAGGTCCTCCTCGCTGGATTCCTCGAAGCGCGAGAGGGAGCCCAGGAACCCGCCGCCGAAGGTGTCGCCCGCGCCGGTGGGGTCGTAGACGAACTCCAGCGGGTAGGCGGTGAGGGTGAAGAGGCTCTCCTCGCTGAGCATGAGCACGCCGTGCTCGCCCTTCTTGATGATGACGCGCTTCGGGCCCAGCTTGAGGATCTTGCGGGCGGCCATGATGAGGTTGGGCTCCTGCACCAGCTCGCGCGCCTCGGAGTCGTTGAGGAGCATGATGTCCACCAGCCTGATGGTCTCCAGCAGCTCGTCCCGGCGGTTCTCGATCCAGTAGTTCATGGTGTCGCAGAGGACCAGCTTGGGCCGGCGCACCTGCTCCAGCACCCGCCGCTGCAGCACCGGGTCGATGTTGGCCAAAAAGACGTAGTCGCTGTCGCGGTAGCTCTCGGGCACCTCCGGCTGGAAGGACTCGAACACGTTGAGCTGGGTGTCCAGGGTGTGCGCCTCGTTCAGGTCGTAGTCGTAGCGGCCCTTCCAGCGGAAGGTCTTGCCGGGGACGGTCTTCAGGCCCTCCAGGTCGATGTTGCGCTTGCGGAGGAACTCGAGGTGCTCGGGGGGGAAGTCCTCCCCCGCCACCGCCACCACCCGCACCTCCGAGAAGAAGGAGGCGGCCAGGCTGAAGAAGACGGCCGACCCCCCCAGCACCTCTTCCCTCTCGCCGAACGGGGTCTTCACGCTGTCCAGGGCCACCGAGCCCACCACCAGTATGCTCATGACAACCTCCTTATGCTTAGACGATTCTAGCATAGCAGAGCGCCGCTCACGGCCGCACAGGCTGGGAGCGGGTAAGCGCCGGGCCCCTTGCGCGGACACGGGTCGAGGCGCCGGGATGCCCCGTCTGCCGGGGGACATGGCCTGGATTATTGAAAAATCCCCGCGAATCTGCATTAATTAGAACCTGAAAAACCGATCGGAAGGTGAGAGGATATGCCGACTTACGATTACAAGTGCACCGCCTGCGGCCACTGCTTCGAGGCCGTCCACGGGTTCGACGAGAAGGTCGAGGACTGCGAGGTCTGCGGCCTGCCGGTGCGCCGCGTCTTCCACCCGGTGGGGGTGATCTTCAAGGGATCGGGCTTCTACTCCACCGACAACCGCTCCAAGGGCGGCAACGGCGGAAAGCCCGCGAGCGCCGCCGAGGCCGCGGGGAACGGCAAGAAGGCGGAGGAGGCCAAGCCCGCGGACGCCCCCAAGCCGGCCGAGAAGGCGGAAAAGGCCCAGGAGCCCGAGAAGAAATAGAAGGCCTCCTTCCCGACAGCCGCTGTCGCCGGCCGCATTATGCTTCTCGGTAGAGGACAGGACGAGGAGGAGTGATGGGAAAAGCTCAGGCGGATATCGGCATCTTCGGCGGTTCGGGTTTCTACTCCCTGGCCCAGGGGGTGAGGACTTACGCGGTGCAGACCCCCTACGGCCCCCCCTCCGACCGCATCGCCGTGGCCGAGATCGGGGGGCGCAGGGCGGCCTTCCTGCCGCGCCACGGCAGGCATCACCAGCACCCTCCCCACGCCATCAACTACCGGGCCAACCTCTGGGCCATGAGGGAGCTGGGGGTCACGCGGATCATCTCCCCCAGCGCCTGCGGCTCCCTGGACCCCGCGATCGAGCCCGGCCACTTCGTCCTCTGCGACCAGTTCGTCAACCTCACCAGCGGCCGCAAGGACACCTTCTACGACGGCCCCCTCTCCGTCCACATCGCCGGGGAGGAGCCCTACTGCCCCGAGCTGCGCGCCCTGGCGGCGGGCGTGGCCGAGGAGATGGGCATCACCTGCCACCCCGACGGCACGGCGGTGATCATCCAGGGGCCGCGCTTCTCCACCCGCGCCGAGAGCAGGTGGTTCATCCAGGCGGGCTGGTCGGTCATCAACATGACCCAGTACCCCGAGGTGGTCCTCGCCCGCGAACTGGGCATCTGCTTCCTCAACGTGTCGCTGGTCACCGACTGGGACGCGGGCCTGGCCGGGCAGCCGGGGGTGCGCGCGGTCACCGCCGACGAGGTGACGCGGGTCTTCGAGCAGAACATCGAGGGGATCCGGGACTTCCTCTCAAGGATGATCCCGGCCATCCCGGAGGAGCGCGGCTGCGCCTGCCGGGACTCCCTGCGGGGCGCGGTCTTCTCCCCTTCAGAGCTGGTGGAAGACTGAGCGCGGCGGTAGGGCTTGATACCCGAGCGGGGGCTGCGCGTATTCAGGGTCCTGGGGATAGACGTGTACGTCCACTGGACGTGGCTGCTCATCTTCTGCCTGCTGCTCTGGGCCATCTCCTCCTTCCTGCGGGATAGCGGCGACGGGGGCTCGGCCCGCGTCATCCCCGTCTCCCTGGCCGTAACCCTGCTCTTCTTCGGCTCGGTACTGGTGCACGAGCTCTCCCACAGCCTGGCGGCCAACCGCAACGGGGTCCCCATCCGGCGCATCACCCTCTTCGTCTTCGGGGGGGTGGCCCAGATGAGCAAGGACGTCACCTCGCCCCGGGCGGAGCTGAAGATGGCGGCGGCGGGGCCGGCGGCCAGCTTCGTCCTGGCGCTGGCCTTCGGGGGCCTGGCCTTCCTGGCCGACCGGCTGGGCGCGGGCACCCTGGCCATGGGGCTGGTCTGGCTGACGGTGGTCAACATCGGCCTGGGCACCTTCAACCTTCTGCCCGGCTTCCCCCTGGACGGGGGGCGCGTCTTCCGCTCCATCCTCTGGCAGTCCACCGGCGACCTGGAGCGCTCCACCCGCATCGCCGGCTCGGTGGGCATGGGCATGGGCGTCCTGCTGGCCGCGGGCGGCCTGGCCCTCATCGCCGCGGACGTCTTCCTGGGCCGGACCGACCTGCTCATCAGCGGCGCCTGGTTCATCCTCATCGGCCTCTTCCTCTACCAGGCGGCCGCCGCGGGATGCCGCCAGGCCCGGCTGCGCAGCCGCCTCTCCCACCTGGAGGTGGAGGGGGCGTACCGGCGGGGGGTGCCGGCGGTGGACGCGGTCACCACCCTGGCCGAGGTCTACCACGGCTACCTGGCCGCCGACCCCCGGACGGCGGTGCCCGTGCTCAAGCAGGGAAAGCTGTACGGCGCGCTCTACTACCCCCTGCTCCTCAAGGTGCCCCGGGAGCGTTGGGCGGACGTGCCGGCGGAGGCGCTGGCCCGCCCGGTGAGGCCCGGCGAGGTGGTGGGGGCCCGCGAGTCCCTCTTCTGCGCCTTCATGCGCATGGAGAACGACCGGCTGCCCTTCCTGTGGGTGGCGGAGGACGGGCGCCTGCTGGGCGTGCTGCTCCGGCAGGACCTGCGCGGCCTGGGCCGGCGCCGGCGGACGGCCCTCGCGCCCTCTTGAGGGCGCCGCGGGCGGCCTTGCGGAAGGGCTTGATTTTCTCCCGCATCCGGCTATAATATTCTCATAACATAATTAAGTTATATATTATTGCGGAGGCGGAGAAGGGGCGCGGAGATGGAGCTTAAGAGGCGGCGGGAACTGGCCGGGCGGCTGCGGGCGGCGGCCGGGGAGCCGGATGCCGGCGGCGCCGGCGCGCCGGCGGTCCCCTTCGACGCCATGCGCTCGCTGGCCCGGGAGGAGTCGGTGGCCCTGGGCGACCTGGAGAGGCTGGCGCTGCGGGAGGGCCTGGTGCCCGCCAGGTACCGGCGCAACCTGGGGACCATCGGCATGGAGGGGCAGCTGCGCCTGCTCGAGGCGCGGGCGGCCGTCTTCGGCCTGGGGGGACTCGGGGGCACCGTGGCCGAGCTGCTGGCCCGCATGGGCGTCGGGGGGCTGGTCCTGGTGGACTGCGACCGCTTCTCCGACGACAACCTCAACCGCCAGGTGCTCTCCGCCCCGCAGAACCTGGGGGAGTGGAAGGCCGAGGTGGCGGCGGAGCGGGTGGCCGCCGTCAACCCGGCGGTGGCCGCCGAGGCCCACTGCCTGCGCGCGGGGCGGCGGGAGATGGAAGGGCTCCTCGCGGGGTGCGCGGTGGCCGTCGACGCCCTGGACAACATCCCCTCCCGCTTCGAGCTGCAGGCCGCCTGCGCCGCCCGGGGCGTGCCCCTGGTGCACGGGGCGGTGGCCGGCTTCTGCGGCCAGGTGATGACGGTCCTCCCCGGCGACGCGGGGGTGGGCCTCCTCTACCGGGAGGGCGAGGAGCACGGCGTGGAGACGGCCACCGGCAACCCCGCCGCCACCCCCGCCGTCGTGGCGGCGCTGCAGGTCCAGGAGGTGGTCAAGGTGGTCACCGGCGTAGGCGAGCCCCTCCGCAACCGGCTGCTCTTCGTCGACGTCGAGGGCGACCTCTACGAGATAACCGAGATGTCCTGACCGGGCCCTCCGCCCGGAGAAAGGAGTTCCCGTGCTCAAGCACCTGCGTTCCTCCGCCTCCCTCCTGGCCGCCGCGGTGGTCCTCGCCGCCCTGGGATGCCTGATGCTCTACGGCTACCTGAGCGGCCTGGAGGCCCGGGTGGCCAGGGACGGCCGCATCATCACGCTGCCGGTGGCCCGGGTGCCCATCGCCGCGGGCAGCATCATCCGGGAAGAGATGCTGCAGGCGGTGGACTTCCCCGACGTCTACCTGCTGCCCACCATGCTCGCGGACCCGGCCGAGGCCTGCGGGGCGGTGGCGCTCACCGACATCCGGCCCGGCGATCCCCTGCTCGCCGGGTCGGTCTCCTCAGGCGCCCAGGGCGGCCGGGCCTCGCTGATGCTGGAGCCTGGCCGGCGCGCCTACCCGCTGGGGGTCGCGGACAACCGGGTCCCGCTGGAGGAGTTGTGCGCGGGGGACCGGGTGGACCTGGTCTTCATCCCCCCGGAGGGGCGGGCCTCGGTGATCCTCCACTCCGTCACCGTCCTCTGCCTGCCCCCGGGCGGCTCCGAGCAGCGGCAGGGCTGGGACGCGTCCGGCGCCCTCCCCTCCTTCGAGTCCGGCTCGCCCGGCCACGTCCTGCTGAGCCTCACCCCCGACGAGGCGGAGACGCTGGCCGAGGCGGAGGAGCGGGGCCGGGTGCTGCTGGCGGTCTGCCCGGCCGCCCGGTGACACCTGCCCTTTTCCCCCGCATAGTCGTATAATATTCCCTGACCGACGAGTGGACCCGCGGGGAGGGGAAATGGCTCCGAAGGCGCACATCCTGCTGGCCGACGACAACAAGCTGGTCGTGAAGGTCAACAGCTCCATCCTGGAGAAAGAGGGCTACGAGGTGGACGTGGCCTGGGACGGGGTGGAGGCGGTCAGCCGGGCCTACTCCCTGCTGCCCGACCTGATCATGCTGGACATCGAGATGCCCAAGATCAAGGGCTACCAGGTCTGCCGGCTGCTCAAGGACGACCCCCAGACCTCGTGGATACCCGTCATCATGCTCACCGGCAGGGAGCAGAAGAGCGACATGTTCTGGGGCTTGAAGACCGGGGCCGACGCCTACATCACCAAGGGCTTCAAGCCCGAGACCCTCCTCGAGGCCGTCGAGGGGCTGCTGGAGAAGGGGAAGGAGGCCGGCCAGGCCCGGGAGGCGGCCCGCCGGCGCACCCGGGAGGTCACCGAGGATTACGTCATCGACAAGGTCATGGACCTGCTGGACACCAAGCTCTACGAGACCACCGTGCTCAACGAGATCGCCGGCCTCTCCGTCACCCTGCAGGACTACTCCGAGACCATCCGCTCCGTCTTCGAGATCATCGGCAAGCTGGCCGGCTACAACCTGGGCGGGCTGCTCCTCTTCGAGGAGAACGACCTCTTCGTCTACCCCAACCGGGAATATACCGACGCCTCCCTCGAGGAGTTCTACGGCGCCCTCGTCGACGTCGCGGTGGGCTACGCCTGGGAGAGGAGGGGGGTCGAGGAGCTCAACCCGGTCGTTTTCAACGAGGAGCTGAGGGTGGAGGGGGTCGAGGGGCAGAGGGCGCCGGCCTGCTTCCACGTGCCGCTGACCGCCCAGAAGAAGATCGTGGGGGTGCTGCTGCTGGCGGGCCCGGCCACCCCGGCCTTCAAACGCGACGCCCCGGCCCTGCTCAACCTCATCCTCAACGAGGTCACCATGGTCCTGGACAACGCGCGCCTCTACGAGTCGGCCAAGCGCCTGGCCATCACCGACGGGCTGACCCGCATCTACAACCACCGCTTCTTCCAGGAGCTCTTCGAGAAGGAGTACAAGCGCTCGGACAGGTACGGCACCATCTTCTCCCTGATCATGCTGGACATCGACTTCTTCAAGCGGATCAACGACACCTACGGGCACCTCTACGGCGACGAGATATTGAAGGAGATGGCGGACCTGGTCAAGGGGTGCCTGCGCACCATGGACCTGCTGGCCCGCTACGGCGGCGAGGAGTTCGCCATCCTCCTGCCCGAGACCAACCTGCCCGAGGCGGTGCAGACGGCCGAGCGCATCCGCCGGGCGGTGGAGAGCCACGACTTCATGGCCAGCCACGGCAAGGGGCTCAAGGTCACCGTCAGCCAGGGCGTGACCTGCTACCCCTCGGCCGGGATAACCAGCCGGTCGGACATCGTGGCCAAGGCCGACTCCGCCCTTTACGAGGCCAAGGAATCCGGGCGCAACCGGGTATTCTTCCGCGAGTGATATAATGCTCAGATGATGGACAGGCCATTGACTCCGGAACGAGGTCGCCCCCGGGCCCTCCCCGCCCCAACGCGGATGCGGGCGCTCCGGGGAAGGCCCGGAACGCGGGAGGAGGACGCGGGATGATCCGCCGCGGCAGGGAGGAGGCGGCCGCGCCGCCGCTGGAGGCGAAGGAGAGGGAAGTGCGGGAGGACGGGGAGGTCCGCACACCCCTGGGCGGCATCCGCATCTCAGACGACGTGCTGGCCGAACTGGCCGGCATCTCCTGCACCCAGTGCTACGGCGTGGTGGGCATGGCCGGCCAGAGCCTGCAGGAGGGCGTGGCCCAGCTGCTGGGCCGGGAGACCCTCAAGCGCGGGGTCAAGCTGAAGAGAAAGGGTAACCAGGTCTCCTTCAGCCTGTTCATCATCGTGGAGGCCGGGATCAACATGACCGAGGTGGCGCGGAACCTCATCGACCAGGTGAAGTACACGGTGACCAGCGCCACCGGACTGGAGGTCGAGGACGTCCAGGTGCACATCCAGGGCGTGCGCGCCCACTGAGGCGGCCGCCGGGCTTGTTGGCTTAAGGGTTTGACGGGGAGGAGTGTGGCCCTTGACGGAACGGATCGGAGCGCGGGACCTGGAGTGCCTGGTCAGGAAGGCGCTGGACGCGCTGGAACTGCACCGCGACGAGGTCAACGCGCTCAACGTCTTCCCGGTGCCGGACGGGGACACCGGGACCAACATGTACCTCACCGTGCAGGCGGTGGTGGAGGAGATGGGCAAGGCCCCGGCCGCCGGGATGGGCCCGCTGTGCCGCGCCATCTCCCGCGGCTCCCTGATGGGCGCGCGCGGCAACTCCGGCGTGGTGCTCTCCCAGATCCTCAAGGGCCTCTGCGAGGTCCTTGCGGAGTGCGAGACCGCCGGTGTGGCCGAGCTGTCCGAGGCCCTGGCCCGCGGCTCCGAGGTCGCCTACCGGGCGGTGATGAAGCCGGTGGAAGGCACCATCCTCACGGTGGTGCGGGAGGCGTCCGAGCAGGGCCGGGCCCTGGCCCGGCAGGCGGGCAGCGTGGAGGAGTGGCTGGACGGGGTGCTCGCGGCCTCCCGCGCCTCGCTGGAGCTCACCCCCGAGCTCCTGCCCGTCCTCAAGGAAGCGGGGGTGGTGGACGCGGGCGGACGGGGGCTGGTGGTCTTCCTGGAGGGCATCTACGCCGGCCTGACCGGCGAGGAGCTCAAGAGATACCCGGCCGACCGCGAGGCCCCCGGGGCCGGCGCGGCCGCCCCGGCCGCCGAGGAAGAGGAGGGGCGCTACGAGATCCAGTTCATGCTCAAGTGCCGGGACGCCAGGGTGGACGCCTTCCGCGAGCGCCTGCGCGAACTGGGCACCTCCGTCCTGGTGGTGGGCGGCGAGAAGCTTTACCGGGTGCACGTGCACACCGACCAGCTCGGCCGCGTCGTCGAGGAGGCCAGCGCCGTCGGGCGCCTCTCCCAGGTGGAGATAGACGACCTCCGGGAGCAGGCGGAGGAGGTCGCCGCCGGGCGGGCCGACCTCAACGGCAGGCGCATCGGCCTGGTGGCCATCGCCAACGGCGAGGGCATCAAGGGCATCCTCAAGGACATGGGCGTGGACGTCATCGTCAACGGGGGCCAGAGCATGAACCCCTCCACCGCCGAGATGCTCAAGGCCATAGAGAGCGTGCCCCAGCAGGAGGTCCTGGTCCTGCCCAACAACAAGAACATCATCCCCGCGGCCGAACAGACCCGGGAGCTCACCGCGAAGAAGGTGGGAGTGATACCGGCCAAGGCCATCACCGAGGGGTTCACCGCGCTGGTCTCCTTCGATCCCCGGGAGTCCTGGGAGGGCAACCTGGAGAACATGACCAGGGCCTGTTCCTCCATCCGCACCGGCGCGGTGACCCGGGCGGTGCGCGACTCGCGGTCCGGGGCGGGCAAGATCAAAAAGGGCGACTTCATCGGGCTGTACGGGAAGCGGATCGTCTCGGCGGGCAAGGAGCTGGAGGCCACCACCACCGAGCTCATCCGGGAGATGGCCGGCGACGGGACCGACCTGATCACCTTCATCGTCGGGGAGGATGCCGACGAGGCCAGCCGCGCGAGCATCCTGGGCTCCATCGAGGAGAGCGGCCTGGAGGTCGAGGTCATCGACGGCGGCCAGCCCGTCTACCACTACATCATCGGGGCCGAGTAGGGGAAGGCGCGGCGGCTCGCGCGGGCGCATGGACGATCCGGAGGACCTGAGGGAGCTGCGGGAGAGGAACTACCTCGCCCTCGAGCGGCCCGCCGACGCGGTGAAGGGCGTCGGCCCGGGCATCCGCCGCCACCTCGCTTCCATGGGCATCGAGACGGTGGAGGGGCTGGTCTACCACTTCCCCCGGCGCTACCTCGACCGCAGCCAGGTCGTCCCCATCCGCCAGGTGCGCATCGGCGAGGAGGTCACCGTGGTGGGGACGGTGCGCAGGGTGGACGAGCGGAAGACGGCGCAGCGGCAGAGCGTCCTGCAGGTGGGGGTCTACGACGGGACCGCCTACCTCTACGGGGTCTGGTTCAACCAGCCCTGGCAGGCCGACCGGCTCAAGGTGGGCACGGAGGTGGCCTTCTCCGGCAAGGTGCAGTACCGCTACAACCAGCTCCAGATGACCTACCCGGCCTACGACGTCCTCAACGACCCCGGGGAGGTGGGGGTGGAGACGCTCAACACCGGGCGGGTCATCCCGCTCCACCCGGCCAGCCAGAAAGTCCCCGCTTCCCTGCTGCGCCGCCTGGTCAAGCAGGCCCTGGACGAATACGGGGAGCTTCCCGACCCCCTGCCTGAGAGGCTGACGGCGAGGTACCGCGTGCCCTCCCACTCCGCGGCCCTGCGCGAGATCCACTTCCCCAGCGGCTTGAAGGCTCTGAAGGAGGCCAGGCGGCGCATGATCTACGAGGAGCTCTTCATCCTCCAGGCCGGCCTGGCCATCCGGCGCAAGCGGGTGCGGGAGGAGAGCGTAAGCGTGCCCCACGCGCCGCCCGGGGAGTTGGTCGAGGCCTTCCTCGCCGGCCTGCCCTTCCGCCTGACCGGGGCGCAGCGGCGTTCCTTCTCGGAGATCGCCGCGGACATGGGCGAGAGCCATCCCATGAACCGCCTGCTCCAGGGGGAGGTGGGTTCGGGCAAGACCCTGGTGGCCCTGCTGGCCCTGCTGCTTGCGGTGGAGAACGGGATGCAGGGGGCCTTCATGGCCCCCACCGAGGTGCTGGCGGAGCAGCACCACGCCACGCTCGAGCGCATGGCGGAGGGCGTGCCCTCCCTGCGCATCGCCCTGCTCACCTCGTCCACGCCCGAGGCGGAGCGCCGGCGCACCCTCGAGGCGGCGGCCGCGGGAGAGGTGGACGTCCTGGTGGGCACCCACGCCCTCATCCAGCGGGACGTGGATTTCGCGGCCCTGGGGCTGGTCGTCGTCGACGAACAGCACCGCTTCGGGGTGCGCCAGCGGGTGTCGCTGAAGGAGAAGGGCAAGCACCCCCACTACCTGATCATGACCGCCACCCCCATCCCGCGCACCCTCTCCCTCACCCTCTACGGCGACCTGGAGATCTCGGTGCTGGACGAGCTGCCGGCGGGGCGGGCGGAGACCGTCACCCGGGTCTTCCACCCGCGCGAAAGGGCCGAGGCCTACGAGCTGGCCGAGCGGGAGATGCGGGCGGGGCGGCAGGTCTTCGTGGTCTGCCCGCTGGTGGAGGAGTCCGAGCGCCTGGAGGCCAGGGCCGCGCAGAGCGAGGCGGACAACCTGCGCGGGGTGTTCCCCGGGCGGACCGTCGGCCTGCTGCACGGGCAGATGAAGAAGGCCGAGAAGGACCGGGCCATGCAGGACTTCCGCGAGGGGCGCTCGGACGTGCTGGTGTCCACCACCGTCATAGAGGTGGGCATCGACATCCCCAACGCCACGGTGATGGTGGTGGAGGACGCCGACCGCTTCGGCCTGTCGCAGCTGCATCAGCTGCGCGGGCGGGTGGGCCGGGGGAGCCACAAGTCCTGGTGCCTGCTGCTCTCCGCGGCCGAGAACGAGGAGGCGCAGCGGCGCATGGAGGCTATGCAGGACATCTCCGACGGCTTCAAGCTGGCCGAGGTGGACCTGGAGCTGCGCGGCGAGGGCTCCCTCTTCTCGGAGCGCCAGTCGGGCCTCCCGGACCTGCGCCTGGCCAAGCTGCGCCGGGATTACCCGCTGCTGCAGCGGGCGCGCAGGGACGCCTTCCAGCTGGTGGAGGAGGACCCGCGGCTGGAGGCGGAGGAGCACCGCCAGCTGCTGCGGGAGGTGCGCCGCCGCTTCTCCGCCAACCTGGACTGGCTCTTCCACGCCTGACCACCCTCTCGCCCCCCCCCACCCAACCACCTACCCTCCCCTCCCACCCACCCGTCCCCCTACCCACCCACCCAACCCACCCCCCCGCCCACCCAATCCGGGGTCAGGCCCTGACGATAATTGACAAAACTGGGCTGCGGCCTGCAGGGGCATCGGCGTTTTGTCAATTATCGTCAGGGCCTGACCCCGTATAATCGTCTCATGAGAGTGATAGGGGGAGAGGACGCGGGGCGCCGCCTCAAGGCCTTCAAGGGCAGCGGCATCCGGCCCACGCCCGACCGGGTGCGCGAGGCGGTCTTCGCCGCCCTGGGCGGCCGGGTCCGCGGGGCGCGGGTGCTGGACCTCTTCGCGGGCACCGGAGCGCTGGGCATCGAGGCCCTGAGCCGGGGCGCGCGGGAGGCCGTCTTCGTCGACAGCTCGTCCCGGGCCGTGGCCCTGGTCCATGAGAACCTGGGAACGGTGGGCCGGGCGGGGCAGGCCCGGGTGATCCGGAGCGAGGCGCATCAGGCCGTACGCGGCGGCCTCGAGGGCGCATTCGATTTGATTTTTGCCGACCCACCTTATAGAATTGAAACGAAATATTTACAGGGTATTGTTTTAGCTATCCTGGGAAAGGGGTTGCTCGGGCCGGAGGGCACGCTGGTGCTGGAGGGGCCGGCGCGGCGGGAGGCCGTGCCGCTGGCGAAGGACATCAAGTTATACAAGAGAAAGATATACGGGGACACGGAGATCGGTTTCTACGGGTGGGAGCGCCCGGAGGCAGGAGAAGGAGGAGCGACATCGCCGACATGAGAGTGGCCGTCTGTCCGGGGACCTTCGACCCCGTTACCAGCGGGCACCTGGACGTCATCGCCCGGGCCAGCCGCTTCTTCGACAGGTTCGTCATCGCCGTGGCGGCCAGCGCCGCCAAGCAGCCCATGTTCAGCCTGGAGGAGCGGGTGCGGCTGCTCGAGAAGACCACCGGAGGCCTCGCCAACGTGGAGGTGAGGTCCTTCGATTCGCTGCTCGTGCCGCTGGCCCGGGAACTGGGCGCCACGGCCATCGTCAAGGGCCTGCGGGCCATCAGCGACTTCGAGTACGAGTTCCAGATGTCGCAGATCAACAGCATCATGGACGAAAACATCGAGACCTTCTTCGTGATGGCCTCGACCGAGTATTCCTTCCTGAGCTCCAGCGCCGTGCGGGAACTGGGCGTCTACGGCGGCAGCATCGCCGGCCTGGTGCCGGAGGAGATCGAGGGAGACCTCATCAGGCTGTTCGACGAGAAGTACGGAAGGAAGAGGAAAGGAGCGTAAGGGATGGACGTATTCGAGAGGCTTGACCGGATTGAGGACTTCATCGTCTCCAGCAAGCACGTCCCGTTCTCCTCCTCGGTGATGGTCAACGAGACCGAGCTCTTCGAGCTCCTGGACGAGCTCCGCAGCTCCCTTCCGGAGGAGTTGAAGCAGGCCCGCTGGATGGTCAAGGAGAAGCAGGAGCTCATCGACGAGTCCTACAAGGAGGCCGACCGCATCAAGGAAGAGGCGCGCGCCGAGCGCGAGGCCCTCGTCGCGGAGACGGAGATAATCAAGCAGGCCACGGCCGACGCCGACCGCATCATGGAGGAGGCCAACTCCCGGTCGCGCGAGATACGGCTGGAGGCCGAGGACTACGCCGACGAGCGCCTGGCCAACCTGGAGGTCACCTGCTTCAAGCTGCTCGAGGTGATCAAGCGCGCCCGGGAGCGGCTGCAGGGCCAGCCCGAGGAAGAGGCCCGGGAGGAGTTCGAGGACCTGCGCTGACCGGGCCGACCCGCGGAGCGGGGCCGGGCCTCGAGGACCGCGACCTCGGGGCCCGGCCCCTTTCCGCCCCGCCTCCCGCCGCCCCTCAATGCCTTTCCCCTCCCCGCGTGATATAATCGGACCGCTTCTTTCGACGAACGCAGCACAGCCGCACTAAGAGATCGGAGAGCGCCGTGAACGCCGTCAAGGCCTCCTTCGTCGCCGCCTACATCCTCGTGCTCATCGGCATCGGCATATGGAGCGCCCGGCGCACCCGCAGCGCCGGGGACTTCTTCCTCGGCTCCCGCACCATCGGCCCCTGGGTATCGGCCTTCGCCTACGGCACCACCTATTTCTCGGCCGTCCTCTTCGTGGGGTACGCGGGCCGCTTCGGCTGGCAGTACGGCTTCAACGACCTGTGGATCGTGGCCGGCAACGTCCTGCTCGGCACCCTGCTCGCGTGGGTGCTGCTGGCCCGGCGCACCCGCGGCATGACCGTGAGGCTCAACGCCCTGACCATGCCGGAGTTTCTGGCCGCGCGCTACGAGAGCAGGTGGCTGAAGTGGGTCTCGGCCGGGATCATCTTCATCTTCCTGATACCCTACACCGCCAGCATCTACCAGGGCCTCTCCTACCTCTTCACCAACGTCCTGGGCATCGACTACACCCAGGCCCTGGTGGCCATGGCCGTGCTTACCGGCATCTACCTGGTGCTGGGCGGTTACGTGGCGGTGACCCTCACCGACTTCGTCCAGGGAGTGATCATGGTGGCGGGAGCGGCGCTGCTGGTGCTCTTCCTCACCGGGAAAGCCGGCGAGCTGCTGGGGTCTCCGGGCCCGGGGGGGCTGCCCGAGGTCATCGACGCCGTCAACGCCAACGCGGTGCCCAACCCCCCCCACGCCCCGCCGCCGTGGCTGGGCCTGCTCAGCCTGGTGGTGCTGACCTCGGTGGGGCCGCTGGGCCTGCCGCAGATGGTGCAGAAGTTCTACTCCATCAAGGGGGAGGAACACATCCGCAAGGCCGCCGTCGTGGCCACCGCCTTCTCCTTCATCTGCGCCTTCGCGGCCTATTTCTCCGGGGCCGTGACCCGCGCCATCTTCACCGCCGAGCAGGTCAGGCAGATACCGGGCGGGCTGGACAACCTGATGCCGGTCGTGATCCAGGACTACCTGCCCACCGCCCTGACCATCATCGTGATGATGCTCATCCTCTCCGCCTCCATGTCCACCCTCTCCTCGCTGGTCCTGGTCTCCTCCTCCGCCGTCACCATCGACATGGCCGGGGGAGACGAAAGGCTGGGCCCGCGGCGCGCCACCCTGATGATGCGCGCGCTCTGCGCGGCCTTCGTGGCCCTGTCGCTGCTGCTGGCCCTCAAGGAATGGACCTTCATCGTCAACATGATGTCCCTCTCGTGGGGGGCGGTGGCCGGCGCCTTCCTGGCCCCCTACCTCTACGGCCTCTTCTGGAGGAAGGCCACCCGCGCGGGGGCCTGGGCCGCCATGCTCTCGGGGCTGGCCTGCGCCGTGGTCCTGCCGGTGGCCCTCTCCGCCTGGTGGTCCGGGAAGATGGGGGTGGCCTTCACCCTCAAATCCCCCTGGGTGCCCTTCGCCGCCTCGGTGTCCATGCTGGCGCCCCTGCTGGTGCTGCCGCTGGTGTCCCGCTTCACCCGCGGGCCCTCCCGCAAGACCCTGGACCTGGCCTTCGCGCGGGAGGAAGGGGCGGCCCCGGGCACTTGAAAAGGGGCCGCCGCCGCCGTTAACCTAGATGGATGGGCGGTCATCTGGACAGCAAGGAACTGAAGATAGGCGTGGGGAGGCTGCTGCGCGACACCTACGCCCGCGAGCGCCTGCGCGTAAGGCTCCTGCTGGCGATGGGGGAGGAGGGCCTGCGCGAGTCGCCGGCCGGCAGCCCGGCCGACCTCGACCTGCTGCTGGAGAGCTCGCCGGGCGGCATCCGCGTCACCGGGACCATCGCCGGCACCCTGCCCCTTGAGTGCACGCGCTGCGCCGCGCCGGTGGACTTCCCCTTCTCCGCGGAGGTCGACGAGTTCTTCACCCGCACCACCCTGCCCCTCCTCTCCCCGGAAGGGCGGGAGGAGGCGGAGGTGCCGCGGGAGGAGAGTTACCGGCTGGAGGGGGAGGAGCTGGAGCTGAACGAGATGGTCAACGACCAGGTCATCCTCTCCCTGCCCATCCGGCGGCTCTGCCGTCCCGACTGCCGCGGCGTGTGCCCTTCCTGCGGGGCCGACCTCAATCGGGGGGAGTGCGGCTGCCGGGAGGAGCGGACCGACCCGCGCCTCGAGAAGCTGAGGCAGTGGCTTGACCGGGAGGGTGAAGAGTAACTATACTCAGACTTTGGTTTTAATTCTATTGGAGGAGTGGCAAGATATGGCAGTGCCCAAGAGGAAGAAGTCCCGCTCGCGAGCGGCCTCGCGCAAGTCGGTGTGGAAGGCCGGCCGGGTGCCCACCAAGTCCGCATGCCCCCAGTGCCACGCGCCCAAACTGCCCCACCACGCCTGCCCTTCCTGCGGATATTACGCGGGAAGAGAGGTCGCCAAGGTAGACTAACGCCCCTTCCATGGCTGCAAAGCGGGAACCAGTCGCCGGCATCCGGGTGGTCCTGGACGCCATGGGCGGCGATCACGCTCCCTCAGAAACGGTGGCGGGAGCCGTCCTGGCCCGCGAGCAGCTGGGCCTGGAGGTGGTGCTCAGCGGGATGCGGGAGGCCATCGAGGAACAGGTGGCCCTGCTGGGAGCGGCGCCCTTCGAGATAATAGAGGCTTCCGAGGCCGTGGGCATGGCCGACGAGGGGGCCTGGTCGGTGAGGGCCCACCCGGACTCCTCGCTGGTGCGGGGGGCGGAATGCGTGCGCGAGGGGAGGGCCGGCGCGCTGGTCTCCGCCGGCAACACCGGGGCGGCCATGTCCGCCGCCCTGCTCTCCTGGGGGCGCATCAAGGGCATCAAGCGGCCGGCGGTGGCGGTGCTGCTGCCGCCGGCCGACGCGCCCAAGGTCCTGCTGGACGCGGGGGCCAACGCCGACTGCCGGCCCGAGCACCTTAAGCAGTTCGCGCTGATGGGCGCGGCTTACTGGCGCATCCTCACCGGTCGGGAGGACGCCCGGGTGGGCCTGCTCAACATCGGGAGCGAGGCGGGCAAGGGCAGCGAGCTGGCCAAGGCGGCCTACGCGCTGCTCGAGGCGGACCCGCGGCTGAGCTTCTCGGGGAACGTGGAAGGGCGGGACCTGGCGGGGAAGGGGGTGGACGTGGTGGTGACCGACGGCTTCACCGGCAACGTGGCCGTGAAGACCATCGAGGGGACCGCCGCCTTCATCACCGGGGCCCTCGCCTCCGCCCTGGGCCGGCTGGAGCGGGAGGCGCTCGAGCCGGTGCTGCCCGCCCTGGCCCGGGTCAAGGCGGAGCTGGACCACGAGGAGGCGGGCGGGGCGCTGCTGCTGGGGGTGAAGGGGGTCTGCGTCATCGGCCACGGCAGCTCGCGCGCCAGGGCCGTGGCCGGGGCCCTGAAGGTGGCGGCGGAGGCGGCCGCCGGCGGGCTGCCGGGCCGCATCGAGGCGCTCGCCGGGACGGGGTAGGCGCATGGGGGACCTCGAGGCATCCCTGGGGCTGGACTTCCGCGACAAGGGGCTGCTGGAGCTGGCCCTGACCCACCGCTCGCGCGCCCACTGGCAGGGAGGCGGGGCCGCCGGCTCCTTCGAGCGGCTGGAGTTCCTCGGCGACGCGGTGCTCGGGATGGTGGTCACCGACTACCTCTACCGCAGCGACCCGGAGGCCGCGGAAGGCGACCTCACCAAGGCCCGGGCCTGGCTGGTCAGCGACGCGGCCCTGGCGCGGGCGGCGGGCGAGGCGGGCCTGGGGGAGCACATACTGCTCAGCCCGTCGGCGGAGTCGGACGGCGCCCGGGGCAAGGAATCAGTCCTGGCCGACGCCCTGGAGGCCCTCATCGGGGCGGTCTACCTGGACAAGGGCCTGGAGGAGGCCGGCAGGCTGGTGGAGAGGGTCCTGGGGGAGCGCATGCGGGAGGCGGCGAGCCGGGGCCCGCGCTCCGACTACAAGACCCGGCTGCAGGAGTGGTCCGTCAAGGCCCGCGGCGTGCTGCCCGCCTACCGCGCCTGGGGCGAGGGCCCGGACCACGCTAAGCTCTTCCACGCCGAGGTGTGGCTGGGAGGGGAGAAGGCGGGGCAGGGAGAGGGGCGCAGCAAGAAGGAGGCCGAACAGATGGCCGCGCGCGCGGCCTGTTCCCTGATGGAGGAGAGGCGAGGACCAAGGAAAGGGGAGTGCGAATTGGCGGGGAAAATTGGCATAGTGACCGACAGCACCGCGTACCTGGACGAGGATTACGTGCGCGAGCGCGATATCAAGGTGGTCCCGCTGAAGGTCATCTTCGCGGACGAGTCCTTCTGCGAGGGAGTCGACCTCACGCACGAGGAGTTCTTCTCAAAACTCAAGGCCTTCGACGGGTTTCCCACCACCTCCCAGCCCAGCGTGGGCGAGTTCTCGGAGGCGTACAAGGAGATGGCCGGCAGGTACGAGCAGATCCTCTCCATCCACATCTCCGGGGGGATCAGCGGCACCATGGAGTCGGCGCGCTCCGCCGCCGCCGAGATGGCGGGCACCCGCATCGAGGTGGTGGACTCCATGTCCACCTCCATGGGCATCTACATGCTCATCGAGGAGGCCCTCGGGATGATCCGGGACGGCGCGGACCTCGACGCCGTCGTGGAGCGGCTCCGGGCCGTCGTCGACGGGTCGAAGGTCTACTTCGCCGTGGACACCCTGGAGTACCTGCGCAAGGGGGGGCGCATCGGGGGGGCGCAGGCCTTCCTGGGCGGCGTGCTCAAGGTCAAGCCCATCCTGACCATCCACGGTACCATCGACGCCAAGGAGAAGGCCCGGGGCACCCAGAAGGCGGTGGCGCGCATCGTCGAGCTGGCCAAGGAGGACCTGGGCGGCCGCCGGCCGGTGCTGGGCGTCACCCACGTCTCCGACGAGCGGGCCGGCCAGGCCCTGAAGGAGCTGGTGGCCGAGGCGTTCGGCTGCGAGGCCGGAAGCATCCTCGTCAACGAGACCGGCCCGGTCATCGGCTCGCACACCGGCCCCGGCACCGTGGGGCTCTTCTTCTACCCGGCCGACGCCTGAGGGCGCGGGCCCGCTCCCGGCATCGGCGCCCGGCCCGGCCGCGCGGTCTGGAATGAGGCTATGAGCGACAAGCGGATGAGCCTGCTGGCGGCGGCGGCGGCAGGGCTGCTGGTGCTGGGCCTGGCGGCCTGCTGCCTCTTCGTCCCCGCCGCCAAGGAGACGGGAGGGCCACCGGCCCGCCGGCCGGCGCACCCCCCCGGCGGGGCGGACGGCCGCCTGGTGGTTGAGCTGGGCGGCGGCTCCTACGGCAAGGTGCTGGACACGCCCGGCTTTTTAGGCATCAACGGGCTGGACCATTACGCCAACCGCTTCGCCCAGGCCCGGCTGGGCAAGGAGTTCTGCTACTCCATCAGCGGCCTGCGCCGGGATGTCTTCGACCTCGAGGTCTCCTGCCTGGAGTGGCAGGGCCGCGCGCCGGGCGAGCGGGTCTTCACCGTCTACGCCGACGGCGTCCCCCTGCCCGAGCTGACCGGCATCGACCTGGCGGCCGGGGCGGGCGCCGGGGTGCCCTGGGAGGCCTGCGCCCGGGGGGTGCGCGCCCCGGGCGGCCGCGTCGACATCGCCTTCAAGGCCGAGGCGGGGGAGGCCACCGTCAGCTACGTGCGCCTGGTGGCGCAGGGCCGCTCCCTGCTGGAGTTCAACGGGATGGAGAGCCGCCACTGGGTGCCCCGGCCCATGCCCCTCCGCTACGCCAACGGCGAAGGGCAGGACCTCTCGGAGGTGGTGCTGGGGCGCTTCGGCTCGCGCTTCTGCCTCAACCCGGTGCCGCAGCTGCTGGGCTGGCGCCAGTCCCCCCTCGGCACCTGGTCGGACGACCTCTCCGAGATGGTGCTGGCCTTCCGCTCGCCCGGCGGGGAGGCGCGCTGCCTCCCCTTCACCGACCGCTACCCCGTCTTTTCCGGCATGCACCAGGAGATGACCATTACCGGCGTGTCCTACCGCTGCAGCGACCCCTCGCTGCCCTTCGCGGCGACCGTCACCCTGACCGCGCCCTTCTACCCGCAGGACTTCAAGCTGAGCGGCGCCCCCTTCTTCTACATGGACGTCGAGCTGGACAACCCCACCGGGGCCCCGCAGGAGGGCGAGTTCCTCTTCGCCCGGCCGCACCGCTACGTGTCGGAGGCGGAGAGGCCCCGCCCCCTCGAGGGGGGCGCGGCCGGCTACCGCTTCTCCGAGCGTTACAACTTCGCCGACGGCAGTTACGCCGGCGAGGGATGCCCCGGCGCGGCGTACCGCTTCGAGGAGGCGGTGGCCCTGGACGACGCTTCCGGCGTCGACTGGCATTACCGGGAAGTGGAGGATTCGTCGTGGATCTGGCCCGGCCCCGCAGGCTACCCCCTCGCCTGCGATCACGCGGCCTTCACCTGGCGGCCGCGGGGCCACTCCGGCTTCTCCTGGGGCTTCAGGCTGGCGCCCGGCGGGTCGGCCCGGCGCACCGTGGTGCTGGCCGCGCACTCGCCGGACGGGGTGATGGAGGTCGAGGGCGAGCGGGACTTCAGCTTCGCCTACAACCGCCCCGACGGCCCCGGCCTCACCTCGCTTCAGGCGGTGCTGGACTACGCGCTGGGGCCGGAGCGGGCGGACATCGAGGCCAGGACGGCCTTCTTCGACGGGGTGCTCTCCGAGCCCTGCCTCAGCGGCATGACCCCCGCGGGGAAGGGCCTGGCCGCCCTGGGCCTGCAGAACTACATCGTCAACGCCTGGTGGGTCAGCGACCCGGACGGCCGGGAATGGTTCGCCGCCTGGGAGGGGCCGCCCTTCTACTTCATGTCCACCATCGACGTGGAGTACAACAGCGCCTGGTTCTTCCTGAGTTTCTGGCCGGACCTGCTCGAGAGGCAGCTGCGCCAGTGGACGCTCTTCGAGCGGGAGGACGGCATCGGCGCCTATCTGTCCCACGACATCGGCACGGACAACCGCATCATCGGCATGACCTACGACATGTTCGGCATGGAGGTGGAGGAGAACGCCGACTTCATCCTGCTGCTCTACGCTTACTGGAAACAGGCCGGCGGCACCGCCCTGGTGCGGGAGCTGTTCCCCCGCGTCCGGGGCTACGCCGAGTACATCCTCTCCTGCGACACCGATGGAGACGGCCTGCCCGACGTCAACGCGGACAACAGCATCGACCAGGCCCGCCTCTTCTTCATCAGCGGGCGCAACCAGACCTACCTGGGGGTGAAGGCGGCCGCGGCGGTGCGGGCGGCGGCGGACATGGCCGGGGCCCAGGAGGCGCGGCCCGAGGACTTCATCGCCGCCTGCGAGGAGCGGCTGCAGCTGGTCAACGCGACCTTGCGGGAGGCGATGTGGCGGGGCGCCCACTTCGCCGTCTCCAGCGACCCCGGCGCCCAGCCCTGCGAGCGGGACGCCTGCTCCATCTACCCGGCCAACGGCCTGCTGTGGCTGCTGGCCTCGGGGGGGCAGACCGGGCTGGAGCCGGACAACCTGGAGCGCATGCGCCTGGACCTGGTCACCGCGGACCGGGCCACGCGGCGCGAGTTCGGATGCGTGCACACCAGCGGCGGGGACGACTGCCAGTGGATGTCGCAGAACGCCTGGCGCGACGCCCTCGGCTTCTACCTGGAGGCGGAGGGGTGGCCGGAGGGGCAGGCCGGGCGGCTGGAGGGCTACTGGGGCCTGGAGCACTGGTGGGCCTGCAACATGAACGGCGGCTTCTGGGACAGCGTCTTCTACCGCGAGCAGCCCCCCCGCGAGGGGCCGCGGCGCGGCGCCTACGAGTGCAACCGCTATATGGACCAGTCCCTCGGCTACTACAGCCGCGGGGCGGCGTTCCTCTGCCTGCCCGCCGCGCTGGCCCGCCTGCGCGTCGACCTGGTGAGCGGTTCCGTGGCCGCCCGCCCCTCCGCCCCGGGGCGCTACCCCGTCTTCCCCTGCGCCGACTGGGGCGCCGCCGACCCCGCGGCGCGCATCCCGGTGCTGGTCTTCGGCGATGACCTGACCCTGCGGGAGATCCTCAACCCCCAACTCCTCCCGGAACGGCCGGGGGAGTAGGCCCCGGGACCCCGGACTGACCCCGTCTTTTCTTTGTGGTACGCTATACCTGTAAGGAAGGAGTCGTGATGGAAGTCGATTGGAGAAAAACTATTACCTCTGATCCCGATGTATTGATGGGCAAGCCCGTGGTCAAAGGAACCCGGCTCTCAGTCGAATTTATCCTGGGCCTGTTCGCCGAGGGCTGGACGGAAAGCAGGGTGCTTGAGGAGTACCCCAATCTTATTGCCGAGAACATCCGGGCGATATTCGCCTTCGCGACCGAATGCATGCGTGAGGAATCCCTTTATCCTCTTGACTCCAAAGCCGTGTGATGGACTTCCTTGCCAACGAAAACATTCCCCGGTCAAGTACCAGGCTGCTCGAGGAGAGTGGTCATGACGTCCTTCGTATCGCTGACGAAATGCCTGGCGCGACAGACCGGCAAGTGCTCGAACGGGCAATCGAAGAGGATCGTATCATCCTGACCTTTGACCGTGATTACGGAGAGCTGATCTTCCGGCACAAGGCGCGCAATGTCAACGGCATCGTCTACTTCCGCTTCGCTCCGGCTTCTCCGGACGAAGCCGGAGAGATCTTGTCAGGCATACTTCGAGAGCAGAGCATTACCTTGACCGGGATGTTCACCGTGATAGAGCGAGACAGGATACGCCAACGGGCGTTGGACGCAATAAACGACTGAGGCTCGCCTTGCGCGTGACCATGTAGCACACAAATCGCACGGTAATTAATAAGGAACATGGCCCATTAAGAGCAGGACGAAGGTAATACCCTCTGATTTACTATTGTATTTGGCACCCCACTGTGGACGAAGTTCGAACCAGACTGATGAACGCAGAACAGGATTACAGTATCCCCATACTGGGTATCGCCAGCTGAGGGTGGGGATGAGTAGAAAAGCAATGCTGGCTTGATGGATGGTAGAATACTTGCGAAAAGGGGGCATTCGCTTTGTGGGAAGAAAGGACGATAAACTGAGCAGGCTAAGTATGAATGCATTTGGCATTTGGAAGAAGGCCTTGACCGTTGGGTCTATTTTGCTGTGCACCGCTATGGCCACCTCAAATGTTGGAGTATTGGCGCAACAGGATCAATCGAAAGACGAAGCACAGAAGCTGATCGATCAAGCAGATTCAATAACCAAGAAGGGCTTGGACTCGATTACCCAAGAAGAGGCAAGAGAAGCTATAAGCCTCTATGAAAAAGCTTATGCGCTTGACCCGGAGTCCTTCTCTGTTTGGGATTATAGAAGTCTAGCCGATGTCTACAATTCAATCGGAAACAGGGAGAGAGTATCGGAGATTCTCCAGCAAGCGTTTGATGCAAACCCCTATGATTTTACGACTTTAATTGCTATAGCCATGTCCTATCTTGATTATGGGATGTTGAACGAGGCTGAATCCCTTGCTTATAGGGCATTGGCATTTGAATACGGACAGCCAAGCCAAGCTGCTGGATATGGTTTGCTGAGTCAAATCTATAAGCAACAAGGGAAAGACGAGTTGGCTGATTGGGCAGATAGTCTTGGGGCATATATATTGGAAAAAGAAGATAAAAGAATGGACGAATATTTCAAATCATTAGATAAGCCTAAGCCTTATGAGTATCCATTGGCAGTCGTAGTTTACCTTGCCTTCGTTTCCCTCGTTGCGCTGGCCGACTATTTCTATCGCAAGAAGAAAGAGAGGCGGATAAGCTTTAAGAAAGATGCTGTTCTTGTCTGTGTGATTACTGCACTGATCAGCTTGCCCTTCGTGATTGTCTATCCTTGGGCGGATGTTGTGTCGATTCCCGTTGCTGTGCTGATGTTTGTGATTCCACAAATCGGAGTGATGACAATAGTCACCATCATGCACTACAGGATACGACTCAGTTTCGATGCAAGGGCATATGTAAAAGAAAAAGCGGATACTCGCACATCCGCTTGAATTGCTGGCACGCCTGGCAGGACTCGAACCTGCGACTTGCGGGCCGGGCGGGCCGTTGTGCCGGCGCCGGCGCGGTCAGGGGCTCAGTTGAAGTTCTGGGAGATGTAGATCCTGCCGTCGCGGGCAAAGACCACGCCGACGCCCTCCTTGATGAAGTGGGGCATGAGCAGGTTCTCCCGGTGGCCCTCGCTCTCCATCCACCCGTCCACCGTGCTCAGGGCGATCTCCTCGAGGGTGCTGAAGTCGTACTTCACCACCTCGCCGGTGTCCTTGATGTAGGTGTAGGACCTGTAGAGGCTGTTGAGGAAGAGGTTCTCCGCCCCGCGGTAGACCACGTCGCCCACCCGGTTGCCGGCGTCGTACCCGAACATGGCGTAGCGGGCCGTGAAGTCCTCGCCCTCCGGGCTCAGGTGGTCGAAGTAGCAGCGCTCGGCCATGTCCCGGCTGTGGTAGCGGGCGATCTCCGCCAGGCGCTCCTCCCAGGCCATCTCGGCCAGGCCGTTCTCGGCCCGCCGCTGGTTGACCAGTTCGTGGATGCGCTGCTCCAGCTGTTGCTGCTTGCCCTCCAGGTCGTTGAGCCTCACGGAGAGGGAGTCCGCCGCCACCTGCGGGTCGACGGTCTCCGTCCCCATGTCCGGCCGCGCCTGGGGCGACCCGCAGCCCGCCATATACACGATTGCCAGCAACGAGAGCGCCGCGAGGACCGCGCCGCCCCCGGCACGATAGAGCCTTTTCATGACGGTCATATTATCGGCCGTCCCGTCCGCCGCTTTGAGTGCGGGTGCCCCGGATTGGATGGCGCGAGGCGGATGGGCGATAATGGAGTAGAGGCGGCAACCACCCGCCCGTGAGGTCATCGAAAGGAGGGGATCGCGATGCGCATGGCACTGATGGGAGCGGGCTCCATGGGCACCGTCATCGGCGCCCTGGTGAGCAGGGCCGGCCTGGACATCACCCTGGTGGACGCCAACCGGGCCCATGTGGACGCCCTCAACGCCTCCGGGGCGCGGGTCACCGGGCACATGGAGCTGACCGTGCCGGTGAAGGCCGTCACCCCGGAGGGGCTGGAGGGCCTCTTCGACCTGGTGCTCTACCTGGTCAAGGCCACCTACGACGAGACGGCGCTGCCCCAGATCATCCCGCATCTGGCCGCGGACGGCGTGCTGGTGACCCTGCAGAACGGGGTGCCCGAGGAGAAGGTCGCCGCCGCGGTGGGACGGGAGCGCACCATGGGCGGGGCCATCGGATGGGGGGCCACCTGGCTGCGCCCCGGCGTCTCCGAGCTGACCAGCGAGCCGGAGAAGATGACCTTCGACCTGGGGGAGCTGGACGGCCGCATCACGCCGCGCCTCGAGCAGGTCAAGCAGGTGCTGGGCCACTGCGGCGAGGTGGTCCTGAGCGAGAACCTCAAGGGGGTGCGCTGGACCAAGCTGCTGGCCAACGTGAGCATGTCCGGGCTGGGCGCGGCCATCGACAGCACCTACGGCGGCATCCTCGACGACGACAAGGCCGCGGCCGCCGCGCTGTGCATCATCATCGAGACCATCCTCACCGCCCGGGCCCTGGGGATAAAGATGGAGCCCATGCAGGGCGTGGACCCCATGGTCATGCTGGAGGTGGCCGCGCAGGGGCTGGAGACGGCCGTGGGCGTGGTGCGCATGGTCTGGGGGCCCCACCGCGACCAGGTGCCCAGCATGCTGCAGGACCTGCGCAAGGGGCTGGCCTGCGAGGTGGAGGCGCTCAACGGCTACCTCTCGGCCCGCTCGGCCGAAGCTGGGGTGCCCACCCCCGTCAACGACCAGGTGGCCCGGATCATCCGCTCGGTGCAGGCCGGCCGGGCCCCGCTCTCCTTCGACAACCTGGACGGCATCGAGGTGCCCGACCTCTCGTCGTACCTCGGAGGCTGAGGGGCCGCGCATGTACACGGTGGACGAGGGGCTCTGCGTCGGCTGCCGCGTCTGCCTGAGTTTCTGCGAGAAGGGGGCGCTGAGCATGGCCGGGGACGTCGCCGTCATCGACCAGCGGCGCTGCGGCGAATGCGGCGGCTGCTACGAGGCCTGCCCGCAGAAGGCCATCCGCCAGCCGGACCGGCCCCGCCGCATCCCCTCGGCGTGCCGGCCCATGTACGGCATCGAGAGCCCCTTCCCCCGGGAAGAGGGGGCCCCGGCTCCACCGGGGCCCCCGACGCCCTGGCTGAAGAGGCTGTCCGGCCTGCCGCTGCGGCGGCGGGGTTGAGCCGGCCGGCTCAACCGCCTACCAGTTCTCGGCCAGCAGCTCGAAGTAGTCCCGCGGGTGGTCGCAGGCGGGGCACTTGTCGGGAACGCCTTCGCCCTCGTGGACGTAGCCGCAGTTGAGGCAGCGCCACTTGACCGGCTGGTCCTTCTTGAAGACGGTGCCGGCCTCCAGGTTGGCCAGCAGGCCCAGGTAGCGCCGTTCGTGCTGCTTCTCGGCCACCGCGATGGACTCGAACACCACGGCGATCTCCTCCAGGCCCTCCTCCCGCGCCGTCGCGGCGAAGGACGGATACATGTCGGTCCACTCGTAGTTCTCGCCGGCCGCCGCCGCCTTGAGGTTCTCGGCGGTGGCGCCGATGACCCCCGCCGGGAAGGCCGCCGCCACCTCGACCTCGCCGCCCTCGAGGAACTTGAAGAGCCGCTTGGCATGCTCCTTCTCCTGGTTGGCGGTCTCCTCGAAGACCAGCGACATCTGCACGTACCCCTCCTTCTTGGCCTTGCTGGCGAAGTAGCTGTAGCGGTTCCTGGCCTGCGACTCCCCCGCGAAGGCGGTGAGCAGGTTCACTTCGGTCCTGGTTCCCTTTACGCTCGGCACGGTCATCTCCTTTCCCTCTTCCTCTTCCGTCAAGGACCCTGGGCGTTGGTCAGGCGAGGTCGAAGCGGTCCAGGTTCATCACCTTGACCCAGGCCGCGACGAAATCGCTTACGAACTTCTCTTCACAGCCGTCGCACGCGTAGACCTCCGCGATGGCCCGGAGCTGGGAGTTGGAGCCGAAGACCAGGTCGACCCGGGTGGCGGTCCATTTCAGCTCGCCCGTCGCGCGGTCGCGCCCCTCGAACAGCTCCCCGTCCTCCGAGACCGCCTTCCAGGCCGTGGCCATGTCCAGCAGGTTGGAGAAGAAGTCGTTGGTGAGCGCCTCCGGCCGCCCGGTGAAGACGCCGTGCGGGGACTGCCCGAAATTGGCGCCCAGGACGCGCAGGCCCCCGACGAGGACGGTCATCTCGGGGGCGGTCAGCGTGAGCAGCTGTGCCCGGTCGACCAGCATCTCCTCCGCCGAGACGGCGTACCGGGCCTTCTGGTAGTTGCGGAAGCCGTCCGCCTTCGGCTCGAGCACCGCGAAGGAAGCCGCGTCGGTCTGCTCCTGCGAGGCGTCCGTGCGCCCCGGCGTGAAGGGAACGGTCACCTCGCGGCCGGCGTTCTTCGCGGCCCGTTCGACGCCGGCGCAGCCCCCCAGGACGATCAGGTCGGCCAGCGAGACCCGCTTGCCGCCCGCCTGCGCCCCGTTGAAATCCGCCTTTATACCCACCAGGGTATCCAGCACCCTCGCCAGCCGGGACGGCTGGTTGACCTCCCAGTCCGCCTGCGGCGCGAGGCGGATGCGCGCCCCGTTGGCGCCGCCGCGCTTGTCGGAGCCGCGGAAGGTGGAGGCCGAGGCCCAGGCGGTGGAGACCAGCTCGGAGACGGAGAGGCCCGAGGCCAGGATCCTGTCCTTGAGGTCGGCCATGTCCGCCGCATCGATCAATTCGTGATCGACGGGCGGCAGCGGGTCCTGCCAGACCAGCTCCTCCTCCGGGACCTCCGGGCCGAGATAACGCGAACGGGGCCCCATGTCGCGGTGGGTCAGCTTGAACCACGCCCGGGCGAAGGCGTCCGCGAACTCCTCCGGGTTTGAGTGGAAGCGCCGCGCGATCTTCTCGAAGGCCGGGTCGAAGCGGAGGGAGAGGTCGGCGGTGGTCATGATGGTCTTGACCCGCTTCGACGCATCGTGGGCGGCGGGCGCCAGCGCTTCCTCGGCCGGGTTTACCGGCTCCCACTGCCAGGCGCCGGCGGGGCTCTTGGTCAGGTTCCAATCGTAGCCGAAGAGCATGTTGAAATAGCCCATGTCCCACTGGGTGGGCCTCGGCGTCCAGGCGCCCTCGATGCCGCTGGAGATGGTGTCGTCCCCCTTGCCGCTGCCGAAATCGCTCTTCCAGCCGAGGCCCTGATCCTCCAGGGGCGCGCCCTCGGGCTCCGGGCCGACGTGCGCCGCGTCGCCGGCGCCGTGGCACTTGCCGAAGGTGTGCCCGCCGGCGATCAGCGCCACGGTCTCCTCGTCGTTCATGGCCATGCGCGCGAAGGTCTCGCGGACGTCGCGGGCGGAGGCCACCGCGTCGGGCACGCCGTTCGGCCCCTCCGGGTTCACGTAGATCAGGCCCATCTGCACGGCGGCGAGGGGGTTCTCGAGTTCCCGGTCGCCGCTGTAACGCCGGTCGCCCAGCCACTCGTCCTCGGAGCCCCAGTAGATATCCTCCTCCGGCTCCCACACATCCTCACGGCCGCCCCCGAAGCCGAAGGTCTTCAAGCCCATGGACTCCAGCGCGCAGTTGCCGGCCAGGATCATCAGGTCGCCCCAGGATATCCTGCTGCCGTATTTGCGCTTGATCGGCCAGAGCAGGCGGCGGGCCTTGTCCAGGTTGACGTTGTCCGGCCAGCTGTTCAAGGGAGCCAGGCGCTGGCTGCCCGACCCCGCACCCCCGCGCCCGTCCCCCACCCGGTAGGTGCCCGCGCTGTGCCAGGCCATCCTGATGAAGAGCCCCCCGTAGTGGCCGTAGTCGGCCGGCCACCATTCCTGCGAGTCGGTCATCAGGGCGTAGAGGTCCTGCTTGAGGGCGTCGTAATCGAGCTTGGCGAACTCCGCGGCGTAGTCGAAATCCCCGCCCAGGGGATTGCTCTTCTCCGAATGCTGGTGGAGTATCCTCAAGTTCAGCTGTTCCGGCCACCAATCGCGGTTCGATGCGCCTCCGCCGGCTCCCCGCCGGCCGGCCCTCCCCGCCGCCGGGCCCTCCATCTCGCCGCCCATGCTCTCTCCTCCTCTCGCCGCCGTCTCGCGACTACTACTATACCCCGCCGGGGAAGGGCCAAACCGGCCCCTTCCGGGCGAGGGGACCCGCCCTCAGGAGGCCTCGCTTATCTCCGCGCGGGCCTCGCGGTCGAAGGGGTTGGTGCGCATGGCCAGCGAGTAGAGGTAGGGGTAGCGGCCCTTCAGGTGCGCCAGGTAATGCAGCCACTCGAAGAGGAGCAGCCGGAAGGCCCTGCGGACGTCGCTCTCGACGTGCCGGAAGTCCGCGGCGCCCAGGCTGTCGGGGTCCCGGCGGAAGGACAGCTCCTCCGAGAGGTGGCTGACCGCCCAGAGCAGGTCGGTGAAGGTGTCGTGCTCCAGCAGGTTGGGGTTCTCCAGCAGGCGCAGGAAGAAGGGCCGCTCCCCCTCGAGGAACGACCGCAGCTCCGCCAGGCCGCCCCGCCCGGGGTCCAGACGGTAGTCGGACTCGCGGGCCTCGAGGGCGGCCCGCTTGAAGTCGGCCTCCGACCAGCTCCCGGTGAAGGTGACGCCTTCCGCCAGGTCCCCGGGGAAGGCCCCGGAGGCTATGAACCGCTTGAGCAGCTCCAGCCCCATCTCGCTGAAGAAGGCCCCGATGACCATGTTCATCTTCTCCATCACCGCCCGCTTCTCGCGCATGCCCAGCATGCGGTCGACGATGAGGGTGACCAGGAGCACCTCCACCGGGAGGAAGGCCAGGTCCCCCACCAGGTAGATGTAGATGTGGTGGGCATCCCGGAAGACGAGGTAGTGCACGAGGTAGAGTCCCAGGGACAGGAACGCCAGGCTCACGCCGAGCGCCACCAGCCAGAGGTTCTTCTTCATGCCCACATTATAATATAACCCCGCCCGGAACCCCGGCTCCCTCAGGCGAGGTCCATGATCATGGCCAGGCCGAAGACGAGGAAGACCGCCCCCGAGACCTTGTGGACGGCGCCCGCGGGGACCCGCCGCGCGAGCCGCCCGCCCAGGGCCACCGCCAGCAGCGTGGAGGTCCACAGGGCCAGCGTGCCGCCGACGAAAACGGACGCCGGCTCCCCGTGGCTGGCCGCGAGGGCCATCAGGGTGAGCTGGGTCTTGTCCCCCAGTTCCATCAGCATGACCAGGCCCAACACCTTGATAAACGACCCCCCGCCCGCCCGTTCCTCCCCGGGGCCGCCGGCCTTTCCCAGGATGGAGAGGGCGCCGAAGAGGGCCATCAGCCCCCCCGCCGCCAACTGCAGCGGCCGCAGGGGCAGCCAGCGGTAGACGGCGGCCCCCGCGGCCACCGCCGCCAGGTCCAACAGGAAGAAGGCGGAGAAGGCCCCGGCCAGCACCGTGCGCGCCCGCGTCCGGGCCGCCAGGGCGAGCACGATGAGCTGGGTCTTGTCCCCCAGCTCGGCCAGGAAGACCAGGCCGAAAACGGCGAAGACGATACCCGCGGACATGATGCTATATTACTACGGCCCCCCTTTGCTTATAATAGGGGCGGAAGCCATCTACCCGGAGGGCGGGACCACGTGAGCAGGAGGAAGACCGAACGGCAGCTCAACCTGATCACCGCGCTGCTCGAGGCGCGGGTGCCGGTAACCCTGGAGCAGATCCGGGAGAAGGTCGGCGGCTACCAGCAGGACGACATCAACTCCTTCAAGCGCATGTTCGAGCGGGACAAGCGAGAGTTGAGGGACATGGGCATACCCATCGAGGTGGAGGCGACCGACCCCTTCGGGGAGGAGCAGGGCTACCGCATCCCCAAGGACGCTTACTACCTGCCGGAGATCGACTTCGACCCGGACGAGCGGCTGGCCCTGTGGCTGCTCCATAAGCTGGTGTGGCAGGGAGCCTTCCCCTGCTCCCTGGACGCCCGCAAGGCGCTGCTCAAGCTGACACCGGACCTGGGCGCGGCCGGGCCGGACGCGCTGCCCACCATGGACTGGTGCATCACCGGGGACGGCCGGGCGGAGGAGCGCCTGCAGGTGCTGCTGCGCGCGGTCATCGACCAGAAGAGGGTGCGCTTCGATTACCTCTCCCTGCACGACGCGGAGCCCCAGGGGCGCGAGGCCGACCCCTACGGCCTCTTCTTCGAGCACGGCAGCTGGTACATGGTGGGCTTCTGCCGCCTGCGCTCGGACATCCGCTGCTTCCGGGTGTCCCGCATGCACGGAGAGGTGGAGATCCCGGAAGCCAGGTCCAAGGCGCCCGACTTCGCAAGGCCCGAAGGCTTCCGGGTGCGCGACTATTCCGCCAAGCCGCCCTGGCAGTTCGAGGACTCGCCGGAGTTCAAGGTGACCATGCGCTTCTCCCCCAAGGTGGCCTGGTGGGTGAAGGAGAACGTCGCTTCCTACGGCTATGCCTTCAAGCGGCAGAAGGACGGGGGCGGCATCCTCACCCTCAAGGCCAGGAGCCGGGACACCCTGCTGGCCTGGGCCCTCTCCTTCGGGGAGGACGCGGAGATACTCGACCCCCCCCAGGTGCGGGAGGCCATGCGCGCGCGCCTCAAGGAGATCAAGGCGGCCCTCGGCGCGAGGAAGGGATGAGCGTGGCCAGGACCGATTCCCAGATCTACCGCCTGCTCAACCTGATCCCCTACATCGTGCAGCATCCCGGGGTCAAGGTGGACGAGCTCTGCCGGGTCTTCCGCATCGCCCGCGGCGACCTGCTCAAGGAACTGGAACTGGTCAACCTGTGCGGCAAGCCGGAGTACACCCCCGGCGACCTCATCGAGGTGGTCTTCGAGGGGGAGGGCATCTTCATCCGCATGGCCGACTACTTCTCCCGCCCCTTCCGCTTCACCGCCGGCGAGCTCATCTCGCTGTACCTGGCCGGGCGGGCCCTGTCCGACCTGGCGGGGCTGAAGGAGGCGGCCACCTTCCAGTCGGCCCTCTCCAAGCTGGAGAGGGCGCTGCTCCCGGGGGAGAAGGCGGGCCTGGCGGCGGTGGCGGACGCGGTGGAGATCCGCCCGGACCATCCCGACCACCCCCGGCTGCAGCTGCTGCGGCAGGCCCTGGACGAGCGGCGCCAGGTGGAGATGGAATACTTGAGCTCGGGCCGGGACGCGCTCACCAGCCGCCGCCTCAACCCCCTCAACCTGCTCTTCGGCTCGGGCAACTGGTACGTGCTGGGCTGGGACCACCTCTCGGGCGAGAACCGCCTCTTCCGCGTGGACCGCATCCGGGAGATCAAGCTGCTGGCGAGGAAGTTCAAGCCGGAGGAGTTCATGGAGCGGGAGGCCCTGAAGGGCTTTCCCGTCGATCCCTCGAGGTTCAAGGGACGCCAAGTCCGCCTGCGCTTCGCCCCCTTCTACGCCAACTGGGTCATGGAGCAGGACATGTTCTCCCGGAAGAAGCGGCAGAAGGACGGGTCGGTGCTGTGCACCCTCTACGCCGAGAACCTGGCCTGGCTGGAGAAGGAGCTGCTGCGCTACGGCACCGAGGTGGAGATCCTGGAGCCCGAGGAACTGCGGCGGGACGTCCTGCGCAGGGTCAACAACCTGCTGAAGATGTACGCGGACTGAAAGCCCGCGCGCCCGCGGCTTCAGGGCCTGCGCTTGAGGTAGTTCTGCTGGAAGCGGTCGAGGGTCATGGCCTCCAGGTCGCCCTTGATCTCCTTCTCCACCCGCCGGGCGCGCTCCAGGTCGTGAAACTTCTCCCCGTAGACGATGCGCTGCGTGCGGAAGTCCCAGATCTCGACCAGGAAGCCCTCTCCGAAGTCGGCATCCACGAACCCCTTGCTGATCCGCACCTTGTAGATGTCCCTGGCGGTGTAACCGGTGTCCTTGCTCATGCTCTCCTATCCGCCCGACCCGCATTTCCGTCCGCGGAAGCCGTTTTCCCTCCCGAACGCAGTCAATTCTACCATCTCCGGGCAGATTCATAAAGCCGGCGCCGGTTCCGACCCGCATGTGCTATGATTTTCTGAAGATGAGACCAGGGAAGGCCCTCGACGAAGCCGGGCTGCCCGGACGGGCCCGCGCCGCCCGCGCCGCGGCGCTGCTCGCCGCCGTGGCGCTGCTCGCCGCCGCCCTGTCGGGCTGCGGCGAGATGAGCCGGGAGGAGTACGCCGCCGCCGCCAGGGACGCCTACAGGCGCTTCGGCAAGGAGGCCGACACGCTCTTCTCGCAGCTCGAGGGGCGGGGGGCGGAGGAGGATTTCAAACAGGTGGCCATCAGGGGGCTGGAGACCTCGCAGAAGCTGAAGAGGCTCTTCGCGGACTCCCTCCGGGAGATGGAGAAGGCCAGGCCCCCGGGCGGGCTGCGGGACTTCCACGCCGGCCTGCTCGACTTCTTCCGCAACGGCCAGGCCCTGATGGGCGACTTCGAGTCGGCCTACGACCAACTCTACAACATCTCCCCCATCCTGGACGGGTTCTTCGTGCAGGGCATGGAGACCTTCAAGGAGGGCGCGCCGGCCGCCCCGCGGGCCGACCTCCTGGCGGCCATCGACAGGGACGTCGACTTGGCGGAGGCCTGCATAAAGGCCCTGCAGGCGGAGGCCGGGGAGGGAACGGCGGCCTTCGCCGACTATTTCATCAAGCTCTTCGCGGGCGTGCGGGACATCCTCCGGGAAGGGAGGGACGACGTCCAGGCCGGCGACGCAGGGGCCCCGGACAGGATGTACTCCAGGCTGGCCGAGCACCTCGTCTCCTTCTTCCAGTCGGATTACGGCCTGCCCCCGGGTTTCGCCGAGTTGATGGACCGGCTGCTGCTGCTGGACGAGGAGTTCCGCCGGCTCAGCACGGAGCTGGGCGACCTGTAGCCCCGGTCACCGGGGGAGCCGGAAGGGAGGGAGATGAGCGTACCGGATGCCCAGGAGGCCGCGGAGGCCCTCTTCAACCCGCGCAGCGTCGCGGTCCTCGGCGCCTCCAGGCATTACGACAAGTGGGGCAGCATCATCCCCGGCAACATCCTGCGGGGAGGCTACCGGGGCAGGCTGTACCTGGTGAACCCGCGGGGCGGCACCGTCCACGGCATGCCCGTGTACCGCAGCCTGGAAGAGGTCCCCGACCGGCCGGACCTGGTGCTGATGACCATCCCCGCGGGGCGGGCCGGGGGGATGATGGAGGAGTGCGGCCGGGCGGGCGCCAGAGCGGTCATCGTCATCTCCGGGGGGTTCAGCGAGTCCGGCCCGGAAGGCCGGGAGCTGGAAGCGGAGATGGTCCGGCGCGCCCACTCCAGCGGCCTGCGTGTCGTCGGCCCCAACACCATGGGCGTCTATTCCGCCCCCCACAGCCTGACGGCGCTGATGCCCCCGATCCGCCCCCTCCCCGGCAGCATCGCCTTCGCCGCCCAGAGCGGCAACCTGGGCACCCAGATGCTGGGCTTCGGGGCGCATCGCGGGGTGGGCTTCTCCCGCTTCGTCTGCATCGGCAACGAGTGCGACCTGGACTTCGTGGACTACCTGGAGTACTTCTCCCGGGACGACCTGACCCGGGTCATCCTCCTCTACGTGGAGGGCTTCAAGGACCCCCGCCGCTTCTGCGAGGCGGCCCGCCGGATCAGCGCGGCCAAGCCCATCGTCATCTACAAGGCGGGCGGCACCCGCGCCGGTAGCGCCGCCGCCGCCTCCCACTCCGCGGCCCTGGCCGGCAGCCGGGAGGTCTACGAGGGGATGATCGACCAGCTGGGCCTGGTCCGCGCCGCCACCACCGAGGAGATGCTGGACGTCTCCGACGCCCTGGTGAAGATGCCCCTGCCCCGGGGCAGCCGGGTGGCCGTCCTCACCTGGGGCGGCGGGTGGGGCGTGGTCACGGCCGACCTCTGCGAGCGCGAGGGGCTCTCGGTGGACCCGCTGCCCGACGAGCTCAAGCGGAGGTTCTCGGAGCTGCTCCCGTCCTACTGGAGCAAGGGCAACCCCGTGGACCTGGTGGGGGTCTTCGACGTCGAGTCCCACACCCGCTGCCTCGAGGAGCTGGCGGCCAGCGACGCTTACGACGCCGTGATCTCCCTGGGCACGGTCAACGCCAACGTCTCCTTCCAGGAGATGCTGGCCAGCGGGTCGAGCGACCTGGACGGCGAGGCGCGGGCGGCGATGCGGCGGCGCATGCAGGCCATGACCGAGGATTTCATGAGCGCCCTCATCGAGCTCATCGCCCGCCACGGCAAGCCCATCCTGACCGTGGGCATGCCCCAGCGCGAGGACGAGGCGAGCAGGCTCCCCGAGGGGCACCGGCAGGTGTGCATCTACTCCACGCCGGAGCGGGCGGTGCGGGTGATGAGCTGCCTGGCGGCCCGGGGCGGGTACCTGCGGGGCCCCGGGCGGAAGCGGGACGCCTGAGATGCCCTGGTACCAGGCCTTGACGCTGGGGGCGGCACAGGGGCTCACCGAGTTCTGGCCCATCTCCTCCTCCGCCCACTTCGCCCTGCTCCTCTGGTTGACCGGCTGGGGGGAGCCGCGGCTCTCCTTCAACCTGGCCCTGCACGCCGGGACCCTCCTGGCGGTGGTCGTCTACTTCCGCACAGCCCTGCTGAGGCTGCTGGCGGCGGCCTGGCGCATCCTCGTGGAGAGGAAGGTGGGCGAGGAGCGCGACCGCTTGATGGCGTCGTACCTGTTCGTGGCCGCCCTGCCCGCCCTGGCCGTCGGGGCCTTCGCGGCCGACTCGGCCGACATGATGGCCGCCATGCCCCTGCTGATCGTGCTGGCCATGTTCCTCTTCAGCCTGGTCCTGTGGCAGGCCGACCGCGCCGCCCGGCTCGAGCTCACGGCCGCGGACCTGGGCTGGAGGGGCAGCCTGGTCACCGGGGTCTTCCAGGTCCTGGCCATGATCCCGGGGGTCTCCCGTTCGGGCGCGACGGTCTCCGCCGGCCTGCTGCAGGGGCTTACGCGGGAGGAGGCGGTGGAGTTCGCCTTCCTCCTCTCCGTTCCCACCATCGGGGCGGCCTTTGCCTTCTCCTGCCTGAAGATGGTGGGGGAAGGCGTGCCCGAGGGCACCCTCGGCCCCATGCTCCTGGGCGCGGGCGCGTCCTTTCTGACCGGGATTCTCGCCATCGCCTTCCTGCTGCGCCGGGTGAAGGCCAGGGACCTCAAGCCCTTCGTGGCCTACCGCATCGCGCTGGCGGCGGCCCTGCTGGTGGTCTATTTCGTCAGGTGACGCCAGAGGTTGAGGGCGCTGTCCGCGGCCATCTCCATGCCCACGCCGCGCCCGCCGACGTCCGAGCCCACCAGGTAGAAGCCCTGAAGCGGGGTCACGTTCCCGGGGCGGTTTCCGCCCACCTGGAAGCGGTTCTGGGCCACCCCGATGACCTCGCCGGTCTTGCGCCCGGAGATGTCGGCGCAGTACCGGGTGTTGGTGCGCAGCTTCCAGACCACGTGCTCCTCGATGTCCGGATAGAGGTACTGCATGGTGGCCTCGATCTTGTCCAGGACCTCCTCGCAGGCGGCGTCGGCCGCCACCGGGTCGTCCAGGTTGGGTGAGGTCGGGGCGCCGGCCAGCACCAGCTGGCAGCCGGGGGGCGCCAGGCCGGGGTCGGCGGCCGAGGGCACCGGGAAGAAGATGCCCGTCTGGCTGTCCATCTTGTCGGGGGTGGGGAAGTAGTAATTGAGGTGGGTCTTGACCACCTCGGCGTCGAGGGCGTACTTGACGCTGACGGCGGCCAGCGAGAGGCGCAGGTTGTCCACCATCTTCACGTAGTCGTCGGGGAAGTTGTGCCGCCCGGCCAGCTCCACCGACTCCTTGATGCCGTTGTTACTGATGATGACGTCGCCGGAGATGACCTCCCCGGACTCCAGCTCCACGCCCGCGGCCCTGCCGTCCTCCACCACCACGCGGGCGACCTCGGTATCGTAGCGCACCTCGCCGCCCGCGCGCTCCAGGGCGTCCAGGTAGTCCTTGGGTATGGCCCCAATACCGCCGATGGGGTAGGAGAGGTTGCGCTCGCGTATCTGTTCCGAGTAGCAGAGGATGAACTCGCCGGTGGAGGCCTGCCTGGGGGCGATCACCAGGTACATGCCGATAAACCCGGATATCAGCACGAAGAACTGGGGGTCGTCGGTGAACTGCATGAGGTAGTCGGACACCGGGTAGGAGTCCAGCTCCCCCAGTTCCTCCTCGGAGCGGGGCTTCAGGAGGTCCCGGAAGAAGGCCCTGGCCCCCTCGCGGTTCTCGGGCGCGACCCCCAGGTCATCGAAGGCCTTCTCCAGCATTACCTCGTCGTCCATGTCCTGCGTCATGGAGGTGCGCCTTCCGCCCACGTCCACGTAGATGGCCGGCTCCATCACCCTGAAGCGGAGATTTCCCCCGACCTTGCGGCTGATCTCTCCCAGCGGGCCCTTCTCGCCCCGGGCCACCCAGTGCACCCCGGTGTCGTAGGTGTAGCCCTCGCGCTGGAAGCTGGCGGCCTTGCCGCCGGGGTAGCCGTTGCGCTCCAGTACCAGCACCTTCGCGCCTTCCCCGGCCAGCAGCGCCGCCACTCCCGCCCCGCCGATACCCGTGCCGATGACGATGATCCGCTTGTCCTCAAGCCCCATCTTCTCGATCACACCTCCCTTGAAGGAGAGGAGCCCGGCCGGGCCGGGCTCCGTGATGGCAACGTCCGTTCCGGCCGTTCCGCCGTCAGGCCTTGAGCTCGCGCCAGAGGATGAGGGCGCTGTCCGCGGCCATCTCCATGCCCACGCCGCGCCCGCCGACGTCCGAGCCCACCAGGTAGAAGCCCTGAAGCGGGGTCACGTTCCCGGGGCGGTTTCCGCCCACCTGGAAGCGGTTCTGGGCCACCCCGATGACCTCGCCGGTCTTGCGCCCGGAGATGTCGGCGCAGTACCGGGTGTTGGTGCGCAGCTTCCAGACCACGTGCTCCTCGATGTCCGGATAGAGGTACTGCATGGTGGCCTCGATCTTGTCCAGGACCTCCTCGCAGGCGGCGTCGGCCGCCACCGGGTCGTCCAGGTTGGGTGAGGTCGGGGCGCCGGCCAGCACCAGCTGGCAGCCGGGGGGCGCCAGGCCGGGGTCGGCGGCCGAGGGCACCGGGAAGAAGATGCCCGTCTGGCTGTCCATCTTGTCGGGGGTGGGGAAGTAGTAATTGAGGTGGGTCTTGACCACCTCGGCGTCGAGGGCGTACTTGACGCTGACGGCGGCCAGCGAGAGGCGCAGGTTGTCCACCATCTTCACGTAGTCGTCGGGGAAGTTGTGCCGCCCGGCCAGCTCCACCGACTCCTTGATGCCGTTGTTGCTGATGACCACGTCCGCCGGGATCATCTCGCCCGCGGCGGTCTCCACGCCCGTGGCCCTGCCGTCCTCCACCACCACGCGGGCGACCTCGGTATCGTAGCGCACCTCCCCGCCCGCGCGCTCCAGGGCGTCCAGGTAGTCCTTGGGTATGGCCCCAATGCCGCCGATGGGGTAGGAGAGGTTCTGGTTGCGCGCCTGGGTCTCGAAGCAGTAGATGAACTCCGAGGCGGAGGCCTGCTTGGGGGAGATGGTCAGGTGCATGCCGATGATGCCGGAGACGAACACCATGAACTGAGGGTCCGAGGTGAACTGGCTCAGGTACTCCGTCGCCGGCACCTCCTCCAGGGCGGCCAGTTCCTCCGCGGTGCGCGGCCGCATCACGTCCAGAAAGAAGCCTTTGGCCTTGTCCCGCTCCCCCTCGGCCACCTCCAGCTCGGAAAGGATGCGGTCCAGCTCTTCCGGCTTGCCGAGTTCCTGGGTGAGCAGGGTGGAGCGCCCCCCCACCATCAGCTTCATGGCCGGCTCCAGCGCCTTGAAGCGCAGGCTCCCTCCGACTTCGCGGCTGATCTCGCCCAGCGGGCCCTTCTCGCCCCGGGCCACCCAGTGCACCCCGGTATCGTAGATGAAGCCGTCGCGCTCGAAGCTGGCAGCCTTGCCTCCCCAGAAGCCGTTGCGCTCCAGCACCAGCACCTTCGCGCCCTCCTTGGCCAGCAGGGCGGCGACGCCCGAGCCTCCGATGCCCGTGCCGATGACCACCACTCGCTTGTCCTTGAGATCCATTAGCGGCTGCACCTCCCGTTACCCGCGCTCGATACTCCCTGCGCCCCCGGCGGCGCGCCCCGCCCGGGGACAAATGAATTATATGAGCTTCCCCGGGTTTCGTCCACAAAGAAAAACCCAAGGAACCTTTGGGACCGCTGCGCTCGGGCGCACCGTTTTCTACTCGGCACCTTGGGCTTTCTGGGAAGCAATACGGCGGCGCAAAAGACGCCTGATTACCCCCTGACACCTAGCGAACAAATACCATCTTACCACCCTGGCAAGGGGTGTCAATAGGGTGGGGGGTAATTTCGCCGTAAAATCCCGGCATTGACATAATATGGTAATAATGGGGGTTTCAGCAGAGCTAGCATTTATTATTTACATACTGTAATAGAGGCGGCCCCGCCGAACGCCGGCGGGGCTTATCAAGCGGCCCGCGCTTCTGATATCATGTAATCCCACGGAGCGAGAGGCAGGAGTTGGTGTAATTGTCTGGATGGGACCTGCGGGGATGCATCATCCCGGTGATCACCCCCTTCAAGGATTCGGGGGAGATCGACGCGGAGGCCCTGCGCCGGGTGGTTGACTACCTCATCGAGGAGCAGGGCGCGGACGGCATCGTCCCCTGCGGCACCACCGGCGAGTCCTCTACCCTGGACCACCGGGAGCACCTGCGGGTGATCGAGGTGGTGCTGGAGCAGACGGCCGGGCGGGTCCCGGTCATCGCCGGCACCGGCTCCAACTCGACGGCCGAGGCCGTGGAGATGACCGTGGCCGCGGAAAGGCTGGGGGTGGACGCCACCCTGCAGGTGAGCCCCTACTACAACCGGCCCAGCCAGGAGGGGCTGTACCGCCACTTCCTGGCGGTGGCCGAAGCCACCTCCCTCCCCGTCATCCTCTACAACATCCCCGCGCGCACCGGGCGCAGCATCGAGCCGGAGACGGTGGTGCGTCTTTCCGCCATAGACAACATCGTGGGCATCAAGGACGCCTCCGGCGCCATCCAGTACGCGTCGTCCCTCTTCAGGCTGCTGGGCGAAGCCGGGCGGGAGCTCTTCGTCTACTCGGGCGAGGACGCCCTCACCTACCTCATCCTCTGCCTGGGCGGGCACGGCTGCATCGCCGCGGTAGGCCACGTCCTGGGGCGGGAGTTCGCGGAGATGTGCCGGCTGGTCTGGGACGGCCGGCTGCGGGAGGCGCGCGCCATCCACCTGCGGGTGCTCCCGCTGGTGGAAGCGCTCTTCTGCGAGCCCAACCCCACCGGCTTCAAGCAGGCCCTGGCCTGGATGGGGCAGCCCTCCGGCGCCCTGCGCCTGCCCATGCTCCCCATGAGCGAGGCGGGCAGGGAGATCCTGCGCCGCGCCATGGTGGACCTGGGCAAGGCCCGGCCGGAGGACTGCGTTTGACGCTGCCGCGGCCCGCTCCGGCCGCCGCCGGAGCCGCCGCCGAAGGTATTATCCGACGAAGGACGGGAGAGGGGAGCATGTGTAAGGAAGGCATCGATCTCACCACCCTGAAGGTATCCCTCAAGCAGGGGGCCGACCGCGTCCGCCTGGAGCAGGACCACCTCCGCCAGTGGGCGGCCCTGGCCGCCAACGTCGACCTGGACGGCGTTGCGGGCAAGCTGCAGGAGGGCCTCAAGGGGCTGGCCGAGGCGGAGGAACTCGTGCGCGCGGCCGTCGCCGAGCTGGTGGAGGCCCAGATGCACGGGCACACGCATGCGCACACACACTCGCACTCGCACACGCACACACACTCGCACGAACACGACCACGATCACGACCACGGGCCCGGGGGCATCACCATCACCCCGGTCTGAGCGCGGGGCCGCGGAGGCGCCGCGCCCGCGCCCTCACCCTCCGGCCAAGGGCGGGAAGATGCTGACCACGTCGCCGTCGGCGAGGCGGGTCCGCTGGCCCTTGAGGTGGGCGGCGTTGCGCCCGTTCACCAGGACGGTGGCCTTCTTCAACTGCCCGGTGAAGGAGGGGCCGTAGCGGGCGGCCAGCTCGCGCAGCACGTCTTTCACCGAAGCAGCGTCCGTCTCGAAGCCTTTCTCCCCGGCCTCCCGGCGCAGGGTGGCGAAGAGCTTCACCTCTACCAAGGCCCCTCCTCCGCCGCCACGCCTACTTCTCTATCTTCAGCCGCCGCAAGGTCGAGTCCCGGGGCGTGCCGTCCGCCTTCCAGCCGCGCAGCAGGTAGTAGCGCTTCTTCATCCTCTCCAGGCGCACGATGGAGCCGGGCTCGTCCATGCGCTGCAGCTCGTCGGTGAAGCGGCGGGGCAGGGTGTCGTCCTTGGCGGTGAATCCCTCGCGCGCATTGAAGAGGCGGTCGATGTTGTTGGCCCGCTGCCCCAGGGCGAGGAACTTGCCCATGGTGAAGTTGGTGCCGGTGCACACGGCGTGCGCCTTCACCTGGGGGAACATGCTGAAGGGGGCCGGGATGGGCATGGTCCAGTCGGGCAGGGACAGGGCCGCGCCCAGCAGGTCCCCCGAGTAGAGGAAGCCCTTCGACAGCGCCTTGGCCACCAGCCGCGAGCGAGCGTTCCACTCCAGCAGCAGCGGGTGGAGCATGGTGAAGACGGTGAAGTTGCAGCACCCCAGGTTGCTCACGGCCTCCAGCACGGTCTGGTTGAGGATGGTCAATCCGGCCTTGCCGGTGGTCGCCAGGGGGTCGACGGTGACCGGCCCGTTGGCCTCCAGGTAGATCATGTACCCGCCGGCCAGGTGGCAGCCGCCGCGGTTGGAGACGGCGTATCCCAGCCCGTGGCCCACCGCGCCCCGGGGTTCGTAGGAGGGTATCTCCAGCCCCTTGGACTGGATGGCGAACTCCTCCCCCCCGTACTTGCGGGAGAGGGAGCGCACCCCCTCGGCCATTTCGTCGCCCAGCCCCCGCCTGAAGGCCATGTCCTCGATGGCCCGGGAGATGCCGTCGGTCCTGCCGAACCTCAAGTCCGTCGGGAGCAGGCCCCTCTCCCCCGCCTCCATGGCGAAGCCGAGGATGTTGCCCACGCTGATGGCGTCCATGCCCAGCAGGTCGCACTCGTAGTTCCAGCGCAGGATGGCCTTGAGGTCGGCGTTGCCCAGGTTGGGGCCGAAGAGCCCCAGGGTCTCGTACTCCGGGCCCTTGACTACCTTGCCGTCCACCTCCACCCGGCGTCCGCAGGCGATGACGCAGCCGAAGCAGGCGTAGTTCTTGACCAACTCGGTCTCGGCCAGGGTCTCCCCGCTCACCGCGTCGATGGCGCGGAACTGGCCCTGCTGGAAGTTGCGGGTGGGCATGGTGTGGGTGGCGTTGCAGACGTTGATGAAGCCGGCCGTCCCGTAGCCGGGCATGGCCTCCCCGGTGGCCGGGTGCCTCTTGAGCACCTCCCGCCATCCCTTGCAGACCTCCCTGTACTTCTCCTCGTCCGGCAGCCGGGGCTTCCGGTCGCCGCCCGCCGCCACCGCCTTGAGGTTCTTGGAGCCCATCACCGTGCCGATGCCGGCGCGGCCCGCCACCCGCTCCTGGGAGAAGATGGAAGCGAACTTGACCAGGTTCTCCCCCGCCGGCCCGATGACCATCTTCCCCATCTTCTTGGGCAGCTTCTCCTGCGTCTCCTCGGTATCCAGGCCCCGCAGGTGCGCGGCGTCCTCGATGGAGGCCTCGCCGTTCTCTATCTTCAGCCAGCTCAGCCTGGGCGCCCTGCCCCGGATGATCAGGGCGTCGAAGCCCGAGCGCTTGAGGTGCACCCCGAAGTTGCCGCCGCTGTTGGAGTTGACGATGAGGCCGGTGGCGGGCGACTTGGAGGTGACGTTGAAACGGTTGGCGCTGGGCGCCCCGGTGCCGGTCATGGGCGCGGTGGTGACGATGAGGACGTTCTCCGGGCCCAGCGGGTCCACTCCGGGGGGCAGGAGCTCGTAGAGCAGCCGGGCCCCCAGGCCCTTGCTGCCCACGTAGAGCTCCAGCATCCTGTCGGATAGTGAGAAAGTACGCGTTTCGCCGGTGCTCAGGTCGACCTCGAGCACCCGGCCCATGTAGCCTCCCAGCACGGCACACCTCCCTCTGCTTGTCGTCGCGCAAGGACAGCCGGTCCCTAAAAGCGTATCATAAAGAGGGGTCGGACGGTTTAATGGCAAAAGCGCCCGAACCGAAGTAAGATATAGAGTCGGAGGGCGTTCTTCCGCCCGCGATATGACGTAGCGTCAGGAAACGGCTGACGGGAGCCAGAGGTAGGACGTTGGACTTCAAGGAACGGATGCTCGGTTTCTTGCGGACGACCCGCGCCCTGGCCTTGCTGTTCATCGCCGTCCAGTACCTGTTCATCCGCAGGGACGTCTCCGCCTCGCTGTTCGTCCCCATGCTCGCCGCCGCCGCGGCCTACTTCGTGGTCTCTTACATCTTCGTCAAGCGGGCGCCCGACGAGAAGCTGCACCTGACGGTGGGCCTGATGACCGCGGGCGAGATCGTCCTCTTCAGCTCCTTCGTCTACGTCACCCGCAACCACCCGGTGGTGGGCTACGAATACCTGCTGTCCCTGCCCTGCTTCACCGTCACTTTCTGGTACGGCATCAAGGAGGGGGCGGCCTACTCCCTCGCCGCCATGGCCTCCTACGCGGCGCTGACCCTCTCCACCCGGGAGATCGTCTGGGCGGAGCTGGGCAGGAACCTCGTCACCCCCCTGGGGGTCATCCTCATCGCCACCTGGATCTCGGGCTTCATGGCCGAGAGCCGGGAATACGAGGGGAAGGAGAAGCGGCAGAGGATGATGGAGATGACCACCCTCGCCAGTTTCGCCACCCTCTTCGACTCCACCCTGAAGGAGAACACCATCTACGACAACCTCATGCAGGCGGTGTCCCGCACCATCGGCTGCGACGTGGTGACGGTGTTCACCTTCGAGGCGGACCGCGAGTACCTGAGCGTCGCCGCCGCCTACAACATGAACGAGATGGAGAGCTCCATCCGCATCCCCAGCGAGTACGGGCTGGTGGGAACGGTGTTGAAGATGGGCGCGCCCCTGGTGGTGGAGGACACCGATCAGGAACCGCGCTTCCGGCAGCTCCTGGAGGCCCGGCGCATCCGCTCGGCCATCTACGCGCCCATGAAGTGGCGCGAGGAGAGCTACGGGGTCATCTCCGTGGGAAGCCTGCGCCGCAACGCCTTCAGCTCCTACGACCTCAACCTGCTCAACGCCCTGGCCATCCAGGCCTCGGTGGCCGTCCACAACGCCCGGCTCTACGTCGACCTGGAGGACCGCATCGGCGAGCTGCACGCCATCTTCGAGATCGACAAGGCCATCACCTCCGCCGTCGACCTGAACACGGTGCTCCAGCAGATCGTGCAGATGAGCATCGGGCTGTTCGACGCCAAGATCTCCTCGCTGATGCTGCTGGACGAGGACTCGCAGGAACTGGTGATGGCCGCCGCCCACGGGATGTCGGAGGAGTACATCCACAAGGGCAACATCAAGGTGGGGGAGAGCATCGCCGGACGGGTCATCTCCGAGGGGCGGCCCATCCACGTCCCGGACATCTCCGCGGACCCCCGGCACGTCTTCTCCGCCAACGCGCGCGAAGAGGGCCTGACCTCCCTGCTGAGCGTGCCCTTGAGCCTCAAGGACAAGGTCATCGGGGTGCTCAACATCTACACCAACGAGCAGCACAGCTTCACCCCCCACGAGATCAACCTGTTCACCAGCCTGGCCAGCCAGGCCGCCATCGCCATCGAGAACGCCCGGCTCTTCGAGAGCCTGGAGGAGATCTACCTGGACGTCATCACCGCCCTGGCATCGGCCATAGACGCGCGCGACTCCTACACCCACGGGCACTCCCACCGCGTCACCGAGTACGCGGTGCTCATCGCGGAGGAGATGGGCTTAGACCCCGAGGAGGTCGACATCATCCGCAACGCCAGCATCCTCCACGACGTCGGCAAGATCGGCATCAAGGAGGAGATCTTGAAGAAGCCGGGCAAGCTGACCGAGGAGGAGACCCTGGAGATGCAGTACCATCCCTTCATCGGCACCCGCATCCTCCAGCCGGTCAAGCTGCTGGAGCCGGTGCTGCCGCTGGTCTACCACCACCAGGAGAAGTACGACGGCAGCGGCTACCCGGAGGGCCTGAAAGGGGAGGAGATACCCCTGGGCGCGCGCATCATCGGGGTCTGCGACGCCTTCGAGGCCATGACCTCCGACCGCCCCTACCGCAAGGCCCTGTCGGTGGAGAAGGCCATGGCGGAGCTGCGCAACGAGTCGGGCCGCCAGTTCGACCCGGAGGTGGTGGACGTCTTCTTCCGGCTGGCCGAGCGCGGGGTCATCCGCATGGACCTGGTGACCGAGACCCATCTCCCCACCATAGCCTAGGCCCCCCGCCCGCTCCCCGCCGCGGCGCCGCCCCCGGTCAGTCCTCGTCGTCGACGGGCTCGGGGGGCTCCACCACCCAGAGGTCGGGAGCCCGGCCGGACTCCTCCTCCATGTCGCGGATGTAGTCCTCCTCGCGCCGGGCCTTGAGGAAGCGGGGGAAGATGCTCAAAAAGAAGCTGCCTATGGTTACCAGCAGCAGGGCCAGAAAGAGCTTCTTGCTGCTGGCGAACTCCAGGACCAGGGCCACCGCCGTGAGCAGGATGGTCCACAGGTAGATCAGCATGACCGCCCGCCGGTGGGAGTGCCCCAGGTAGAGCAGGCGGTGGTGGATGTGCTCCTTGTCCGCGTGGTGGACCGGCAGGTGGCCCCGCACCCTCCGGATGATGGCCAGCCCCGTGTCCGCGATGGGGATGGCCAGGATGATCAGGGGCGGGAAGACGGTGGCCACGGCGGCGCGCTTGAGGATGCCCTGGATGGAGACGGCTCCCAGGATGAACCCTAGGAACATGGCCCCGGAATCCCCCATGAAGATGCTGGCCGGGTTGAAGTTGTAGTAGAGGAAGCCCAGGGTCGCCCCGCCCAGGGCCGCCGAGATGACCATGGCCTGCAGGACCGCCTGGTCCGGCCCCACCTGCGTGCCGTAGATGAAGAAGGCCGCGGCGGAGATGCAGGCGACGCCGGCCGCCAGCCCGTCCAGCCCGTCGATGAGGTTGATGAAGTTGATGAAGGCCACCATCCACACCAGGGTCAGGAGGATGGAGGCGGCGGGGCTGCCGCTCAGGTCCACGAGGTCGCCGCGGATGTAGGAGATGCTGCGGATCTCCACCCCGAAGGAGGCCATCACCAGCACCGCCGCCACCTGCCCGGTCAGCTTGGCCAGCGGGGACAGCTCGCGCAGGTCGTCCCAGATCCCCAGCAGCAGGATGATCAGGGAGGCCAGGAGGATGCCCAGGAGCTCCTGGGAGGAGAGAGCCTCGCTTATGCCCCTCGGCAGCCCGGCCGGGTCCAGGGCGCTCACCAGGATCTTGCAGGCCAGCAGGGCCAGCAGCACCGCCAGGTACATGGCGATGCCCCCCATGGTGGTGGTGGGCTTCTCGTGGACCTTGCGGTCGTGCGGCATCACCACGGCTCCCACCCGCTGGGAGAAGCGGCGGTTGAGCGGCGTGAAGATCAGGGCCAGGACCAGGGCGGTCGCGAAGGTGACGGCGTAGACCAGCACGCGGGCCTCCTATCCGGGCGGCAGCTGCTCGGCGCCCACGCCGGCCTCCTCGAGCAGCTGCGCGGACATCCCGTCCGGGTAGCCTTCCAGGTAGAAGATGCGCTCGATGCCCGCGTTGATGATCATCTTGGTGCAGAGGGTGCAGGGGTGGTGGGTGCAGTAGAGGACGCCCCCCCGCACCGCCACCCCGTAAAGGGCCGCCTGGATGATGGCGTTCTGCTCGGCGTGCAGGCCCCGGCAGATCTCGTGGCGCTCGCCGGAGGGGACCTTGCGCTGGTCCCGCAGGCAGCCGACCTCGGAGCAGTGGGCCAGGCCCGAGGGGGCCCCGTTGTAGCCGGTGGCCACGATGCGCCTCCCCACGACGATGACGCAGCCCACCTGCCGCCGCAGGCAGGTGGAGCGGGTGGCTACCTGCCGGGTGATGGCCGCGAAGTAATCGTTCCAGTCGGGACGGTCGTCCATGGCCCCGGGCTTCAACCCCGGATCTCCGGGTAGAGGGGGAAGGCCTCCAGGAACTCCCGCACCCGCCCGCGCACCCTCTCCTTGACCGTCCGGTCCCCGATGTTGTTGACGACCTCGGCGATGAACCCGGCGATGGTGACCATGTCGGCTTCGCGCATGCCCCGCGTGGTCATGGCCGGCGTGCCCAGCCGCAGGCCGCTGGCGACGGCGGGGGGCCGCTCGTCGAAGGGGACCTCGTTCTTGTTGGCGGTGATGCCCACCTCGTCCAGGGCCAGCTGCGCCTCTATGCCGGTGATGCCCTGGGGGCGCAGGTCGATGAGCATCAGGTGGGTGTCGGTGCCCCCGGAGACCAGCCGGAAGCCCCGCTCCTCCAGCGCCGAGGCCAGCGCCGCCGCGTTGTCCACGATGCGGCGGGCGTAGTCCTTGAACTCGTCGTTCATGGCCTCCTTCAAGGCCACCGCCTTGGCCGCGATGATGTGCATCAGCGGGCCGCCCTGCACCCCCGGGAAGAGGGCGCGGTCCACCGCCTGGGCCTGCTCCTCGACGCACAGGACCATGCCGCCCCGCGGGCCCCGCATGGTCTTGTGGGTGGTGGAGGTGACGAAGTGGGCGTGGGGCACCGGGTCGGAGTGGACGCCGCCGGCCACCAGGCCAGCGAAGTGAGCCATGTCCACCATGAGCAGGGCGCCCACCTCGTCGGCGATGCGCCGGAAGGCGGCGAAGTCGATGTCGCGCGGGTAGGCGCTGCCCCCGGCCACCATCAGGCGGGGCCGGCAGGAACGCGCCGCCGCCGCCACCTCGTCGTAGTCCAGGCGCTCGGTCTCCCGGCTCACCCCGTAGTGGAAGGCCCGGTAGTGGGTGCCCGACAGGCTCACCGGGGACCCGTGGGAGAGGTGCCCGCCGTGGCGCATGTCCATCCCCAGGATGACGTCGCCCGGTTTCAAGGCGGCGAAGTAGACGGTGGTATTGGCCTGCACCCCGGAGTGGGGCTGCACGTTGGCGTGCTCCGCTCCGAAGAGCCGCTTGGCGCGCTCGATGGCCAGTTCCTCGGCCAGGTCCACGCACTCGCATCCCCCGTAGTAGCGCTTCCCCGGGTACCCTTCCGCGTACTTGTTGGTCAGCACGGAGCCGGCCGCTTCCAGCACGGCCAGGGAGGGGAAGTTCTCCGAGGCGATGAGCTCGATCTTGCCCCGCTCCCGCTCCAGTTCGGCCTGGATTATCCCCGCCACCTCCGGGTCGGTCCTCCACAAAGCGGTCATGTCCATCCGGGTCTCCTTTGCGTTCACGGTGGATGTGCGTTCGAAGTTCATTGCGCGCCTTCGCCCTCCAGGGCCTCGATCAGCCCCAGCCGGCGCCGGTGCCGGCCCCCCTCGAAGGGGGTCTGGAGCCAGACCTCCACTATCTCCAGGGCCAGGCCCTCCCCGACGACCCGTTCCCCCAGGCAGAGGACGTTGAGGTCGTTATGCAGGCGGCTGAAGCGGGCCGTGTACAGGTCGTTGCAGGCGCCGGCGCGCACGCCCCGGACCTTGTTGGCGCAGACGGCCATGCCCACGCCGGTGGCGCAGACCAGGATGCCCCGCTCGCAGGCGCCGTCGCGCACCGCCTCGGCCACCCGCCGGGCGAAGACGGGGTAGTCGCAGGACTCCCCGGAGCCGGTGCCGGCGTCCAAGGCCTCGTGGCCCCACTCGGCCAGCCGGGCGGCGATGGCCGACTTGAGCCTGAGCCCGGCGTGGTCGGCGCCCAGCCCGACCCTCATCTCCCCACCTCCGGCAGTCCGAACAGCACCAGCATCAACTCCTCCAGGCCGGCGGAGATGTCCTCGGCCACCGTCAGGTAGGTCTCGAGGCTGCCGCCGATGGGGTCAATTATATCAGAGGACATCATCTCCATGTCCCGCCCCCCGCTCCGCCTCTCCTCCTCCAGCAGGGCCCTGAGCGCCAGCAGCCGCCCGCCCAGCTCGCCCTCGTCCAGGACGGGGGCGTCTCCCAACCGCGCCAGCGCCTCCTTCCTGCGCGAGGAGAGGTACTTGAGGGTGTGGGCCTTGTCGTGATGCTCCTTCCCCATCCGCTCTATGGCCAGCAGGTGTTCCCTGGCCATGGTGACGATGAGGTCGGATTCGCGGGCCAGGCGGGAGTCGAGGAAGCGGGCGCGGTGGCGGCTCAAGTCGATGCCCCACAGGTCCATGGCCTGTACGGCCGTCTCGGTCACCAGGTTGCCGTCGATGGCCGCGGTGCCGGCCGAGTCCGCCCTCACCAGGGGGAAGAGGTGAGGGTAGCCCTTGACCAGCCGGTCTTCGAAGATGGCCTCGGCCATGGGGCTGCGGCAGATGTTTCCCGTGCAGACGAAGAGTACATTCATCATGATGATCCAGGAGAGTTTAGCATATAAGCGGCAGCGGTTTCAGGCGGGCCGGTCCGGGGCCTCCCCGCGCCAGGCCTTCTCCAGCTCGGGGAGGGTGATGGCGCCCTGGCGGAGGATCTTAAGCCCCGAGGCCCCGGCCTCCACCACGGTGGAGGGAGTCCCTTCCCCCGGGTGGCGGGAGAAACAGGCGACGTCCGCCGCCTCCAGGATGCTCGCCGGGACGTCGGCGAAGGAGACCGGGGCCTCCCCCCCGCTGCGGTTGGCGCTGGTGACCGCCAGGGGCCCGGTGAGGGCCAGCACCGCCAGGGCCAGGGGGTGGTCGGGCACGCGCAGCCCTAAGGAGTCCCTTCCCGGCGCCGCCCCCTCCATCCAGGCGGCCGCGCCGCGCCTGATGACGACGGTCAGCCTGCCCGGCCAGAAGCGGGCCAGCCGCTTCAGGGACCCGCGCTCCTCCTCCGCCGCCAGGCCCTCGGCTTCACCGGCGTTGGCGACCATGACCACCAGGGATTTATCCCCCTGCCGCCCCTTGGCTGCGAAGATGCGCCGCAGCGCTTCCGGCCGGTGGACCGAGGCGGCCAGGCCGTAGACGGTGTCGGTGGGGAGCACCGCCAGCCCCCCGCCCTCGAGCGCCGCCGCCGCCCGGCGGGCGGCGGCGGAGACCCCTTCCCTCTCGACGTCTACGACTAAGGCCATAGCCCGACTATAGCACGGGGATTTGACCTTTTCTAATGGCTTATCCTACAATTTTACAAGATGTGAGGACTTTTCGCGCTAAAGAGAGGAGATCCGTGCGGGCGAAGGCGGAGACCGACGTCAAGGTGAGCGGCAGGGGCAGGCGCGCCGGCGGGCCCGGGCGCCGCGCGGCGGAGGTGGCGCTCTGCTTCCTGCTGGCGTCCGCGCTCGTCCTCCTGCCCCCGGGCGCCGCCCGCGGGGACTCCCTGAGCGAGAAGCAGGAGAGGGCCAGGCAGGTCAAGCAGGAGCTGCAGGCCAACCAGGCCGAGCTCGACCGGCTCACGGTCATGCTCAACCAGACCGCGTCCCAGCTGGCGGCCCTGGAGGCCGACATCTCCCGCAACCAGGCGGAGCTGGAGGCGGCCCAAGCGGAGCTGGAGCGCTACCAGGGCATCCTCAGCCGGCGCGTCAAGGCCATGTACATGGAGGGCAACTCGTCCTCCCTGGAGGTCATGCTGGACTCGGCCTCCTTCGGCGACTTCCTCAACTCCTACGACTACATGCGCATGATCGGCGGTTACGACGCGGGCATGATCGACGCCACCCGCTCCGCCGCCGCCCGCATACGGGAGAGGCGCGCCGGCCTGGAGAGCTCCCGGGCCCGCTACGAGGCCCAGGCCGCCTCCCAGGCCTCGCAGCGGGCGGCCATCCAGTCCAGGCTGGCGCAGCAGCAGTCCATCCTCTCCGGCCTGGACTCGGAGATATCGGCCCTGGTCTCCCGGCAGGTGGCGGCCGGCGGCGGCGGGAGCGGCGGCGGGAGCGGCGGCGGCTACTGGACGGTGGGCCCGGTGAACGGCATGTACTTCCCGGTGGCGGGCCCCCACAGCTTCACCAACGACTGGGGCGCCCCGCGCCGGGTGGGCCGCGTCCACAAGGGCAACGACATCATGGCCAACTACGGGGTGCCCTGCGTGGCCATCACCAGCGGGACGGTGACGCAGCACTCCGGGGGCAACCCCGGCAACTACGTCTTCCTGCGGGCGGACAACGGCGACGTCTTCTGGTACATGCACCTGCAGTCGTTCGCGGCCTCCGGCCGCGTGGCCGCCGGAACGGTCATCGGCTACGTGGGCGACACCGGCAACGCCCGGGGCTGCCCCCACCTCCACTTCGAGTACCACCCCGGCGGCGGGGCGGCGGTCAACCCCTATCCCCTGCTCCGCGCCCTCGACGGCTGAGCCGGCCCGCCTAGGCCAGGCCCGCCAGGCGGTAGAGCCGGTCCAGGTCCAGGTACATGTCCAGCAGTTCGTTGAGGCGCTCCAGCTTCTTGGGCTCGCGGGAGCGGGCCGTCTTGATGACCATGTCGGCCTTCTCGGCCGCGGTCAAGGTGTCGTCGTTGACCAGGATCACCGGCACCCCCATCTCGTCCGCCTTGCCCAGGATGATGGGCGAGGGATAGAGGTGGCCCGAAAGGACCAGGCAGGGTACGTTGGCCTCCAGGGCCGCCAGCTGGATGTCCGAGCGGTCTCCGCCGGTCACCACGCACTCCCCCCGGCGCTTGCGGAAGAAGGATATGGCGTGCTCCGGCCCCATGGCCCCCACGATGACCCCCTCCACCAGGTTGTCCAGGGCTTCCTCGCCGCTGAGCACCTCGCCGTGCAGGTTGGCGGCCAGCTCGCGGATGCTGATGGACCTGAGCAGGCGGTCCTCCGGCACCAGCCCCAGCACCGGCAGCTTCGCCGTGTTCTCGAAGTATGAGGCCAGTATGTCCTGGGCGAAGGACTGCCGCCCCGGCGAGACCATGTTGAAGATGACCCCGATCAACGACTCGCCCAGGATGCTCCGGGCGTGCAGCACGTTGTCGGCGACCATGGCCTCGTTGAGCCTCTCCACCATCAGGACGCGGGCATCGAGCTCGCGGGCCAGCTGGTAGGCGGAGATGCCCAGCAGGGTACCCTGCCTGGCCGACATGGAGCCCTGCACCACCACCACGTCCTTGCCCTCAGCCACGCGGGCGAAGGCCCGCTGCACCGCCTTGCGCCAGTCCTGCCCCTCCCCCACCAGGGCGTTGTTGGTCAGCTGCGGGGTGAGGACGACCGGGCAGGCGTCCCTGACCTCCTCCTCCAGCCCGAGCGTCCCCACCAGGAAGGAGGCATCGGCGTCGGTGACCCGGTCCCCCTCCTTCAGGTAGAGGTTGCCCAGCGGCTTGATGAACCCCACCTTGTGCCCGTCCTGCTGCAGGCGCTGGCACAGGCCCAGGGCCATGGTGTGCAGGCCCGAGAAACCCTGCTCCGATATGAGGTAGATGGCTTTCATGACCCTATCACTCTCCTATGATCATCCTGGCGTCGGCCGCCGTGCAGCCTTGGCCCTTGTCGAAGACCCTCAAGGGGTTTATGTCCAGCTCCTGGATGTCGGGGAAGTCGGTGACCAGCTGGGAGATGCGCTGGATGACCTCCGCCAGCTTGCCGATGTCCGCGGGCGTCTCGCCCCGGGCCCCGCGGAGCAGCCAGTAGGACTTGAGCTCCCTGATCATCTCCGTGGCCTCCCGCTCCCCCACCGGCGCCAGGCGGAAGCTGATGTCCTTGATGACCTCGACGTAGATGCCGCCCAGGCCCACCATGATCAGCGGCCCGAACTGGGGGTCGCGGTTGACGCCCACGATCAGTTCCTTGGAGGGCTTGAGCATCTCCTGCACCACCACCCCCCAGATCTGGGCCTCGGGCATCAGCCGCCGGGCGTTGGCGGTGATCTCCTCGTAGGCGGAGATGAGGTCGTCGGTGTTCTCCAGGCCCACCTTGACCCCGCCCACGTCGGTCTTGTGCAGGATCTGGGGGGAGGCGATCTTGGCCACCACCGGGTAGCCGATCTCCCGGCCCGCCTCGATGCACTCGAAGAGGTTGGTGCCGAGGATGGTCCTGGCCACCGGGATGCCGTAATGGCGGAAGACCTCGCTGGCCTCCACCTCGCCCAGCTGGTAGCGGCCCTCCGCCCTCACCTGGTCCAGGACCTCCCGGACCGCCTCCCGGTCCGCCGGGAACCGCCGGAACTCGTCGGGCGGCCGGTCCAGGTACTCGCGGTAGTCCACCATGGCCTTGATGGTGCGCACCGCCACCTCGGGAAAGCGGTAGTTGGGGATGCCCGCGGCGTAGAGGATCTTCTCCGCCGGCTCGATCTCCGAGCCCCCCATGAACACCGTGAAGATGCTCTTGCCTTTGCCGGCGCAGGCCTCGGCCACGGCCTGGGCGGTCTCGGGGATCTGGGTCATGGCCTGCGGGGTGAGGATGACCACGACGCTGTCGACGTTGCGGTCGAGCATCAGGATCTCCAAGGCGTCCCGGTAGCGCTCGGCCAGGGCGTCCCCCAGGACGTCCACCGGGTTGTAGACGGCGGCGGCGGGCGGCAGGCACCGCCTCAGGGACTCGATGGTCGAGGCCTCCAGCCCGGCCAGGTTGAGCTCCTCGTGCTCCAGGGCGTCGGCGGTGATGATGCCCGGGCCGCCCGCGTTGGTCACGATGACCACGCCGCGGCCGGCGGGGACCGGCTGCTGGGAGAAGCCCCGGCAGACCTGGAAGAGGTCCTCCATGGTCTCCGCGCGGATGACCCCGGTGCGCTTGAAGGAGGCGATGTAGGCGTTCTCCGAGCCGGCCAGGGTGCCGGTGTGCGAGGACACCGCCTTGGCCCCCGCCTGGGTGGTGCCGGCCTTGAAGATGATCACCGGCTTCTTGCGGGTGACCTCTCCGGCCAGGCGGAGGAACTCCTCGCCCCGGTTGATGCCTTCCAGGTACCCGGCGATGACCGCCGAGTGCCAGTCGTCCTCCAGGGCCTTGAGCAGGTCCACCTCGTCGATGTCCATCTTGTTGCCGATGGAGACGAACTTGGAGAAGCCCAGCCCGATCTCCTGCGACCAGCCCAGGGCCGCCGTGCACAGCGCTCCCGACTGCGAGAAGAAGGCCAGCCGCCCGGTGAGGGGGTAGATGCTGGCGAAGGTGGCGTTGATGGGGGTGGAGGTGTCGGCCAGGCCCAGGCAGTTGGGGCCGAGCACCCGCATGGGGTACTTCGCGGCCACCTCCGCCAGCTGCCGCTCCAGCCGGTAGCCCTCCTTGCCCGCCTCCTTGAAGCCGGCCGAGATGATCACCGCCGCCTCGATGCCCTTGGCGCCGCACTCCTCCAGCACGCCGGGGACCAGCCTGGCCGGCACGATGATCATGGCCAGGTCGGGCACGTAGGGGATGTCCGAGACCGCGGGGTAGGACTTAAAGCCCATGATCTGCGGGTCGTTGGGGTTCACCGGCACTATCTCGCCCGGGAACCCCGAGTTGACCAGGCTCTCCAGCACCACCCGCCCGACCTTGCCGGGCTTGTCCGACGCCCCGATGACCGCCACCGACCTCGGTTGGAAGAACTTCCTCACGCCTGCTCCTTCGACGGCTGCTCCGACTACGTGATCGATCCTCTGACGAGGACGAGTATATTATATCCCCTGCATCCGCAAAAGGCGTGCCCGGGAAGCGCCGGCGCCGGGGGCCGGGGCGGCCGGGCGGGGCACGGCGATTTGCGAACCGCCCCGGGAGGCGTTAGAATGTTGGCTACATCCACACGCCGCGTGGATGTTGTTGTTGTTGGGAGAAAGACGGGAGATCATGAAGGGGACGGAGCAGGAGTACCGGGAAGAGAGGCCGGACGACGTCATCCTCACCCGGGAGGGGCACGCCAAGCTGGTGGAGGAGCTGGACCACCTCAAGAACGTCAGGCGCTGGGAGGTGGCCCGCCGGCTCGAGCAGGCCCGCTCCCACGGGGATATAACCGAGAACTCCGAGTACGAGGACGCCAAGCACGAGCAGGCCTTCGTGGCCGGGCGCATCCACGACATCGAGCGCGTCCTGGACAACGCCCGCATCATCAAGGAAGACGACATCCCGGAGGGGGAGGTCGGCCTGGGGGTGACCGTGGTCCTGCTGGACCTGGAGATGAACGAGGAGAGCGCCTTCCGCGTGGTCAGCTCGGCGGAGGCCCGCGGCAGCCGCAACAGCATCTCCGACCAGAGCCCCGTGGGCAAGGCCATCATGGGCCGCCGGGAGGGGGAGACGGTGGAGGTCCCCACCCCCGCCGGCAACATCCGCTACGAAATCCTGCGGATCGAGAGTTAGGCGGCCCATGGACGACGGCGAGCGCCGGGAGGCCCGGGAGGAAGAGCTCAACGAACTGATGCGCCAGCGGCTGGCCAAGCTGGAGCAGTGGCGTTCCTGGGGCGTCGAGCCCTTCGGGCTCAAGTACCCACGCACCGACACGGCGGCCGGCCTGCGCGAGGGCTACGGCTCCCTGGAGGCGGGCGCCGAGAGCGGTTACCGCGCGGCCGTGGCCGGCAGGCTGATGGCCCTGCGCCGCCACGGCAAGGCCGCCTTCGCCGACCTGCAGGACTCCTCGGGCCGCATCCAGCTCCACGCCTCCGTCGACCGGCTGGGCGAGGAGGGTTACGAGCGCTTCGTCGCCCTGGACGTCGGGGACTGGATCGGCGCGGCCGGGGAGGTCTTCTGCTCCCGGCGGGGCGAGCTGTCGGTGCGGGTGGAGGAGTACCGGCTGCTCTCGAAGTCCATCCGGCCCCTGCCGGAGAAGTGGCACGGGCTGAAGGACCTGGAGACCCGCTACCGCCAGCGCTACGTTGACCTGACCGTCAACCCGGGGACGCGGGAGGCCCTGATGACGCGGGTGCGGACCGTCCGGGCCCTGCGGGACTACCTGGACGCGCGCGGCTTCCTCGAGGTGGAGACGCCCATGCTCCACCCCATCCCCGGCGGCGCCGCCGCGCGCCCCTTCGTCACCCATCACAACGCCCTGGACGTCGACCTCTACCTGCGCATCGCCCCCGAGCTCTACCTGAAGCGGTGCATCGTGGGCGGGCTGGACCGGGTCTACGAGATCAACCGCAACTTCCGCAACGAGGGCATCTCCTACAAGCACAACCCCGAGTTCACCATGCTCGAGTTCTACTGGGCCTACGCGGACTACCTGGACCTCATGGGCTTCTTGGAGGAGATGCTGGCGGAGGTGGTCGCCTCCATCGCCGGCTCGACGGCCATCGAGTACCAGGGCCGCTCCCTGGACTTCACCCCGCCCTGGCGCCGCGTCACCATGCTGGACGCGGTGAGCGAGGCGGTGGGCCGGCGGGTGGGCTTCGCCGACGACCTGGCCGAGCTGCGGGAACTGGCGGAGTCCCACAACATCCCCCTGGAGGAGGGCTGGGGCAAGGGCAAGGTCCTGACCGAGCTCTTCGAGAAGCTGGTGGAGAACCGGCTCTGGCAGCCCACCATGGTCATGGACTACCCGCGCGAGGTCTCCCCCCTGGCCCGGGCGCACCGCGACCACCCCGAGCTGACCGAGCGTTTCGAGCTCATCGTGGCCGAGCGGGAGATCGCCAACGCCTTCTCCGAGCTCATCGACCCGGAGGACCAGCGCTCGCGCTTCGAGGAGCAGGCGGCCCGCTTCGAGGCCGGCGACCAGGAGGCCCACCGCGTCGACCTCGACTACCTGCGCGCCCTGGAGTACGGCATGCCCCCCACCGGCGGCCTGGGCCTGGGGGTGGACCGGCTGGTGATGCTGCTCACCGACTCCCACTCCATCCGCGACGTCATCCTCTTTCCCCACCTCCGCCCGGAATAGACGGCGCCGGACACCACCCCTCCATCGCCGCTTTGCGGCCGCCGCCGGGGAGGGCCGGGCCCTGCATAAATAACCCGGTTGTGGGGATAACACCATATAGGGAGGACGGACGAAGCGCCCAGGGCGCCGGCACGGGAGGGCCCGGGGGGGAAGCGAAGGCGGAAGATGGCATGGATGGTATATAATCTTCTGAACGAAACGTAAGGACTGGAGGTCGATAAGCAGTGTTCCAGCGGTTTTCCGACCGGGCACGGCGGGTGGTGGTCCTCGCCCAGGAGGAGGCGAGGATGCTCAACCACAACTACATCGGCACCGAGCACCTCCTGCTGGGCCTGATCCAGGAGGGGGAAGGGGTGGCCGCCAAGGCCCTGGAATCCATGGGCATCAGCCTGGAGGCGGTGCGGGAGCAGGTGGAGGAGATCATCGGGAGGGGCTCCTCCCCTCCCACCGGGCACATCCCCTTCACCCCGCGGGCCAAGAAGGTGCTGGAGTTGTCGCTGCGCGAGGCCCTGCAGCTCGGCCACAACTACATCGGCACCGAGCACATCCTTTTGGGCCTCATCCGCGAGGGCGAGGGGGTGGCGGCCCAGGTGCTGATGAAGCTGGGGGCCGACCTGGACCGGGTGCGCAACACCGTGGTCCAGCTGCTCACCGGGATCGCCGGCTCCGGCAAGGAGCAGCCCCCGCAGGCCGGCGAGGCCGCGCCGGCGGGCAACCTGGTGCTGGACCAGTTCGGGCGCAACCTCACCGTGCTGGCTCAGCAGAACAAGCTGGATCCGGTCATCGGCCGGGAGAAGGAAATCGAGCGGGTCATGCAGGTGCTGTCCCGCCGCACCAAGAACAACCCGGTGCTCATCGGCGAGCCCGGCGTGGGCAAGACCGCGGTGGTGGAGGGGCTGGCCCAGTCCATCGTGGCCAACACCGTGCCCGAGCTGCTCAAGGGCAAGCAGGTCTACACCCTGGACCTGGGGGCCCTGGTGGCCGGCTCGCGCTACCGCGGCGACTTCGAGGAGCGCCTGAAGAAGGTGGTCAAGGAGGTCCGCACCCGCGGCGACATCATCCTCTTCATCGACGAGCTGCACAACCTGGTGGGAGCCGGGGCGGCCGAGGGGGCCATCGACGCCGCCTCCATCCTCAAGCCGGCTCTGGCCCGGGGCGAGCTGCAGACGGTGGGGGCCACCACCCTGGACGAGTACCGCAAGCACCTGGAGAAGGACGCCGCCCTGGAGCGGCGCTTCCAGCCCATCGTGGTGGAGGAGCCCACGGTGGCCCACACCGTCGACATCCTCAAGGGGCTGCGCGACCGCTACGAGGCCCACCACCGCGTGACCATCACCGACGGGGCCCTGGTGGCCGCGGCCAACCTGGCCTCGCGCTACATCACCGACAGGTTCCTGCCGGACAAGGCCATCGACCTCATCGACGAGGCCGCCTCCCGCCTGCGCATCCGGGCCATGACCGCGCCCGACGACTTCCGCGAGCTGGAGGAGAAGCTGCAGAAGGTGCGCCAGGAGAAGCAGGCGGCCATCGCCAACCAGGAGTTCGAGGTGGCGGCCTCCTTCCGCGACCGCGAAAAGGCGGTCATCGACGAGATAACCGAGCGCGAGAAGGACTGGAAGATGCCCAACGGGTCGCACCAGATCCAGGTCACCGAGGACGAGATCGCCGAGATCCTCTCCTCCTGGACCGGCATCCCCGTCTACCAGCTCACCGAGGAGGAGAGCGCCAAGCTCCTGCGCATGGAGGACGGCCTGCACGAGCGGGTGGTGGGGCAGGACGAGGCGGTCAGCGCGGTGTCGCGGGCCATCCGCCGCACCCGTTCCGGCCTCAAGGACCCCAAGCGGCCCAGCGGCTCCTTCATCTTCCTGGGGCCCTCGGGCGTGGGCAAGACCGAGCTGGCGCGCACCCTGGCCGAGTTCCTCTTCGGGGACGAGACCGCCCTCATCCAGATCGACATGAGCGAGTACATGGAGAAGCACGCGGCCTCGCGGCTGGTGGGCTCGCCCCCCGGCTACGTGGGCTACGAGGAGGGCGGGCAGCTCACCGAGGCGGTGCGGCGCAAGCCCTTCTCGGTGATCCTGCTGGACGAGATAGAGAAGGCCCACCCCGACGTCTTCAACATGCTCCTGCAGATACTGGAAGACGGTCGCCTCACCGACTCCCAGGGGCACACCGTCGACTTCCGCAACACCATCATCATCATGACCTCCAACCTGGGGGCGCGGGACATCGGCAAGGCCGCCGCCCTCGGCTTCAACACCCAGGTGGACGGCAAGATCGACTACGACAAGATGAAGGAGCGGGTGCTCTCGGAGCTCAAGCGGGCGTTCCGGCCGGAACTGCTCAACCGCCTGGACGAGGTCATCGTCTTCCACGAATTGACCCACGAGGAGATCCTGCTCATCGTGGACCTGCTGATGAAGCGGGTGCTGGAGCAGATGCAGTCCCAGGATATCGAGTTGATCCTGTCCCCGGAGGCCAAGGAGCTGCTGGCCAGGGAGGGCTTCGACCCGCTCTTCGGGGCGCGGCCGCTGCGCCGGGCCATTCAGCGGATGGTGGAGGATCCCCTCTCCGAGAAGGTCCTCTCCAAGGAGATCGAGGCGGGCCAGGCCATCCGTATCGCGGTGGACGAGGAGGGAAAGATCACCTTCGAGCGGGTGGAGGTGCCGGAAAGCGGCGTGGAGGTAATCCCCGTCCCGTGAGCCCCAGCCCCCTTTTTAGGAAGGCCTGATGCCATGTTCGACCTCTTGAGGAGCGACATCGGGGCGGTGCGCGAGCGCGACCCGGCGGCCGCCAACGTCGTCGAGATCATGCTGGCCTACCCCGGCCTGCACGCCCTGTGGATGCACCGCTTCGCCCACGCCATGTGGCGGGCGGGCATACCGGTGCTGCCCCGCCTGCTCTCCCACTTCAACCGGCTGGTCACCGGCATCGAGATCCACCCCGGGGCGCGCATCGCCCGCAACGTCTTCATCGACCACGGCATGGGGGTGGTCATCGGCGAGACCGCCGAGGTCGGCGAGGGGGCCACCCTCTACCAGGGCGTGACCCTGGGGGGCACCGGCAAGGATAAGGGCAAGCGCCACCCCACCATCGGCCGGGACGTGGTCATCGCCGCCGGGGCCAAGGTGCTCGGGCCCATCACCGTCGGCGACGGCGCCCGGGTGGGCGCGGGCGCGGTGGTGGTCCGGGACGTGCCCCCCGACTGCACCGTGGTGGGCGTCCCCGGGCGGCTGGTGGCCCGCGCCGGCAAGCGGGTGGTGGACCTGCATCACGAGAACATCCCCGACCCCGTGCAGGAGATGTTCGAGCGCTTCAACCGGCGGCTCGGGAGCCTGGAGGAGCACCTCATCGAGACCCAGGAGGAGCTGGCGCGCACCCGTGACGAGCTGGAGCGCACCGAGGGGGAGCTGCGCAGGGCCGAGGAGGAGCTCTCCCACGCCGAGGCCGGCCTCAGGCGGACCGAGGACGGGTTGAAGCTGGCCGAGGTCAGGCTGGTCGAGGAGGAGGCCCCGTGATCAAGGCCTACAACACCATGACCGGCCGCAAGGAAGAGCTCCGGCCGCGGGAGGAGGGCCGCATCGGCATGTACGTCTGCGGCCCCACCGTCTACAACTACATCCACGCGGGCAACGGGCGGGCCTACCTCACCTTCGACGTCATCAAGCGCTACCTGCTGCACAGGGGGTACGCCGTGACCCACGTGCAGAACTTCACCGACGTGGACGACAAGATCATCAACCGCGCCGCGGAGGAGGGCACCACCCCGGAGGAGCTGGCCCGCCGCTACGAGGAGGAGTTCAAGCGGGACATGGTCTCCTTGAACGTCCTGCCGCCCGACGTCACCCCCCGCGCCACCGCCTACGTGGAGAAGATGGCGGAGATGATCGCGGCCCTTGTGGGGAAGGGGCACGCCTACGAGGTGGACGGGGACGTCTACTTCTCGGTGGAGTCCTTCCCGCAGTACGGAAAGCTGTCCAAGCGCTCCCTGGAGGACATGCGGGCGGGGGAGCGGGTGGAGGTGGACGAGCGCAAGCGCCACCCCGCCGACTTCGCCCTGTGGAAGAGCGCCAAGCCGGGCGAGCCCTCCTGGGACTCCCCCTGGGGCCGGGGGCGCCCCGGCTGGCACATCGAGTGCTCCACCATGTCCCTGGAGCACCTGGGGATGGGCTTCGACATCCACGGGGGCGGCCAGGACCTCATCTTCCCCCACCACGAGAACGAGATCGCCCAGAGCGAGGCCTACTCCGGCTCGTCGCCCTTCGTCCGCCACTGGATGCACAACGGCTTCGTCAACATCTCCGACGAGAAGATGTCCAAGTCGCTGGGGAACATCGTCACCGTCCGCGAGATCGTGGAGAAGTATCCCCCCGACGCGCTGCGCATGCTGGTGCTGCAGACCCACTACCGCAGCCCCATCGACTTCGGCCCGGAGGCCCTGGAGGAGGCCAAGCGGGCCTACGAGCGCCTGGAGAACTGCCTCTTCGCGCTGGGCGAGTTCCTCGACCGTGAAGGCATCACGGCCCCGGCGCGCTCCGAGCGGGAGGTGGAGCTCACCGGGTTCCTGCTCGAGGTGGAGAGGCGCTTCGAGGAAGCCATGGACGACGACTTCAACACCGCCCGCGCCCTGGGCGCCGTCTTCGAGCTGGCGCGCGAGCTCAACACCTACCTGGACGAGCAGGCCCTCTTCGCCACCCCGGCAGGGACCATCATGGCCGGGCAGGGCAGGGACGTCCTGCTCAAGCTGTGCCGGGTGTTCGGCCTCTTCTCGCCGCTGGACGAGGCGGGCGTGCGGGCTTACGGGCTGGCGGCGGCGGAGGGGGAAGCCCGGGAGGCCGCGGAGCCCGCGGCCCGCCCGGGGCGCGCGCACCTGCCGCCGGCGGAGGAGCTAATCGACCTGCTGGTGGAGCTGCGCTCCCGCGCCCGCGCCGCCCGGGACTGGGAGTCCGCCGACTACATCCGGGCGCGCCTGGAGGAGAAGGGCATCAAGCTCGAGGACCGCCGCGACGGCGTCCGCTGGAAGACCTGAAGCCCCGGGCCGCGCCGCGCGGGCGCGCAAGCTCAATCGGCGCCCAGGCCGCAGGCGCGCAGGGCGGCGCGGATGTCGCCCACCCGCTCGAGCCTGAACCCCCGCCCGCCCTCCGGAGCCTCCCCGGCCTCGGGGACCAGCATCCCGGAGAAGCCGAGCCGCCGGGCCTCGCGCACCCGCTCTTCCGTGCGGGAGACCGGGCGCACCTCCCCGGCCAGGCTGACCTCGCCGCAGCAGGCGAGGTGCGCGGGCAGGGGCGCGTCCAGCCGGGAGGAGGCCACCGCCAGGCAGATGGCCAGGTCGCACGCGGGCTCCGCCACCTGCAGCCCGCCGGCGGTGCCGCAGAAGACGTCGTGGTCGAAGAAGCTCAGGCGGGCCCGCTTCTCCAGCACCGCCAGGTCGAGGGCGAAGCGCCGCTGGTCCAGTCCGGAGGCCACCCGCTTGGGCACCGGCAGGGAGGTGGGGGTGACCAGCGCCTGCACCTCCACCAGCAGGGGGCGCCTGCCCTCCATGGCGATGACCGGGGCGACGCCCGAGACCCCTTCCGGGCGCAGGCGGCTGAAGAGGAGGGAGGGGTCCTCCACCTCCCGCAGGCCGGAGTCGCCCATCTCGAACACGCCCACCTCGGAGACGGAGCCGAAGCGGTTCTTGGAGGCGCGCAGGATGCGCACGGAGCCGTGGCGTTCGCCCTCGAAGTAGAGGACCGTGTCCACCATGTGCTCGAGCACGCGCGGCCCGGCCAGCGAGCCGTCCTTGGTGACGTGGCCCACCAGGAAGGTGGTGACGCCCCGCTCCTTGGCCAGCGCCTGCAGGCGCAGGGCGCACTCCCGCAGCTGGCTCACCCCCCCGGGGGGGGAGGCGACCTCCGGGCTGGCCAGGGTCTGGATGGAGTCGACCACCACCACCTCGGGCAGCATGCCCTCGACGGCCTCCACCACCTCGGGCAGCCCGGTCTCGCAGAAGAGGAAGAGGTCGGGCGAGACGGCGTCCAGGCGCTCCGCCCGCATGCGGACCTGGGCGCAGGACTCCTCGCCGCTGACCAGGAGCACCCGCCGCCCCGCCCCGGCCAGCCGGCTGGCCGCCTGCAGCAGCAGGGTGGACTTGCCGATGCCCGGCTCGCCCCCCACGAGCACCACCGAGCCCCGCACCATGCCCCCGCCCAGCACCCGGTCGAGCTCGGCCAGGCCGGTGGAGCGGCGCTCCTCCCCGCCGCCCTCCAGCGAGGAGAGGGGGAGGGGGTCGCGCCGGACGGAGCGCAGGGGGGCCCGGCCGGAAGGGGAGCCGGGGGGCGGCGCGGCCCGCTCCTCCTGCATGGTGCCGTACTCGCCGCACTCCGGGCAGCGGCCCAGCCACTTCACCGCCGAGCCGCCGCACTCGCTGCAGACGAAAACGCTCCTGGGCTTCAAGCGGGACCTCCCATCCGCCGGGCCGCCTCAACGCCCCGAGTATAGCCGCTACCCGGGACAAAACCCCGCGCCCGCCCGGCCCTCCGGGATGTCCCGGCCGTGTGCTACAATGCACCTGGACCGCGCCCGCCCGGAGCGTAAAGACGAGGAGACCCGAGCGTGACCATGGACGAGATACGCGTCAGATTCGCCCCCTCCCCCACCGGGGAACTGCACCTGGGCTCGGCCCGCACCGCCCTCTTCAACTGGCTCTACGCCCGCCACATGGGCGGCTCCATGGTCCTGCGCATCGAGGACACCGACCCCCGGCGCTCCTCGGCCGGGTGCGAGGCCTCCATCCTCTCCGACCTGCGCTGGCTGGGCCTGGACTGGGACGAGGGCCCGGACGTCGGCGGGCCCCACGCCCCCTACCGCCAGAGCGAACGCCGCGATCTCTACTTGCGGGAGGCGCGCCGCCTGGCCGAGAAGGGGCTGGTCTACTTCTGCTACTGCACCCCGGAGGAACTGGAGGCCGGGAAGGAGCGGGCCCGGGCCGAGGGCCGCATGCCCCTCTACGACGGCACCTGCCGCGCCCTCACCGCGCAGGACCGCGAGCGCCTCAAGGCCGAGGGGCGCAGGCCGGCGCTGCGCTTCCGCGTCCCCCCCGGCCCCATCGAGTTCGTGGACCTGCTGCACGGCAGGGTCTCCTTCTCCTCCGAGGTCATCGGGGACTTCGTCGTCCTCCGCTCCGACGGCTCGGCCGGCTTCAACTTCTCGGTGGTGGTGGACGACGCCGCCATGGGCATCACCCACGTGGTGCGGGGCGAGGACCATCTCACCAACACCGCCCGCCACGTGCTGCTCTACCGGTCCCTCGGCTACCGGGTGCCCGCGTTCTGCCACCACTCCCTGCTGCTGGGCGCCGACGGCGCCAAGCTCTCCAAGCGCCACGGGGCCGCCTCGCTGGGGGAGTTCCGCTCCGCCGGCTACCTGCCCGAGGCGGTGGCCAACCACCTGGCGCTGCTCTCCTGGTCTCCCGAGGGAGAGGGCCGCGAGGTGCTCTCCCTGCCCGAGCTGGTGAAGGAGTTCCGGCTGGAGACCCTCTCCCGCCGCCCCTCGGTGTTCGACACCCACAAGCTGGACTGGTTCAACGGGCAGCACATCCGGCGCGCGGACCCCGCCCGCCTGGTGGAGCTGGCGCGCCCCTTCGCCGGCCCGGCGGCCGCCCACCCGCTCTTCTCCGACATGGTCATATCCGTCCGCGACAACCTGGAGCGGCTGAACGAGCTCCCCCGCTACCTGGAGGTCTACACGGCCTTCCCCCCGCTGGAGCCGGACATGGCGGCCGCCCTCTCCGGCCGCGGGGCCGTGCAGGTGATGGAAGCGGCCAGGGCCGCCCTGGAGGGGGGACGGGTCGCCGCCCTGGAGGAGGCCCGCGTCCTGCTGGCCGAGATCACCGGGGGCTTCAGGGAGAGGGGGCTCGAGCCCCGCGACATCTTCATGCCCCTGCGCATCGCGCTGACCGGGCGCTCCGCCGGCCCGCCCCTCCCCTACGTCCTCTACATCCTGGGCCGGGAGGAGTGCCTGCGGCGCCTCTCCCTCGCCTTCGAGCAGCTGTGAGGCGCTGCGCGGGGAGGCCGGGGCGCCGCCGTCCCCGTCAGTAGTGGACCTCCATGGCCCGCGACGGGCAGACGCGCACGCACAGCTCGCAGGCCACGCACTCCTCCTCGTCGAAGCGGACCTCCATGCTCTTCCTGTCGATGAAGAGCGCCCGGGAGGGGCAGACGCCCGTGCAGGCGCCGCAGTGGGTGCAGCGCTCATCGTTCCGCCGGATGTCCTGCGACAGGGGCTGGATGACCACCCGCTGCTCCTCCAGGTAGCGGATGCTGCGGTTGAAGTTCTCCTCCGGCCCGATGAGGTCCAGCACCAGGATGCCCTCCTCCCGCGGGGTTATCTGGGCCTTGAGGATGTTGAAGTCCATGTCGAAGTCCTTGACCAGGCGGCTGACGATGGGCTTGTCCACCTGCTCGTGGGGGAAATGCAGAACCACCTTGCGATGCACGGTCATTCACCTCCTGCGGGCGCGGTCCCGTCCCGGGCGGGGCAGGGCAGCAGCTGCGCCGGCTCGCCCAGCAGGAACCCGCCCTTCTCTATCCAGTCCTTCAAGGTCTCGGCGATCTCCCGGGCCCGCGGGTAGCTGGAGAGGGGGGCGGCCAGCACCTCCCGGCCCTCCAGCCGGAAGGAGCCGCTCTTCAGCTGGGCGTAGCTCACCTCCCCCAGGAGCTTGCCGGTGCCCTGCGGGTAGTCGAGGGAGTAGTCCACCACCGGGGCGAACAGCTCCGCGTCGGAGACGGCGGCGGCCCGCGCCACCTCCGCGTCCAGCACCGGGATGGGGATGCCCAGGCCCACGCTCATGGTGGCGCCGTAGCCCAGGAAGGAGTTGCCCACCAGCCAGCGGGGGCTCATCCCCTTGAGGTCGCCCAGGACCGACAGGGTCCCCGAGGGCAGGCGCGGCGCGCCCCCGGCGGTGCGGGGCACCTCCGGGTTGTGCTGGGTGCCGTTCCAGGCCACGTAGCCCACGCCGCCGCCCAGGAAGATGCGCGTCCCCACGCCGATGGTGCGGAAGCAGGGGTCGTTCAGGAGCGGGCTGAGCTGCCCGGCCGAGCAGTAGTTGGCGTTGCCCAGCTCGGGGCGGAGCAGGCCCATGTAGGTGTAGATGATGCGGTCGGAGCGGTTCACCGCCACGTTGTAGTTCTGGTAGCCGTTGCGCGGGTTGAAGAGGAAGGCGTCGCCCATCTCGGAAAGGGTGAGGTCCCTCTCCCAGCGGCGGTTGGGGTAACAGTCGGTGCCGTAGGAGTGGGCCTCCAGCCTGACCTTGCGCCCGGCCACCAGGTCCTCGATGACGTGCCCTCCGCCGTACTTGAACTCGCCCGGGAAGACCTCGTTCAAGGGGTCGTTCTCGGGCAGCTCGGTGGCCCCTATGTAGACGTCCACCGCGGCGATGCCGGAGTAGGCGGGCACCCCGTTGAGGGTGGCCCGGGAGATCTTGATGCGCGGCTTGGAATGGCCCAGGTTGATGAAGGCCCCCGAGGAGCACATGGGGCCGAAGGTGCCGGTGGTGACCACGTCCACCTTCTCCGCCGCGGCCTCGGCGCCTTCGCGTTTGACCAGGTCGATGATCTCCTCGGCGGTGACCACCACCACGCTGCCCGCCCGTATCTTCTCGTTTATCTCGGCGATCGTCTTCGCCATTCGCGCACCTCCTCGCGTCCTCCGGACCCGTCAAGACCTTTCGGGGGCGCGGGCATGATCCACAGCATCCGCACCACCCCTTCTCTTAAATGAAAAACCCACCGGCGGCGCACCAGCCGGCGGATCCCTCCGGAGAACCGTCCCGTTCAGGTGCGGCGCCTACGGCGCGATACCCTAAGCCCGTGGTGACGGGGGCGTCCGTCCTCGCCTACTCGGTCGCCCTTTCGGCGGGAAGCTCCGGGGCCATCTTCGGCCCGTTGTCGCGCACCGATTCTCAACCTCGGCTCGGCTCTCTGTAGCGCAACCGGCGGACCTACTCCTCCCCTTCTCAGCCTTTGCTCGGATATTCACTTATCAACGACCCGGACCAGTCAATTATGGGCGCAGGCCGGTACGATGTCAATGAGCCGGCCGGGGGCCCGGCGGCGGGGGCGCCGGGAGGCGGGCCTAGCGGGAAGGGGGGTGCGGGGCCCCGAGAGGCGGCTCCTGATGACTATAAGTTATATGTACTAACTAGTCAATATAACTAGCTGAAGCATAATGCCTGCTAAATTGGGGTGGGAATTTCCGACGGAGTGTACTATAATGGAATGGCAGCAAAGAGAAGCTGCAAAGACTGGATGGTCAGTATTGGTATCTACTAAGGGAGGTAGAGGATGAGCGCACTGTTCGAGATGATGGGTTCCATCGCCGGCACCATCACCAACCTGATGGGCAAGCTGCTGGCCGGCATGGTCAAGGGCATGCTGTCCACGCTGGATCCCAAGATCGTCGCCGGCATCGTCAACGACAGCGGGGAGTTCATGGGCAAGGTCATCCCCGAACTGGACCCCAAGGCCCTGGCCGCCCCCATCAACGCCAACCCCGGGTTCATGACCAAGCTCATGGGCGAGCTGGACCCCGCCGCCATCGCGGAATCGCTCAACAAGAACCAGCGTTTCGTCACCAAGATGGTGGAGGAGCTCAAGCCCGACGTCTTCTCCCGCTCCATGAACGTGGTCTTCAACAAGATGCGCAGGGTCACCTACAAGCCCAGCTTCCGCAACCCCGACCCGCTCTAGGTCCCGGGCGCCCGGGCGCGCACGAACGGAGGCGGCTCGCAAGGGCCGCCTTTTCGCTGCCGGCGTGGGGTATCATGGAGTCATGGAAGGGAGACGCCGCGCTAGCCGCCTGGCCGCCGCGCTGGCCGCGGCCCTGCTCCTCGCGTCGCCGGGATGCCGCGGGGGCGGCGCGGGGGGGACGGGCAAGGCCGGGCCGGCCTTCTCCTTCCTCGAGCTCCCCCCCGGCCTGGAGGTCAAGAAGATGGAGGCGGACGCCCGCGGCGTCCTGTGGGTGCTGACCTATTCCCGGGAGATGTACTCCCTCGACCCCGGCCTCCACCTCTCCCCCCTGCCGGCTTGCGGCGACGGCGTGGAGGACTTCGCGCTCGAGGCCGCGGGAGAACGGCAGGACCTCGCGACCGGATGCGTCTACCTGGCGGCGGGCGAGGGGGGGCTGCAGCGCATGGACCGGGCGGGGGAACGCGCCGCCGAAGCGGTGCCGGGCGTCGCCGTCTCCGTCCATGCCGACCTCTCCGGCGGCGTCTACGCGGGCTGCGACGGGGGTGTCTTCCGGCGGTCCGGGGACGGCTGGGAGAGGGCCTGGGGGGACGGCGCCGGCCTTTCGGGCACGCCGGTGCGCCTGGCCGGCTCCTCGAGGGGGCTCCTCTGCGAGATGTGGGAGAACCGCCTGGAGCTCCTGCTGCCGGGAGAGGCCGGGGGGCTGCCCGTGGAGGTGCCGGGGGAGAAGAACTTCCGCGTGGTGGAGCTGGTGGAGGCGCCCGCCGGCGGGCTGTACCTGGTGACGGCCAGGGGCGTGTACCGCCTGGAGGGCCGGGAGCTCGTCGCGGTCAGGCGGAGCGACGACCCCGTCATCTCCGCCTCCCGCATCGGCGGGGAGGACATCCTCCTGGGCAAGAACTCCGGCAAGCTGACCCGCCTCTCTCCCGCCGCCGGGACGGAGGAGGAGCTCGCTTCGCTGGGGGAGCCGGTGGAGCACGTCAGCGCCTCTGCGCGCGGGGCCGTCTACGCCAGGACCGCCTCGGGCATCCACTACAGCGGCGACCAGGTCTACCAGCCCTCGCGCCTGGTGGCGCGGGCCGCGTTCGGGGTGGAGGGCGGGAGCGGCCGGCCGGCCGGCCTCCGCCTCTCCCTGCCGTCCTCCGATTTCCTGAGGCCGGAATGGTTCTACTACCGGGTGAGGGCGGGAGCGGCCGGCGTGTCCTGGGAGCTGGAACGCCGGGGGCCGTACGGGCTCGACCTGGTCCTCGGGGGGGTCTCGGGCCGCACGGAGGTGGAGGTCCTGGCGGCGGCCCGCCGCTCGGACGGCTTCCGCCTGGACCCCGCAGGCCGTTATCCCTTCCCGGACTCCTTCCCGGAAGAGGCCCGGCCCTACCTGCTGCCCATGGCCGGCGTCCCCGGCGACCTGCCGGAGATCGCCGCGGTGCTGGAGGGCATCCCCGGGGAGGAGCGGGGGGACATGCTGGCGGTCCTGCTCCGCCTGGCCCGGCACGGCGCCTTCTACCTCACCGCCTGCCCCAGCCGCGCCCTGCCCCCGCCGCCTCTCACCGGCGCGGCGGGGGAGGAGTACGCGCGCGCGGCGGTTGCGCGGGTCCTCGGGGGAAGCGGGGGGGACGACTACGAGCGCGCCCTGGCCTTCACCGCCCTGTGCCGCGCCGCGGGCATCCCGGCCCGCACGGCCCTCTCCTTCGACCGCTACCTCAATCAGGCGTATCTCTACGGCGTGGGGTGGGTGCCGGTGGACGTCTCCCGCCCCGTCTACGACTTCCTGGCTCCCAACTACCCGGCCGTCGGCGCGCTGCCCGGCGGGGAGGGCTCCTTCATCACCGGGACGGGGGGCGTGGACGGTGGCCCGTGGTACGCCGAGCCCGTCCTCGGCGGGGGGGCCGGGGCCGCGGCGGCGGGGCCCGGCGCCACCACCCTCGTCTTCTGCCGCCCCTCCCCCTTCCGCTTGAGGGACCCGGCGGAAGCCGTCACCCTGGCCGGCGGCGCGGCCTTCCATTTCGAGGAACGGGGCGGCGAGGTGCTGCTGGTCCGCGGCACGCGGCAGGGGCGGGAGGAGACGCCCGTCTACCAGGACCTCGAATCCTTTCCCCTGGCCGAGGGGCTCGAGGCGAACCTCCGCCTGGTGGAGGGGGGGTACGTGATGGTGGAAGTGGTGAGGGGGCCGTGAGGGCCCCCGGCGGCGGGCCGCGCCGGCCGGTTGGTCGGGGCCCTCGGCGGTGCTATAATTCAGGTCTGAGGAAACGGGAAGAGGCAGTGTCCGAAGCGACGACCGGCTGGTGATGCCATGGCCTTGTTCAAGGGGGGAAAGCCCGACGTGGGCAAGCTGGAGGCCCAGCGCGACGTGGGCAAGCTCATCGAGCTCCTGGGAAGCGAGGACCGCGAACTCCGCTACGCGGTGGTCGAGGCCATCACCCGGCTGGGGGACCAGCGGGGCATCGAGGCGCTGATGGCCCTGGTCGCCGACCCCGCCACCGACGAGCTGATCCGGGCCAAGGCCTGGCTGGCGCTGGACGTCGGCTGGGAGAGGGAAGCCAAGAAGCGCTCCGCCTGGAAGTGAGGGCCGGCCACCCATGGAGCACCCCAGGACGCGCAGGCTGGAGGCCTTCCCCCTGACCCATCAGGGCCGCGAGATGATCGGCCTGCGCGACCCGGAGGGTTACTTCCCGGACGTGGCGGCCGTCTCGCCCGCGGCCTATTTCATCGCCTCCCTCTGCGACGGCAGGCGCTCGCTCCGCGAGATCCAGGCCGCCTACGTCCGCCGCTACGGCGACATCATCACCACCGGCCAGCTGGAGGCCATCCTGCAGCAGCTGGACGAACAGCTCATCCTGGACAGCCCGCGCTTCCGGCGGCTGAAGGAGGAGTCGGACCGGGAATACATGGGCCTGCCCAACCGCCCCATGACCCTGGCCGGCCTCAGCTACTCGCCCCAGCCCCGGGAACTGGCGGGGGAGATTGCCGCCATGCTCGAGGCGGCGGAGGGGAGCGACTCCGACGCCGGGCCGCCCCTGGGCCTGGTGGCGCCGCACATCGACCCGGGGCGCGGGGCCCGCTGCTACGGCGAGACCTACTCCTACCTGGCCCGCTGCACCGGCGGGGCGCCGCCGCCCCTGGTGGTCATCCTGGGCACCTGCCACGGGGAGATGGAGGGGGCTTTTGCCCTGACCTCCAAGAATTACCTCTCCCCCTTCGGCCTGGTGCGGACGGACGCGGGCGCCGCTGCGGAAGTGGCGCGGGCGGCGGGCATGGACGGGCTGGGCGACGAGCTCTCCCATCGCCGGGAGCATTCCATAGAGATGCAGCTGCCCTTCCTGGCGCTGGTCTTCGGCGGCGTGGAGAACTTCAGCATCCTCCCGGTCACCTGCAACTCGTTTCACCCCTTCATCGAGGCCCAGGTCTCTCCCGCGCAGGACCCGGAGGTCGCCGCCTTCGTCCGGGCGCTCGCGGGCCTGAAGTCGGCGCTGGGCGACGGGGTGATGTTCCTCGCCGCCGCCGACCTGGCTCACGTGGGAAGCCGCTTCGGGAGCCTGCTGCCGGCGGACGCGGCCATCCTCTCCTCCGTCTCCGCCAAGGACAGGGAGATGCTGGGGCACGCGGCGGCCGGCGACGCGGAGGGCTTCTACGGCTTCGTGATGCGCGAGGGCGACGGACGGCACGTGTGCGGCCTCTCGCCCATCTACGCCATGGTCAGCGCGCTGGGCGGCGCGCCGGGCCGGCTCATCCACTACGATTACTGGCTGGACCTGCACGAGGGCTCGGCCGTCACCTTCGCGGGCATGACCTTTCCCCGCTGAGTCCCGTCCCCGCCGGGAGGTCAGCGGGGGCGGATCACGTAGACCGAGGAGAAGGGCGTGTAATCCAGGGGCGTGCGGAGGTAACCGCCCACCCGCTGCGAGATCACCCGGGAGCTGCGGGCGAAGGCCAGGGGCATGAGCGGGGCGTCCTTCAGCGCCGCCCGCTCCGCCTGCCGGTACAGCTCGATGCGCCTGCCGGTGTCCGGGGTGCGGCGGGCGCGGTCCAGCGCCGCGTCCACCTCGGGGCTGCCGTAGCCGGTGAGGTTGGTGGAGCCGGCGTTGCGGGAGTGGAGGAGGGGGTAGAGGAAGGCGTCCATGACCGGGTAGTCGGCCCGCTGCTCCAGGCAGAAGAAGCCGGCCTCCCCGGAGAGCAGCAGCTCGGCGTAGGCCTCCGGCTCCAGGCCTTCGAGGGCCAGGTCCACGCCCACTCCCCGGATATCCGACTGCACCGACCGGGCCACCAGGGCCTCCCTCTCCCCCCCGTCGTAGGCCAGGGCCAGGTCGATGGGGACTCCCTGGTTCAAGGGGAAGGCCTTGGCGATGAGGGCCTTAGCTTTCTCCGGGTCGTAGCGGCAGGGCATGGCGCCGGACTGCCAGCCGAAGGCGCCCTGCGCCGCCAGGCCGGTGGCGGCGGAGGCGGTGCCCTGCAGGACGGAGGCGGCAAGGTGTTCGCGGTCCACCGCCCAGTTCAGGGCCTGCCGGAAGTCCTTGCCGTCCTTCCAGGGCTCGGAGGTCAGGTCGAAGCCGTAGTAGAGGGTGGCGAGCAGGGGCCGGAAGAGGGCCCGCTCCCCGTACTCGAAGGCGGCCGCGTCGTACCGGCCGGGGGGGATGGGGGCGTCGTCCAGCCGCCCCTCCCGAAAGTCCCTCCAGCCCGACTCGACGTCCGGGTAGATGTGGAATACCACCCGGTCCAGCCGGGCCTTCTCCTCGCCGTAATAGCCGTCGAACCCCTCGATGACCAGCTCGGCCCCGTGCTCCCAGCTCGCCAGGCGGAAGGGCCCGGTGCCCACGGGGCTCTCGTCCAGGTCCGCGGCGGCCTCCGCCGGGACCGGCGAGAAGGCCGGGTGGGCCACGCGGGCGGGGAAGTCGGCGTAGGGGTAGGCCAGGGTCACCTCGAGGGTGTGATCGTCCGGCGCCCGCAGGCCGGAAAGGGCCTCCGCGGCGCCCCCCCGCACCTCCTCGTAGCCCTTGATGACCGCCAGGTGGCAGGAGGACGGGCCCGCCGTGAGCGGATTCGCCGCCCGGTTCCAGGAGTAGACGAAGTCGGCGGCGGTGCATTCACGGCCGTTGTGGAACTCCACTCCCGGCCTGAGTTCGAAGGTCCAAACGGTAGCGTCGTCGCTGGCCTTCCAGGAGGTCGCCATGGCCGGGATCACCTCCATGCTCTCCGGGTCGTAGCCGGTCAGGCCGTCGTAGATCTGCCGGGCCACCTGCAGCTCCATGGGGCCCTGCAGCCGGGCGGGGTCGAGGGAGGCGGGCTCCATGAGGAAGGCGTTGAAGGCCCCGCCCTCGGTCAGCTCCGCGGGGGCTCCGCCGGAGCACCCGGGCAAGAGCGGCGCCAGCGCCAGGGTCGATGCCAGCAGCAGCGCCAGGGCCGGCGCGGACAGCCGGCGGCGGGGCGGCATCATCTCCTTGCGCAAGGACGGCTCCCTTCCCATGCTCGAACGCCCAAACGGGGGACGCCAAGATTATATCCGATTGGCGCCGGTCCTTGCCTGCCTCCCTTTACGGGGAGCCGGGCGCGGGGATGCTCAGGTAGAAAGCGCCGTCCGCGGCGATGACGTTGAAGGGCCGCACTTCGCCCTCGCGCACGGCGACCTTACTGGTGGCGCCGGAGGCATCGGTCTTCACGAAGACCCCCCAGTAGTGGACGTCGGCGGAGGAATCGTCCCGCCGTTCGGTACGGAAGGAGATCTCCTTGACGGACGTGTAGGGGAATAACCCGCGCAGGGCCCCCAGGAAGACCTCGCCCAGCTCCTCCTCGGTGGCCTGGGGCATCTCGGCGCGAATCTCCGCCAGCCGCTCCGGGGGCAGGACGGCGAGCACCGCCGCGGCGTCGCCGGCCACGATGCCGCGCAGGAACGAGTCCACCAACTGCTCCTCGGCCGTAAGCTCGGCAGCGCCGCCCCCGCAACCGATCATGCCGGCGCTCAACGCGCAGACCACGATTAACGTTATCCCCATCGCCCAGTTCTTCCGTTTCACATCAGCCCCTCCTCTCCCGGCGCCACTCGTTGAATTATATAGCATAGCGCCACCGAGCCGGAAAACCAGCCTTGACAACAAGGCAAGCCGTGCTAGTATTGATTCTGGGTCATCCGTTGGTTTCAGACAGGTCTCGTAATCGTCGGGCATGAAACGGGGGGTAAGGAATGAAGAAGCGCACCGTCATCAGGCTGTCGATCTGCGTCTCGGTCCCGCTGAT
>CAZETE010000003.1:0-104675 GCA_964515075.1 uncultured Actinomycetota bacterium | reverse complement strand
CCAGGCAAGCTCATTTCTGCTGAAGTTTGTGCGACAGGCTCCTGACCCCAAATTTACTTTTTGTTGATGCCTGCCAGGCGCCGGGCCAGGTCGACCTTTTCCTCCAGCCCCGCCTGGCGGTAGATGACGATGCGCTGCGCCTGGGGGGAGCCCGCCCCGTGCAGGCTCTCGGTGAGGTAGGCGGCGGCCCCGCAGCCGATGGTCATGTTCTCGATGAACCGGGATATGCGGATGCGGTCCAGCGCCGGCACCGAGGCGTCTCCCCGGAAGTACTTCTCCAGGTACGGCGCTATCTCGGCATTGGCGAAATCGCGCTCCGAGGGCATGGTCACCACCAGGCCGCCGGCGACGTCCTGCGCCAGGCGGGCGATCTCGAAGGGGAAGCGGGTGACGTTCTGCTTGCACACGTTGGCCAGCAGCACGTCCACCAGCCAGCCCCCGCTGGGGGTGGGACGGCCCAGCGCGCTGCAGGCGATGCCGCAGGCGTAGAGGGTCTCGTTCAGATGGACCATCTCGGTGATCTTGTCCCGCACGTGGCCGGCCTTCTCCACGCCCCCGAAGCGGGCGGCCAGCAGGGTGGCCCCGATGAGCACGTCGCCCACCCCCACCTTGCACCCGCCGTAGCTCTGGCGGTGGAAGGCGGCGAAGCGCTCCACCACCTTGCCGCTCTGGTCGTGCTCCCCGCACATGAAGACCCGTTCGTGCGGCACCCTGACGTCGTCGAAGACCACCAGCGCCTCCTGGCTGCCGTAGCCGGGGTTGCCCACGTCCAGCGGGACGCCCTCCCGCTTCCGGGTGTCCGACGGTTGGCGCCCGAGGATGAAGCTGACCCCGGGGGCGCCGGCCGGCACGGCGCAGCAAACGGCGTACTGCGCCTCGTCCTCACGCATGGCCGCGGTGGGCATGACCAGGATCTCGTGGGAGTTCAGGGCCCCGGTCTGATGGGCCTTGGCCCCGCGGATGACGATGCCCCGGGAGTCGCGGTCCACCATCCGCACGAACATGTCCGGGTCCTCCTGCTCGGCCGGCCGCAGGCCCCGGTCGCCCTTGACGTCGGTCATGGCCCCCTCCACCACCACGTTCTCCTCCTGCACCCAGGCAAGGTAGTCGCGGAGCCTCCGGTGGTAGTCGGTGCCGTGCCGTTGGTCACATTCGTAGGTCACCGAGTAGAGCGCGTTGAGGCCGTCCATGCCCACGCAGCGCTGGAAGCAGGTGGCGGTGCGCCGTCCCAGCAGGCGCTGCATGTCCACCTTCTTCACCAGGTCCTGCGGCCCCTGGTGGATGTGGGTGAAGCGGCTGATCCGCGCCCCGGTGAGGTGGGAGGTGGCGAAGAGCAGGTCCTCCGCCCCCGCCTCGCCTCCCGCGTCGTAGGTCTCGCACACGGCGTTCTCCGAGGGGCGCACCAGCGGGTGGTCCACCGGGTCTGAGACCCGCTCGCCCAGCACGTAGACGCGCCTCTCCAGGCGGCGCAGGCTCTCCAGGTAAGCATCGGGGCCGTCTATCTTCAATGGCATCTTCCCCTCCCGTGTTCGACGGCGGATACCCTCGTCACCCAAGACCACTCTACGATGTCCGGGCCCGGCGGTCGGCCTCCCGGCGGCTTCAGCCCCCGCCTCCGGCCAGTCCGTCCAGGACGGAGAGGATCTCGGCGTCCTCGGGGTACTCGGTCTGGATGCCGGCGATGTGGACGTAGGCGACCGTCCCCTCCGCCGCCAGGATGAAGTTGGCCGGACGGGCGATGTTTATCGACTCGAAATTGGCCCGGACGTAGACGCCGTAATCCTTGACCACCTCGCGCCCGGCGTCTGCCAGGACGGGGAAGGGGTAAGCGTTCTTCTCCAGGTATTCCCGGACCTTAGCGGGGTTCTGGGCCAGTATGACCGCCGCCCGGGCCCCCCGCCTCTCCACTTCGGGGTACTTGTCTCGTATATGACCCATATACTCCCGGCAGTGCGGTCACCAGGTGCCCCGCCCGAAGTAGAGCCACAGGGGCCGGCCCAGCAGGTCGTCCAGGCGCACCGTCTCGCCGCTGGCGGCGTCCGGCAGCGCAAATCCCGGGGCCTTGTCCCCCACCCGCACCACCCTGCTCTTCCTGGCCATGCGCATCATCTCCATCCCGATATATCCTCCTGATTATACCCTCCCGAGCCCCCGCTCAATCCCCTCGACGGAGCCGCCGCGGGCACCATCCGGGTTCCATCCAGACACTATCCGGGTTCTTGCTTTTCAGGTTAGTCTGTGCTAACTTGTCTGTACCGTCCATGTGAATATCGCCCGCCGTGAAGGACCTCCGAGGGGAGGCGGCCGCCCTTTTCCAAACGCTTCTACCGGGTTGTCGATATACGCAAGAACGCCGCACGGGAGCAGGGACGCGAAGACCTTTAAGGCGGCGGAGGGATTCCGGGGCTGACCAAAGAATAGGAATCCCCTCCTGAGACGGAAACGCACCGGGACCCTCCGCCCCTTACCATATAAGGCCGATACGAGGTTGAGGCGCGAAGGAGGTCCGGGCGGCGCGGACGCGAGCCGCGGTCCGCATGCGATGTTCCACAGCGGCGGAGGGGCGGTTTATAATATGCGCGTCGTGTGAGGGCCCGGACGGCCGAGCGCCCCGGGACCGGTCGAGGGAAGGATGTTCGAGAAGAAGGAGGAGGACGCATGCCGTATTTCACCGATTTCAACGTCATCGCAGGCCTGATCCAGGAGACCTTCGTGGAGCTGATGAAGGACCCCGCCATCAGGGCCAAGGCGCTGGAGTCAAAGCTCCTGGTCAAGTTCGAGTACCGCGACCCCGAGGGCGAGTTCTGGGTCGACTGCACCGGTGAAGAGGTGGAGGCCTATCCCGGCAAGCCCAAGAAGGAAGCCACGCCCGACGCCACCCTGTCCATGGAGACCGACACCGCCCACGCTTTCTGGTGCGGTAAGCTCAACCTGCTGGGCGCCCTCTCCTCGGGGGAGATCCAGTCCGAGGGCTCCGTGCCCCGCCTGCTGAAGATGCTCCCGGTCATCAAGCCGGCCTACGCCATCTACAACGGCCTGCTCGACAAGAAGGGCCTCGGCGATCTGAAGATCGTCATCGAGGACGACGAGGACGACGAGGACGAATAGCCGCTCAGACAGCCCCCGTGAGATGGAGTGGTCGGGCTGGCTGGACGCCGTAGAGCGCCAGCTGCGCGCCGGGGACGACCCCCGCGGCCGGGTGCTGTTGGGGCAGGTCCGCGACCGCGTCCTGCACAAGGCCGGCCTGAAGCGGGGGGATAATGTAGCCGACCTGGGTTGCGGCAAGGGCTTCCTGTCCATGGAAGCGGCGCGCTTGGTCGGCGGGGAAGGCCGGGTAACCGGCATCGACGCAAGCGAGGAGGCCCTGGAGAAGGCGCGCGCCGAGGCGGTGGCGCGCGGCCTCTCCAACCTCACCTTCGTCCGGGCGGACCTGCGCTCCCTGCCGCTGGCGGATGAGAGCGTGGGGGTGGTCCTGGGCCGGTCGGTGTTCGCTTACGTGGACGACCGCGCGGAGGCCTTCCGCGAGGCCTTCCGGGTCCTCGAGCCGGGCGGCCGCATCTCCCTCTTCGAGCCGGTGCCGGGGGACGAGTCCTACCAGCTCGACTGGGGCGAGGCGGAGCCGGCCTTCCGCAAGATGAGGTTGCTGCTCCAGACGCATCATCCCGCCTTCCGGTACGGTATCAAGGACATCAAGGACGAGCTTGAGCGGGCCGGCTTCTCCGGCATGCAGAGCTTTGTGTGGCACGCGGACACCACCCGCGTCTACGCGGACGGACGGGAGGCCCTGCGGGACCTGGGGGACCTGCTTCCGGGAGAGCTGGCTCCCAGCGCCTGCTGGAGGAAGCACGGCTTGAGGGAAGAGGAGGCCCGGCAGGTGGCGGAGCGGCTCCACCGCGAGTCCTCCCGGCCCGGCTACCGCAACAGCATTCCCTGTATCTATCTATGGGGCGCCAAGCCCCGCGTGGGAGGAAAAACCGCATAAGGAGGAAGAAATGACGGGGTTCACAGGCAGAACCGTTGAGGTGGATCTGGCCACGGGCGAGATCGGCTTCTACGAGATAGAGGAGGAACTCTACCGCAAGTTCATCGGCGGCGCCGGACTGGCCGCCAAGATCTTCTACGACCGGGTGCCGCCCGAGGTGGAGTGGCAGGACCCGGAGAACCTGCTCATCATCATGGACGGCCTGCTCACCGGGTCGAGCTTTCCCGGCACCGGGCGCTTCTCCGCCGCCACCCGCTCGCCCCTGACCAACCTCTGGGGCGAGGGCAACTGCGGAGGGGCCTTCGGGGCCGCGCTGCGGCACGCCGGCTACGACGGCATCATCTTCAAGAACAAGTCCGCCAAACCGGTCTACCTGTACATCGAGGGAGAGACCATCGAACTGCGCGACGCGTCGGAGTTGTGGGGCAAGGACTGCTACGAGACCCACGCGTGGCTGGAGGAGAACCTGGCCGGCGGGCAGAACCTGCGCTCCCTGTCCATCGGCCCGGCCGGCGAGAACCTGGTCAAGCTGGCCTGCCTGGTCAACGAGCTCGGCAGCGTCATCGGGCGCTGCGGTATCGGCGCGGTGGCCGGCGACAAGAAGCTCAAGACCATCGCCATCCGGGGCGGCGGCAAGTACCGCTACCACGACGCCGACCGGGCCAAGGAGCTCACCAAGCACTGCGTCAGGAAGCTGAAGGACTCGGTCCTGGCCGGTTCCATGCACGAGATGGGCACCAACGGCGCCTTCGACACCGGGATGCTCTCCGGCGACGTCCCCACCAAGAACTGGAAGATAGGGGAGTGGTTGGAATCTCTGGACACCCTGAACTCCTTCTATTACAACGATCACATCCTGGTGAAGATCGTCGGCTGCTACGCCTGCTCGGTGCGGTGCAAGCGGGTGGTGCGGATCGACGAGGGCCCCTGGAAGATGCACGAGCACGCCGGCCCCGAGTACGAGACGGTGTGCATGATGGGCACCAACCTGCTCAACCAGAGCCTGGAGGCGGTGGCCAAGGCCAACGACATCTGCAACCGGCTGGGCGTGGACACCATCTCCATGGGGGGCGTCATCGCTGCCATGATGGAGGCCCAGGAGCTGGGGCTGGTGACCCCGGCCGACACCGGGCTGGACTTCTCCTGGGGCAACATGGAGGCGGCCGTCGAGGCCATCCGCCTGACCGCCTACCGGGAGGGTTTCGGCGACCGCATGGCCGAGGGCTCCCTCAAGCTGGCCACCTCCCTGGGCGCCCCCGAGCTCTCCGTGCACGTGCGCGGCCTGGACTTCCCCGCCCACGACCCGCGCGGCTTCCACGGCTTCGGCCTGGCTTATGCCATGGGCACCCGCGGCGCCTGCCACCTCAACTCGACCAACCTGATGGCCGAGGGAGGGATGGGGGGGTGGCCCGAGGTGGGCCTGATGGGGCCCTACACCGGCACCATCTCCAAGGGCAAGGCCGAGGTCACCTGGAAGTGCATGTCCATCGGGCAGATCCTCAATTCCCTGGTGATGTGCAACTTCATCGGGGCCTGGCTGAGCCTGCAGGAGCAGGTGGACATGATCAAGCACGCCGCCGGGTGGGAGGACTACACCGTGGACGAGCTGATGGACAACGGCTGGCGCATCTGGTACCAGAAGCGGCTGATGCTCAACGCCTGGGGCTCCGGGGCCAACGACGACGTCCTGCCGCCCAAGTGCCTCACCCCCACCGAGGAGGGCGCCAACCAGGGCTCGGTGCCCAAGATCAAGAGGATGCTCAGGGAGTATTACGAGCTGGCCCAGCTGGACGAGGAGGGCCGGCCCCTGCCCGAGCCGCTGGCCAGGTACGGGCTGGCCTGACGGCCGCAACGCAGGCAACGCGAAGGGGCGCCGGATCACCGGCGCCTCTTCTGCCTGCGGTATGTGAATGAATCAGTCGATGAGCCCGGAGAGGTACAGCGCCGAGCCCGAGGCCATCTCGGTGCCCACGCCGCGGGCGCCGGCGTCCGCGCCCACCAGCCACAGGCCCTTGACCGGGGTGCGGTTGGAGGGACGGTGCACGCCGGTCTGACCCACGTGCTGGCCCAGACCGATGCACTCGCCGGTGCTCTTGCCGGAGATCTTGGCGGTGTGGGCGATGTGGGTGCGGATGCTCCACTGGATGTTCTCCTGCAGGCGCGGGAAGATCTCGAAGAGGCGCTCCTCCGCGCGGTCGAGGATGCGCTCGCAGTGGGCCACCGTCTCCGGATTGACGTCGATGGGGCCGGGCACGCCCATCATCACCAGCTGCTTGCCCAGCGGGGCGGCGTAGGGGTCCCACTCCGAGGGCACGGGGGTGAAGAGGAAGGGGTCCTGCGGCGCCGTCCCGTCGAAGATGTAGTCGAACATGGTGTCGGGGTTCTGGTTGGGGATGTTGAAGAAGCTGGGGGCGGGGAGGTCGATGACCCGGCGCTCCAGGCCGTACTTGACGGTTATGAAGGCGCAGGACTGCTTGAGGCCGCGCACGTAGCGGACGTATTCCGCGGGGAAGCTGTCCTCGCCGGCCAGGTCCACGGTGCGCCCGATGCCGGCGTTGGAGATGACCGTGTCGGCCTCTATGAACTCGCCCTCCGCGGTCTCCACGCCCTTGACGCGCTCTCCCTCCACCACTATGCGGGACACCTCGCAGTTGAGGCGCAGCTTTCCGCCCAGGCGCTCGAAGGCGCGGATGAAGGAGCCGGTGATCTCGCCCGAACCGCCGCGCGGCACTCCCAGGGTCTTCTTGTGGAAGGCGTTGAGGAAGCACCACAGGAACTCGCCGGCGGAGACCTGCGTCCAGGGGGTCACGGTGAGCAGCATGGCCAGGGCGGCCATGCCCTGCAGCGGGAACCAGTCGTCGGTGATGCGGTGGAGGAACTCCTGGAAGGTTATCTCGTCCAGCTCGGCCAGCAGGCTCTCGTTGCGTGTGGCCAGGCCCGCCGCCAGCTTGACCAGCTCGAAGGGGTTGTAGCGCTTGGAGGCGCGGTAGAGCTCCTTCTCCATCTCCTTGAGCTCGCGTCCCTGCCGGGCCTGCTCCAGCACGGCCTTGCGGTTGGCCGCATGCGCCAGGACGGACTTGGCGTTGGTGAAAGCGGCCCGCGGGTCGGTGAGGCTCTGGTAGAGCCGCAGGCCGTACTTCCCGCCTATCTGGCAGTACTCGCCGGGGTTGGCCGTCAGCCACTCCAGGTCGCCGCCCACCCGCCGGTTGATGTCGCCGTGCTGGCCGGAGTTGCCCATGGAGAACATGTGCACGCCGGAGTCGACGGTGAAGCCCTCCTTCTGAAAGGTCCAGCACTTGCCGCCGACGAAGGGGTTGCGCTCCAGCGCCGTCACCTGCAGGCCCTTCTTCTGGAGGAGCGCGGCTACGCCGGAGCCCCCGGGGCCGGTCCCGATAACCAGTACCTTCTTAGCCTTGGCCATTCTCCTTCTCTCCTTCTCTCGCGGAACGTCCCTTTAGTCCTCACATTCTCTTATCAAACGGCTTTTCAGGCAAGCCGGCCTTCCGGTGGCTGCGGGGGCGGGCCGCCGGGACCGGCGTCAGTAGTTCCGGTACCCGGGCATGCCCCGCGCCAGGGCGACGCGCAACAGGGGATTGAAGCTGAAGGTCTTGAACATGGAGTAGTAGCCCAGCTGCATCAGCGGCCCGGGCAGCAAGGCCGCGAAACGGCTGAGCAGCCAGGCGGCCGGGAAGAGGGAGACGCACTTGCGGAACTCCACCCAGGCCTCGTGCTTGTCCTCGACGGCCAGGGCGGCGATCCTGCCCGAGACCAGGGCGCCCTGCAGCCCGAAGAAGGCGATGGGGTCCATGGCCCCGGCCAGGGTCCCGGCCAGGATCTTGTCGCCGTGGAAGAGGCGCGGGTTCCGGATGCTGCCCGCGGGCACCGGGAAGGTGAACGACTGCCACTCCGGCACCTCGAAGTCGTCGAACTTCCTGATCATCGCGGCGAATTTCTCGCGGTCGGCGTGGGAGAGGGGCTTGTAGCGGTTGAAGAGATGGCAGTAGCGGATGCCCCTGAAGCAGGAACTGTAGCCGTAGTCGGTGGTGAAGTCGTCGTGCCACAGGTGTACGTAGTTGAGGTCGGGGTCGCAGGTTCCCTTGTAGGTGAAGTGGTGGGAGGTGAGGTAGGGGGTGGCGGTGATGTCGAACCCCTCGAAGTGGAGGCCGGTGGCCACGATGGTGTTGGCGGGCAGGGCGGCCAGGTCGGCCCGGTTCACGACGGGGCAGCCGAACTCCACCTCCACGCCCTCGTCCCGGGCTATCCCGTAGAGGAAGCTGTCCACCGAGGTGGAGCGCGGCCCCCTCTCGAAGAACCAGGGGGAGAAGAGGCCGGTATCCAGCTCGCAGACGCGGCCCCGCGGTATCTCCCACATCACCTTGATGGGCTCGAGCACCTGGCCCAGGTCCACGCCCAGCCAGGAGCCGAGCTCCCTGATCCGCAGGATGGCGCCCTGTCCGCTGGGATGGTAGAGGGGCGAGCCGCCGATGCGGGATTCGCGCTCGAGGACCTTGACCCGGTGCCCCTTCCTGGCGAGGGTGATGGCTGCCACCAGGCCCGAGAGCCCGGCCCCGACGACGGTTATCTCAGACATGTTAGTCCTCCTTAACTTATCCGGCGACCCGACATCTTATCGGGGCTTGCCGGGAGAACCGTCTGACCTCGGAAATACCTGCAAAACGCGGGAGAAGTTGCGGAGCCTCGCATACTTGACAGCCATTTCAACACCGCATATAATTCTGTCCTAGGTCAATATGACTGACTAGTCGTTCACTTTCGAGATTATATAACCAAAGTGACGGTAAAGGCAAGGGATGAGTAGTGATGCCGGGACCCATCGCCCTTCAGCCGGAAGGAAACACCTCGAATGCTCAAGCGGTCCCGGTTGCCCGGTTTTATCCGCCGTTGACCAAAGGAGGAGGGTATGGTTTCTGAGAGCGTGATCAGGCAGATTGCCGAGATCGTCGGGAAGGAGCACGTCCTGCAGGGCAGGGCGGCCCTGGAGAAGAACTTCCCGCACATGGGCGGCAATCCCCAGCTCGTCAAGGTGCTGCCGCGGGACGAGTACGACCTGGCCGAGGTGGCCGACCTGGCCACCCAGAAGGGCATCGCCATGTACACCCTGCGCCGGGACAAGATGGACCCGGCCCTGGCGGCCAAGGACGGCATCCTCATCGACGTCTCCCGCATGAACAACATCAAGCTCATCGACAGGCGTAACCTCACGGCCAACATAGGCGCCGGCGTCACCTTCGAGCAGCTCATCCCCGAGTGCACGAAGAACGACTGCAAGCTGCTCCTGCCCTGCGCGGCCACCAGCCACGAGGTCCTGCGCAACTACCTCAACCGCGACGCCCTGATGGGATGCTCCGGCTTCCGCCACCCACAGCTGACCATCTTCCACGCCGTCCTCTCCGACGGGCGCATCTGGGTGTCCGGGGCCCAGCAGATGACCGAGGAGGGCATGTCCGACTTCCGCGAGGACCAGGGGCCGCAGTTCTCCCTCTTCTTCGGGGCGTCGGAGGACATCTTCGGCATCCCCTTCTACGGCATCGTCTATACCTATCCGCTGCGTGAGGCGCGCAAGGTGCAGCTCTTCGCCTTCGACGACCTCAAGTCCGCCTGCGACCTGGCCTACAAGGTGTCCCGCGAGGAGCATTGCTTCGAGGTCTTCACGGCCAATGCCAGGTACCTCTCGGTGCTGCTCTCGAAGAGCGCGGACGAGGCCGACGCGCTCAGGGAGAAGCTGCCCCCGTGGATGACCGTGGTCTCCAACGAGCATCACTCCGAACTGGTGGAGATGTGGTCCGGCTACGCCGCCGCCGCCGCCACCTCCTTCGGCGGCAAGCCGGTGGAGGGCGACCTGGTGGACAAGGTCGACGCCCAGCTCCAGAAGCCCTGGTACATCTCGGACCGCGACTACTACAAGGGCGACACCCGCCACATCTTCAGCTACGACTTCTACTCCAACGTCCCCAAGCTGACCGCCGACGTGGCCGCCTCCCTCGACAAGAACGGCTTCGCCGCCTCGGAGGTTGGCCAGCTCGTCGTCCCCGTCTACTACGGGGGTTCGGCCTACATCGAGAGCGACATCTACTTCGCCGACTCCGAGCTGGAGGCGGCCGAGAAAGCCTCCCTGGAGGCCTTCAAGCTGCTCGTCGACTCGAAGTCCCTGGTGGACAAGCCCGTGGGCAAGGTGGCCGACTACATCTTCGGCCAGGCCGACGAGGGATACCTGAGAACCCTCAAGCTGTTCAAGAAGATCGTGGATCCCTCGGGGATACTCAACCCCGAGCAACTGCTGGAAGGAGTGTGAGCCATGAAGAAACGCACTACCGCTCCCCGTCAGGTGCTGGAGGAACTGCAGGCCGACTACTCCATCTGCACCAAGTGCAAGCTCTGCCAGGCCGTGCACGTCCAGTTCTGCGAGGACTCCCGCTTCTGGCGCAACTGCCCCTCCGGTTCCCGCTACCGCTGGGAAGCCTACTACGCTTCGGGCAAGATGGAGCTGGCCCGCGGCCTGCACACCAAGGAGATCGAGCCCAACGAGTCCATGCGCGACATCCTCTATAAGTGCATGCTCTGCTCCTCCTGCCAGGAGCAGTGCTACGAGGTCAAGCAGCTGCTGCCCACCCGCGTCTTCGAGCTGATGCGCGAGCGGGCGGTGCAGGACGGCTGGGGCCCCATGCCCGAGCACAAGGCGCTGGCCGATTCCCTGGAGAAGAACGACAACCCCTGGGGCCTGGCCCGCAAGAAGCGCGGCGACTGGGCCAAGGGCCTGCCGCTGAAGAACCTCAACAAGGAGTCGGCGGAAGTGCTCTTCTTCGCCGGGTGCACCTACGCCGCCGACCCCGCCCTCCTGAAGCCGGTGCGCGCCGCCGCCATGAGCCTGGTGGAGGCGGGCATGGACGTGGGTACCCTGGGGGCCGAGGAACTCTGCTGCGGGGCGCCCATGCTGATGGTGGGCGACCGCGACTACTTCGAGACCTACGCCTACGCCAACATCGAGAAGTTCAACTCGCTGGGCGTGAAGACCATCGTCGCCCCCTGCAGCCACTGCGCCTGGGTCTTCAAGGAGGAGTACAAGGACACCCTCAACGCCGACATCGAGGTGCTGCAGATCACCGAGGCGCTGTGGCGCCCCATCCGCAAGGCCAAGACCTTGAAGCTCACCAACGAGGTGAAGATGAAGGCGGTCTGGCACGACCCCTGCAAGCTGGGGCGCCGTTTCGACCAGTACAAGAAGCCCCGCGCCATCTTGAACTCCGTGCCCGGCCTGGAGCTCCTGGAGTTCCCCCGCGCCACCTTCAACAGCCTGTGCTGCGGCGGCGGCGGCGGCGTGCCCTACGCCTTCCCGGACTTCGCCCTGTACACGGCCAAGGAGCGCCTCTTCGAGGCGGAGTCGACGGGAGCGGAGGCCATCATCACCTCCTGCCCCTTCTGCCTGCAGATGTTCTCCAAGGCCATAGAGGCCCAGAAGAGCAAGATGAAGGTATACGACCTGGCCGAGGTGGTCATGCTCGCGCTGGGGAAGGAGGTGTAGGCTCATGTGGATCAAGGACATCGAGAAGAACATCCGTGACCGCCGGGTCTCCGGGGTGGTCATGCAGTTCGAGGAGGAGCCCCTCCACAACCTGCCGGAGGATATCGCCCGGGCCAAGACCCTCCTGCAGGAGGCTCTGGGCAGCGAATGGGTCACCGACGACTTGAACATCCTCATCGGCTACTCCCGCGACCAGAGCCCCTTCCCGGCCCAGTACACCCACCTGGTGTGCATGCCCGCCACCACCGAGGAGGTCAGCCAGGTCTACAAGATCGCCAACGAGTGCAAGGTGGACGTGAAGCCCATGGGCACCGGCCTCACCACCATGGCCCTGCACATCCCGCTCTACGGAGGCATCCTCATGGACCTGCGCCGCATGGATCAGGTGCTGGAGGTTGACGGCGAGAACAACTTCATCCGCATCATGCCCGGGGTGAACTACCTGCACGCCCAGGTGGAGGCGCAGAAGGTGGGCTGCCGGGTGCTCAACCCCTCCACCTCGGCCACCGCGGGGGTCATCTCCAACCACGCTTTCTGCAACATCAACACCCTGGCCTCCAAGTACGGCTTCGGCATCGACAACATCATCGAGACGACCATGGTCATGCCCGACGGCACCATCATGAAGACCGGCCCCGGCGTCTACGGCTCGCGCCGGACCCAGATGCCCGGCCCCGGCCCCGACGTAAGCGCCTTCTACCGCTACGCCTTCGGCGCCCTGGGCACGGTCACCGAGATGACCATGCGCATCTATCCGGAGCAGCCCTTCCTGACGGCCATGCACCCCGCCTACGAGCCCGACCGGCTGGACACGATGGTCGAGGTGCTCTACGCGGTGGCCAACCAGAACCTCATCCTGGAGCTCGCGCAGATGCAGGACTCCTTCTTCGGCATCTTCATCGGGGAGAACAACAAGGCGGCCTCGGCCCTGGCCGAAGTCATGCCCCGCAACAACCTCTTCACCATGGTCAGCGGCATGACCGAGGAGGAGATGAACCTCAAGGTGAAGCTCGTGGAGAGGATCATCCTCGAAGTGGAGCCGACCTTCGAGTTCATGCCGGCCGAGGCCATGGGGGACCTCACCGCCGGGCTGCGCTCGGCCAACCTGGAGCGCTGGCAGAAGTACTTCAACGTCACCGTGCGCGTCATGCGCGTGCGCGGCTCCTTCCTCATCGGAGCCCTCATCGGCAAGCTGGAGAAGTTCCCGAAGATCGAGCGGTCCCTGCGCACCGCCACCTCCGACCAGCGGGGCCATACCGACGACGTCCTCCCTCCCGACGACGCCTCCACCTACCTGCAGCCCTACCACATGGGGCGTTCGGCCTACATGGAGTACGACCTCTACTCCAACCAGGGGGACAAGGACGAACTGATGGCCACCTTCATCACCTACATGCGGGTGATCACCCAGGCCCTCATCAAGGACGGCCTGGCCATCGCCTGCGGCCTGCTGGCGGAGACCAGGGGCATGCCGGTGCCCCTGCCCGAGGGGATGGGCACCATCGACGACCTGCTGCCCATGATCATGCCCAACGCGGCGGCCATCTCCGACGCCTACCGGGAGTTCAAGATGGCGGTGGACCCCAACAACATCGCCGCCCGCCGCTGGGACTACGACACCGGCCTGTGCAAGAAGATGGTCTTCTAGGAGGAAGCCCGAGCCAGTTTTTCGGGTAAGACGGCAAGAGGAGGTGGTGCGCTCGCAAGAAAGCGGAAGGCTCCTGGTCCGCAGGGAGGAAAGCGGACGATACGGCACATGGACGGATGTGTGGTACGCTAAGGTTCGGAAGAGGAGCCTTCGGATGTTGGAGAAGGATAGAAGAAAGTCGACCAGTTCCTGCCGGCGCCCGGCGCGCCGGCAGGAACCCCTCTGCGCCGGCGCTCCGGACGCCGGCTTTGGTGATGATGAGGGAGGGTCGGGCGGGCGGCACTCGGGATCAAGGCAGAAAACCACGAGCTTCAGCAGGCCTTGGTGACCTCTATTGTCCGTGAGGCGGGACATCTGGAAGACGGGGGGATGCTGGAATGGCGGAAGTCATAGTGGTTGGAGCGGGCCTGGGCGGCCTGATGGCCGCCATACACTGCGCCAGGGCCGGGCACGGCGTACGCGTACTGGAACGCCGGGAGAGCATTGGCGGCATCGAGAAGACGCACCCGTCCGTCGACGTGACCCCCATGCGCCCGGAACGGCTGGGGCCGTGGCTGGGCATAGAACTCAAGCCCCCCTACGTCAGCCCCCCTGAGCTGTTCCGGGTCTACTGTTACGGCAGGAAGTACGAGTGGCCCGCGGAGTACCACTACCTGCAGTCGGTGGAGCGCGGCGGCCGCTCCACCTCCATCGAGACCTACCTTTACGGCCTGGCCCGGGACGCGGGCGTCGAGTTCGAGTTCGGGCACATGATCCGCAGCCAGTCGGACGCGGCGGAACTGCCCCCCGACACCATCATCGCCACCGGGCTGGAGGTGGAGGTCTTCGAGGCCCTGCACCTCCCCTACCAGCAGGTCTTCGGCTACATCGGCATCGCCCGCCACGAGGGCCCCCCGACGATGGTGGGCTGGTTCGACGACTACTCCAGGGATTACTGCTACCGGGCCAACTTGAACGGGGTGGTCTTCGTCCTGGGGTTCGACCGCCGCCCGGTGGGCGGGCGGATGCTGGAGAAGTGGGGAAGCCAGCTGCTCCGGGACGAGGGCGTGGAGATCGTCGAGTGGGTGCCGCACGAGGGGGTCGTGGCCACCAGGAGCATCTCCAACCCCCGGCTCTTCTCGGGGAACAAGATCCTGGCGGGCACCCTGTGCATGCAGGACCCCTTCTGCCTCTTCGGCGTGCATTCCTCGCTGGTCTCCGGAAAGATCGCGGGCATGGCCATCGACGACAAGGAACGGGCGTACGGGATTTTCCGCGAGATGAGCGCCGCCTACAAGTATTCCTGGACGGCGAGGACCCTCTTCAACCTGCAGCCCCACTGGATGAGGAGGATGGGGCTGAGCGTGGCCCTGGGAGCCATGGTGCGCTTTCCCGAACTGCACCGGCCGCTGATGGAGCTGGTCCTGAACACGGTGCCCGGATTTCAGAAGATTTGAAGTGAGAGCATCCCGCGAGCGGGGCGGAACGGAACAGGCGGGACGAAAACAGCAAGGAGGCGAGGATGGGCAAGAAGAAAGCGGTAGTGGTGGGGGCGGGCCTGGCCGGGCTGTCGGCGGCGGTGTCGGCCGCGCGCCTCGGCTACGAAGTGCACGTCATCAACATGTTCGCCCGGGAGGGGGGAGTGCCCGAGTCCTACCCGACGGTGGACGCCACCCCCTTCGACTGCGAGCTGATGAGCCGCTGGATGGGCTTGCCCATCGGCGAGCCCCAAGCGGGGCCGGCGGACGAGTTCCGGGTATACGTCTTCGGCAGGCGCTTCGACATGGACCCGAAGGGCATGGGCCTCCACCTGATAGAGCGGGGCACCCGCTCCACCTCCATCGACCACTACCTCTACGAGAAGGCGCTGGAGATGGGCGTGACCTTCGAGTTCGACCGCCCCATCCTCACCCGTAAGGAACTGGACGAACTCCCCCCCGACACCATCATCGCCACCGGCCCCTATACCGAGATGTTCACCCTGCTGGACATCCCCTGCGAGATGGCCTACGGCTACGTGGCCCGGGGGGTCTTCAAGGAGAACGGGGAGCGTTCAGACAAGCGCGTCTGCGTCGCCTATTTCGATAAGTACACCAAGGACTACGCCTACATCGCCTCGGCCAACGGCGTCTTCTTCGGACTGCTCTTCTCGCGCGTGCCGGTGGGGGAGCGGGAGATGGCGGTCTGGGAGAGGCAGCTGCGGGAAGGGGAGGGCCTGGAGTTCAACTACAAGGAGCCGCAGCAGGGCCCCTTCCGCTCCCGCCGCCCCAATTCCCCCACCCTCTTTTCAGGCGACAAGATCCTGGCCGGCACCATCGCCGCGGCGCAGGACCCCGGCACCTACTTCGGCTGCCACGGGGCCATGGTCTCCGGCAAGATCGCCGCCGTCGCCCTGGAGGACCGGGAGGCGGCGGCCGAGATGTTCAAGATCTGCAACCGCAGCTTCAACGCGATGTGGCTGGGCCGGCGGGTGGCCATCAACTACTCGCCCGACTGGAACCGCAGGCTCGGGCTGACCCTGGGCATGAGCATCCAGGCGGGGAGCCAGTCGGGCTTGAGCAAGGCCTTCGGGAAGGGTTTCATGGACATGATCCCCGGGTATAAACTGCTGCGGCTGCACATGGACCGGTATTCGAAGTGGCTGTGATGCTGGAAGGGAGGTAAGGACATGGGCGCAAAGGACCAGCCGGTACACATCATCGGGGCGGGCCTGGCCGGCCTGACCGCGGCGGTGCTCCTGGCCAAACAGGGCAGGGAAGTCATCGTGTACGAGAAGGGGAACCGGGTGGGCGGCATGCCCCTCTACAACCCCTCCCCCCACGGCACTCCCATGGACGTGGACCGCATGAACCGCTATCTGGGATTCGACCTCAGGCCGGGGCTGGTGGAGATCACCGACCACAGCTACATCTCCGCCTGGGGCAAGCGCTTTCCCATCAAGTTCCCGGACAACGCTAAGGGCTGGATGCTCGAGCGGGGGCCGCGCAAGCAGTCCATGGACCACTACCTGGCCGAACTGGCCCGGGAGCACGGGGCGCGCATCGAGGTGGGCCACCCGGTGGTGGAGCGCGCCGAGATCAGCCGCATGCCCCGGCCGGCGGGGGAGTCGGCCAACCACTTCCCGCGCAACGTCATCGTGGCCACCGGCCTGCACCAGGACGGCTTCGAGGTCTCCCACATGCCCTTCCAGAAGCTCTACGGGGTCTTCGCCAAGTGCCGGGTGCCCTGGCAGGAGGCGCGGGTCACCGTCTACTTCGACGAGTACACGCCCGACTACGCCTTCACCTGCTCGGTCAACGGCATCGCCTTCGCCCTCATCTTCAACCGCCACCGCCCCGTCGAGGAGCGGGAGGCCGAGCGTTTCCGGCGGCAGGCGGTGGAGGAGGACGGCTATCCCTTCCGCAAGTGGCTGCCCCTGGGACTGCCCGGGGAGCAGGGGGCGGCGGCCCCCACGGCCAAGTTCTCCAACCCCCGGCTCTTCCACGAGGACCTGGTCCTGGCCGGCACGCTCTCGGGGATGATGGACCCCATCCTCTTCTTCGGCATGCACGGGGCCTTCATCTCCGGCAAGATCGCGGCCATGGCCATGGACGACCCGGTGGCGGCGGAGAAGGAGTTCCGGCGCTTGAACGTCACCTTCAAGCCGGTGCTGGCGGTCAAGAAGCTCATCGACAACCCGCTCTTCCCCCGCAACGTCCTGGCCAAGTACCCCATGCAGCTGGCCCTGTCCATGTTCCCGCTCTACTACAGGTGGGCGGTGAAGTACGCGTACATGATGAACATCTCCGGTTACGGCCGCTACTAGGGGGACGGGCGCGTAAGGACGGCTATGGGAAGGGGCGAGATGGCGAAGAAGGAAGTCACCATCGTGGGGGCGGGCCTATCCGGGCTCGCCGCGGCCATCACCGCGCGGCGCATGGGCTACGAAGTGCGCGTGCTGGAGAAGTTCGCCCGGGCGGGGGGAGCGCCGGGGGGGCATCCCACCGTCGACTCCACGCCGCTGGACCCGTCCCTGCTCTCGCGCTGGCTGGGCGTGCCCATCGGGGAGCCGCAGGTGGGGCCGTCCGACTGCATGCACATCTACGTCTTCGGCAGGAAGTACCCCCTGCGGCCGGAGTACGTCAACCTGCACAACGTGGAGAGGGGCCCCCGCACCACCTGCATCGACCGCTACCTGGCCGACGTGGCCCTGGACATGGGGGTGGTCATCGAGTGGAACTCCCCGGTGCACAGCCAGGCCGAGCTGGCCGGGCTCCCCCCCAACACCATCATCGCCACCGGCCCCTATATCGAGATGTTCCGGGCCCTGCGCATTCCCTACGAGGCCGCCTACGGCTACATCATCCGCAACAAGTTCACCGAGGGGGGGGCGAGGAGCGAACGGCGCATCCTGGCCGCCTACTTCGACCGTTACACCAAGGACTACGCCTACATCGCCTCCGCCAACGGCATCGTCTCCGGGCTGCTCTTCTCGCGCACCCCCATCGGCGAGGAGCACCTGGGGATCTGGCGGGAGCAGCTCGAGGAGACCGAGGGCGTCACCTTCACCTTCTCGGAGCCGCTTCTGGGGGTGTTTGCCTCCAAGTACCCCAACTCCACCCGCCTCTTCTACGGCGACAAGATCCTCACCGGCGGGCTGGCCGGCGCGCAGGACCCCGGCACCTACTTCGGCTGCCACAGCGGCCTGGTCTCCGGCAAGATCGCCGCCATCGCCCTGGAGGACAAGGGGCTGGCCCAGGAGATGTTCGACTACTGCAACCGCAGCTTCAACGCGATGTGGTTCGGGCGGCGCGTCGCCATCAACTACTCGCCCACCCCGGTGCGGCGCTTCTTCATCAACCGCGCCATGTCCGACTTCAGCCGCTTCGAGGTGATGAACAGGCTGATGGGCTTCGGCTTCCGGAAGATGATCCCGGGGTATCAGCTGCTGGAGAAGCGCATGGAGAGGTATGAGCCGAGCGTCAGGGCCATGCAGGCGCCGGGGGGGGCGGCCTAGATGGGCGCCAAGCAGCAGCCGGTGAGCATCGTGGGGGCGGGGCTGGCCGGCCTGACCGCCGCGGTCATCCTGGCCAAGCAGGGCCGGGAGGTCACCGTCTACGAGAAGGGCAACCGGGTGGGGGGGCTGCCCCTCTACAACCCGTCCCCCCACGGCACCCCCATGGACGTGGACCGCATGAACGCCTATCTCGGTTTCGACCTGCGGCCGGGCCTGGTGCCCATGCCCGGGGGGGTCGTCAGCTGCTGGGGGAAGCGCTTTCCCGTGGAGTTCCCCGAGTCCGCACCAGCCTGGATGCTCGAGCGGGGGCCGCGCCGCTCCTCCATGGACCGCTACCTGGCCGACCTGGCCCGGGAGCACGGGGCGCGCATCCTGACCGGCCACCCCGTCGTAACCGACGGAGACGTGGCCGACCTCAACAAGGCCACCGGCATGGCGCGCTACGACTTCCCGTCCAGCGTGATCATGGCCACAGGCCTGCACGCGGACGGCTTCGAGGCGGCCCAGGTGCCCAGCAAGCCCACCTACGGCTGGTTCGCCAAGTGCAGGGTGCCCTGGCGGGAGGCGCGCGTCACCATGTACTTCGACGACTACACCACCGACTACGCCTTCACCTGTTCGGTCAACGGCATCGCCTTCGGCCTCGTCTTCAACCGCCACCGCCCCCTCAAGCGCTGGGAGTGGGAGAAGTTCGCGCAGCAGGCAGTGGAGGTGGACGGCTACCCCTTCCGCAAGTTCATGCCCCTGGACGGCATGGCCCTGCCGACGGCCAGGCTCAGCAACCCGCGGCTCTACCACGGCAACATCATCCTGGCGGGGACGCTGGCGGGCATGATGGACCCCTTCCTCTTCTTCGGCATGCACGGGGCCTTCCTCTCCGGCAAGGTGGCGGCCATGGCCCTCTCGGACCCGGTGGCGGCCGAGAAGGAGTTCCGGCGGCTGAACGCCACCTTCAAGCCGGTGCTGCTGGCCAAGCGGCTGCTGGACGCGTTGCCCAACGGCCTGCTCATGAAGTACCCGATGCGTGCGGGCCTGCCCCTTGTGCCGTATATCTCGAAGCACTTCGTGCGGCGGGCCTTCATGATCAACGTCTCCGGCTACAGCCGCATCTAGCCCGAAAAGTGAATTTGGGGTCAGGCCCCAAATTAACAAAACGAATCGAAAAAGTGAATTTGGGGCCTGACCCCAAATTTCAAAAACGGGACCGGAGCCGGAATCGCAAGGAAAGGAGACGGGCATGGGAAACAATAAACAACCTGTGAATATCGTGGGGGCGGGGCTGGCCGGCCTGACCGCCGCGGTCATCCTGGCCAAGCAGGGCCGGGAGGTCACCGTCTACGAGAAGGGCAACCGGGTGGGGGGCGTCTCCCTCTACAACCCCTCGCCCCACGGCACGGCCATGGACGTAGATCGCATGAACCGCTACCTGGGCTTCGATCTTATGCCCGGGCTGGTGGAGATAACCAGCCACAGTTCCCTCAGGGTCTGGGGCAAGCGCTATCCCTTCGGGTTTCCGGAGAAGGCCAGGGGCTGGATGGTCGAGCGGGGGCCGCGCCGCTCCTCCATAGACCACTACCTGGCCGGCCTGGCCCGGGAGCACGGGGCGCGCATCGTGGCCGGCCATCCCATCGAGACCCGGGGCGACATCGAGGAGCTGAAGCAGGGCGGGGCGGCGGTGATCATGGCCACCGGCCTGCACATCGACGGCTACGAGGCGGCCGGGGTGCCCTATCAGAAGCTCAACGGCTACTTCGCCAAGGGCCGGGTGCCCTGGCAGGAGGCGCGCGTCACCATCTACTTCGACGACTACACCACCGATTACGCCTTCACCTGCTCGGTCAACGGCATCGCCTTCGCCCTCATCTTCAACCGCCACCGCGAGATCGAGCGGTGGGAGTGGGAGAAGTTCGCCCAGCAGGCGGTGGAGCTGGACGGCTACCCCTTCCACAAGTGGATGCCCCTGGAGATCGGCGCGGCGCCGGTGCGCAAGTTCTCCAACCCCCGTCTCTTCCACGACGGGATGATCCTGGCGGGGACGCTGGCGGGCATGATGGACCCCATCCTCTTCTTCGGCATGCACGGGGCCTTCCTCTCCGGCAAGGTGGCGGCCATGGCCCTGGACGACCCGGCGGCGGCGGAGAAGGAGTTCCGGCGGCTGAACGTCACCTTCAAGCCGGTGCTGGCGCAGAAGCGGCTGCTGGACCGTCTGCCCAGGCAGGTCTTCGTGAAGTACCCGGCGCGAGCGGGCATGACCGTCTTGCCGTACATCGTCGACTGGGTGGCCCGCTACGTCTTCATGGTCATCATCACCGGCTACGGCCGGTATTAGGGCGGCGCGCAGCGTATGCGCGGCAAACGAGGCGGCTCGCAGAATCTGGCCAGCAAGGAGGAGAGCTGGGAGAGAAAGGGAGGGGCATGGCAGACAACAGGCAACCCATAAATATCGTGGGGGCGGGGCTGGCCGGCCTGACCGCCGCGGTCATCCTGGCGAAACAGGGCCGGGAGGTCACCGTCTACGAGAAGGGCAACCGGGTGGGGGGCGTCTCCCTCTACAACCCCTCGCCCCACGGCACCCCCATGGACCCGGAGCGCATGAGCGCCTACGTGGGCTTCGACGTGCGCCCGGGCATGGAGCCCATGCCCCGGGGCTGCCTGAGCATCTTCGGCAAGCGCTATCCCAAGGAGTGGCCCACCTGCGCTCCCTGCTGGATGATCGAGCGGGGGCCGCGCCGCTCCTCCATGGACCGCTACCTGGCCGACCTGGCCCGGGAGCACGGGGCGCGCATCGTGGTCAGCCATCCCGTCGAGACCCGGGGCGACATCGAGGAGCTGAAGCAGGGCGGGGCGGCGGTGATCATGGCCACCGGCCTGCACATCGACGGCTACGAGGCGGCCGGGGTGCCCTATCAGAAGCTCAACGGCTACTTCGCCAAAGGCCGGGTGCCCTGGGACGAAGTCCGCACCACCCTCTACTTCGACGACTACACCCCCGATTACGCCTTCACCTGTTCGGTCAATGGCATCGGCTTCGCCCTCATCTTCAACCGCCACCGCGAGATCGAACGGTGGGAGTGGGAGAAGTTCGCCCAGCAGGCGGTGGAGCTGGACGGCTACCCCTTCCACAAGTGGATGCCCCTGGAGATCGGCGCGGCGCCGGTGCGCAAGTTCTCCAACCCCCGTCTCTTCCACGACGGGATGATCCTGGCGGGGACGCTGGCGGGCATGATGGACCCCATCCTCTTCTTCGGCATGCACGGGGCCTTCCTCTCCGGCAAGGTGGCGGCCATGGCCCTGGACGACCCGGCGGCGGCGGAGAAGGAGTTCCGGCGGCTGAACGTCACCTTCAAGCCGGTGCTGGCGCAGAAGCGGCTGCTGGACCGCCTGCCCAGGAAGGTCTTTGCGAAATACCCGATGCGCGCGGCCATGCTGGGCTGGCCGCTCTTCGCCGACCGGTTCGCCCGCTATGCCTTCATGATCAACATCACCGGCTACAACCGCTTCTGAGATCACGGCCTTAACATCACGGAACCACTGCTCAAGCAATAAGAAGAAAGCACGCAATCGAGGAGAGAGCGCCTCCTTGAGAGGAGGAGGCGGGCCCGCTCCGGACGATGCCCGGCGCGGGAAAGAACGTTTCCGGGGAACACATCGCCGAAAGCAGGGCGTACACGGGACGGATTCCCTTGAACGGCACAGACAAGCGCCCGCCCCGAGGACACGGCACCCCGTCCATCCCTTCCGGCGCGCGGCGCGGCATCAATGGCTGTCCCCGGATTCATGGTTCGCGAAGGGAAAGTGAAATTTGGGGCCTGACCCCGGATTGAGGTTGCGTGGTATGCTGAGGGGCCGGGGAAGGAGAGGAGGGGCCGTTGGCGACCATCGACATCGCCTCCCGCGGACCGCACGACCTGGAGCTGTCCTTGAAGGCCGCGCGCGCTGCCGCGCCCGGGCCGGCGGGGGACGCCTCCACCCTGAGCCTGCCCCTGCGCGTGGGCTCCCGCGCGGTGCTCGCGGAAGTGAGGCAGGTGAGCCGCCGCCCCGCCGTCCTGGAGGCGGAGGTCTCTGGCGGCGCCCGGGCGCCCCGGGCCTTAGGGGAGATCGCCGGCCAGGTGTCCTGGGTGGTCTTCGCCGAGCAGGACCTGCGTCCCTTCTACCGGCAGGTCAGGGAGCATCCGGTGATGGGGCCGCTGGTCCGGCGCCTCTACGGCCTGAAGGCCACGCGGCCCGCCTCCCTCTTCGACATGGCGGTTCTCGCCGTGACCGAGCAGCAGATCTCCCTGGCCGCGGCCCGGCGCATCCGCGAGAGGCTCATGGCGGCATTCGGGGAGAGCGTGGACGGCCATTCCCTCCATCCCTCGCCCGAGGCCCTGGCCGGGAGGAGCGTGGAGGACCTCAAGGCCTGCGGGCTCTCGGGCATGAAGGCGGAATACATCATCGGGCTGGCCCGGCAGGTGGCGGAGGGCGCGGTGGACCTGGACTCCCTCAAGGAGAGGGACGACGCCGATGCGCGCGAGTACATCATCTCGCTGCGCGGCTTCGGGCCCTGGGCGGCCGAGTACATCCTGGTGCGCGGCTTGGGGAGGGAGGACGTGGTGCCCGCCGACGACCTGGGGATCCGCACCCAGGTGGGGAGGTACCTGGGGGACGGGAGCCGCATGAGCCCCCCGGAGGTGCGGCGGGCGCTGGAGCCCTTCGCGCCCTGGCGCGGCCTGGCGGCCTTCTACATCACCGCCGGCCACCGCATCCTTGAGGCGGCGGGGGGATGAAGAGGCCCTGCCGCGGCAAGCCCCCCTTGCAACCGTCACCGCAATGGATTATTATGATATATAACATTAATAAGTTAGTATATTAAGAGGAGGGGTGAGGCGGGATGCAGTCGGAAGCGGTGGACGCCGGAAGGACGGGCCTGCGGGAGCGGATGGCCGAACAGGGGGCGCGCTCCCTCTCCAGCCTGGAGCTGGTGGACCTGGTGATGGGAGGCGGGGGCGGCAGCGGGGGCAACGGGCACCGGGTGCCGCCCGAGACCGCCGTCGGCATCCTCGGCATGCTGGACCTGGCCGGCCACTCCGTCCGCCTGGAGGAGCTGCTGGGCGTGCCCGGAGTGGGCAAGGCGGGGGGGTGCCGGCTGGTGGCCGCCCTGGAGCTGGCCCGCCGCTTCTTCGGAGACGGCGGCATCAAGGTGGGAGGGCCGGACGAGGTGGCGGCCATCGTGGCCGAGTACATCGAGCGGCCGCAGGAGCACTTCCTCACCCTCACCCTGGACGGCGGAGGCTGCCTCATCGAGAAGCGGGTGGTCTTCATCGGCACGCTCAACCAGACCGTGGTCCACCCGCGCGAGGTCTTCGCCGACGCCATCAGCGACCGCGCGGCGGGCATCGTCCTGGCCCACAACCACCCTTCCGGCCGGGTGGAGCCCTCGCGCGAGGACACCGCCATCACCGAGCGCCTGGTGCGGGTGGGCAGGCTGGTGGGCATCGAAGTGGTGGACCACGTCATCGTGGGGCGGAGCGGCGCCTTCTCCTTCAAGGCCCAGGGCCTGCTCGGCGAGTGAGCGTCGAGCGGCCGGCAGGCCCGTTGGGACGCGGCCCTCTCCCCCGCTCCCTCCAGCACCTCCCAACGCATCTTGCGCGGGGGCATGAAGAAGGGCTTGCCCACGTCGACCTGGATGCCGCCGTCCGCCGGCCGCCGCCAGACGCCCAGCGGCAGGATGGGGGCGGGGGCCGCCCGGGCCAGGTTGGCCGGCCCGTACTCGAAGGGCCCCAGCTCCCGCAGGAACGACGGGTGTCCCCGGGGCGGACGAAGATGATCTTGCTTTGGCGCAGGTGCTCCAGGCTCAAGCGGACGGCCTTCCGCATCCCGCCCCCGGTGCCCCGCTCGACGGGGATGGCCCCCGGCCAGTCCCAGGGCAGCCGGCCCGGGAAGACCTCCTTGCCCCGGCCGGGGGCGTTCCCGGCGCCCGCGCTCTTTGCGTCGTACTTCGGCCCGAAGGCCGTGCGCAGCCCCATGGGCTTGATGAGGGTGGGGCGCAGCCACATCTCCCTTGAGGCTCCCTGCGCGCCGGCGCGGTCCGGGGCCGGCCTTATACCCATCTAAAGCACCGGCGTATCCGGGCTCCCGCCTTACCCGGAAAGGCCGTTTTCTGTTAATATCTTTGAAAATCCCGAGACAAGGGAGGAGAGGGATGAACGACCGGTTCCAGGTGCGGCTCTTCCACCCGCAGCGCGACCTCGAGGGGGCCTACGGCTGTTTCTGCAGCGGGTTCCGCCACATCCTCTGGCCCATCATCGACGAGGCGGAGCCGCGCCTGGTCGAGGAGGTGATACTGGCCATGCACGGCGCGGGGGACCGCACCTTCGTGGCGGTGGAGGGCGGGGAGGCGCGGGGCATCCTGGTGGGCTGCTACATGTACCGCCCCAACTTCCCGCGCAAGCTCTGGAACCTCTCGAGCTTCATGGCCCGCTTCGCCGCGCGCCGCTTCGACATGAGCACCCTGGCCTACAAGTGCCTGCTGCAGGTGCTCTGGGGGTACCTGCCCTTCCTCTACCTGCACCCCTTCACCCCCTCGGAGACCTTGCTGCTCACCTCCCAGAGGGAGTACCGGGGGGGCATCGGGCGCGCCATGATGGACGCCTGGACCTCCGACACCCGGACCCGGGGCTACCGCCGCTCCACGGTGTGCACCGACTCCGAGTTGAGCTGGGACTTCTACGAGCGCTACGGCTTCGAGCGGGTGCGCGAGTTCCCCTTGAGGGCCTACAGGTACTCCATGCCCGAGAAGTACGCGGCGCCGGGCGCGGGGCCCACCGCCTACATCTACTCGCTGAGGTGGTAGGCGCGCGCTATGCGCCTTGCCGCAGGCCGGAAAGGAGGTCGCGCAGGGCGGAGAGGGCGGGGCTCTGCGGGGGCAGGTCCAGCAGGGAGCGCCCCTCGGCGTCGTAGGCGCGGATGGCCTCATCCTCGGGCAGCCATCCCAGCAGGGGCAGGGAGGTCCCCTCGGCCAGGCGCGCCGCCTCTTCCGCGCCGCGCGCCCGGTTGACGATGAGGCCGGCCCGCCCGTAGCGCATGGCCTCGTCCGCCACCCGCTTGACGGCCTCCGCCACCCTGACCCCCTTGGCGGTGGGGTCGGAGACCAGCAGCAGCGCGTCCACCTCGCGTATCACCCGCCGGTTGACCTGCTCCACCCCCGCCTCCGCGTCGATGACGGTGAGGTCGAAGCGGCCGGCCAGGGACTCGATGGCCTCGCGCAGGAAGGTGTTGACCTGGCAGTAGCAGCCCTCCTCCTCCGGCCGCCCCACCGCCAGGAAGGCCAGGTTGCGGTGTTCGGTGAGGGCCTCCAGCAGCTGGTAGTCGATGGAAGCGGCCATGTTCAAGGAGTCGGTGGAGCGCTCGCGGACGGCGGCGATGACCGCCTTGCGCAGGTCGTTGATGGTGCGCTTCACCGGCAGGTCCAGGGCCAGGCGCAGCCCTCCCGCGGGGTCGGCGTCCACCGCCAGGCCCCGCAGCGACCCGTCCTCCAGCACCAGGCGGGAGAGCATGGCCGAGAGCGAGGTCTTGCCCACCCCACCCTTGCCGCAGACGGCGACGACGCCCCTGATCAGGCCCATGCGGCCCCCCTCACGACGCCCCCCGCCCTTGCCGCAGGCGTTCGCGGATCTGCTTGAGCTCCGCCACTTCCTCGCAGACGTCCAAGTACTCGCAGGTCTCGCAGTCGAAGTTCATCTCCTCATACATCCTGATCAGCGCGTCCACGGTGTCCTGGGCCCTCTCCGCGGCGGGGCGCAGGCGGTCCAGTTCGCCCTGCCTGCCGGCGATGAGGACGACCTCGGCGCCCCGCACCTCCTCCACCGCCCGCAGCCGCCCGAGCAGCGCGTTGCCGTATCTCAGCAGGGTGAACCCCCCTTCCACCGCCTCCCGGCTCACCCGGCACCAGATCTGCAGGCGGTCGGGCCAGATGCGCGTGGAGACCCCCCGCAGGCGGGTGTCGTAGACCACGTCGCGCAGGTCGCGGTAGGCCTCGTATTCGTCGGGAAAGTCCCCGCGCACCAGCACCAGCTGCCCGAAGGGGACGCCGCCGCCGCCGTCCTCCGGCAGCTCGTCGCCTACCAGGCAGACGGCGTCCTCCCGCAGCAGCCCTTCCTCCCCCGTCCACAGCAGCAGGGAGAGGGAGGCGCGGCCGCCGGACCCCAGCTCCAGGGAGGTGTCCTCCTTGAGCACCAGGGTCGGCCCCGGGGGCCAACCGGAAGAGGCGCTGTAGGGGAACTCCCGCAGCTCCCCGGAGGCGCGGAGCTCCTCGCGCCACGCCACCACTCCGGCCAGCGCTTCGTCGAAGAGGCCCATGCCGTCCAGCTACTCGGGCAGCTCTTCCAGGCCGCCGATGAGGGCGGCCCCGAAGGCGGCGGCTAGCATGGGGTCGATGGGGAAGGGGTGATAGGTGCCGCGCATCCTCTCCTGCATCATGCCGGTCACGCTCTTCAGGCGGGCCACCCCGCCGGTGATGGTGTAGTCGCCGCCGCCCCCGAAGCGCATGGCCTGGGAGATGACCATGGAGGCCACCGAGTCGCAGAGCCCGGCCACGATGTCCGGCACCGGCTCGCCCTGGTTGACGTGGGAGACGATCTCGCTCTCCGCGAACACCCCGCACTGCGAGCTGATGGAGATGCGCCGCTCCGCCCGTTCGGCCGTGGCGTCGATCATGTCCACCGGCACCCCCAGGGCGGCGCTCATCACCTCGAGATAGCGCCCCGAACCGGAGGCGCACTTGTCGTTGCGCATGAAGTCGAGCACCTCTCCCTCGGCGTCGGAGAGGACCGTGGCGATGGACTGCCCGCCGATGTTGACCACCACCGCCACCTCCGGCAGGAAGTGGCGGCAGGCCATGGCCAGGCAGGCCACGTCGTCCTCGTCGAACTCGGCCGGCTTGACCAGGTCACCCCCGGTGCCGGTGCTCACGCAGACCTCCACCTCCCCCGGGCCGATGCCCGCCCGGTCCAGCGCCGCCGCGATGAGGCCGTCCAGTTCCCGCGCCACGTTGCCGGTGGTCTCGCGGACCTCGCCGGCCAGCATCTCCTCGTCGCGCAGGATCACCGCCTTGGAGAAGAGGCTGCCCACGTCCACCCCCATGGTGATCATCGGCCGCCCCCCTGCTCCCTGGCGATGAGGGCCGCTCCCAGCGCCCCCACGATCTGCGAATCGACGTCGTACTCGAGCAGCCGGGAGCCGATGAGGCGCTCCAGCTCCTTGCGCACCGCCACGTTCTTGGCCACCCCGCCGGTCATGGTGGCCTCCTTCTCCATGCCCACCCGGCGCACCAGGGCCAGCACCCGCTCGGCCATGGTGCGGTTGACGCTGGCGGCGATGTCCGCCGATTCCACCCCGCGCTGCAGGTAGTGGAGGGCCTCGGTCTCGCAGTAGATGCTGCAGCGGGTGGAGAGCTCGATGGGGTTGCGGGCCTTGAAGGAGAGGGGGCCCAGTTCCTCCAGGGAGACGCCCAGGGTGCGGGCCATCACCTCCAGGAAGCGTCCGGTCCCCGCCGCGCACTTGTCGTTCATGACGAAGTCCACCAGCTCGCCGTCCCGGTCCACCCGGATCACCTTGGCGTCCTGCCCGCCGATATCGATGATGGTGTGCGCTGCCGGCAGCAGCCAGTGCGCCCCCTTGCCGTGGGCGGAGATCTCGCTCACGTTGGCCTGCGAGAGGCCCTCCTTCTGGACCTGCTCCCTGCCGTAGCCGGTGCTGACGGTGAAGGCCAGGTCGCCCGGCTCCAGGCCGCCCGCCTCCAGGGCCAGGTACAGCACGCTGGTCGCCGAGTCCAGCGGGTTGGGCTTCACCGGCATGGTGTAATAAGACCGGATGGAGCCGTTCTCCAGGATCACCGCCTGGGCGGAGAGGGAGCCGACATCGATGCCTCCATAGCGCTTGGCCATCTGCCCTTCCTTTCTACTCTACGCCGGCCGCCTTGCGGCGGCGCGCCTTCTTCTTCGCCACCACGTTGTCCACGAAGGAAGACAGCTCCTCCTGCAGCACGCCGGTGGGGGTCATCCTGCGTATCCACGAATCGCCGGTGAGGCAGAGCACCGGGACCCCGGTGCGCCTGACGATCTCCTCCCGCACCCGGCCGATGATGCTCTGGGTCTGCTTGCAGGCGTGGTGGCCGGAGTAGACGGCGCAGTTGGCCCCCAGCTCCTTGATGAAGCGGGACATGTCCTCCACCCACGACTCCGACATGGAGCCCGCTCCCATCTGGCGGGTCATGGGGTACTCGAAGACCGCCTCGGCCAGGCCGTCCAGCATGCTCTCCCTGGAGGTGGTGTCGATGCGCAGGGGCTGGCAGAGGGAGAGGATGTCGTTGAGGTAGGTGATGCCGTTCTCCTCCATCCAGTTGAAGAAGCCCATGAAATCGTAGTAGTAGCCGATGTACAGCCACATGCAGCGGGCCACCTCCTCGGCGGCCGGGTACTCCCCCTTCTCCAGGCGCGCCCGCGCCAGCTCCACCATCATGCGCATCATCTCCACCGCTTCCCGGGTGCCCCAGGTGGTGAAGCGGACCCCGTAGGTGTAGAGAGAGATGATGTTGGGCACCGGGCAGGGGGCGGCCTTGCGCATCTCGTGGAGGTCGTAGTAGAGCTCCGCCGCCTGGTTGGCCCGCGTAAGGACTTCGCGCATGTGCCCCTCGTCCAGCTCCTCGCCGGTGAACTCCTCCAGGTCCCGGATGAAGCGGCGGAAGCTGCGGCGGTGCTGCTCCCTGCCCCGCGCCCCGCCATCCACCGGCTTCTCGACGACGAACTGGGGCACCCCCATGTAGCGGGAGACGAACTCGTGGATCTTGGAGTTGGCGTCGCAGGCGCCGGGCGCCGACTGCACCAGGGCGTCGGGGGAGAAGTCGGAGCCGGAGAGGATGGATCCCAGCTCTATGGTGGAGGAGGAGCAGAGGAAGTCGGGGATGCCCAGCCCCATGGCGAAGTCCCAGTAGCGCTCGCCCTGGCCCTCCAGCATGGCCACTCCCACGGTGGTGAGGAACTCGCAGGTGAGGGGGCGGGCCCGGCGGAAGATGCGGATGACCTCGGGCGGGAAGTTGAAGGGGATGAGGACGGCCTTCATCCCTTCCTCCCCGGCCCGGCTGCCCTCGAACATCCACCGCCCCACCATCTTCATGAAGGCGATGGAAACCGGGCGGAAGCGCGGGTGGAGCATGGCCGCGATGTTGCGGGCGGTGTCGGCCGGCAGCGCCCGGACCAGGCCCTCGGCCTCCTCGTCGCTTAAGTCGTCGGGCAGGCGCATCGCCACCTTGACCAGGTTCTCCACCCGCCTGAAGAGGCCGTCGCCGGCCTGCCGCCCTACCTCGACCACCGCTCTCCTCATCCCGCCTCTTCCCCGGCGGCCTCCGCCTCGCCGGGCTTCGCGGGCGCGCCGGCCGCGGCTTTCGCCCTGCTCCGCCGGCGGCGCCGGCCGCCCCCGGCCACCACGTTGTCCACGAAGGTGGCGATCTCTTCCTGGATGACGCTGATGGGGGTGGTGCGCCCGATCCAGGTGTCCCCCTGCAGGCACAGGGTGGGCACCCCGGCCTGGCGGGTTATCTCGTTGCGCACCTGGGAGAAGACGCTCCAGGTCTGCTTGCAGGAGTGGTGGCCGCAGTAGATGGCGCAGTTGCAGTTGAGCTCCTTCACCGTGTAGACGATGTCCGAGAGCCAGCGCTGGGACATGACGTCGCCGCCCATCTGGCGGGTCATGGGCATGTTCCAGGCCGCCTCGCACATGCCGTCGAGGATGGCCTCCTTGGAGGAGGTGTCCACCCTGGAGGGGAAGCAGCACATCAGCACGTCGCCCATGTTGGCGATGTTGCGCGACTCCATCCAGTCGAAGAAGCCCACGAAGTCGAAGAAGTAGGGGAGGTAGATCCACAGGGGGCGGGCCACCTCTCCGGCGGCGGGGAAGGTCCCCCTCTCCAGGTTGCGGCGGGCCACGTCGACGCAGGCCTCTAGGCAGGCGATGCCCTCGTCCCGCCCCCACATGGTGAAGCGGGTGGCGTAGGTGTAGAGGGCGAAGATGGCCGGCACGGGCGAGGGGATCTGTTTGCGCAGTTCCCAGAGGTCGTAATAGAGCTCGGTGCAGCGGTTGCTCTTCTCCGCCACCACCTCCAGGTTGTCCGCCTCGAGCTCCTCGCCGACGAACTCCTCCAGCTGCCGGACCATCCGCCGGTAGTAGCGGCCGAAGAGCTCCCGCCCCCGGCGGCCGCTGTCCCCCGGCTTCTCCAGCATGATGTGGGGGACGTCCAGCAGGTGGGCGACGAACTCGTGGACCATGGCGTTGACGTCGCAGGCGCCCGCGGCGGAGGAGACGATGGCGTCCGGCGAGAAGTCGGACCCGGTGAGGATGCTCCCCAGGGCGATGGTGTTGGAGGAGCAGAGGTGGTCGGGCAGGCCCAGGCCCATGGCGTAGTCCCAGTAGCGCTCGCCCTGGCCCTCCAGCGCCACCACCCCCAGGGTGGAGAGGACCTCGCTGGTCAGGGGGAAGGCCCCCTCGAAGGAGTGGATGAGCTCGGGGGGGAAGTTGAAGGGCACCAGGATGACCTTCCTGCCTTCCTCCCGCGCCCGCACCGCTTCGTCCATCCAGGCCTTGAGCATGCGCATGAAGGCCAGGGTGGCGGGCAGGAGGTCCTGGCGCAGCATGGACTTGAGGGCCTTGTAGGTGTCGGGGGGAAGCACCCTGAGCATCCCCTCCACCTCCTCCGGGCTCATCTCCTCCTTCAGCCTGCCGACGATGGAGAAGAGGGAATAGACCCGGTCGTAGAGGCCCTGATGCTCCTTGATGAGTACGTCGGTCACGGCCGTCACTTCCTCAGTCTTTCCAGGAAGGCCTGCACCCTGGTCTTGAGCCTCCCGATGTCCGCCGAGGCGCCGTACTCCTTCTCCAGGGTGAGCACCGGCAGCCCCTCCTTCTCCAGGTCCATGCGCAGCTTGACGTTCTCCACCCCGTGCACGTCGCAGAACTTGTTGTGGAAGAGGATGGCGCCGTCCGCCCGTGACCCGGAGATGAGGCCGTCGATGAAGGCCTTGCGCCGCGCGTAGTCGTCGAACATGCGCGGGCACATCAGGTTGTGCAGGTAGCGCCGGGCCAGCCGCTCGAGGGGGGAGCCCTCCGGCTCCTCCCCGTTGCGGAAGATGCGCCCGCCGAAGCAGAAGGAGTCGGCCACCACCACCCCTCCCAGGGCCTCCAGCTCGGTCAGCAATTCGACCTCGTCGGTGGCTGAGCCGCCCATGAAGATGCGCGCCCGGTACTCCAGGGGCTGGCGCTCCTCCAGCTCCGCGGCGAACTCGTCCAGCAGCGCGGAGAAGTCGGCGGGACGCATGGACCCCTCCAGCACCATCAGCTGGAGGATCTCGCCGCCGCTGACCTTGATGCGGTCGCCCCAGCGGCTCTCGTAGATGTCCCGGAGCTTCCGGGCGATGGAGGCCTGCCGGTCCATGGCCGCGGAGAGGTCGGCGTCGCTTATGGACACCCCGAAGCGGTCCTCGAGCGCCTCCTTCAAGAGGCCGAGCTCTTCTGCGAACCAGTCCGTAGACTCCTCGTCGGTGAGGTGGGGGACGCGCAGGTAGTGGAAGAACTCCTCGGGGTGGGCGTACTGCCAGTTCTCGAACATGCCGCGCAGGTGGTCGCAGCCGTTGGTCTCCAGCAGCCCGTCGAAGAAGCCGTAGCTGCCGTCCAGGGCCAGCTGCAGGCAGGAGCGGCAGAAGCCGCAGTTGAAGCGGGAGAGGTAGGCATCGGCCAGCTCGGTGCGGGACACCGACATGCCCCTGAGGCGGTAGGGGAGTATGCCGGCGGCGTCGAAGATCTCGCGCGGCGTGGCCAGGCAGGCGTAGCCGACGACCGGGACGCCCTCCGCCTTGGCCTTCTTCACGTAGTCGTTCTCGAGCACGCTCGCCAAGCCCTGCATCTTCTCCACCTCAACCACCCGCCTTCCGGCCCCTCCAGGCGGCGAGCAGCGCGCCCGCCGTCCCCTTGAACGCCTTCCACAACGCCCCCAGCGCGGAGCGCATCAAGACCCTCGCCAGCGCCGGCTCGGCGGTGACCGCCTCCACCACCTGGGAGGCGGCGGAGTCCAGGGCCCGGCCCAGCTCCTGCGGGTCCAACTGACCCAGGACGCTTCCCAGGTAATCGCGCAAGGCGCCCGGCGAGAAGGCCGGGGAGCGGTTGTATGCGGCGATGAGCTCGTTGAGCAGGCGCCCCGCCTCGCCCGGCTCGAAGAGCCCGGCGGGGTCCTGCCTGAGCAGCCAGCCGAAGGTCTGGCGCATGCCTTCCCGGGCGGCCCGGCCCAGCTCCTCCGGGTCGATGCCGCTCCAGGCCCGGTCCAGGGCCTCCCCCAGCATACCCGGGTTGGCGTCCGCCAGGCGGTTGTGTGCCACCAGCAGGGAGTTGACCAGCTCGCCCAGCTCGCGAAGCTCGGCGTGGTCCAGGACGGCGCGGCCCCACGTCTCGAAGAAGGCGTCGGGCAGGACCTCCAGGCGGCGGGCGGAATAGGAGAGGCCGCGGATGAGCGAGCCCAGGGAGCGGGCGGCGCAGGATGCTCCGGCCGCCATCAACTCGGGGCGGGAGACGGCGGAGTCCGCCATGACCCGGATGAGCACCTCCAGGTTCTCGGAGAGCGCCGCCACCGCCTCGTAGCCGGACTGCCAGTCGGCGGAGGAGAGGAAGCGCTCAACCAGCCGCTCGGCCACCTCGCGGAAGCGGGGCTCGTTTAAGCCCAGCACCAGGCTGCCCTCGTGCAGGGACTTGACGACCTGGGAGATCCCCGTGGCCACCCGCCCCGCCTCCTCGACGTCGAGGGCCTCGAGCAGGTTGAAGATGGCCGAGGCCAGGATCTCCGACGGCAGGTCCAGGCCGGCCAGGACCCTGTTCAACAGGCGGAGGAGGGTGTTGGCGTAAGCCGGAGCGGCGGTGAGCAGGTTGGCGATGATGATGGGGTCTCCCACCAGGCGGTCGATCACCCCCGCGTAGACCGGGTAGCGCCCCTCAAGCTTCACCTCCACGGCCTTGCGCACCTTGCCGAAGTCGATGCGCTCGATGGCCGCGGCGGCCAGGCCGAGCTCCGCCTCCGCCAGCGCCTCCGCGTCCTCCTCCCAGAGCCTGCGCGAGAGGCGGAAATAGGCGTTCACCGCCTCCCCCAGGGGCATCTCCTCCAGCGAGGCCAGGGCGGCGTCCTCCAAGGACTTCCACTCCTCCTCCGGCAGGCCCGTCAGGTAGTCGGAAGCATCAACCATAAGTTGAAGGTAAATCTTGAGCAGGCGGGGGAGGGCCAGGAGCGCCTCGCGCCCCAAAGCGGCCTTTCCTCCGTAGAGGACCTCTCCCGCCGGGGCCTTCTCGGCCGCCTCGAGCAGCCCCAGCAGGTCCTTGACCTCCTTCCTCACCTCTCTCCGGTAATCCTTGGTCTTCTCCCGGGCCTGGTCCTTCTCGGACAACGCCACCACCTGCCTTCCTCTCGGTGGGGTCCCCGTCCGGGTCCGGGCCGGCAGGGACCACCGCCCTCAGCCAATATAGCTAACTCTTAAGCTTACCTTTAATGATCTTCCAGGCCGCCTTCAGGGCCCAGGAGAACGCCGCCACCACGGAGATGCCGGCCTCCGAGACGGCGTCGAGCGCCCCGTCGGCCGCGGCGCGCAGGGCCTCGCGGTCGAGGTGGGTGGCCACCTCGGCCAGGAAGGCGGGGCGGGAGGAGGCGGCCATGCCGAAGGTGCGGGCTCCCGCGTTGATCAGTTCGGCCACCGCCTCGGCGTCCAGCCCGGGCCGACGCCCGCCGCCGGCCGGGGCCTCCTCCAGGCGCTTGAGGACGTCCGCGCCGCCCCAGAGGGCAGCGTTGGCCGCCGCCGCCAGCAGGTCGCGCAGGCCCTGCACCGCGGCTGCATCGCTCCAGAGCAGGGCGTCGAAGAGGGGCGAGACGGCCCCCGGCAGGGCCTTGACGGCTTCCACCTCGACCTTGGCGCCCATGCGCCGGATGAATGCGCGCAGCACTTCCGGGGGAAAGCTCTCGAGCTGCCGCGCCAGCTCCAGCAGGAACTCGCTTGCGGAGTTGACGGCCTGGGGGGATGAGCCGAACAGGCTCAGGAAGATGTCTACGTCCTCGAAGACGAGGACCCGCGCCAGCTCCGCGGCGCTGCCGTGGGGCGCCTCCCGCAGGTTCAGCTTGAGCAGCTCCCGGAACACGGGGGTGCGGATGAGCTCCCGCATCACCCGCGGCAGGGCTCCGGAGGTCTCCGCGCCCGCGGCCGGCACCGTCTTCTCCATCACGCCACCCCCCAGCCCGCGGCGCGCAGGGCCTCGAGGACGGGGGCCGCCTCCCGGACCAGTTCCGGGTGCTCCCGCACGGCCCCGGCCAGGTCCTCCGCGCAGGCCTTCAGGGCCCGGCGGGCGGGAGAGCCCTCCACCGCGGCCGCCGCCGCCGCGGCCTTGACCGCCCGGCTCACGGCGGCCAGCGCAGCCGCGGCCGGGGAGGGCTCCTCGGCCTGCCCGCCGGGATGGCGGGCCCCGGCGAAGCCCCGGCCCGCCGAGCGGGCGAGTTCCCCGGCGCTCCGGGGCACCCTCTCGCCGGACGCCTCCGACACCCGGGCGAGGAGACGCGCCGCGCTCCCCAGCGCCTCCCCCAGCGCCTCTCCCTCCAGGCCCTCCACGGCCCCGGCCAGGAAGCCGGAGAGCATCTCCGGGGGGAAGCTGCCCAGCTGCTCCGCCAGCTCCTTCAAGGCGTAAAAGAAGATGTTCAGGAGCCGGGGCAGCGAGCCGGCCAGGGAGAGGAAGACGTCGGTATCCTCCCAGACCAGCGTGCGCACCAGCTCCGGCGCGGACTCCGGGTCCAGCGAGTCGAGCACCATCTTGAGGCCCTCCTTGAAGCGCGGGGTCCGGAGCAGCTCGCGGGCGACGCGGTTGGCGGCGTCCACCATGCCGGCCTGCCTGGTCGTCTCCTGCATGGCCGCATCACCGCCTAGAGGGTCTCGCACTCGAAGAACCAGCGGGCCACTTCCATCTGGCAGAGCTGCTTGCCGCCCATCCACAGCTGGACGATCTTCAGGTCGCGCCAGTGCTTCTCGACGTCGGAGTCGCGGTCCGCCCCCAGCGATTCCATCAGGTTGAGCACCCGGCCGATCTCGGTCATGGCGCGGTCGCAGGCGAAGTACTTGTAGGCGCGCCCCTTGGCCACGTTCTCCGCCGCCCAGCGCGGACCGTAGACGTCCGGGCGGTCCATCATCCGCGCCAGCTGGTAGCCGACGATGCGGATGACCTCCAGGGAGGCGGCGAAGTCCGCCAGCACCCCGGCCACCGCGTCGTGCTCCTTTAAGGCCCTCTTCCCGAAGCTGTGCTCGGTGACGAAGTCGTAGAGCCGCTCGTAGACGTTGATCATGGCGCCGGAGACGAAGGCGACGGAGCCCATGTTGCCCAGGGCCACCACCTCCTTGAAGTACTCGAAGTCCAGCCCCGGCCCGAAGGCGCGGTACCAGGAGGGCACCCGCACGTTCTCGAACCAGATGTCGCCGTTCTTGTCCGCGGCCATGCCCGCCTTCTCGTAGGGCCCGCCCTGGGTCACCCCGGGCAGGCCTGCCGGGACGAAGATGAAGGCGAAGTTGGCGGGGTCGTTGACGCCGGGATCGGTGGTGCAGATGACCGAGAAGAGGCTGGAGACGCCGCCCGAGTTGGTGGGCCAGAGCTTGTGGCCGTTGATCACCCACTCGTCCCCGTCCCTCACCGCGGTGGTCTGGATGGTGGAGCCGCCGAGGACCTCCACGTTCTCGATGTCCGCCCCCCCTTGCGGCTCGGTCATGGCGTTGGCGGCGAAGACCGCCTCGGTGGTGGAGCAGAAGAGGGGGGCGAACTCCTCGCACAGCCGCCGGTTGACGTGGGGCTCGTTGCAGATCATCACCAGCGGCCAGAAGACCACGCCGAAGGCGACGGCCATGGCCGAGTCCGCCCGGGCGACCTCCTCGAACATGCGGTAGGCCCCGGTGCCCAGGTAGTCCGAGTGGCCCATGCCCCAGCCCCCCAGGTCCTCGGGGAAGAGCAGGCGCTGCAGGCCCATCTCCCCCATCAGCTTGCGGAAGGCGGGCTCGATGAGCTCGTGGTCCTTCCAGTCCTCGTCGTAACGGCGCCGGTGGGGGATGACCTCCGTGTCGGCCCACTTGCGGATGATCCCCCCCAGGTACTCGTCCAGGGGGGAGAGGTACTCCCGCGGCCGGGTGATATCGTCGATGGTGCGCAGCCTCATTCCCCTCCACCTCCTCCCAGCGGCCGGGCCCCGTAGAACCAGCGGGCCAGGTCCATCTTGCCCAGCTCACGGCTGCCCATGCTGACCGCGACGGTCTTGACGTCGCGCCAGTACCTTTCCAGCTGCCACTCCTTGGCGTAGCCGGCCGAGGCCATCAGCTCCATGGTGTTGTCGATGGCCTGTTCCGCCGAGGCGCTCACCCGGTTGAAAACGCCCCAGGCGGCCGCCCAGACCCTCTCGGAGCCGGCGTCCCCGTGGACGGAAGGCTCGGCCAGCAGCTGGGACAGCGAGCCGGTGAGCAGGCGCGCCACCGTCGCGGTGGTGGCGATCTCCGCCATCAGCGAGGCGGTCAGGGGGTTGTCCCGGAAGGCGCACCCCCGCCCCTTGATCACCCGGGTGTCCCCCCATTCCCGGATGATCTCGTAGGCGGCCAGCAGGGCGCCGGTGCAGGTGGCGCTCATCCCCAGGCACAGCCAGGAGAGGAGCCCGCGCCAGGCCGCTTCCCCCCGCAGCAGCACCTGCTCCGCCGGTACCTTCACGTTCTCGAGGTCTATGTCGGCATTGCGGCTGGCGGCCAGCCCGGTCTTCTTGAACTCCGCCCCGCGCTTGAGGCCCGCCGCGTCGCCGGGGACCATCAGCAGCAGGGGGGATTCGCCTTCGGCGGCGGAACAGGCCACGCAGAAGAAGTCGGCGTCGGCCCCGGAGTTGAAGGGGCGCAGGCCCCGCGCGTCCACGGCCCACCCTCCGCCCTCCGGCCTGGCCAGGGGGACGGTCTTGCCGCGGTACTCGCCCAGGCTGCCGGCGGCCCTGCCCCCCAGGGCCGGAAGGACCAGCGAGACGACGACCGCCCTGCCGGACCGGCAGAAATCGCCGGCCATCCTCTCCAGCAGGGCCCCGGGCGGACCCGGGGGCATGGCCACCGCCGCGCTCAAGGCGAGGTCGACGGCGAGCAGGCAGGCGATGCCGGTGTCGGCGCGGCCGATCTCCTCCAGGGCCGTCGCCATGGTCGGGGCCAGGTCCGGCGTGTCCTGGCCGCCCCCGTCGAGCCGCTCCGGCCAGGCGATCTTCTGCATGCCGATATCCCAGAAGAGCTTGCGCATGGCCGGCTTGAGCAGCCCTTCGTAGTCCTCCTTCAACTCCAGGCGCTTGCCCGCCACCTCGTTCTCCCCCCAGTCCCGCAAGGCCCGGGCCAGGGCCAGGTCGGCCTGGGACACCCCGGCTGAAAGCCGCGGAAAGACGTCCGCGTAACCCATCATCCACCCCCTTGGTCCAGGGCCGGCTTCGCGTTCCGGCCTTCATCCGCCCCCAGGATCATCCGCAGTTTCTCCTCGATGAAGCCCAGGTGGCGCCGGAAGGCGGCCGCGGCCGCTCCCGGGTCGCCGTCCCGCAGGGCCTCCCAGATGTCCAGGTGCTGGCGGTAGAGCACGGTGGAGATGTCGGCCTGCACCAGGAAGAGCTTGTCCGGGTAGGGCAGGGCCTCCGCCAGCACCTCCAGGAAGGCGTGGCCCAGGTGGAGGTAGACGACGTTGCCGGTGGCGCCGGCCAGCGCCTCGTAGAAATTGGAGTAAACGCGGATGAACTCGCGCACGAAGCGGCGGCGGCTGCGGCTGCACTCCTCCATCTGCCGCACCGTCTCCCCCATCTTCCGGATGCTCTCTCCGCCGGCGCGCACCGCCGCCAGGCGCACCGCCTCCACCACCATCACCTCCGCCGCCTCCAGCAGGTCCCACACCAGCGAAGGGTCCGACCTGAGCACCGCCAGGAGGGGGTTGGGCAGCCGGCCCCCGGTGAGGGCGGTGACGCGGTACCTGCCGTTGGGCAGCCTCTGGATGTACCCCCCCGCCTCCAGGGACCTGAGCCCCTCGCGCACGCTGGCGCGGCTCACCTCCATCTGTCCGGCCAGCGCGGTCTGGGGGGGGATGCAGTCGCCGGGCTCAAGGGCTCCGGAGGCGATCATGTCCCGGATGCGCCCGGCCACCAGGTCGGGCATGGAGGGGGCCCGGTCGATGCGGAGGATCTCCCCTACGGCCACTCTCTCACCGCCTCTCCGAGCGTACTCGCCTGGTGGATGTGTGCTGTCCGGTGCGGTGAAACGGCTGCGGGCTGCTGCGAATATGGTGGATATTCGGCAAATAAATATGTCTGAATGTCAGACACTTTTGTAATCTATGATAGGACACTCGCGGCGGTTGTCAACCCTCGGCGAAAGGGCCCCAGGAAGAAGCGGGGCCGGTCCGGCGGCGGCGGGGTCAGCGGCGCAGGGCGGCGGCGAGGTCCCTGCCGAACTGGACGGCACGCTCGAACTCGCCCTCCTCCAGCGGCCCCTTCGCCGCCTGTACGCAGGCCTTGAAGGGTTCCGCCAGCGGGAGCAGGCCGCGCTCCCGCAGCAGCCGGTGGAGCTGGTCGGCCCCCTTGGACTGCGGCTCGCCGCCCCCGTCCCGGATGCCCGTAGCGAAGACGGCATAGGGCTTGCCCGCCCACCCCCCGCCCATCCGGCGCTTGATGAGCCTCGAGGGGGCCCTCGCCGCCCTGCCGGCGCGGGCGGGGGAGCCCACCACCAGGAAGACCAGGTCGGGGTCGAGGTGCTCCACCGACTCCGCCTCCATCAAGGATACGACGTAACCCGACTCCGCCAGGCCGCCGGCGATGCCCTCGGCCAGCTTTCTCAAGCTGTCGTGCCTGCCGCAGTAAACGACTGCCCCGTTCAGCGGGCTCACCCCCTCCGTCCGGGCGGGGTTTCTCCGGGCGGGCGCCCCGTCCGTCAGTCCCCGCGGGTCAGGGCCCCCTCCACTGACTTCAAGAAGACCTTCTGGGTGGCGGTGGCCCCGCTGACCGTGTCCACCCGGACGTCCTGCGACTCGATGATCCGCGAGATGAGCAGGTCCAGGTTCTCCTTGCCCTGGCCGCCGTTGCCCGTGGACCCCGCGTCCAGCACGTCGATGGCCACGATCTGGTGGGCCTTGACCACGACGCTAACCGAGACCTCCACGTGGAAGACGCTCCGGTTGCCGAAGTAGGCGCCGTCCGGCAGCTGCAGGAGGTCGACGGGCTCGATGGAGATGTCGTTTATGGCGGCGTTGAAGCGCCAGACATAGATGCCGAAGGCCGCGCCCGCGATGGCCAGTAGGCCCAAAAAGATGAGGAAGAAGATGAGCGCCACCTTCTTCCCGCTCACCCCATCCTGCGCCTGCGGCGCCGGCTCCTGACTCACCTGCTGCCCTTCCATGCCCTGTCCTTCCTGCTCCTGCCCTGCTCCGGCTACCAGCATTATAACGCCATCGGGCCGCACCGGCCCAGGAGGGGCCGGGACCGGCGCCCCGCAGGATCCCTCCCAGCCCGCCTGCGGGGTCGTGCCCGCCGGGTTCAAGGGGGCACGGAGGGAGGCGGGCGCAAGCTCAGGTGACGTCGGCGTAGCGCTCGATGCGGCGGAAGGCCTCCTCGAGCATGCGGTTGCCGTCCTCCACCCGGACGACCACGGCGTGGCGGGGGCAGGTGGAGGCGCAGATGCCGCACCCCTTGCAGGCGTCGCTGATGACTGCCCGTTTCCCCTCGATGGAGATGGCCCCGGCGAAGCAGGCGTCGACGCAGCGGCCGCAGCCGTTGCAATCGTCGGTCACCTCGATGCTCAATCCCTCCAGGGCGTGCATGCGCGCCTTGAACTCCGGCGCCCAGCGGGGCATGTTGCGCATGGCCACGCAGCAGCAGGGGCAGCAGAAGCAGAGGGTGAGGAAGCGGTCGCGGTCGCGGGGCTTGATGCCCAGCATGAAGGGGTCGGCGTCCACCCGCCCGATCTGCAGCACCAGGCCGGACCGGATGGCCCGGTCGATGTGCTCCATGGCTTCCTCCACCGAGACCGCCCGGCCCATGCTGGGGTCGATCTGCTTGGCGCTCTCGCCCATGAAGATGCAGCCGATCTCCATGGGGTGGTCCTGGCAGCGGCATCCCACCCGGCAGAGGCAGATGGGCAGGATGACCCGGTGGGCGGCGCGGCGGCACATCTCCTCCGCCACCTGGCGGGGCAGGACGGTGGAGGGGTCCTGTTCGATGTCCTGGTTCACGGGGATGAAGGTCACGTCGTAGTGCTCGTCGTTGTGCAGGTACTGTGAGGCCTTGCCGACGATGGGCCAGTTGGTGACGGAGGCCCACCTGTCCGTCAGCGGCTGCCAGAAGGGCAGCGCGTAGAGGAAGAATCTCCACTTGGTCTTGCGAAAGAACACGGCCTCCCCCTTCTTCCCGCGGCGTCCCGGGCTCCCGAGCCCGGCGCCCCTCTAATATTTGAACTTATGCACCGATTGTAGCATGGCCCGGACGTTCTCCGGCTTGGCGTCGATGGGGATGTCGCAGCCGGAGGAGAGGATGAACCCCCCGTCCGCCCCGACCTCTCGGATGAGGCGCTCGCAGTATGCCTCCACCTCCTCCGGCTCCGACAGCTTGAGCAGGGTGGCCGGCACGTCCCCCATGATGCACATGTGGTCGCCCAGCACCTCCTTGGCGGCGAAGATGTCGGAGGAGCCGTCCAGGTTGAGGACGCATTTCGCCCGGGGCAGGCGGCGGAAGAAGGGGAAGAAGGCGGTCCACTCGTTGTCCAGGTGGAGCACCGGGGTGATGCCGTGCCGGATGAGGTAGGCGCACAGCTCCTCCAGGTCGGGCAGGGCGAACTCCTCGAACTGCCGGGGCGACATCAGGGTGGCGCTGGTGCGCGTCATGCCGATGAGGGCGCGCCGCACCCCGGAGATGTAAGGCCCGGCCAGGCAGAGCGGGAACCAGGTCTTGAGCATGGCGTGGGCGGCCCGCTTGAGGTCCTCCCCGTGGCGGTAGAGGTCGGTGACGAAGTCGGAGTAGGAGCGGAGCTGGGTGGAGATCTGCTCCAGGGGGAAGAGGATGTTGTTCGCCCCCACCATGGGCTCGATGCCCCGCATCCGCCAGATCCGGCAGGAGAGCATCACCTTGAGGCCGTCGAGGAAGCCCAGGGCCTTGTAGAGGTAGAAGCCGCACAGGCCCTTGAGCTCGGAGCGCAGCTCGATGGCCTTGTCGCGCATGAAGGCCCCGGGTTTCGCGGCCAGGGCGGGGTAGTCCTCCGGCTTAATCACCGTCTTCTCCACGAACTGCCAGAGGGCGTTCTCGTCCACCCCGCCCACCCCGGGCCAGATGGGGGGGATGATGGAGAGGGAGTCCATCAGCCGGGCCAGCCCGGCGTTGGAGTAGTTGAAGCCGTCGATGGGGCCCAGCTCGCGGTGGACGCGCAGGAAGGCGCGGTCGGAGCGGAAGATGTTGAAGAGCATGTCGTGCTGGGTCACGCCGGCATAGCGTGCCGCGAAGCTGTCGATCATGGGCACCACCGGTATGCGGTCGGGCTTGCCCAGGCGTATCGCGGTGTCTATCCTCTCCTTGGCTTTCATGGCCGTCCTTTCCTGCCTAGGGATTGAACTTTCCGACGGATTGCAGCATGGCCCGGACGTTCTCCGGCTTGGCGTCGATGGGGATGTCGCAGCCGGAGGCGAGGATGAACCCCCCGTCCGCCCCGACCTCTCGGATGAGGCGCTCGCAGTAGGCCTCCACCTCCGCCGGCTCCGCCAGTTTGAGCAGGGTGGCCGGCACGTCCCCCATGATGCACATGTGGCCGTCCAGGATCTCCTTGGCGGCGAAGATGTCGGTGGCGGAGTCGAGGTTGCAGATGCACCTGCCGCGGGGCAGTTCCTTGAAGTAGTGCAGGAAGGGGGTCCAGTCGTTGTCCAGGTGGAGCAGGGGGGTGACGTCGTGGTCGAGGAGGTAGCGGCACAGGTAGAGCAGGTCCTCCAGGGCGAACTCCTCGAACTGCCGGGGCGACATCAGGGAGGCGCTGGTGCGGGTGAGCCCGATGAAGGCGCGCCTCACCCCGGAGATCTTCGGGCCCGCCAGGCACTTGGGGAACCAGGTCTCCAGCATGGCCCGGGCGGCCTTCTTCAACTCGGGGCCGTGGCGGTAGAGGTCGGTGACGAAGTCGGTGTAGGAGCGGAGCATGGTGGAGATGGTCTCCAGGGGGAAGAGGATGATGTTCGCCCCCACCATGGGCTCTACTCCGCGCTTGCGCCAGCTGCGGCAGGAGAGCAGCACCCTGAAGACGCCCAGCTGCCCCTTCACCTTGAAGAAATAGAAGTCGGCCTTGCCCTTGAGGTCGGGGCGGTTGGCGATGGCCTTGTCGCGCATGAAGACATCCGGGTTCGCGGCCAGGGCGGGGTATTCCTCCCCGTCCATCACCGTCTTCTCCACGAACTGCCAGAGGGCGTTCTCGTCCACCCCGTCCACGCCGGGGATGATAGGGGGGACGATGGCCAGGGCGTTGACCAGGCCGCCCAGGCCGGCGTTGGACATGTTGAAGCCGTCGATGGGCCCCAGCTCCCGGTGGACCTGGGTGAAGGCCCGGTCGGACTGGCGGATGTCGAAGATCATGTCGTGCTGGGTGACTCCGGAATAGCGGGCGGCGAAGACGTCCATCATGGGCGCCACCGGCACGCGGTCCGGCTTGCCCAGCCGGACCGCCGTATCGATCCGTTCCCTCGAGGTCATCACGGTCATGTTCATCCTCCCCTTCCCCGGCTTGACAGCCTAGCCTCCCGTTGCTATAACTTGTATATACATATATACAAATCAGCGGCGGTTGTCAAGGCAGGAGGAAGGCGGGCGGAGGATGGGAGAAGGCAGACAGGCGGCGGGGACGGCGCTGCGGGAGCTGGGCGGCATCGACGAGGCCTCCTACGTCCCCGCCTACGTCCAGCTGGGCCAGCTCATCGAGGAGGGCATCCTCAAGGGGAGGCTGCGGCCGGGCGAGCGCATCCCTTCCGAGCACGAACTGGGCGAGGCCTTCGGGCTCTCGCGCATGACCGTGCGCCGCGCCATCTCGCTGCTCATCGAAGGGGGGCTGCTCCGCAGCGAGCAGGGGCGCGGCACCTTCGTGGTCAACCCCCGCACCGAGGGCGGCCTCTTCTTCATCCCCGACTTCCACGAGGAGATGCGGGCCCAGGGCGCCGATTCCCGCGTGCGCCTGCTGGGGGTGAAGCTGGTCCCGGCGGGAAAGGTGCCGGCGCAGAAGCTGGGGGTCAAGCGGGGCAGGCGGGTCATCTACCTGGAGAGGGTGCTGGAGGGCGGCGGCGAGCCCCTGGTCTTCGACCGCAAGTACATGCTCTACGACCACACCCAGCCGCTGCTGGAGGCGGAGCTGGGCCACGAGACCGTCCCGGAGATCTTCGCCCGGCGCCCGAAGTACGCGCCGGTCCGCTCCGACCTCGCCCTCACCGCCACCGTCCTGGGCGAGCGGGAGGCGGGGCTGCTGGACAGCCGGGCCGGGGCGCCGGCCTTCTGCCTGGAGCAGCTGATCTACGCGGCCCGGGACCTGCGGGTGATCTGGGGCTGGCTGCTGCTGCGCGGCGACCGTTTCAGTTTCGGCTCCCTGAAGAGGACCACCTGAAGGGGGAGGGGAGATGCGCTTGGAAGACGCGTTGCTCGAGGCCATGGTCGACCTGGAGGAGGAGCGGGTCCTCGGGACGGTCCGGCGCATGCTCGCGGCGGGCGCGGAGCCCCTGGGGATCATCGACGTCTGCCGCCGGGGCATGGAGGTGGTGGGGGAGAAGTACGAACGCCGGGAGTATTACCTGAGCGCCCTGATCATGTCGGGAGAGATCTTCAAGGAAGTGATGTCCTTATTGGAGGGATCCGGCGGCTTCGTGCCCGGGGGGACGGGGGAGGAGGTCCCGGTGATCATGGGGGCGCCCCTGGGCGACGTGCACGACATCGGCAAGGACATCGTCACCATGCTCCTGCTCTGCTCGGGCTATAAGGTGCTCGACCTGGGGGTGAGCGTCGCCCCCGCGCGCTTCGTGCGGGCGGTGGAGGAGTCGGGCGCGGCGGTGGTGGGCATGAGCGTGCTGCTCACCGTGGCTTACGAGCCCATCCTGGAGACGGTTTCCGAGCTCGAGCGGGCCGGCCTGCGCGGGCGGGTGAGGATAATGCTGGGAGGCGGCGCCGCCTCCGGGCGCCTCTGCGAGTACGCGGGGGCGGACGCCTGGAGCAACGACGCCATGGACGCGGTCAGGTTCGTTAAGGACTTCAGCGGAAAGGAGTAAGGGACCATGGGAAAGGACATCTCTGCGCTCATCGCCGACCTCGACGAGGAGGCCGCCCTCAAGGCGGTGAGAGAGGAGCTGGACGGGGGAGCCGCTCCCCTGGACCTGCTGGCGCGGCTGCAGGAGGGCATCGCCGTGGTGGGGCAGCGCTTCGAGGCCAAGGAGTACTTCCTGCCCGACCTGATCATGTCGGGAGAGATCTTCAAGGGGGCGGTGGCCCTCATCGAACCGCACCTCAAGGGGGAGTCGGTGGAGACCAAGGGCGTCGTGGTCATGGGGACGGTCCAGGGCGACGTGCACGACATCGGCAAGAACATCGTCATCACCATGCTCCGCTGCAACGGTTACGAGGTGCACGACGTCGGCGTGGACCAGCCGCCCGCGGTCTTCGTGGACAAGGCCAAGGAGACCGGGGCGAAGCTGGTGGGGCTGTCGGGCCTGCTGACCATCGCCTTCGACTCCATGAAGCAGACGGTGGAGGCCTTCGCAGCCGCCGGCCTGCGGGACCGGGTCAAGATCGTCATCGGGGGCGGTCCGGTCAACCAGCAGGTGATGGAGTTCGCCGGCGCCGACGCCTGGGGCAGGGACCCGGGCGAGGCTCTGCGCCTGGCCGAGCAGTACGCCTGAACTGAATTTGGGGTCAGTCGTTCATGCCGCGCCACGCGGCACCACGGAAGGATGAAAACGTCGCATTTCCAGAGCAGGCCCCAAATTTCACTTTCCAGACGTGAAGCGGGTCATCCATGCCGTTGGAGGCGGAAAAACTGAATTTGGGGCCTGACCCCAAATCGTGGAACGGAGGTAGGGAGGTTATGGAGGCGGACGGGCATACCATCATCATCGGGGAAAGGATCAATCCCACCGGGAGGCCGAAGCTGGCGGCGGAGCTGGCCGGGGGCGGCCTGGAGATGGCCCTGGCGGAGGCCTCGGCCCAGGCGCAGGCGGGCGCGGACGTCATCGACGTCAACGTCGGCGCGCCGGGGGTGGACGAGGCGGAACTGCTGCCGCGGCTGGCACTGGAGGTGCACCGAGTCACCGGACTGGCGGTGTGCGCCGACTCCTCCGACCCCGCCGCCCTGAGCGCCGCCCTGGCCGTCCTGCCCGAGGGCAGCCTGGTCAACTCGGTCACCGGCGACGACGACAGCCTGGAGACGGTGCTGCCGGCCGCCGCCGAACGCCGCGCCGTGGTCATCGGCATGGCCAAGGACCGCGCCGGCATACCCGCCGACGCGCGAGGCCGCCTGGACATCGCCCGCCGCATCGTCGAGCGGGCGGGGAGGTACGGTATCGAACCGGGACGCGTCCTCATCGACTTCCTCACCCTGCCGGTGGCCACCGAGACGGGGTCGGCCCGCCTCACCCTGGAGTGCATCCGCGCAGCCGCTGAGCTGGGGGCGGGAACGGTGCTGGGCGCGTCCAACGTAAGCTTCGGCATGCCCACCCGCAACCTGCTCAACGCCGCCTTCCTGGCCATGGCGGTGGAGGCCGGGCTCACCGCGGCCATCGTCAACCCGCTGGAGCCCGGCATCGTGCAGGCCGTCCTCGCCGCCGACGTGCTGGTCGGCCGGGACGGCATGGGAAGGAGATACTTAAAGGACTTCCGGCAGCGCCGCCGGACGGAGGAAGGGAGTGCCACATGAGCCTGGATACGAGGCGGGCTTTCGCCTTCATGCGCTTGAACTACAAGTACGGATTGGGGGACATGGCCTCCGCCATGCTGGGCGATGCCCTGGAGGGGGCCATGGGCGAACTGGGCCTGGACTTCGAGGACGTCCTGATGCGCCTGGACGGGGCGAGCGAGGAGACCATCGCCAGGATCAACTCCGCGGTGGAGAAGTGGTCGGGGCTGGCCCTGCGCCTGGCGGTGAACGAGGCCATGACCCGCCTGCAGGCGAAGCTCCTGAGCCTGCCCGCGGTGCGGCGGCGCCTGGTCGCGCTGATGCAGGCGCGCCTGGTGAAGGCGCTCTCCTCGGAGCCCGGCTGCGCCCGCTCCGCCCCCTATGCGAGCCGCTACGAGGCGGGGGGGTGCGCCCATGAGTAAGTCGCTGGAGAAGAAGGTCCTGGACCGGCTGGAAGGACTGCTGGGAACGGATGCCCTGTCCACCGACGCCGCGTCCCTCGCGGCGCACGCCCGGGCCGCCTGGGACGGCGCCGCCGGCGAGCCCCTCTGCGTGGTCCGCCCCTCCGCGGCCGAGCAGCTGCCGCCGCTGGTCGGGCTGGCCCGCGCCGAGGGCCTCAACCTGGTGCCGGTCTCCTCCGCAGCCCCCCACCGCAAGGGCGGCTCCGTCCCCGCCGCGCCGGGGGTGGTGGTCGACTTCTCGGGCATGGACCGCATCGTCCGCCTGGACCGGCGCAACCGCGTGGCCCTGGTGGAGCCCGGGGTGACCTTCCCCGCCCTGCGCGCCGCGGCGGAAGGGGAGGGCCTGCGCGTGCTCTCCCCGCTGGCTCCCCGCCCCGGCAAATCGGTGCTGGCCAGCTGCCTGGAGCGCGAGCCCTTCCTTATCCCCAAGTACCACTGGGATTCCACCGACCCCCTGCTCTGCATGGAGGTGATCTTCGGCACCGGCGACGTCTTCCGCACCGGGTCGGCCGCCGGGCCGGGCACGCTGGAGGACCAGTGGGCGCTGGGCAACGCCCAGAAGAACCCCATGGGCCCCGCCTCTTCCGACCTGGGCAAGCTGGTGCAGGGGTCGCAGGGCACCCTGGGGCTGGTCACCTGGGGGACGGTCAAGCTGGAGCTCAAGCCCTCCATCCGCCGTTTCTACTTCATCGCCGCGGAGGGATTCGAGGGACTCCGGGGCTTCATCCGGGAGGCCTGCAAGCGGCGGCTGGGCGACGAGCTGCTGGTCCTCGGCCCGCGCTCCCTGGCCGCGCTGGCGGGCGGGAGCCGGGAGGACGTCGCCGCCTGCGCCGCGCGCCAGGCCCCCTACACGCTGATCTACGCCGTGTCGGGGCTCTCCGGCTACCTGCCGGAGCGCAGGCTGGCCTACCAGGAGAAGGACCTGGGCGCCGCCGCCCGCGCCGCGGGACTGGCCCCGTCGCGGGAGCTTCCCGGCATCGACGCGTCCCGCCTGGCCCGGGAACTGGAGGGTCCCGGCGCGGACAGCGGCGAGGCCTGGTGGAAGCTGCGCCCGCTGGGCGGCTGCCGGGAGGTCTTCTTCCTCACCACCCTGGACCGCGTGCCCGCCTTCACCGCCGCGATGGGGGAGGCGGCCGCGCGGCACGGCTTCCCCGAAGAGGACCTGGGCCTCTACGTCCAGCCCATCCGCCAGGGGAGCTCCTGCCACCTGGAGTTCCAGATTTTCTACAACCCGTCAGATGAAGAGGGCGCGGCGCGGGCGGGCGCGCTGGCGCGGGACGCCGCGGCGTCCCTGGCGGAGGCGGGGGCCTTCTTCTCCCGCCCCCACGAGCCCTGGACCGGGCCGGCCTACGACCGCTGCCCCGACACCGTCTACGCCCTGCGCGAGCTGAAGAAGGTCTTCGACCCCGACGGCGTGCTCAACCGGGGCAAGCTCTGCTTCATCGGCAGCGGGGGAGGTGAGTGACATGGCGCTCGAGGACTACCGCGAGGACATGGCCGCCTGCATGCGCTGTTCTTCCTGCAAGTGGATCCCCTTCAACCAGATGCGCAGCTCCCGCTTCTCCCGCAACTGCCCCTCCATCAACCGCTTCAACTTCCACTCCTTCTCCGGCTCCGGCCGCATGAACATGGGCCTCTCCATCACCGAGGGCCGCAGCCAGCTCACCGAGAGGGTCTCCGAGGTCATCTACTCCTGCCAGCTCTGCGGGGCCTGCGACGTCACCTGCAAGACCTACCGGGAGATCATCGACTTGACCGAGGTGCTGCTGGAGATGCGGGGCAAGTGCGTGGAGGACGGCCAGCTGCTGCTGGAGCACATGGCGGTGATCGACGCCTTGAAGCAGGAGAACAACATGCTCGGCGAGCCCAAGGCCGAGCGGGGGGCCTGGGCGGAAGGCCTGGGATTGAAGGACATCAACCGGGAGAAGGTGGACGTGATGCTCCACGCCGGGTGCCGTTTCTCCTACGACCGGGAACTCTGGCCGGCCCTGCGCGGGGCCGTCCGCCTGCTGCTCGGAGCCGGGCTGGACGTGGGCATCGCCGGGGCGGAGGAGTCCTGCTGCGGCGGGCGCGCCTACGAACTGGGCTACCGCGGCGAGGCCCGCAACTTCGCCGAGGACCTGCAGGCCAGGGTGAAGGCCTCCGGCGCCTCGCTGCTGCTCGCCCCGTGCTCCGACGGGTTCGCCGCCTTCCGCCACCTCTACCCGCGCATGGGCATCGAGCTCTCCGCCGAGCCGGTCCACCTGGTGCAGCTCCTCGACCGCCTCATCGAGCAGGGGAAGCTCCGGCCGCGCCATGCCCAGGACCTCGTGGTCACCTGGCACGACCCCTGCCACCTGGGGCGCATGGGCGAGCCCTTCCTGCCCGAGTGGGAGGGGGACAAGCGCCAGCGCCTGCGCTGCCAGAGCCGCACCGGCAGGCGCGGCGTCTACGAGGAGCCGCGGCGCGTGCTGCGGGCGCTGCCCGGGGTGGAACTGCGCGAGATGGAGCGCATCCGCGAGTGGTCCTGGTGCTGCGGGGCGGGCGGCGGGGTCATCGACGCCTTCCCCGATTTCGCCGTCTGGACCGCGGCCGAGCGGCTGCAGGAGGCCCTGGCCACCGGGGCGGAGGCCCTGGTCACCGCCTGCCCGTGGTGCGAGCGGGTCTTCCGCGACGCGGCGGCGGAGAACGGTTACAACCTGAAGATATATGACCTGGCCGAACTGGTCCTGCGCTCGGTCGAGGGGGAGCAGGAGGGCGGAGAGGAGGTGCCGGCATGATAACCGAGGAGGCATACCGCGCGTTGGAAGAGGCGGTGGGCGGGGACAACGTCACCCGCGAGCCGGCCATGCTGGACAGCTACGCCTGGCAGCCCTTCCTCAACATGACCGAGGACCTCTGGGTCAAGCGCCCGGCGGCGGTGACGCTGCCCGGCTCCACCGAGGAGGTGCAGGCGGTGGTGCGGGCCTGCAACGCCCACGGCCTGAAGTACAAGGCCATCTCCACCGGGTGGGGGGCGCACAACGGCCCCGCCTACGACGACGAGGTCATCCTGGACCTGCGGCGCATGGACCGCATCCTGGAGATCGATGAGGAGAACATGATCGCGGTGGTGGAGCCCTACGTCTGCGGCGGCGAGCTGCAGGCGGAGGCCTTCAAGCACGGCCTCAACACCCACATCGTGGGGGCGGGGCCGCACTGCTCCCCCCTGGCCGGGGCCACCTCCATGCACGGCTGCGGCAACGACAGCCTGTACATGAGCACCTCCTCCCGCAACCTGCTGGGGGTGGAATGGGTCCTGCCCAACGGCGAGGTGCTGCGCCTGGGATCGCTGGGCTCCGGCGCCGGCTGGTTCACCGGCGACGGCCCCGGGCCCTCCCTGCGCGGCATCGTGCGCGGCACCTCCGGCGCCTTCGGGGGCTTCGGGGTCTTCACCAAGGCGGCGGTGCGGCTCTTCGACTGGCCGGGGCCGGAGTTCATCGAGGGCGGGGGCCTCATCCTCGACTCCACCACCGCCCTGCCCGACTGCTGCCGCCTCTACAACTGCGGCTTCGGAAGCGAGCAGGCCTGCACCGACGCCGTCTACAAGCTGGGGGAGGCGGAGATCGGCTACCTCTTCACCCGCATGGTCACCACCGAGTTCATCCTGCTGATCATGCCCCACCTCTTCCAGAAGCTGGTGAAGAAGGGCCAGGCCATCCTGGACCTGGCCAACGCCTGCGTCTCCCACCCCTTCATGGTCATGCTGGTGGGCGGCTCCCCGGACGAGCTGGCCTATCAGGAGGCGGTGCTCAACGAGATCGTCGACGGGCTGGGGGGCATCGTCATGGACATGGGAAAGATCGAGCCGGTGCGCAAGCTGATGGGCAACAACATGCTGCGCTGCACCATCTTCGCCACCGTCTTCCGCTTTGGCAACATGTTCGCCACCAACTTGGACGGCAACGAGGCCAGCGACTCCCAGTACGCCTGGACCCACGCCATGCAGGGGCCCAAGGAGTCCTACATCCGGGACGGGAGGATGATCGACGACGGGGGGGAGAACCCCTACATCGTCCAGTTCGAGAACAACCTCTTCGGCCACTGCGAGACCATCTACTTCTACGACCAGCGCCTGCGGAGGCACCGGGAGTCCCTGGACCCGCTGGGCTTCGACACCACCCTGGCCGCCATCGAGCAGTGCAACGTGCCCCTGGCCGCCTTCACCCCGGTGGCCCGCAAGTTCATCTCGCCCCTCGCGTACGACTTCAACGAGTGGCAGAAGAAGGTCCTGGCGGCCTTCGACCCGGGCGGCGTCTCCGATACCGGCATGTACACGGACGAGCGGGACCCCGACTGGGAGCGGGTGGCGCCGGAGAAGCGGGAGAGGCTCAAGCGGCTGCAGGAGCGCTTCGGCCGCAAGTAGGGGCGGCGCCCCCGGCTTCCGCTGAGGGCGCCGCCCGCGGTCCCTCCACGGCCCCCGACGGGCCGCGCCTTCGCCGGTGCGGCCGCATCCGAGGGATTCTGTAACCATCCCCTTCCCCCGTCCGTTATCCCTAAAGAACCGGAAGCGGTAAAAGGCGAGAACGGGAAGGGAGGAACGGCATGGGCGACGCCGCCTGGGAGCGGGTGCTGGAGGCGCGCGCCACCGCGCGGCCCACCGCGCGCGACTACCTCCGGCACGCCTGCGACTACTTCTTCGAGCTGCGCGGCGACCGCTGTGGCCGGGACGACCCCTCCGTCGTCATCGGCCTCGCAGCCATGGACGGTTACCGCCTGGCGGTGGCCGCCCACGAGAAGGGCAAGGGCGCCGCGGGGCGCGCCGGCTGTAACTTCGGCATGCCCGGTCCGGCCGGCTTCCGCAAGTCGCAGCGGCTCTTCTCCCTGGCCGCCCGGCTCTCCCTGCCCCTGCTGCTGCTGGTGGACACGCCCGGCGCCTATCCGGGGATGGAGGCGGAGGAGGAGGGGCAGGCCTGGACCATCTCGCGCAACCTCGCCGCCCTGGCCTCGCTGCGCGCGCCGGTGCTGGTGGCCTACGTCGGCGAGGGGGGCAGCGGGGGCGCGCTGGCCCTGGGGATGGGCGACGTGGTGCTGATGCTCGCAAACGCCACCTTCTCGGTGATCAGCCCGGAAGGGTGCGCCTCCATCCTCTGGAGGGACGCCTCGCGCGCTCCCGAGGCCGCCGGCCTGCTCCGCATGACCTCGGCCGACCTGCGCGAACTGGACCTGGTGGACGGGGTGGTCCCCGAGCCGCCCGGCGGGGCCTCGGCCGACCCGCGCGCCGCCGCCCGCCTGCTGCGCGGGGCGCTGACGGAGAACCTGGGATGGCTGGAGGCCCTCCCCCTGCCCGCCCTGCTGGAGCGGAGGTGCCTGCGCTACCGCAGCCTGGGCTTCTTTACGGAAGGGGCGGTGTGACGCGTGTCGCTCTACGACTGCCTGGCAGGGCTGGAGGAACTGCTGGAGGAGCTGTGCGGGGCCGGCCTCTCGGAGGTGGCCTTCCGCTCGTCCCGGGGCTCGCTGTTGCTGCGCGGGGAAGCCGCGGCCGGACGGGGCGCGGCGGGGGCCGAGGAAGGCAAGGGCGCCGCGAGCCCGGCCCGCCTGGTCCTGCTGCGCTCGCACTGCGTGGGGCGCTGGAGCCCGGCGGCCGAAGCCGCCGGCGTGGTCGAGAGGGGCGCCCTCCTGGGCACCGTCTCCACCCTGCTGGGCGAGGAGGGCGTGGAGGCCCCGGGGCCGGGGCGGGTGGAGCGGTGGATCATCGGTGAAGGGGAAGTGGCCGGATACGGCGACCCCCTGGCCCTTTTCCGGGAGGTGTCCTGACGTGGGAACGGCGTTCGTCTTCCCCGGCCAGGGGAGCCAGTACGCGGGCATGGCGGGCGACCTCCCGCTGCATGAGCCCGCGGTGGAGAGGGTCTTCGCGCTGGCGGCGGAGGTATCGGGGCTGGACGTGTTGGAGCTGTGCCTCGCGGGCGCAGGGCAGGCGCTCTCCCGCACCGACCTCTGCCAGCTGGGGGTGGCCACCGTCTCCCTGGCCTGGCTGGCCCTGCTGGCAGAGCGCGGCGTCAGGCCGGGAGCGGTGGCCGGACACTCCCTGGGCGAGTACTGCGCGGCGGCGGCGGCGGGGTGCATGGACACCCGGCAGGCGCTGGAGCTGGTGTGGGTCCGCGGGAGGGCCATGCTGGAGGCTGCCGCGGCCAATCCGGGCGGCATGGCCGCGCTGGTGGGCGCGGGCCCGGAAGACGCCTGCGAGATGCTCGCCGCCTGCCGCGCAGACGGCGAAGTGTGCGTGGCCAACCACAACGCCTCCGACCAGGTGGTGGTGGCGGGCAGCCGTGCCGGCCTCGACCGGGTGAGGGAGGAGGCCGCGCGTCGCGGCGTCCGCGTCATACCCCTGGGGGTATCTGGGCCCTTCCACACCCCGGCCATGCGCGGGGCGCAGGCGGAGGTGGAGGGGTTCATCGAGAAGCTGGGGATGAGGGACCCCGCGCTCCCCTTCCTTTCGGGTTACACCGCCCGGTTGGTGGGCGACGGGAGGGAGGCCGCCCGCTGCCTGGCGGGGGGGATGACCGCCCCGGTGCGCTGGTGCGAGCTCCAGGCCGAGCTGGTGCGGCGCGGCGTGCGTTCGCAGGCGGAGGTGGGGCCGGGCCGGGTCGTCGGCCGCATGGCCAGGCGGGACCACCCGGGCCTGCGCGCCCTCCACGCCTGCGATCTCCTGCGAGGGGGGGAGTGAGGGCTTGTTCAAGCGGGTGATGGTGGCCAACCGGGGGGAGGTGGCCCTGCGCGTCCTCCGCTCCCTGCGCGAGTTGGAGGTGGAGGGGGTGCTGGCCTGTTCCGCCGTGGACGCGGCGCACCCGCCCGCCCTGGCCGACCGGGTCGTCTGCGTGGGCCCGGCGGAGGCCGAGGGAAGCTATCTGAACTCCTACGAGCTGCTCAACGCCGCGGCGGCCTGCGGCGCCGACGCCATCCACCCGGGCTACGGCTTCCTCTCCGAGGACGCCGGCTTCGCCCGGCTCTGCGGGGAGATGGGGGTGGGTTTCGTGGGCCCCTCCCCCGCGGTGATGGAGAGGCTGGACGACAAGAGCGAGGTCTGCCGCGCCGCCCGCGAGGCGGGCCTGCCCACGCTGTTCCTGGGCACGGCGGGCTGCGAGGAAGAGGCCTCCGCCCTGGCCGGCGAGGCCGGTTACCCGGTGGTGCTCAAGCCGGTGGGCGGCGGCGGGGGACGGGGCATCCGCGTCGCCGCCGGGCCGGGGGAGGTGCCGGGCGCCTGGCGGCAGGCCGTCCTGGAGACAGCCGCCTCCTGCCGCCGGGAGGGCATCTACCTGGAGAAGTACCTGGCGCGGGCGCGCCACCTGGAGGTACAGGCGGCCGCCGACGCCGCGGGGCGGGTGGTGACCTTCCCCGTCCGCGACTGCTCCCTGCAGCGCCGCTGCCAGAAGTGGGTGGAGGAGACGCCGGCGCCCCGCCTCCCCGAGGAGAAGGCGGAAGCGCTCCGGCGGGACGCCCGCCTTTTCATCGAGGCCTGCGGCCTGGTGGGCATCGCCACGGTGGAGTTCCTGCTCGAAGGGGGGCGCCACTACTTCCTGGAGGTCAACGCGCGGCTGCAGGTGGAGCACACCGTCACCGAGCTCGTCACCGGCTGGGACCTGGTGAGCCAGCAGCTCCGCCTGGCTTCAGGCGAATCGCTTCCGGAAGAGCCGGAAGCGCGCGGCCACGCCGTGCAGGCGCGCCTCTACCTGCTGGGCGGGAGCATGCGGGGGCGGGCGCGGCTGGAGCTGCCGGGCGGCCCGGGCGTCCGGGTGGACGCGGCGGGGTCGGAGGTGCCCCTGCTCACGCGCCGCTACGACTCCCTGGCCGCCAAGGTCTGCGCCTGGGCCCCCACCCGGCCCGGGGCCGCGGCGCGGATATCCCGGGCCCTTGCGGAGACGGAGGTGCGCGGCGCGGAGAGCAACCTCCCCATGCTGCTCGAACTGGTGGATAGCGAGGCCTTCCGCGCGGCGGAATACGATACGCGCTCGCCGGACGGGATACTGGGGGGATAGGAGTGGACTTCCTTGCCGGGATGGGCGAACTGATGCGGCGCGAGGGGCTAGCGGAGCTTGAGATCCGCGACGCCGGGCGGGAGATCGTCCTGCGGCGCGGCCCGCTTGGCGAGAGCGCCGCTCCCGCCGGAGGGGCTCCGGACGGAGGCGGTGACATAGTGCAATCCCCCCTCGCGGGCGTCCTGGTGCTGCGCCCCGGCCCCGGGCAGGAGCCCTACGCGGCCCCGGGCGAGACCAGGGAGCGCGGAGAAGTGCTCTTCTGCGTAGAGGCCATGAAGCACGTGAACGAGGTCTACGCGGAGTGCCGGCTGACGGTGGAGGAGGTCCTGGCCGCCGAGGGGGACCCGGTAGCCCCCCTCCAGGCGGTCATGCGGGTGCGCCGGGAGGCGGGGCAGGGCGCGGGCCGGGGGGCCGGGGGGGAAGATGAATAGCGCGGCCATCACCGCCTGCGGGAAGGGGCTGCCCCGTCACGTCCTGCACAACCGGGAGCTCAAGGGCTTCCTCGAAACCAGCCACGAGTGGATTGTCGCCCGCACCGGCATCAGCGAGCGCCGGGTGGCGGGCCCGGACGAGGACAACCTCAGCCTCTCCCTCGACGCCTGCCGCGCCGCGCTTCAACGGGCGGGCCGCGCGGCCGCAGACGTCGACCTGGTGGTGGTGGCCACCACCACCGCCGACCGCATGGTCCCCTCGCTGGCCTGCAGCCTGCAGGGGGCGCTGGGGTCGCGCGGGCCGGCCCTGGACGTCAACGCGGGCTGCTCGGGATTCCTCTACGCCATGGCCGTGGCCGGCGGGTTCTTCGGGGAGGGGCTGGCCCGCCGGGCCCTGCTGGTGGGGACGGAGACCCTCACCCGCATCGTCGACTGGCGGGACCGCTCCACCTGCGTGCTCTTCGGGGACGGGGCGGGCGCCGCCCTCTTCGAGCCGTGCCCGCCCGGAGAGGGGCTGCTCGGGGTGCGCCTGGGGGCCGCCGGGGAGAGCGACTACTGCATCAAGGCCGAGGGGGGAGGCTCGCGCATGATGGCCGCCCTGCGGGGCGGGCTGGACGGGCGCGCCGCCGGCCTCGCGGGGTCGCTGCCCTTCCTGGAAGGCGGCTGGGGCGGGCTCTACCCCTTCGTGACCATGGAGGGCGGCGAGGTCTTCCGCTTCGCGGTGGGCAAGGTCTGCGAGACGGTGCGGGGCCTCTGTGAGGGAGCCGGCATCGGCCCGGAAGGCCTCGACCTCATCGTGCCGCATCAGGCCAACACGCGCATCGTGGAGGCGGCGGCGCGCCGCCTGGGACTCGACCCGGAGCGCTTCTTCCTCAACATCGGGAAGTACGCCAACACCTCCGCCGCCTCCATCCCCATCGCCCTGGAGGAAGCCACGGCTTCGGGGGCGCTCAAAGGAGGCGACCTGGTGGCCCTGGTGGGCTTCGGGGCCGGGCTGACCTGGGGCGGCGCCCTGCTGCGCTGGCCCAATCCGGGGTCAGGCCCTGACGAGAATTGACGTTTTTCGAGCACGCGCAGCGAACTTCCGGAAAGGAGCGAGAGGAGGACGTGAAGGGATGAAATCAGGCGGCGAGAGGATAGCCCTGGTGACCGGGGGGTCGCGCGGCATCGGACGGAGTATCGCCCTGCGCCTGGCGTGCGATTGCCCGCGCGTCGCCATCAACTACCGCGCCGACCGCGACGCGGCGGAGGAGTGCCTGGAACTGCTGCGCGCGCGCGGCGCGGAAGCCATGGCGGTGCGGGCCGACGTGTCCGACCCCCGCGAGGCCGCGAGGCTGGTGGATGAGGTGGAGCAGGCTTGGGGCGGCATGTCCGTCCTGGTGAACAACGCCGGCATCCGCCGCGACGGATTGGTCGTGCGCCTGAGCGACGACGACTGGCGCTCGGTGCTCGATACCAACCTGGGCGGGGCCTTCGGCTGCCTGCGCGCCGCCCTCCGCCCCATGCTGCGGGCGCGCTGGGGGCGGGTGGTCAACGTCACCTCGGTGGCCGGCCTGGCCGGCAACCCCGGCCAGGCCAACTACTGCGCCTCCAAGGCCGGCCTGCTCGGCCTCACCCGCGGGGTGGCCCGGGAAGTGGCGGGGCGTTCCATCACCGTCAACGCGGTGGCCCCCGGCCTCATCGAGACGGACATGTCGGCCGGGCTGGACGGGGACGTCCGGCAAGGCTTGAAGGAGAGGATACCCATGGCCAGGTTCGGGCAGCCGGAGGAGGTGGCGGAGGCCGTGGCCTTCCTGGCTTCGGACGCCGCCGCGTACATAACCGGGCAGGTGATCTGCGTTGACGGCGGCATGCTCGGTTGAGGAGAGGCACGCGGCCTACGCCGCCCGGGCGCGCGAGCTGTGGCTGCGCTGTCCGGGGTGCGGGCTGGCCTTGGAGCGGGCCAGGCTGGCCGCGGGCGCGGGGGTCTGCGAGCACTGCGGGCACCACCACCAGTTGGGGCTGGCCGCGCGCATAGGCCACCTCTTCGACCCCGGCAGCTTCCTCCAGCGGGATGCGGGCATCCGGACCCTCGACCCCCTGGGCTTCGGGGAAGGGGAGTACGCCCGCGCCGCGCGGAGGCTCGGGGGCGAGGCCATGGTCTACGGGACCGCCGCCGTCGAGGGCGTTCCCCTGGTGGCTGCGGTGATGGACTTCTCCGTCTTCGGCGGCTCCCTGGGGGCGGCGGCGGGAGAGATCTTCTGCCGCGCCTGCGAGGCCGCGGTGGAGAGCCGCCTGCCGCTGCTGGCGGTGACCGCCTCGGGGGGGGCGCGCATGCAGGAGGGCGCCCCGGCCCTGCTGCAGATGGCCAAGGTGATGGTGGCGCTGGCCGGCCTGGAGGAAGCCGGCACCGGCTTCGTGTCCCTGCTCACCGACCCCACTTGCGGCGGGGTCACCGCCAGTTTCGCCACGGCCGCCGACGTCATCCTGGCGGAGCCGGGCGCGCTGATCTGCTTCAGCGGTCCCCGGGTGGTGGAGCAGACCACCGGCATGCGCCCGCCCGCGGGATTCACCCGGGCGGAGGAGCACCTGCGGAGGGGGCTGGTGGACCAGGTGGTGCCCCGCGGGCGCCAGCGGCGGGTCCTCGCCGGCCTGCTGCGTTTCCTGGCCGGCGCCGTTCCGGAGGCCGGCCGGGAGGCGGGGGAGGGCCGCGCCTGCAGCGGAGGGGTTCGAGAAGCATAAGGGAAGCGGGCGCGCGCGACGCGGGCCCGCGCAAGCAGAGGGAAAGGAAGGGAAGAGATGGACCGCAGCGAGCTGTTCGCGAGGATCAAGGGAATCATGCTGCAGAGGGTCATGGCGGCTCCCGAGGCCGTCACCTGGGACGCCCTGCTCAAGGAGGACCTGGAGGTGGACTCCCTGGACATGGTGGAACTGGCCATGATGCTGGAGGACGAGTTCGCCATCAAGGTGCCCGACGACGTCATCGCGGACGTCAAGACCGTCGGCGACGTGGTGGAGTTCGTCGCAGCCGGCATCAGCGTCCTGGACTGAGCAGGAGGGCGGCGGTGGAGACCGCGCGGAGGGTGGCCGTCACCGGCCTGGGGCCGGTGACCTCCCTGGGGTGCGGCCGGGAGGACTTCTGGAAGTCCCTCGAGCGGGGGCGGTCGGGCATCTCCCCCATCACTTCCTTCGACGCCTCCGGCTACGCCTGCCGCATAGCCGGGGAGGTCGCCGGGTTCGACCCCTCGACCTACATGGACCGCAAGGACGCGCAGCGCATGGACCGCTTCTGCCAGTTCGCGGTGGCCGCCGCCCGGCTGGCCTGCGCCGACGCGGGCTTGAGCGAGGGCAACGAGCTGAAGGAGTGCGGCGTGGAGCCGGGGCGGGCGGCCGTGGTGGTGGGCTCGGGCATCGGCGGCATCGGCACCTTCGAGGCCCAGGTGGGGGTGCTGGCGGAGCGCGGTCCCGCCCGCGTCAGCCCCCACGTGGTGCCCATGATCATACCCAACATGGCGGCGGGGTGGCTGGCCATCCTCTTCGGTTTCAAGGGGCCCAACTACTCCACCGTCACCGCCTGCGCGGCCGGCACCCACGCCGTCGGCTCGGCCGCGGGCCTCATCGCCTCCGGCCAGGCCGACCTGTGCCTGGCGGGCGGGGCCGAGGCGAGCATCTCCCCCCTGGCGCTGGCCGGCTTCTGCTCCATGCGCGCCCTCTCCACCGCCAACGACGAGCCGCGGCGGGCCAGCCGCCCCTTCGACGCGCGCCGCGACGGTTTCGTCATGGCCGAGGGCGCCGGCATGCTGCTGCTGGAGAGCCTGGAAGGCGCGCTGGCCCGGGACGCCGTCATCTACGCGGAGATCGCCGGCTTCGGCATGAGCGCCGACGCCTACCACGTCACCGCGCCCGACCCGGACGCGGCGGGGGCGGCCCGGTGCATGCGCGAGGCCCTGCAGACGGCGGGCCTCGAGCCGGAAGAGGTCGGCTACATCAACGCCCACGGCACCTCGACTCCCTTGAACGACCGGGCGGAGACCGCCGCCATCAAGCGGGTCTTCGGGGAGCACGCCCGCGCCCTGGCCGTCTCCTCCACCAAGTCCATGACCGGCCACCTGCTGGGGGCGGCGGGCGGGGTGGAGGCCGTGGCCACCGCGCTGGCCCTCCACCTGGGGGTACTGCCGCCCACCATAAACCTCGAGGAACCCGACGCCCAATGCGACCTGGACTACGTGCCGGCTCGGGCTCGCCGGGCGCGTCCGCGGGCGGCCTTGAGCAATTCCTTCGGCTTCGGCGGGCACAACGCCTGCCTGGCTTTTAAGGCCTGGGAAGGGGGCTGAGGCGCCGCAAGGCGAGGGGCGGTCAAACGGCGCCCAGGGTGCGTCGGCACAACTCGATCATGGCGCGGTCCCCGGTGTGCTTGCCGGCATCGTCCGAGAGCTTCACCGCCGGTATCCACCCGGACGAGGGGTCCGGCCGGCAGGCCACCAGCTTGATCACCATGTTCAGGGGCTTGACCCCCACGTCGTTGGTGAGGTTGGTGCCGATGCCGTAGACGTCCCGCACCCGCCCGCCGCAGGCGGCGTGGATCTCCAGTACCCGCCCGGGGTCCAGGGAGTCGGAGAAGACCACGGTCTTGCCGGCGGGGTCGATGCCCAGCCCGCGGTAGTGGGCCACCATCCTCTCCAGCAACTCCAGGGGGTCGCCGGAATCCTGGCGCACTCCGTCGTAGACCCGTGCCGCCAGCGGGCCGAAGGAGCGGAGGAAGTCGGCGGTGCCGTAGGTGTCGGTCAGCGCGATGCCCAGCTCTCCCCGGTAGACCTCCACCCAGCGCTCCAGGGCCAGGCGGTTGGCGTCGAGGAAGCCGTGGGCGGCCGCGTGGTACTGGAACCACTCGTGGGCCTGGGTGCCGATGGGCGCGACGCCGCAGCGGTGGGCCAGGTGCACGCAGCTGGTGCCCAGGAAGCACTCGCCCGCCTCCCGGAGGTCCTCCACCACCTGCGCGTGGTGGTCGTAGGAGAAGCGGCGGCGGGTGCCGAAGTCGGCGAAGCGGATGCCCTTCTCGCGGAAGAGGCGGGCCTTGCCCCGCGTGGCCTCGCGGCGCCGCTCCTCCGGCCAGGCCTGGCCCGCCTCGCCGGTCATCTCGAAGTAGAGCTGGCTGATTACGGCCATCAGCGGCACCTCCCAGAGGATGGCGCGGTACCAGTATCCCTCGGCGAAGACCGACAGCTCGCCGCCGGACTGCTCTATCCTCACCTCGTCCGGGTCGAAGCGGTAGCCGGCCAGGAAGTCGAGGTAGGCCGGGTTGAACCAGGGGCAGCGCCGCTCCAGCCAACCCCGTTCGCCGGGGGTGAGCCGCAAGCCCGCCATCTCGCGGACCCGCGCGCCCAGCTCCCGGCCGAACCCGGCCGGGAACGGGGTGCCCCCCCGGTTGATGAAGGCGTAGCGGGCCTGCGCCGCCGGGTAGAGGATGCAGACCGCCTGCTGCATGGTCAGCTTGTAGAGGTCGGTGTCCAGGATGCTCATACGGCTATTCTATTATCTGCGGGGCCGCGGGGACACCCCCGTACTGCGCGGGACCGCCTCCGCGGGGGCGTGGTAGAATAACGGGCATGAGAAGGATGATCACGCCTCGCCCCGCCCGCCCGCGCCCCCCGGCCCGCACCGCCGCCCTCGCCCTGGCCGCCCTCCTGCTCCTGGCGGGGACGGGGTGCGGGAGGGGCGCCGGCAAGCCCGGCGCCGTTGCCTGGGAGCCCCTGCCCGCCCCCCTCGACCGCGTCGAGGTGCACGGCCTCTGCTATGCCGCGGGGGAGGGGGCGCTCTACGCCGCCACCAACGGCCGGGGCGTCTGGTGCTGCCGGGGGGGTTCGCCCCGTCTGCTCACGGGCCCCCTCGACGAGGTCCTGGTCTTCGCGCTCGCGGCCCGCGGCGACGGCTCGGTCCTCTACGCGGCCGCGGGCAGCCTGGGCGTGTGGGGCTACGCGGAGGGGGAATGGGCGGACACCGGGCTGCCCGAAGCGGCCTACGTCCTGCTCCTGGGCGAGGGCGGTGAGGTTCTCTACGCCGGCACCAACCACGCGGTGTGGGCCCTCGAGGGGGCCGCCTGGCGGCGCCTGGAGGGGCCGGCGGACCTGAAGGTGCTCTCGCTGGCGAACGGCCCGGACGGCTCCATCTATGCCGGCACCGACCGCGGGGTCTTGCAGTGCTCCGGCGACGGCGCCTGGAGCCGGGTGGGCTCCGGCCCGGCCGATGCGGAGGTCCTCTCCCTGGCCTACGACCGGGCGGGCGGGACCCTCTATGCGGGCACCCGGGAGAGCGGGGTCTGGGGCTTTAAGGACGGGGCGTGGAGCCTCCACGAGAAGGGCCCCCGCAAGAACCCGGCCTGGTCCATGGCCTACGACGACGGGTCGGGCCTGCTCCTGGTGGGCACGGGCTACGGCGCCTGGACCTACAACGGCGGCCTCTGGATGAACACCGGCGGCGAGACCGGGGAGCACACGGTCCTAGCCGTGGCCGTCGACCCTTCCTGCGCCTTCGGCTACCTGGGCACCTTCGAGGACGCGGGCATCTGGCGCGGCAGCCTCGAAGGCGTCCTCGGCTCCCCCTGAGCGTGGCGATGGACCGGGACCCGGAAGGGCTTTTGATGCGGATCCCGGCGGAGCCCGCGTCCCGGGCGACGGGGGAGGAAGGCGAAGCGCGGCGCAACGGGCGGCCGAGGCTGCCGGGCGGCCCGACCCGTCCCCGCGCCGCCGCCGACCCGAGCAACCGCGAGGCGCCCGTCAGCCTGCCGGGAAAGAGGGCCTGAAGGCGGCCGGGAGGCGGGCGGGTGGCTTACGCGGAGGTCAACGGGACAAGGCTCTGGTACGAGGAGCGGGGCGGGGGGCCCCCGCTGCTGATGATCATGGGGCTGGGCGGCAGCGCCGACTGGTGGGACCCGGGGTTCCTCTCCCTCCTGGCAGAAGAATTACACATTGTGATATTCGATAACCGGGGCTGCGGCCGTTCCGGCAAGCCGCGCGGGGGCTATTCCGTGGAGAACATGGCCTGCGACGCGGCGGGCCTGCTGCGCGCCCTGGGCTGCGGCCGGGCCGGCGTCCTGGGGGTGTCGGCGGGCGGAAAGATCGCGCAGGAGCTGGCCCTGTCCGAGCCGGGGCTGGTGGACGGCCTGGTCCTCTGCTGCACCAGCTGCGGCGGCGCCGAAGAGATCGCCGCCCGGCCGGAGGTCTTGGCCGCGGTGGGGGCGCGCCGCCCGGGAGCCACCCTGGAGGAGGTGGCCCGCTCCAGCCTCCCCCTCCTCTACCCGGAGGCCTTCATCCGCCAACGCCCCGACCGCATGGAGGACTTCATCCGCCGCTACAAGGCCGCCCCCGCCCCCGCCCGCTCCTTCTTCGCGCAGCTGGAGGCGGCCGCGGCCTACGGCTCCTTCCGCAGGCTACCCGAGATCGCCGTTCCCACCCTGGTGCTCACCGGGGACGCCGACGAGCTGGTGCCGCCGGAGAACTCGCGCATCCTGGCCGAGAGCATCCCCGGCGCCAGGCTCATCGTCTACGAGGGGGCGGGGCACTTCTTCTTCTCGCAGTGCCCCGGGCGGGCGGCCGCCGACATCGTCTCCTTCCTGCGGGGAGCCGGGCGCTGACGCTCGTTTCAACGGCGCATTGCAGTCAAAGCGGAATCGACCCCGGAAACACTACCTTTTATCCGCCGCGGGAATATAATGGATGCCGGGAAAGAAAGGCCTGCAAGGAAGCGAGGTATGTGGGGAGAATGGAAGAATATGCCCTGCTCTTCATAGCGACGGCGGTCCTCGCCTATCTCTTCTACGCCCTGGCGCGCCCCGAGAAGTTCTAGGGGGACACATTCATGGCGGCATTGGGCTGGGCCCAGGTGGCGGTGGTCGCGGGGCTGATCACCCTGCTGGTGAAGCCCGTCGGGTCATATATATACAGGGTCTTCGAGGCCGAGCCCACCTTCCTTGACCGTCTGTTCGGCCCGCCGGAACGGGCCCTCTTCCGCCTCCTCGGCATCGACCCGCACGAGGAGTACGACTGGAAGGGATATGCCCTGCGCTTCCTGGCCCTCGACGCCCTGTTCATCCTGTTCGCCTTCGTGGTGCTCAGGCTGCAGGGGCACCTGCCCCTCAACCCGGCGCAGGCGCCGGGCATGGCCCGGAGCCTGGCTTTCAACACCGCGGTGAGTTTCGGCACCAACACCAACTGGCAGGCCTACGCGGGGGAGACCCAGGCCTCCTACCTAACCCAGATGCTGGCGCTGACCACGCTCATGTTCACCTCCCCGGCAGCCGGGATGGTGGCGGCCGTCGGCTTCATGCGCGGCCTCTCCCGCAAGGGCGACCTCCGCCTCGGCAACTTCTACGCCGACTTCATCCGGGCCGTCCTGCGCATCCTGCTGCCGCTGGCCCTGGCGGGCGCGGTCGTCCTGGTGCCCCTGGGCGTGGTCCAGACCTTGAAGGGGCCGGCGCAGGTGGAGACCCTGGAGGGGAGAGCGCAGACCATCCCGCGCGGCCCGGTGGCCTCCCTGGAATCGATCAAGCATATCGGCAACAACGGCGGCGGCTTCTTCAACGCCAACGCCGCCCACCCCTACGAGAACCCCTCGCCGTTCACCGATATCATTTACATACTGTTGATGTTGCTGGTCCCCGCCTCGATGATCTACGCCCTGAGCCGCTACCTGGCCAGCTCCCGGCAAGGCTGGGTGATCTTCGCGGCGGTGCTCTGCCTGTTCATCCTCTTCGCCTGCCTCGCCGTCTGGTTCGAGGCGGGCCCCAACCCCCAGGCCCGCGGCCTGGGGGTGGACCAGGCGGCCGGCAACATGGAGGGCAAGGAGGCGCGCTTCGGCGCCGCCGGCTCGGCCGTCTTCGCCGTCACCACCACCACTGCCACCACCGGGAGCGTCGACAGCTCCCACGACTCCTTCACCTCCCTGGGGGGGATGATGCTCATCTCGGCCATGATGCTCAACGTCGTCTTCGGCTCCTGCGGCGCCGGCCTCATCAACCTGCTCGTCTACGTCATCTTCACCGTGTTCATCGCGGGGCTGATGGTGGGGCGCACCCCGGAGTTCGCGGGCAAGAAGATCGAGTCGCGGGAGGTCAAGCTGGCGGTCATCGCCCTGCTGGCCCACCCCCTGTGCATCCTCGGCTTCACCGCGCTGTCCATGGCCCTGCCCTCGGCGCGGGGCGCCGTCCTCAACCGGGGCCCGCACGGCATCACCGAGATGGCCTACGCCTTCACCTCGGCCACCGCCAACAACGGCAGCGCCTTCGCGGGGCTGGCGGCCGGCGGCGTCTACTTCAACCTGGCCACCGGCCTGGCCATGCTCATAGGGCGCTACGCCGCCCTCCTTCCCATGCTGGCGGTGGCGGGTTCGCTGGCCGGCAAGCAGGCGGTGCCGCCGTCCGAGGGCACCTTCCGCACCGACACGCCGCTCTTCGCCGGGCTGCTGGTCGGCATAATCGTCATCGTCGGGGCCCTGACCTTCTTCCCCCTGCTGGCCCTGGGCCCCCTGGCCGAGTTCTTCGCGTCGTGAGCTGGTAAACGGAACGCCGGAGGTTCGAGGACGAGATGGGCGAGACGGGCGAAAAGAGGCAAAGGGACCAGGGCATCTTCGAGGCGGCCCTGGTGAAGAGGGCGGTCCTGGATGCCTTCGGCAAGCTCAACCCGCTCGAGCTGGCGCGCAACCCGGTGATGTTCGTGGTGGAGATCGGCTCCGTCATCACCTCCTTCTACTTCTTCAAGAACCTCATCACCGGTGAGGGCCCGCTGGCCTTCACCGGGATGGTCGCCCTGTGGCTGTGGCTCACGGCGCTCTTCGCCAACTTCGCCGAGGCGCTGGCCGAGGGCCGGGGGCGGGCCCAGGCCGAGACCCTGCGGCGCACCCGGGTGGAGACCGGCGCCAGGCTGCTCTCGGAGGACGGGAGCGCCCGGGAGGTCTCGGCCGGGGAGCTGCGCAAGGGCGACCTGGTGCTGGTGGAGGCGGGGGAGGTCATCCCCGGAGACGGCGAAGTGGCGGAGGGCATAGCCAGCGTGGACGAGTCGGCCATCACCGGCGAGTCGGCCCCGGTCATCCGGGAGTCGGGCGGGGATTTCAGTTCGGTCACCGGCGGCACCCGGGTCCTCTCCGACTGGATCAAGGTGCGCATCTCCGCCGACCCGGGCCAGAGCTTCCTGGACAAGATGATCTCCCTGGTGGAGGGGGCGGAGCGCCAGAAGACCCCCAACGAGATCGCCCTGTCCATCCTGCTCACCGCCCTGACCATCATCTTCCTGGTGGTGGCGGTGGTCATCACCCCCGTCAGCGAATACCTGGGCGGCGCCCCGTCCACCACTTCCCTGGTGGCCCTGCTGGTCTGCCTCATCCCCACCACCATCGGCGGCCTGCTCTCCGCCATCGGCATCGCCGGCATCAACCGCCTCACCCGGTACAACGTGCTGGCCATGTCGGGGCGGGCCGTGGAGGCCTCGGGCGATATCAACACCCTGCTGCTGGACAAGACCGGCACCATCACCTTCGGCAACCGCTTCGCCAGCGAGTTCCTCCCCTTCGAACCCTTCACCGAGGAGGAGGTGGGGCGGGCGGCCATGCTCGCCTCCCTGGGAGACGGGACGCCGGAGGGCCGCTCCATCCTGGCGTTGGGGGAGAAGCTGGGCCTCGCGGTGCCGGGCGGAGACGGCGGGGAGCTCATCCCCTTCACCGCCGAGACCCGCATGAGCGGCTTGGACATCTCCGGGGAGAGCTACCGCAAGGGCGCCAGCGACGCCGTGGAGAGGTACGTGACGTCCCGGGGCAACCGGGTGCCGGACAGCTACCGCGCGGCGGTGGAGATGGTCGCCTCCCACGGCTCCACCCCGCTGGCGGTGGCCGTGGGCGGCAGGGTCATCGGCCTGGTGGAGTTGAAGGACGTGGTCAAGCCGGGCATCAGCGAGCGCTTCGAGCGCCTGCGGGCCATGGGCATCCGCACGGTGATGATCACCGGCGACAATCCCCTGACGGCCAGGAGCATCGCGGCCGAGGCGGGAGTGGACGACTACGTGGCCGAGGCCAGACCGGAGGACAAGATGGCCATCATCAGGGCCGAACAGGAGGCGGGCAAGCTGGTGGCCATGACCGGCGACGGCACCAACGACGCCCCGGCCCTGGCCCTGGCCGATGTGGGGCTGGCCATGAACTCGGGCACCCAGGCGGCCAAGGAGGCCGGCAACATGGTCGACCTGGATTCCGATCCGGCCAAGCTCATCTCGGTGGTGGAGATCGGCAAGCAGCTGCTGATCACCCGGGGCAGCCTCACCACCTTCAGCGTGGCCAACGACGTCTCCAAGTATTTCGCCATCATCCCCGCCATGTTCATGGCGTACGTCCCCGCGCTGGGGTCGCTGAACGTCATGCGCCTGGCCAGCCCGCAGAGCGCCATCCTCTCCGCGGTCATCTTCAACGCCCTGATCATCATGGCCCTGGTGCCCCTGGCGCTCAAGGGCGTGAAATACAGGCCCCTGGGGGCTTCGGCCGTCCTGCGCCGCAACATCCTCGTCTACGGGGTGGGCGGGCTGGCCGCCCCCTTCGTCGGGATCAAGCTGATAGACCTGGTGCTGCGGCTGTTCGGTTTGGCATAAGGAGAAAACGTGTCCGGAGAGAAGGGGAGAGTAGTGGGAGAGGAGGCCGCGAGGCTGGCTGCGCTGGCGGGAGTGCTGGTACTGCTGCTCGGGCTGGCCTACCCCCTGCTGCTCTGCAGCTATGCCCGCGTCGACGCCTCCCGGGCGGACGGCGGCATCGTCTTCGAGGGCGGGCGGGCGGTGGGGGCGCGCGACGTCGGCCAGCAGTTCACCTCGGAGAGGTACTTCCACGGCCGCCCCTCCGCGGCCGGAGCGGGGTACGACGCCATGGCCGGCGGCGCCTCCAACCTGGGGCCCTCCAACCCCGAACTGGGGTCGCGGGCCGCGGAGAGGCTGCGGCAGTTCCTGGAGGAGAACCCGGGCGTCTCTCCGTCGGAGGTTCCGGTGGAGATGGTCACCGGCTCGGCCTCGGGGCTGGACCCGCACTTGAGCGAGGAGTCGGCGCATCTGCAGGTGCCCCGGGTGGCGGGGGCCACCGGCATCCCGGAGGAGGACCTGTCGGAAATGGTGCGTGACCACGTGAGGGGGAGGTTTCTGGGCATCTTCGGCCAGCCCCGCGTCAATGTGCTCGAGCTCAACCTGGAGGTGCAGAGGATGCTCGGGGAGGTGAGCCGGTGAAGAGAGCGATAGCGATCTCCCGCCAGATGGGGAGCGGCGGGCGTACCGTGGCCGAGCGGGTGGCGGAACGGCTGGGCTGGCGCATGGTCGGCCGGGAACTGGTGACCGAGGCGGCCCGCAAGACCGGGTTCGAGGAGGGGAAGATCGAGCGGGTCTTCGAACGCCGGGTCAGCCTGGAGGACCGCCTCACTTTCCAGCACAGGTCGGGCAAGTACCTGGGCGCCGTCAGCTCGGTCATCCGCGAGACGGTGGAGCGGGGCGACGTGGTCATCCTGGGGCGGGGCGCCGGGGTGATCATGGGCGAAGACCCCCGCCTCTTCCGGGTCCACCTGGTGGCGGACCTGGACGTCCGTATCGGGCGTATCGCGGAGCAGTCCGGGCTGAAGGGGCGGAAGGGCCTGGAGGAGGCCCGCAAGCGCGTGCTCGACTCCGACTACTCCCGCAGCGCCTACCACAACTACCTCCTCAACACCGACTGGAACGACCCCCTCGTCTACGACCTGGTCATCAACACCACCGGCATCTCGTGCGACCAGGCGGTGGAAACCGTCCTGGGCGCCTACGGCATCGTCAGCGGAAAAGGGTGAGGAAGGACGAGTGGCGGAGAGGGACAGGGGAAAGCTGACCATCTTCCTGGGCTCGGCGGCGGGCGTGGGCAAGACCTACACCATGCTCTCCGAGGGCCACCAGCAGCTGCGCTCCGGGATTGACGTCAAGGTCGGGTACATCGAGACCCACGGGCGCGACGACACCGCTTTCATGGTCGGTGAACTGCCGGTCATCCCGCGGCGGCGCATCGATTACCGCGGGAAGAGCTTCGAGGAGATGGACACCCGGGCCGTCGTCGATGCCCGCCCGCGGCTGGTGCTGGTGGACGAGATGGCCCACACCAACGTGCCCGGGGCCGAACGGCGAAAGCGCTACGAGGATATCGAGGAGATCCTGTCCCACGGCATCGACGTCTGGACCACCGTCAACATCCAGCACCTGGAGAGCCTGAACGACCTGGTCTTCGAGCTGACCGGGGTCAAGGTGCGCGAGACCTTCCCCGACCGCCTTTTGGAGCAAGCCGATCAGATCCGCCTCATCGACATCAGCCCGGAGGCCCTCATCGAGCGCATCAAGGCGGGCAAGGTCTACCCGCCGGGCAGGATCGAGACCTCCCTGGCCAACTTCTTTCAGAGGAGCAACCTCACCGCCTTGAGGGAGCTGGCCCTGCGCGAGGTGGCTGACGAGGTGGAGGAGGCCGCCGTCCTGGACGAGGAGGCCTCCCAGCCGGCGTCCGCCGAGCGGATCATGGTCTGCGTGCGGCCGGAGACCAACGCCCAGCGCCTCATCCGCCGTGGCTGGAGGATGTCTCGCCGCCTCAACGCCGGGCTGGTGGTGGTCTACGCGAAGAGGGGGCCGGCCTGGAAGGACCGGTTCTCGGGGAGGAAGCCGGAGGAGGACGAGGAGCAGGTAAGGGCCCTCAGGGACCTCTGCCGGACCCTGGGGGCGGAGTTCCTGGAACTGGAGGCGGTGGACGAAGCGGAGACCATCATCCGCACGGCGCGCGAGCGGCGCATCACCCAGATCTTCATGGGGAGGCCCGAAAGGCCTTCCCCGGCGCGCCCCGCCGGGCGGTCCCTGCTCTTCCAGGTGCTTCGAAGGCTGGGCAGCGTGGACGTGCACGTCATCAGCGAGGACCCGGTGGCGCGGCGCGAGGAGGGTGGGGCCTGATGTACCTGTTGCTCGGGATGGCCGTCGGGGCCCTGGTGGCCCTGGCTGCGGCGCGGCTCTATGCGGCCTGGTCCTGCCGGGCCGACCTCCCGCCTTACCGGAAGGTCCTGGTCGTCGCGGTGGACGAGCCTTTCACCCGGCGCTCCATCGAGCTGGCGGTGAGCATGGCGGGCAGGCACGGGGTCATCGAGACCCTCTATGTGACGGAGGTGCCCATCAGCCGCTCTCTGGAGGTGGAGGCGGAGGAGGAGACGGCCCGGGGGCTGGAGGCGCTGGAGGAGGCTGCCCGGGTCGGAAGGAGCCTGGGCCGGCGTCTGCTGCCGGGGCTGGAGAAGGCCCGCATGGGCTCGAAGGCGGTGGTGGAGGTCCAGCGGAGGGGCGGGTTCGACCTGGTCGTCTTCGATCTGTACCCGGGCGAGCGGCTGCGGCGCGCCAACCGCAAGATCGCCGAGTACCTGCAGGAGAAGGCGGGGTGTACGGTCATGCTCGTGGGAGGAAATGACAATAAGTAGAAACATGCGAGGTGAGAGCGGGTGAACATCGTCATCGTCGGATGCGGCAGGGTAGGCTCGGAACTGGCGGAGCACTATGCGGCGGAAGGCTGCCGGGTGAGCGTCGTCGACGAGCAGCAGGAGGCCGTGGCCAACCTCGGCCCGGACTCGCCGGTGAGGTTCTTCCGCGGCGCCGGCCTGGATCTGGAGGTTCTCAAGGAAGCCGGACTGGGAGAGGCGGACATCTGCGTCGTCGCCACCGACGGAGACAACACCAACCTGGTGGTGGCCCAGATGGCGCGGGAGGAGTTCGGCGTGGAGCGCGTGGTGGCGCGGGTCTTCGACCCCCGCCGCGCCCGTTTCTACGAGGGGAGGGGCATCACCGTGGTCTGTCCCGTCGAGTTGACGGTGGCCGCCGTCCTCCAGGCCGTCCGCTCCTTCGAAGGGGGGGCGGGCCCATGAGCGCATTCGTGCTCATCGTGGGCGGCGGCAAGGTGGGGCGGAGCCTGGCGCGCTCCCTCCTGGAGGAGGGTTACGAGGTCTCCCTGGTGGAGGGAGACCGGCGCAAATGGGAGCGCCTCGAGGAGGAGTTCGAGCGCTCCGCGGTGCTGGGGGACGGCACCGAGATCACCGCGCTGGAGAGTGCGGGCATCGCCCGGGCAGATTTCGTCATCGCGGTCACCGGCGACGACGAGGACAACATCATCATCAGTCAGCTGGCGCGGGAGAAGTACGGCCTGGAGAACGTCATCGCCCGGGTGAACGACCCGCGCAACCAGCCCATTTTCGACCGCCTGGGAGTCAGGCCCACCGTGTGCGCGGCCAGTCACCTCCACTCGCTGGTGGAACACCACCTGCCGCACCACCGGCTCCTCTCCCTTCTCGACTTCTCCGAGGAGAACCTGCGCGTGGTGGAACTGGTGCTCACGGCGGAAGCCCCCGCCCTGGGCAAGAAGGTGCGCGACCTCTGCCTGCCGCCGGGGCTGCTGCTGGCCGTGGTCTTCCGGGGCCGCGAGGCGCTGGTGCCCCACGGGGACATGGTCCTCGAGGCCGGCGATCATCTGGTGGTCATCCTGGAGAGGGGCCGGGAGGAGGAACTCTCAGCCGTCGGCGGTGAATGCTGAACCCCTTCATGCTATAATTCTTGCGGTGTTTTTAGGAAGGCGGGCCCGCGAGCGGGCCCGCACGCGTGATGGGAGAGAGGCGCACATGCCGGCCATCGTATTGCTGGGGGCCCAGTTCGGGGACGAGGGCAAGGGGAAGATAACCGACCTCCTGGCCGACGACATGCACGTGGTGGCGCGCTATCAGGGGGGCAACAACGCCGGACACACCATCATCTTCGAGGAGACCACCCTGAAACTGCACCTCATCCCCTCGGGCATCCTCTACCCCCACATCGTCTCGGTCATCGGCAACGGCGTGGTCGTCAATCCCGAGGTGATCATCGGCGAGATACGCAACCTCGAGGCCCTGGGGGTCTCCACCGCCAACCTGCGCATCAGCTGCAACGCCCACCTCATCCTCGGCTGCCACGTGGCGCTGGACGGCCTCTCCGAGGACCTGCGCGGCGCCGGCGGGCTGGGCACCACGCGGCGGGGCATCGGTCCCACCTACGCCGACAAGGCCATGCGCGTCGGGCTGCGGGCCCAGGACCTGCTCGACCCGGAGGTCCTGCGGCGCAAGGCGACGGCCCTCATCGAGGCCAAGAACCAGGTCATCGAGGGCATCTACGGGGCCGAGCCCCTGGACGTGGCCGGCGAGGTGGGGAGGCTGGAGGAGCAGGCCGCGGCGCTGCGCCCCTTCATCACCGACACCTCCCGGCTCATCCGCGAGGCCCTGCGCGAGGGGCGCAACGTCCTCCTCGAGGGGGCCCAGGGCACCATGCTCGACCTGGACCACGGCACCTACCCCTTCGTCACCTCCTCCAACCCCACCGCCGGAGGGGCGTGCACGGGGACCGGCATCGGGCCGCGGGACATCTCGGAGATCATCGGGGTGGCCAAGGCCTACCTCACCCGGGTGGGGGAGGGGCCCTTCCCCACCGAGCTCACGGACGAGGTGGGCGAGGCCATGCGGTCCAGGGGGTCGGAGTTCGGGACCACCACCGGGCGGCCGCGCCGCTGCGGCTGGCTGGACCTGGTGATGCTCCGTTACGCGGTGCGCTTGAACACCCTGACCAGCCTGGCCCTCACCAAGCTGGACGTCCTCTCCCAGTTCGACACCTTGAAGGTCTGCACCGGCTACCGCTGCGGGGGGGACTACCTGGAAGATTATCCCAGCCGCAGCGAGGTCTTCGCCGGCTGCGAACCGGTCTACGAGGAGATGCCCGGCTGGAAGACGGACATCTCCGCCGCCGCCGCCATCGACGACCTTCCGGCCAACGCCCGCGCCTACCTGGAGTTCGTGCAGGAACGGGCGGGGGTGCCCGTCAAGATCGTCTCGGTGGGCCCGGAGCGCCGCCAGACGGTGATGCTGGACGGCGAGGTGCGCCGCCCCGACCAGGGCCGCTTCCTCTTCCAGGACGACCTGTCCCTCTGACCTCCCGCCGGCCCCGGAAGCGGGCAACCGGGCCCTTCGGGGCCCCAAGCGCCGGTAAGGAAGGTATGAGAACCCGGGCGGAGAAGTAATTGGGGACCGCTCGGAAGGGCGTGCCCGCGAATGCCGTGCCGGTCGTTTCAAGACGAGGAGGTCCGCAGGCCATGGAGCGCGTCTTGCACAACCTGCCGCCGGAGTCCGCGCACGGCGTCCGGCGCGGCGGCGGAGGCGGCCGCCCCCAGGAGACGGCGCCGCCCCCCACCGGCGAGCCGGGCGGCAGGCCGCGGGCCTTGCGGGACCCGGACGACCTCTGCGGGATCTGGAGCCACTGCGAGGCCGGGACCGCCCTGCGCCCCCCGCCCCCCCGCTAACCCCAAAAATCCGGGGTCAGGCCCTGACGATAATTGACGAAATCGACGGAATCCGGCTGCGGCCACATCGCCTTTCGATTTCGTCAATTATCGTCAGGGCCTGACCCCGTGTTTTGTCGCGGCATGGTGATAGAATAAGCCCGCACTGATGGTGCCGGTGAAAGAACGAGCCTGGAGGAATCCGAACCATGCGCAACGGAGGTGCCGTATGAAGGTCCTGGTGGTGGGCGGAGGAGGCCGGGAACACGCCCTGGCCTGGAAGCTCAAGCAGTCCCCCCGCTTGAGCGGGCTCTTCTGCGCCCCCGGCAACGCGGGCACCGCCGGCCTGGGCGAAAACGTGGACATCGCCGCCGAGGACATCGAGGGGCTGCGGGCCTTCGCCTCCCGCGAGGGCATCGACCTGACCGTGGTGGGGCCGGAGGCGCCCCTGGTCGGCGGCATCGTCGACGCCTTCGAGGCTGCCGGGCTGAAGGCCTTCGGGCCCCGCCGCGAGGCCGCGCGGATGGAGGGCAGCAAGGCCTTCGCCAAGCGCCTGATGCTGGAGGAAGGCATCCCCACCGGCCGGGCCGAGGTCTTCGAGGACCATGCCGGCGCGTCGAGGTACCTGCGCTCCCTGGAGCCGCCCCTGGTGGTCAAGGCCGACGGCCTGGCCGCCGGCAAGGGGGTGATCATCTGCGAGGACCTGGACCGGGCCGAGGAAGCCCTGCGCGAATGCATGGTCGAGGGCCGCTTCGGCGAGGCCGGCCGCCGGGTGCTCGTCGAGGAGTTCCTCACCGGGCAGGAGGCTTCCCTGCTCACCCTGGTGGACGGGGAGACCGTCCTCCCGCTGGCGCCCGCCCAGGACTACAAGCGCGTAGGCGACGCCGACACCGGGCCCAACACCGGCGGCATGGGCTCCTATTCGCCGGTCCCCGCCCTCGACCCGGCCGCCTACGACCGGGTGGTGGAGGAGGTGCTCCGTCCGACGGCGAAAGCCCTGGTCAAACGGGGCATCCACTTCCGGGGGGTCCTCTACGCCGGGGTCATCCTCACCGGGGAGGGCCCCAAGGTGCTGGAGTTCAACGTCCGTTTCGGCGATCCCGAGACCCAGGCGGTGCTGCCCCGGCTCAAGAGCGACCTGCTGGAGGCGATGCTGGCGGTGGCCGAGGGGCGGCTGGACGGCCTGGAGCTGGAGTGGTCGGAGGGGCCCTGCGTCACCGTGGTGATGGCGTCCGGCGGCTATCCGGGCGACTACGCCGGGGGCTTCGTCGTCTCCGGCCTGGAGGAAGCCTCCGCCATGGACGGCGTGGCCGTCTTCCACGCGGGCACGGGCCTCGACCCCGAGGGGCGGGTGGTCACCTCCGGGGGGCGGGTGCTCAACGTCTCCGCCTGGGGGGCGGACTTCGCTTCCGCCCGGGCCCGGGCCTACGCCGCCGCGGAAAGGATATCCTTCACCGACGCCTACTACCGCTCGGACATCGCCCTGCGGGTGGTGGAGGCGTGACCGGGAAGGGCGGGCCGGAAAAGGAGAAATTACATTGAGTAGATTACCCGTGGTGGCGGTGATCATGGGCTCCAGGTCGGACGCCGAGAAGGTCCGGCCGGCCGAGGAGGCCCTGTCCAGGATGGGCGTGGGAGTGATGGTGGCGGTCATCTCCGCCCACCGGCAGCCGGAGAGGCTGCGCGACTTCGTGCTCCAGGCCCCGGGCAAGGGGGTGGAGGTGTTCATCGCGGCCGCGGGCAAGGCGGCGGCCCTCCCCGGCGTGGTGGCCTCCCTCACCACCCTGCCGGTCATCGGCATCCCCGTCTCCACCCGCGACCTGGGGGGGCTCGACTCGCTCCTCTCCATCGTCCAGATGCCCAAGGGCATCCCGGTGGCCACGGTGGCGGTGGACGGGGCGGAGAACGCCGGCCTGCTGGCGGCGTCCATCCTGGGGCTCAAATACCCGGAAGTGGCCGAGAAGCTGCGGGAGTACCGCCGGTCCATGGCGGCGGCGGACTGAGGGGAAGGGGCGGGGCCGGATGATCGAGAGGTACACCCTCCCCGAGATGGGGAAGATCTGGAGCGACCGCTCCAGGTACGAGAAGTGGCTGGAGGTCGAGCTGCTGGCGCTGGAGGCCTGGAGCGTGCTGGGGGAGATCCCCGCGGAGGTGGTCGAGCCCATCCGCAGCAAGGCCTCCTTCGACCCCGAACGCATCCTCGAGATAGAGGCGGTCACCCACCACGACGTCATCGCCTTCCTCACCAACGTGGCCGAGTACGTGGGAGAGGATTCGCGCTACATCCACTACGGGATGACCTCCTCCGACGTCCTGGATACCGGGCTGGCCCTGCAGATGCGCGACGCCATGGACCTGATCATAGGGGAAGCGAGGGCCCTGGCCCTCACCCTGAAGGCCCGGGCCCTGGAGTTCCGGCATCAGCCGATGATCGGGCGCACCCACGGCATCCACGCCGAGCCCACCGTCTTCGGGCACAAGCTGGCCCTCTACGCCTTCGAGATGGCCCGCGACCTCGAGCGGCTGCGCCGGGCGCGCGAGGTCATCAGCTGCGGCAAGCTCTCGGGCGCGGTGGGGGTCTACGGCAACATCGACCCGCGGGTGGAGGCCTACGTCTGCGAGCGGCTGGGGCTCAAGCCCGCCGAGGTGTCCACGCAGGTGCTGCAGCGCGACCGCCACGCCGAGTACCTGGCGGCCATCGCCGTCACCGGGGCCACCTGCGAGAAGATCGCCACCGAGGTGCGCGCCCTGCAGCGCACCGACATCCTGGAGGCGGAGGAGCCCTTCGCCAAAGGCCAGAAGGGGTCGAGCGCCATGCCCCACAAGCGCAACCCCATCATCTGCGAGCGCATCGCCGGCATGGCCAGGCTGCTGCGGGGCAACGCCCTGGCCGGCCTGGAGAACGTCGCCCTCTGGCACGAGCGGGACATCTCCCACTCCTCGGTGGAGCGGGTGATCATCCCCGACTCCACCACCGCCCTCCACTACATGCTGGTGAAGCTGCATAACGTGATCAGGGGGCTGCAGGTCTATCCCGAGCGCATGCGGGCCAACCTGGAGCGCACCGGCGGGCTCATCCACTCTGAGCGGGTGCTGCTGGCCCTGGTGGGCAAGGGGCTGACGCGCGAGGAGGCCTACGCCGTGGTGCAGCGCAACGCCATGCGCTCCTGGGAGACGGGCGAGCCCCTCAAGGAGCTGCTCTCCGCCGACGGGGAGGCGGGCGCGCTGCTGGACCGGTCCGAGTTGGAGGCCTGCTTCGAGCTGGACCACGCCCTGCGCAACGTGGAAGTCGTCTTCGAGCGCCTGGAGGGGCTCGAGCCGTAGGGGCGGAGGGTGAGCCCGACCCCGCCCCCGAGGAACTGGAGGTGAACGTTTTGGCCGCTGCGGACGAGACGAGGTTTTCCGTGTACGTGTTCCCCAGGGAGGGAGTGCTCGACCCGCAGGGCCAGGCCGCCCTGCAGGCCCTCAAGGACCTGGGCTACGGGGAGGTAGAGGACGTGCGCATCGGGAAGTACGTAGCCCTGACCCTGCGGGCCGGCGCGCCCGGCGGGCCGGAGCGGGTGCGGGAGATGTGCGAGAGGCTCCTGGCCAACCCCAACATCGAGGACTACCGGATCGAGAGCGGCTGAGGGCCGGGCCCGGCGCGGGTAAGGAGGTAAAATGGACTTCGGGATCGTGGTCTTTCCCGGCACCGGCAGCGAGGCGGACTGCTTTCATGTCGTAAAGGATGTGCTCGGGCAGCAGGCCAGGTACGTCTGGCACCAGGAGACCGACCTGGCCGGCTGCGACTGCGTCATCCTGCCCGGCGGGTTCTCCTACGGCGATTGCCTGCGCTGCGGGGCCATCGCCAGCCACTCCCCGGTGATGGAGGCGGTCAGGGACTTCGCGGCCGGCGGGGGGTTGGTCATCGGCATCTGCAACGGCTTCCAGATCCTGCTGGAGGCCGGGCTGCTGCCCGGGGCGATGCTGCGCAACGCGGCCTTGCGTTTCCTCTGCCGCTTCGTCGACCTGCGGGTCGAGAACAACCGCACCCCCTTCACCGGCAAGGCGGAGGAGGGACAGGTGCTGCGCATACCCATCGCCCACGGCGAGGGAAACTATTTCGCGGATGAGGCCACCCTCGACGCGCTGGAGGAGCAGGGACGCGTCGTCCTCCGCTACTGCGACGCGGAGGGCGACATCACCCCTCAGGCCAACCCCTGCGGGTCGGCGCGCAACATCGCCGGCATCTGCAGCGAGGGCTTCAACGTCTTCGGCCTCATGCCCCGCCCGGAGCGCTGCGCCGAGGCCATCCTGGGCAGCGCCGACGGGATGTTCATCTGGGACTCGATCCTGGCGGCGGGAAGGGCCGGGGGGTGATGGGGATGGCTGAACTCTACGAGGAACTCGGTCTGACCACCGCGGAATACGAGAGGATCATGGAGATCCTGGGACGGGAGCCCAACAAGGTGGAGTTGGGCATGTACTCGCTGATGTGGAGCGAGCACTGCTCCTACAAGAGTTCGCGCAACCTGCTCAAACTGCTCCCCACCCGTTCTCCCGTCGTGCTGCAGGGGCCGGGGGAGAACGCCGGGGTGGTGGACATCGGCAGCGGCTATGCCGTGGCCTTCAAGATGGAGTCGCACAACCATCCCAGCGCGGTCGAGCCCTACCAGGGGGCGGCCACCGGCGTCGGCGGCATGGTGCGGGACATCTTCACCATGGGAGCGCGCCCCATCCTCTGCCTCGACCCCCTGCGCTTCGGCGACCCGGACAACCCCCGCACGCGCCACCTGGTCAAGGAGGTGGTGGCGGGCATCGCCGGGTACGGCAACTGCCTGGGCGTCCCCACCGTCGCCGGCGACGTCTACTTCAATCCTTCCTACGAGGGCAACCCGCTGGTCAATGTGATGTGCCTGGGGATCATGCGGGTGAGCGACCTGATCAAGGGGGTGGCCTCCGGGGAGGGCAACGCGGTCATCCTCATCGGCAACCGCACCGGGCGCGACGGCATCGGCGGGGCCTCCGTCCTGGCCTCCCAGGAGTTCGACGAGACCTCGGAGTCCAAGCGCCCCAGCGTGCAGGTGGGCGATCCCTTCACCGAGAAGCTGCTCATCGAGGCGTGCCTGGAGCTCAGGGCCCGGGACCTGCTGGTGGGCCTGCAGGACCTGGGGGCGGCGGGCCTCTCCTGCGCCTGCTCCGAGACGGCCTCGCGGGGCAGCGTGGGCATGCGCGTCCACGTCGATCGGGTCCCCCTGCGCGAGGCGGACATGGAGCCCTTCGAGATCATGATCTCCGAGTCGCAGGAGCGCATGCTGGCCATAGCCGAGCCCGAAAAGGCGGACGAGGTCCTGGCCGTCTGCGAACGGTGGGGCCTGAATGCCGTGGTCGTGGGCGAGGTGTTGGAGGGGGGCATCCTGGAGGGCTGGTGGCACGGGGAGAAGGTCTTCGAGCTGCCGGCGGACTCCCTGGTCCTGCAGAGCCCCAGGTACTCGCGGGAGGCCGTCCGGCCGGCCTACCTGGACGAGGCGGTCAAGCTGGACTGGGGCTCCCTGGAGCATCCCGCCGATATGAACGCCCTGCTGGAGCGGCTGGTCACCGGCCCCAACCTCTGCAGCCGCCGCTGCATCTATGAGCAGTACGACCACATGGCACACCTGAACACGGTGGTCCACCCCGGATCCGACGCCGCGGTCGTCCGCATCAAGGGCACCAGCAAGGCCCTGGCGGTGACCTGCGACGGCAACGGGCGTTACGTCTACCTCGACCCCTGGCGCGGCACCCAGATCGCGGTGGCGGAGGCCTGCCGCAACATCACCGCCTCGGGCGGCGTCCCCCTGGCCATGACCGACTGCCTCAACTTCGGCAGCCCCGAGAAGCCCGAGATATTCTGGCAGTTCGCGGAGTCGGTCAAGGCCATGGCGGAGGCGGCGCGCCACTTCGAGGTGCCGGTGGTCAGCGGCAACGTCAGCTTCTACAACGAGTCCTTCGGCGAGGCCATCCACCCCACCCCGGTGGTGGGGGTGGTGGGGCTCATCGGCACCATCAGCAACCGCCGCAGCATCGGCTTCCCCGCCGACGGATTGAACGTCCTGCTGCTGGGGGAGACCGGCGAGGACATGGGGGGGAGCGAGTACCTCTTCTGCGTCCACGGCCTCACCGCGGGCGAGGCCCCCCGCCTCGACCTCTCCTTGGAGAAGCGGGTTCAGGCCACCTGCACCGAGGGCATCCGGCGCGACCTCATCGCCTCGGCCCACGACTGCTCGGAGGGAGGGGCGGCCGTGGCCCTGCTGGAGTGCTGCCTTGCCGGCGGGCGGGGGGCGGCCCTCCAGGTGGAGACGGCGCTGGAGCCGCTGGTCTGGCTCTTCTCCGAGTCCCAGTCGCGCTTCGTGGTGACCGTACCCGACGACAGGCTGGAGATGATGGAGGCCCTGGCGCGCAAAAGGGATATTCCTTACACTGTCCTTGGCAGGACCGGCGGCGCGCGCCTGCGGGTCAACGACTGGCTGGACGTCGATCTCAAGGCCCTGGGCGAGCGCCGGGAGCGCGCCCTGCAGGAGATACTGGCGTAGGGAGAAGATTAGAAGAGATGCGCGCGGAACACGACCACAAGCACGAGGCCTGCGGCGTCTTCGGCATCTTCACCCACGAAGCCGAGGTGGCCAAGCTCACCTATTACGCCCTCTATGCCCTGCAGCACCGGGGGCAGGAGAGCGCGGGCATCGCCGCGTCCGACGGCAGGGAGATCACCGTCTTGAAGGACATGGGGCTGGTCTCGCAGGTCTTCTCGGAGCGGGACCTGAACAGCCTCAAGGGGCACCTGGCAGTGGGCCACGTGCGCTATTCCACCAACGGGTCGCCCCACTGGGAGAACGCGCAGCCGGTGCAGGTGCCCTGGCGCTCGAGGTCCCTGGCGGTGGCCCACAACGGCAACCTGCTCAACGCCCCGGACCTGCGGGATGAGTTGCAGGAGCGCGGGCACCGCTTCCGCACCTCCTCCGACGCCGAAGTGGTGGCGGTGATGCTGGCGGAGTCGGCGGCTCCCACCATCGAGGAGGCGGTGCGGGAAGTGGTCCCCCGCCTCAGCGGCGCCTACTCCCTCGCGGTGATGACCGACGACCGCGTCATCGGCCTGCGCGACCCCAACGGCATCCGCCCCCTCTGCGTGGGCAGCCTACCCGGCGGCCATGCCATCTCCAGCGAGAGCTGCGGGTTGGACCTGCTGGGCGCGCGCTACCTGCGGGAGATCGGGCCCGGGGAGATGGCCGTCTTGAGCGAGGAGGGCCTGCGCTTCGAGGGAGTGGCGGAGGCGGCCAAGCCCTCGCTGTGCATCTTCGAGTTCATCTACTTCGCCCGGCCCGACTCCATCCTCTACGGCACCAACCTCTACCACGTCCGCAAGCACATGGGCATGTATCTCTTCGAAGAGGCTCCGGTGGAGGCGGACATCGTCATGCCCATCCCCGACACCGGGGTCCCGGCCGCCATCGGCTTCTCCCAGGCTTCCGGCATCCCCTTCGGAGAGGGGTTGATCAAGAACCGCTACATCGGCCGGACCTTCATCCAGCCCACCCAGGACATCCGGCGCATGGGCGTGCGGCTCAAGCTCAACCCGCTCATCCGCGACATCCAGGGCAAGCGGCTGGTGGTGGTGGACGACTCCATCGTGCGCGGCACCACCACCCGCGAGATCATCCAGATGCTCAAGGACGCAGGGGCGCGGGAGATCCACCTGCGCATCAGCTCGCCCCCGGACAGGCACCCCTGCTTCTACGGGATCGACACCTCCACCCAGGCCGAGCTCATAGCCGCCTCCAAGAGCGTGGAGGAGATCCGCGAGTTCCTCGGGGTAGACTCCCTGCACTACCTGAGCCTGGAGAACCTGGTCCATGCGACCCGGCGGGAGCGCGGCGAGTTCTGCCTGGCCTGCTTCGACGGCGACTACCCCATCCGGGTGCCCGAGGACCTGAGCGTATCCAAGTACCGGCTGGAAAGGGACGAGGTGAGGGCGGAGTGAACGGCGACGGCGAGGAGAGGAACCGGACGGACGGGGAGGCGGGCGCGGAGGAGTGCTCCGGGCTCACCTACGCGGCCGCGGGCGTGGACGTGGAGGCGGGCAAGCGGGCCGTCGACCTGATCAAGGACATGGTGCGCGGCACCTTCTCGGAGGACGTGCTCGGCGGCCTGGGCGGTTTCTCCGCCCTGCACGACGCCTCCTTCCCGGGCATCGAGGACCCGGTGCTGGTCTCGTCGGTGGACGGGGTGGGCACCAAGCTCAAGCTGGCCCAGATGATGGACAAGCACGACACCGTGGGCATCGACCTGGTGGCCATGTGCGTGGACGACGTCGTCTGCTGCGGCGCCCGGCCCCTCTTCTTCCTCGACTACCTGTCCATCGGCAGGGTGGTGCCGGAGAAGGTGGCCCGGATCATGGAGGGCATGGTGGAGGGGTGCCGGCGGGCCGGCTGCTCCCTCATCGGGGGCGAGACGGCGGAGCACCCCGGCCTGATGGGAGAGGACCAGTACGACCTGGCCGGCTTCGCCGTGGGCGTGGTGGGCAGGAACGAGGTCATCGACGGCTCGACCATCCGGCCGCCGGACGCCATCATCGGCTTGGGCTCCTCGGGGCTCCACTCCAACGGCTATTCGCTGGCCCGCAAGGTCTTCTTCGAGCTCAACGACTTCGACGTCGACGACCACCTGCGCGGCCTCTCCCAGCCGCTGGGCAGGGAGCTGCTGGCGCCCACCGAGATCTACGCGCCGGGCATCCTCAAGGTGATGGAGAAGGTCCGCGTCAAGGGAGTGGCCCACATCACCGGGGGCGGCATCGTGGAGAACCTCCCCCGCATCCTCCCTCCCGGGGTGGACGCGGTGGTGAACATCGGCTCCTGGCCGGGGCGCAGCATCTTCCAGGTCATCCAGAGGATGGGGGAGATCGACCAGATCGAGATGTTCCGCACCTTCAACATGGGCATCGGCATGGCGGTGATCGTCGACCGCGGCGACCTGCGGGAGGCCATGGAGGTCTTCAGCAACAACGCCTACCGCCCCTTCTTCATCGGCGAGGTGCAGGAGGGGAGCGGCGGCATCAAGCTGACCTGCTGAAGGCGCCGGAGCGCCGGCATCCGGGGAGGGAGGAGGAAGGCATGTTGAGGCTGGGCGTTCTCGTCTCCGGGAGCGGGACCAACCTGGAGGCCATCGTGCGGGCCTGCGAGGCGGGGGAGGTGCCCGCCCGGGTGGTGGTGGTGGTCAGCAACTCGGCCGGCGCCTACGCGCTGAAGAGGGCCGCCGACCACGGCATAGAGGGGGTCTTCGTCGACCCCCGCGAGTTCGCCTCGCGGGATGCCTACGACCGCGCGCTGGTCGAGCTGCTCGAGGAGCGCGGGGTGGAACTGGTGGCGCTGGCGGGCTACATGCTGCTGGCCGGGCCCGCCCTGGTGGGGGCGTTCCGCGGGCGCATCCTCAACATCCACCCCGCCCTGCTCCCCTCCTTTCCGGGCACGCACGGAGTGGCGGACGCGCTGGCCTACGGAGTCAAGGTGTCGGGGGTGACCGTCCACTTCGTGGACGAGGGGCTGGACACCGGCCCGGTCATCCTGCAGGAGGCGGTGGAGGTGCGGGAGGACGACGACGAGTCCAGCCTGCACCAGCGCATCCACGAGGCGGAGTACCGTCTCTACCCCCTGGCCATCAGGTACTTCGCGGAAGGCAGGTTGAGCATCGAGGGGAGGCGGGTGCGCATCGACCCGCCCCCGGAATACTGAAGTCGGAATACTGAAGTCCTACGACACAAAGGAGGTCGGTGAGGTGATGGCCGGTATCAAGCGGGCCCTGCTGTCCGTTTCAGACAAGACGGGTATCGTCGAGCTGGCGCGCGGGCTCGAGGAGATGGGAGTGGAGATTATCTCCACCGGCGGGACGGAGCGGCGGCTGCGGGAGGCGGGGGTGAAGGCGGCTCCCGTCTCGGGGGTCACCGGCTTCGCCGAGATGCTGGACGGCAGGGTCAAGACCCTCCACCCCCACGTCCACGGGGCCATCCTGGCCGACCGTTCCTCACCCGGGCACCTCCAGGAGCTGGAGGGGCTGGGAATCACCCCCATCGACCTGGTGGTGGTGAACCTCCATCCCTTCGAGGGGGCCGCGGCCGGCGGGGCCGCCCCGGGGGAGGCGGTGGAGCAGATCGACGCCGGGGGGGCGGCCCTCATCCGCGCCGCCGCCAAGAATTATCACTCCGTTACGGTTGTCACCGAACCCGCGCGCTATCCCGGGCTGCTTGAGGAGATGCGCTCGGGCGGCGGGGAGGTGAGCCTGGAGACCAGGCGCGCCCTGGCGGCGGAGGGCTTCGCCCACACCAGCGATTACGACGCCGCCGTCTGCGCCTGGCTGACCGGGGGGGAGGAGGCCGGCGGCTTCCCCGAGCGGCTCTCCCTCACCTTCTTCAGGGCCGACGAGCTGAGATACGGCGAGAACCCCCATCAGAGGGCGGCCGTCTACCGCGAGGCGGGGGCGCCTCCCGGCACCCTGGCCTCGGCCGAGCAGCTGCACGGCAAGGCCCTCTCCTTCAACAACATGCTGGACCTGGACGCTTCCTGGGCCCTGGTGCAGGAGTTTCCGGGCCCGGCGGCGGCCATCATCAAGCACAACACCCCCTGCGGAGCGGCGGTGTCCGGAAGCGTGGCCGAGGCCTACAGCCTGGCCTTCGACTCCGACCCCCTCTCCGCCTTCGGCGGCATCGTGGCTTTCAACCGCGAGGTGGACTCGGACACCGCCGCCCGCATCGACCGGGTCTTCCAGGAGGCGGTCATCGCCCCCTCCTACGCCCCCGAGGCGCTGGAGATACTCGCCCGCAAGGCGGACATCCGCCTGATGCGCCTGGCCCTTCCCCCGGAGGAGTTCAAGCGCTTCAAGGACTACAAGCGGGTGGAGGGGGGGCTGCTGGTGCAGGAACGCGACTTCTCCGCCGAGGGGCGCCGGGAATTCGAACTGGTCACTTCGCGGCAGCCCACCGAGAAGGAGTGGGAGGACCTCCTCTTCGCCTGGAAGGTGGCCAAGCACGTCCGCTCCAACGCCATCGTCCTGGCCCGCGACGGGGTCACCGTGGGCATCGGCGCGGGGCAGCTCAGCCGGGTGGACGCGGTCTGGGTGGCCCTGCACAAGGCCGGGGATAAGGCCGCGGGGTGCGTGCTCGGCTCCGACGCCTTCTTCCCCTTCCCCGACGCGCTGGAGGCGGCGGCGGCGGCCGGCGTGACCTGCTTCGCGGAGCCGGGGGGCAGCCTCAAGGACTCAGAGGTCAAGGCGGCGGCCGAGCGCCTGGGCGTCTCCCTGATCTTCACGGGCTACCGCCACTTCCGCCACTAGTCAATCCGGGGTCAGGCCCAATCCAGAATCCGGGGTCAGGCCCCAAATTTCACTTTTTTCGCAGCCACCCGCTCCGAGACGATGAAAGTGAATTTGGGGCCTGCTCTGAAAATGCGACGTTTTCATCCTTCCGTGGTGCCGCGTGGCGCGGCATGAACGACTGACCCCGGATTCAGTTTCGTGGATGCGGCTTGGCAGATCTTGGAAAAGTGAAATTTGGGGCCTGACCCCGGATTGACTTTGCGGGGGTGGGGGTTCGCTCAGGAGCGTCTTAGGTAATATACTGGGCTATGACGTGAAGGTCGGTTAAGGAAGGAGGAAGATGGGCGTATATTTCCTGACGACGCGCACCCTGCTCCTGCTGGCGTTGATCCTGTTGATCACCGCCGTCTTCTGGGGCTGGGCCAACAACACCACTCCGGAGATCTACCCCGAGCACACGCAGTTGGAGAAGTACGCCTCCCGGCGGCCGGGCGCTACCACCAAGGCGCTCTTCATCGTATCCATCTTCCTGGGCACCGGGGTCATCTCTTTTTCCATCTGGCTTGAGTTCGCGCGCTCCAGGCAGGCAAGGAAGGACGAAGAACACCTGCCCGAGGAGCCCCAGCTGCCCGGAACGGCTGCCCCGCCGGACGTCTGGAGATGAAGCCCCCCGACTGAGCCCGGTCATGCTCAGCCGGTGGCGGCGCGGAACCCTTGCCCCGCAGCCGCCCTCATATAACAGGAAGAGCGGCGGCCGGACGAAGGAAGGATGAGATGCGCGGAAGCAAGGCCTTGATACGGGTGAGGGCGGCCGCCGTACTGCTGGCCGCGCTGCTAGCCGCGCTGCTGGCGGGATGCGGGCCCTCCCAGGAGCCGGGCGCCGCGCCGGACGAGCTCGACTCCCCCGTATCCGCGCAGTTGGACCCGGCCAACTGGTACCCGGGAGACGCCCACGACCACTGCGACTACTCGAAGCTGGCCTTCTACGAGGAGGGGCTGGTGCCTCTGCCGGAGTTGGCGGAGGCGGCCTTCGGGGGAGAAGACCCCCTGGCCTGGCTGGTCTTGACCGACCACGGCCCCCAGCTGGGCATGGAGGGGGGCTTGGCCACCGCCTACAGCGCCGAACACGGCCGGGCCCGCTTCGAGGAGGAGCGGGCTGAGGCGCTCGAGTTGGAGAGATCGGGCGCTGCCGGCTGCCTGCTCGTAGGAGAGGAACTGGGGACCGTCACCAGCGGCCACTTCGCGGCTTACGGCATCGACGGATACGTCGCCGATTCCGCCTGGGACAACGACGAGGAGGGCTTCATCCGGCGGGTTGGGGAGGCCGGCGGGTTCGGCTTCATCGCCCACCCCCGCCAGCGCAAGGGCGGGGTGACCTTCTGGCACTGGCCCGGCTTCGAGCGGCACATCTCAGGCATCACCGCCGACTCGACCCTGCGCGGCTTCGAGGTGTTGAGCGGGGTGCACGTCAACCCGGAGCAGACGGGCCTGTTGGAGGCCTGGGACCGGGCCCTGGCCGCCGGGGTGCCGGTGCTGGTGACCGGCGTCTCCGACGCCCATACCCCGCAGGAAGTGGGCCGGTTCGCGCGCACCTACGTCTTCGTGGAAAAGGGCGGCGCCCCCCTCGACGGCGGCGACCACGCGGCGGTCCTCGATGCCCTGCGGCGGGGGCGCTCGGTGGCCTCCAACGGCCCGCTGGCCGTCTGTTACGCGGTGAACCGGCGCACCGGACAGGGCGCCGGGCCGGGCGAGTACCTCGCGGTGCGACCCGGCGACGAAGTCACCGTCCACACCGCCTGCGGCGGCGGCGCTCACGCCTGCACCGGCCTGAAGCTGGTGAGCGACCTGCCCGGTGCCGACCTCATCAAGGACCCCGGGTCCGTCTTCAACCTCTCCATCCCGGCCCCTAGGGACGGAGACGGCCACTACCTCCGCCTGGAGGGTTACGGCCCCGGCGGTGCCTGCTACGCTAACCCGGTGTTCCTCGTCTATTGAAACGGGCCGGCGGCCGGGGACGGGCATGCCGAAAAGGAAGATACGGGGGATGCTCCCCGCCGCGCGGGGATCGCGCCTTTTAAAGAGCCCGCCCCCCGGGGCCCGCGCCAGAACAGCCTGCGCCAGAACAGCCTGCGCCCTAGAGCCTGGAGAGCCTCCCCACGGCGTGCCCGCGGCTGTTCTTCACCTCGGCATAGGTCAGGTAGCGGTGGTAGAGGCGTTCGTCGGAGAGGTCCTTCCAGGTGAGCGACTGGTCGGCCTTGGTCAGAAAGAGGATGGGGATCCAGGTGCCGGTGTTTATGTAGTACTTGCCCTTCTTCCCTCCCACCACCGGGGTGTACTGGTTGGAGTAGAGGCGGTGGTCGTGGCCGAAGATGACCGTGTCGATGCCCTTATCGGAAAGGAGCAGCTCGCGCGCCTTGCCGGAGAGGACGTCCTCCCGGGTGGAGAGGGGGTCGAGGGGCAGCGCTTCTTCGTCCGGCTTGCCCGGAAAGGCCCGGTCGAAGGCTTCCTCGAAGGACGTTGCGCCCTCCGGCTCCTCCTCGAGCGGCCCCTCCAGCAACCCCTCTCCCGCCTCCAGCGAATCGACGTCGCCGGACACGTCCAACGCGCTCAGGCCCCCGTTCTCCAGCAGGGCCTTGCGCCCGCCCCGAAACCCGGTCAACGCCCGGAACATGCTCCGGCCGAACTGCCCGGGGGGCTCCTCCTCCACCTTGGCCTGCACCGCTGGGGTGCGCGCCTCCTTGAAAGGAGGAAACCCCACGCGGGAGATGAAGCGGATGAGCTTGTAGGCATGGCGTATCCTGAACCACCAGCTCTCCTGCTGTATGCCCAGAAAGACCATGGTGGAGACGGGCTTGACGTTGTCGACGAAGGGATTGCGCTCGCGCATCCCGGAGACGAAGTAATCGAGGAAGGCGCAGCCCCAGCTGCGTTCCAGGCGCAGTTCGCCCGACTTGGGGTCGCGCAGGAAGGGGTGGGTGAAGTTGGCGAAGAGGCTGTCGGAGAAGTACTGGTTGCCGTGTTCGACGTAGAGCCCGCCCGCACGGTAGATGCCGCTGAACTCGAAGTAGAGGTGCTCGCCGTCGGGGCTGCCCAGCCGCTCGGCCAGCCTCTCCCAGGCCCGCGGCCAGAAGAGGTCCACGTCGTGGTTGCCGGGGATGATGACCAGGCGGTGGCCTGAGTCGACGAAGTCGCGCAGGCAGTCGAAGACCAGCGGGTGGCCCTCGATGATCCTCTCCAGCTTGGCCAGGGACTCCTCCTCGGTGTTGCCCAGGCGCGAGAAGGGCCTGGTGGAGTCGTCCTCCAGCTTCAAGTTGGCGAAGTCGAGGAAATCCCCGTTGATGATCAGCTCCGCCCTCTTCCTCTCGCCGAGCAGGTCGACGAAGCGCTTGAAGTCGTGGTCCTGCGTGAAGTCGTCCAAAGGGGAAGCGTCTCCCACGTGCAGGTCGCTCACCACGTATCTTGCCAGGGCCATGCTCCGTTCCTCTCTCCGGTCATCATATATAATAGCAGACGGAATCGAGGAGAGTTATGATGTCCAAGGTCAAGGTATTCGCGGTCAACCGCAAGGCGCGCCACGATTTTCACGTGGAGGAGACACTGGAGATGGGCATGGTCCTCACCGGCAGCGAGGTCAAGTCCATCCGCGAGGCGCGGGTCAACCTGCGGGACAGCTACGCCCAGTTCAGGGGGGACGAGCTCTTCCTGGTGGGCGTGCACATCAGCCCCTACTCCCACGGCAGCCACTTCAACCACGACCCCCTGCGCGAGCGCAAGCTGCTGGCCCATAAGCGCGAGCTCAACCGGCTGAGAGGCAAGGTGGCCGAGCGCGGCTTCACCCTGGTGCCCTTGAGCATCTACCTGACCGACCGGGGCAGGATCAAGGTGGAGGTGGGCCTGGCCCGCGGCAAGCTGCAGCGCGACCGCCGCCGCGAGCTGCAGGAACGGGACATGCGCCGCGAGGCCGAGCGCGCCCTGAAGGAACGCACCCACTAAACCTCCACATGGGGTCAGCCCTTCATTCTTCACATCTTGCCCCCCGAACCGGGCCTGAGCGATGGCCCCCGGCCGCCCCGCCTCTGCCCCTTTTGCGCCCCATTGGTCTATAATAGAGATGGAGCCGGGGAACTCCGGCTCCAGACCTTGAAAAGAGAATATGGGGGCGCACCGGTTTCGACGGGGATAAGTTGGCGCGAGCGGGAGCGAGCCGAGGCCCCGCGCCTCGTTAAAAGCGGGAAAGACATCAACCGCCAATAACGAATTGGCCCTGGCCGCTTAATCAGCGACCCGTCCTCTCCGGGAAAGTTCGCGACCCGGGGAAGGGCGCCGTTTAGCGAACTCACCGAGGCCCGCTGCCCGCGCGGGTCGAGGGACATCTCAGCGGGATAGCGAAGCGCAGCGCGGTCCGCCCGGCGCGCGCCGAGCGAAACCATGCCGGCGGATACGCTCGTAGAGCCCACCGCGTCATATTTCCGGACGGGGGTTCGACTCCCCCCGCCTCCACCACTCTTTCTAAAGCCGCTCCAGCGCGGCTTTTTACTGGCAGGAAAGGACGCTTCGTGATCTTCTATTTCTCGGCCACCGGGAACTCGCTCCACGCAGCACGGAGGCTGCGTGGAGCGCTGGGGGAAAGCCTCGTCGATATCCCGCGGGCCCTGCGCGCGCGGGAACTCACCTATGCGCTGAAGGAAGGCGAGAGGGTCGGCTTCGTCTTTCCCGTCTACTTCTTCGGACTGCCGACCGTCGTGGAGGAGTTCGTGCGGGGGCTGACGTTAGAAGGAAGCCCCCGGCCCTATGTCTACGCGGTGCTCAGCTGCGGAAGCTTTCCGGGCATGGCCGACCGCAGGCTGGCTCGGCTGCTGGAAGGCCGGGGCCACTCCCTGGACGCTTCCTTTCCCCTGCCCATGGTGGACAATTACATCCTCCTCTACGACGTGCGCCCTCCCGAACGGCAGCGCATCCAGCTGGCCGCGGCCGACCGGGAGCTGGACCGGATCATAGGCGACGTCGCCGCCGAGCGCGCCGGGGAGCGCTCATCGGGCCCGCTGGCCTGGGCGGCCACGACTCTACTGCATCCCTTGTACGTCTTGGGCCGGAGGACGCGCAGGTTCCACGCCCTGGACCGCTGCACCGGCTGCGGCCTCTGCGAGGAGATCTGCCCGAGCGGCGCCATCCGGCTGAACGGCTCCGGCCCGGAGTGGACGATGCAGCGGTGCGCCCACTGCCTGGGCTGCATCCACCGCTGCCCCCAAGAAGCGATCCAGTACGGCAGGGCCACCGCCAAGAGGCGCCGTTATACCCACCCCGCCCTGCGGCAGGGGCGGGACGGGCGAGTTGACGCTGCGGATGTCCATGCTATAGGTTAGCCGAATGAACGACCATCCCATCGGCATCTTCGATTCCGGCGTGGGGGGGTACACGGTGGTCCGCAAGGTCATCGACCGCCTTCCCGGAGAGCACGTCATCTACCTGGGAGATAACCTGCGCGGCCCCTTCGGCCCCCGCCCCCTCCCCGAAGTGAGGGGCTTCGCCCTGCAGATCGCCTCCTTCCTGGAGGGGGAAGGGGTCAAGCTCATCGTCGCCGCCTGCAACTCCGCCACCGCCGCCGGCCTGACGGAGTTGCAGAAGAGATGCGGGGTCCCGGTGATCGGGGTCATCGAGCCCGGGGCCCACGGCGCCGTACAGGCCACCGTCAACCGGCGCGTCGGGGTCATCGGGACCCGGGTCACCATCTCCAGCCGGGCATATCAGCGGGCCATCCGCGCCCTGGACGCCGGGGTGCACGTGCACTCCCGGGCCTGCCCCAGCCTGGTCGAGTTCGTGGAGAGGGGCGAGGTGGAAGGCCCCGGCGTCGAATCCGAGGTACGCGCCTATCTCGCGCCCCTGCTCAAGCTGAACGTCGATACCCTCATCCTCGGCTGCACCCACTATCCCCTCCTCGAGCCGCTTATCGGCAGGGTGATGGGGGAAGGAGTCAGCCTCATCGATTCGGCCGAGGAGGTCGCCCGGGAGGTCGAGCGGAAACTGTCCCGCCGCGGCCATCTCCGGAAGGGGCGGGCCGGTCCGGAATACCGCTTCCTCTTCACCGGCGACACTGCGCGGTCCCTGCAGCTGGGCCGCGTCTTCCTCGGCCCCGAGGTGGAGCGGGTCGAGCGGGTGGACCTGGGATGAGAGCGGGTGGACCTGGGATGAGAGCGGGGGGAAGGGCCGGGACGGGGGGAGGAGGCCGGGAGCGATGCGCCTGACCGTCCTGGGAGCCTCCGGCGCCTACCCGCGCCCCGGCGGGGCCTGCAGCGGTTTCCTCGTGCAGGAAGGGGGTATCAACCTGGTGCTGGATTTCGGCAACGGCTGCATGTCCAACCTGCTCCAGCACGTGGGGTTCAGCGAGCTGGACGCCCTGGTGGTCACGCACCTCCACGTCGACCACTTCGCCGACCTCTACCCGCTCTTCTGCGCGCTGCGCTTCCACCCCGCCCGTCCCTGGGGCCTGACCCTCCGGCAGCCGGCGGGCGGGCTGGAACTGGTGGGCCGGGTCCTGGGCGAGGACGCCCGGGAAGACCTGCCCCGGGTGTTCGACGCGCGCGTCCTCGATGCGGAAACCGACGTTGAGCTGGGAGGCATGCGCCTGCGCGCCTTCTCGGCTGCGCACAACGTCGAGGCCTATAGTGTTAGGATAGAGGGGGACGGCTGGTGCCTGGCCTATTCCGGCGACACCGCCGCCCACCCCGGCCTGGCCGAGGCGGCGCGCGGTGCCGACCTGTTCGTCTGCGAGGCGACCATGCCGCGCGGCTACGAGCAGGAGGCCTCGCACGGTCACCTCACCGCGCCGCAGGCGGGGGAGGCGGCCCGGCAGGCGGGAGCGGGAGAACTGGTGCTCACCCACATCTGGCCCACCTTCGACCGGGAGGAGCAGGCGCGGCAGGCGGAAGAGGCCTTCGGGGGGCCGGTGACCCTGGCGCGCGAGGGCCTGCAGTTGGAATTGTGAGCGGCCGGCGAGCGGCTGCCGGCGCGCGAGCCGCGCGGCGCTACGAGAGAGGATGAGCATGAAGAGAAAGGACGACCGGGCGCCCGACGCCCTGCGCGAGACGACGATCACCCGGGGCTACATCCCCCACGCGGAGGGCTCGGTCCTCATCGAGATGGGCGGAACCCGCGTGGTCTGCACCGCCACCCTGGAGAACAAGGTGCCCCGCTTCCTGCAGGGACAGGGCAAGGGGTGGATCACCGCCGAATACGGCATGCTGCCCCGCTCCACCCCCACCCGCATGCTGCGCGAGGCCAACGCCGGCCGGCAGGGAGGGCGCACCCTGGAGATACAGCGCCTCATCGGGCGCTCTCTGCGCGCGGTGAGCAACACCGACGTCATGGGGGAGCAGACCATCTGGATAGACTGCGACGTCATCCAGGCCGACGGGGGCACCCGCACCGCCTCCATCACCGGCTCCTTCGTCGCCCTGTACGACGCCTTCAGCAAGATGGTGGACATGCGCCGGCTCAAGGAGATGCCCCTCAACGACTTCGTGGCGGCGGTCAGCGTGGGCATCGTCGAGGGGGTGCCCCTGCTGGACCTGGACTTCCCGGAGGACTCCCGCGCCGACGTGGACATGAACGTCATCATGACCGGCTCCTCCAAGCTCATCGAGGTGCAGGGCACGGCGGAGAAGGCCCCCTTCACCCGGCAGGAGCTGGACAGCCTGATGGACCTGGCCTCCAAGGGCATCGAGGAGCTCATCGCCCTGCAGCGCAGGGTCCTCCTGTAAGGGGCCGCACGCCGTGCGCGAGATCGTCATCGCCAGCAGGAACGACGGCAAGATCCACGAGGTCCGCCGCATCCTTCAAGGCCTGCCGGTGCGCTGGCTGACCTGGCGCGACGTAGAGGCCTGGCCGGAAGCGGAAGAGACCGGCGACACCTTCAGGGCCAACGCCCTGATCAAGGCGGAGGCCCTGGCCGCCGCCACGGGCGCCGCCGCCCTGGCCGACGACTCCGGCCTGGAGGTGGACGCGCTGGGCGGCGCTCCCGGGGTGCGCAGCGCCCGCTACGGCGGGGAGGACGGCAACGCGGACTTGAACATCCGCCGCCTCCTCCGCGAGCTCGCAGGCGTGCCGGAGGAGGAGCGCACCGCCCGCTTCGTCTGCTGGGTGGTCCTCCTCTTCCCCGCGGGCGGGGGATGCATCGACGCCTGCGGGACCTGTGAGGGCACCATCACCTCGGCCCCCCGCGGCCGGGGCGGCTTCGGCTACGATCCGGTCTTCGTGCCCCGCGGCGGCCGCCTCACCTTCGCCGAGATTCCCCCGGAGGAGAAGGACGCCATGAGCCACCGCGGGCGCGCCCTTAAGGCCCTGCGCGGACGCCTGGACGAACTGGCCGCGCCGGGCCGCGGCGATTCCGGGCCGTGACCGCGGCCGGCGCTTCCCCGGCGCTTCCCCGGCGGCCCGCTCCTTCCGGACGGAAGGAGGCCCGGGAAACTCCACCCGGGGTATCCGGAGAAGCGGGTAAATAGTTTCAGTGTGTAAATAAATGGAGCGGGAGACGGGTCTCGAACCCGCGACCTAAAGCTTGGAAGGCTTTCGCTCTGCCAGCTGAGCTACTCCCGCCCGCAACATGAATATAGCACAGACGCCGCTCGGCTGTCAGCGCGCGGACGCCCGCCCCCACGCTTCGGCGCGCCGCCGCCTTCCCCGGCGGAGAGGGTGGTCGGGGCGAGAGGATTCGAACCTCCGGCCTCTGGCTCCCAAAGCCAGCGCGCTGACCAAGCTGCGCTACGCCCCGACGCCTTGACTTGGATTATAGCACCGTTCAGCGCCTATAATGATCGCAAAGGGCGCCCGCAGAGGGAAAGGACCGCGCCTTGCCGGAAGCAGTCATCGCCACCGCAAAGCTCACCAAGCACTACGGCGCCAGACGCGGCGTCGTCGGGGTCGACGTGGAGGTGGCCAAAGGGGAGGTCTTCGGCTTCCTGGGCCCCAACGGCGCCGGCAAGACCACCACCATCCGCCTCCTCCTCGACCTCATCCGCCCCACCTCCGGCAGGGCCAGCGTCTTCGGCCTGGACAGCCGCGCCGGGAGCGTGGAAATCCGCCGGCGCGTCGGCTACCTCCCGGGCGAGCTGGCGCTCTACGAGAAGATGACCGGCGCGGAGGTTGTTCACTACTTCGCCAGGCTGCGCGGCGGGGTGGAGCAGGCCTACGTCGGGGAGCTGGCCGAGCGCCTCGGCGCCAACCTGGGCGTGCCCGTCCGCTCGCTCTCCCGCGGCAACAAGCAGAAGATAGGACTCATCCAGGCGCTGATGCACCGTCCGGACCTGCTCATCCTGGACGAGCCCACCAGCGGCCTGGACCCCCTGGTGCAGCAGGAGCTCTATGCCGTCATCGAGGCCGCGCGGGAGGAGGGGCGCACCGCCTTCGTCTCCTCCCACAACCTGCCCGAGGTGGAGCGCCTCTGCGACCGCGTGGGAATCATCCGGGAGGGCCGGCTGGTGGGCGTGGAGGAGGTGGCCGCCATCAAGCAGCGCGCCCTGCGCCGCCTGGAGATACGCTTCGCCGCGCCCCCGCCCGCCGGCGCCTTCGAGGGGGTTCCCGGCCTGCGCGGCCTGCGCCGCGAGGGCCCGGTGCTCCACTGCACCGTCCAGGGGAGCATGGACGCCGTGATCAAGGCCGTCTCCCGCTACGAGGTGATCAGCGTCTTGAGCCACGAGACCCCCCTGGAGGACGTCTTCCTGGCCTACTACGGGGAGGGAGAGGGCCGTGCTCAATAGCGTCCTGCTCAAGGGCCTGCGCGACCGGCGCGCCTCCCTGGCCTGGTGGGCGGCGGGGCTGATGCTGTTCATCGCGGCGCAGATGGCCGTCTACCCGTCCCTCAGGGACAACCCGGGGCTGCAGAGTTACGCCGACTCCTCGGTCGAACTGATGACCGCGCTGACCGGGTCCTCCGACATCAGCTCCCCGGTCGGCTACCTCAACAGCCAGCTGTACTTCATGATGCTCCCCCTGGTCCTGTCCATCCTGGCCATCTCCATCGGCAGCGACGCGCTGGCGGGGGAGGAGGGGAGGGGCACCCTCGACCTGCTGCTCTCCGCGCCCCTGCCCAGGTACCGGGTGGCCCTGGAGAAGGCCGGGACCATGGCCCTGGCCACGGCGGGCGAGGCGCTGGCGGCCTACGCGGCCGCGGCCCTGGCGGCCCTGGCGTCCGGCATGGACGTCGGCTACTTAAACCTGGCCGGGGCCACCCTGGGCCTCTTCGCCCTGGCGCTGCTGTTCGGCACGTTCGCCCTGCTGCTCGGGGCGGCCGGCTGCAGCAAGGGGCTGTCCGTCGGCATCGCCGCCGCCCTGGGCATCGGGACGCTGGCGCTCAACTCGCTGGCGTTGATCAACGACACGCTGCGGCCGTGGCGCCGGGCCTCGCCGTTCCACTACTACAACGGCAACAACCCGCTGGCCAACGGGGTCGACTGGTGGGGCCTTGTGGTCCTGGCCGCCGCCGCCGCGGCCTGCCTCGGCGCCTCGCTCTTCTTCTTCCAGCGGCGCGACCTCACGGTGTAGGCCGCAAGCGGCGCATCCGGGGGATGCGGGCCCGCCTCCCTGAAGCCAGCTACTCCTGGAAGTGCAGCTTCAGCTTGGTCATCATGGCCTTGGACATGGTCTGGAAGGCGCCCATGTCGTGCCGGTAGGTGCAGGGGGTGAGGCTGCCCAGCTCCCTGCCGGCCATGCTCGCCCGCCCGCCGGTGAGCATCCACATCTGCTTGAACTCGAACTTCACCAGGGTGCCCGTCTCGGTGGGCCCGCCCACCTTCATGTCGGGGTCGGTGCCCAGCAGGGGAGCCAGCAGCTTCGGCGCGACGGCCTGGACCAGCGGGTTGAGCATGAGGAATCCCGGCGTGAACTTGAGGGCGAAGTTCATCGACCGAAGCAGGAGGTTCGCCTTGAACTCCACTTCCAGGTCGACGTCCTCCGAGTCGTTGCGCACCTCCAGGGCGAGCCTGCCCGCGCTCCAATCGGCCTTGATGCGCGAGAGCACCCTCCGGTCGAAGCGGTGGATCACGGGCACCAGGTCCAGCCCGGCCTGCGAGTCGGCATAGAGGGTGCGCACGTCGTCCTTGCTGTAGTGGAACAACGCCCGGAAAGCGCCGGCCGGGCTCTCCCGCCACTCCTCGTAGAGGAACACGTCGTCGGGACCGAACTGCATGGTGGGGATCATCAGGCCGCTCTCAACCTTCATCCTATCCGTCTCCCTTCCTCAAGCCGCGCGCCGCCGGTTTTTACTGGATTGTATCAGAAAAGACGCCGCCGCGGGGCGGGCGGCGGCCTCATGCGCCGGACGCGCGGCGCGGGCGGCGCGGGCGCCCCCTTGCGGGCAGGGTGAAGCAGAAGACGGAGCCGCCGCCGGGCCGGGGCTCGTGCCATATCCACCCCCCGTGCGCCTCCACGATCTCCCGGGCGATATAGAGGCCCAGCCCCAGGCCGGGCTTGGAGTGGTGGCGCATGTCCTCCAGCTGGAAGAAGCGCTCGAAGATGCGGGTGCGCGCCTCCTCCGGCACGCCCGGCCCGTGATCCTGCACCGAGAGGCGGGCTTCGTCCCGCAGGTGCTCGACCTCTATCTCGATGAGGTTGGAGGCGGGGGAGAAGTTCACCGCGTTCTCCAGCAGGATGGTCAGGAGCTGGATGAAGCGGTCGCCGTCCACCGGCAAGGTGCTCCGGGGGGCGGAGGAGCGGCTTATTTCGAAGCGGTGCCCGGGGAAGCGGGACCTCATCTCCCCCACGGCCCTCTCCACCAACGGCTCCAGCTCGGCCGCGGACGGCTCCACCGGGAAGTGGCCCTGCTCGACGCGGGAGACGTCCAGGAGGTCGGCCACGATGCGGTTCAAGCGGTTTGCCGACGCGTCGATGTGCCCGAGCATGGCCGGGAGGGATCCCGGCGGCAGGGCGTCCGGGTGGTCGAGGAGGGCGGAGGCGTAGCCCTTGATGACGGTGATGGGGTGGCGCAGCTCGTGGGCGGCTATGGCCAGGAAGTCCCGCAGTCTCGCGGCCCGGTCGGCCAGCTCCTGCTCGTAGAGCTGCCGTTCGGTGACGTCGCGGGCGTTGATGACGATGCCCCGCACGGCGGGATCGTTCAAGAGGTTCCTGCCCACGGCCTCGCAGGTACGGTACGACCCGTCCTTGTGCCGCAGGCGGCAGGTCACGAACCTGACGTAGTCGCGGCTCGCCAGGGATACGGTCATCTCCTCGAGGAAGGCCGGGAGCTCCTCGGGATGCACGTAGCCGAAGGCGCTCGTGCCCACCACCTCCTCCGGACGGTAGCCCAGGATCGACTCCACGGAGGGGGTGACGAAGCTGACGGTCCCGTCGGCGCCCATGACGCCGGTGAGGTCCATGGAGCGCTCGACCAGGGTGCGGAAATGCTCCTCGCTGCGGCGCAGCTCCTCCTCCACCCGCTTGCGTTCGGTGATGTCGATGCCGGTGCAGATGAAGCCCTCCAGCCGGCCCTCCTCGTTGAAGAAGGCCTGGTTGGTCCAGGTGACGTAGACGGCCTCTCCTTCCTTGGGGAGGAACCTGCCGGTGTAGTCGTAGGGCATGTGCCGCAGTTCCAGCTTCTGGATTATGGCCTTGACGAACTCGGCTTCCCGCTCCGGGAGGAAGAGCTCGTATGCGAGCCTGCCCCGGACCTCGGCTAGCTCGTACCCCATGGCCTCCCGGAAAGCCCGGTTGGCGCAGACGACGCGCCCCGCCGGGTCGACGGCCAGGACCATGGCCATGGAGTTCTCCCGGGAGGCGGCGTACTGCCGGAAGGAGCGCTTCTTCCGCCCACCCTCTCTCTCAGCCATCCATACGCGCCTTCCCTGTTTGAGTGACCACGACTTCCCGTTCTCGCGTGAGCGGCCCTGCGCATGAAGGGTATCGGAAGGATCGAAGGGTTTATTGAGGGGGCGGCCGGACGGGCCCCGGCCCCGCGTTCCCCTTGGCATCGCCGGCCGGTTGTGCCATAATCTAAAACAGAAACCAATATTAACGATATAGTCACGATAGCTTGCCACGAAGGAAGACGGGCCGAAGCGAGCTTAAAGGAGGAGGGACCGGCATGGCGGACTACGACATAGTGGTTGTGGGCGCGGGGCTGGGGGGCCTGACCACGGGTTCCCTCTGTGCCAGGAACGGGCTGAAGACGCTGGTGCTGGAGCAGTCCGACATCATCGGGGGGTGCTGCTCCACCTTCGAGATGGACGGCTATCGCTTCGACGTCGGCGCCACCATCGTGGAACTGACGCGGCCGCTGGAGATGGCCTTCGAGCGCATGGGTAAGAGGCTCTCCGACTACGTGGACCTGGTGCCCTGCGACCCCATCTACTCCTTCATCACCCCCGAGGGCAACCGCTTCACCATTCCCATCGACATCGAGGAGACCAACGAGGTGGTCAGGAAGATGGCCCCCGAGGACTACGACAACTGGATCAAGTTCGAGAAGTTCGGCATGTGGCTGCTGGAATACGCCATGGAGGCCATGATCGCCGCGGACATGAGCACCTTCTCGAAGGCCGCCAAGGTCGTTCTCAAGTACCCCAAGGTCTACAAGATGCTCCCCTACTTCCTCAAGAACCACGAGATGGTGGTGACCAAGGCCTTCACCAACAAGGACATGCTGGCCTCCGTCTCCTTCCAGTCCTTCTTCGCCGGCGCTCCGCCGTACCTGGGCTCCGGCATCTTTGGCATGATCGCCCTCTCCGAGCACCTGGGCATCTACTACCCCAAGGGGGGCATGATCGCCATCCCCCGGGGCATCATGGAGGCCGGGCGGGAGTTCGGGCTGGAGGTGCGCACCAAGGCCAAGGTGAGCAAGTTCATCGTGGAGAACCGCACCGTCAAGGGCGTGGTTCTCGAGGACGGCAGCGTCATCACCGCCAAGGCGGTGGCCTCCAACCTCAACGGGCGGGTCACCTACTTGAAGATGATCGGGCCCGATAACCTGCCCGGCTGGGCCTTCAAGGCGGTCACCAGCTACAGGAACTCCATGCCCTGTCCCATGATCTACGTGGGCCTGGACACCAAGCCGGACCTCAACGCCCACCATACCATCGTCACCGGGTCGGTGGAGTTCATGAACGAGGTCTGGGACAAGTACTACACCAAGGGCCTCATCCCCGAGAACGCCATGAGCCTCATCTGCTGGCCCACCGAGTCCGACCCCTCCCTGGCCCCCGACGGGCATCACGTCATCTCCTGGATCTGCAACGCTCCCGCGCCCTACTCGCCGGTGGGCGACAACTGGGACCTCATCAAGGACTGGTACGGCGAGAAGGCCATCGACGAGCTGGAGCGCTACGCCTTGCCGGGCGCCCGCGACCACCTCACCAAGCTGCTGGTCTCCACCCCGCTGGACTTCGAGCGGCGGCTGCTCCACCCCGAGGGCGGCATCTACGGGCTCTTCAGCGACATGACCTCGCTGGCCATGTTCCGCATGCGCAACCGCTCCCTGGCGGTGAAGAACCTCTACATCACCGGCGCGTCCAGCCACTTCGGCGGGGGGGTGCCTACCAGCGTGGCCTCCGGCATGGTCGCCGCGGACAAGATAGCAGAGGATTTCAAGGTCTAGAAGAAATCGAAGGGGTGCAGATCATGAAGAAGGCCTTTTCCGCCCTGGCGCTCTCCCTGGCCCTGGCCGGCGCGGCGGCCGGCTGGGCGTCGCTCAAGCCCAGCACCCGCGCCTACCTCGTCCACCTGGGCAAACAGGTCCCGTCCCTGCCTTACCGCTACTTCATCTGAGGGCGCTGGCCGGCCGGGGCTCCCGCCGCGAGCGCGGAGCTCAGCCGCCGAGCCTGTTCAGCACGCTGTGGCAGGTGAACGCGGCGGCAGGGCCGCCGCCCATCAGCACGGCGACCCCCGCGGCCTCGGCGATCTCGGCGCGGCTGATGCCCATCTCCCTGGCGGCGGCGATGTGCCTCTCCGCGCAGGGGTCGCAGCGGAGCGCGACGGAGATGCCCACGATGATCAACTGCTTCTCCCGGGGGGTGAGGGCGCCGTCGGCGGTCGCGGCCCCGTGCAGCTCGCGAAGGGCCTTGACCACATCGGGCAGTTCCCGTGCCAGGCCGTCCATGGGGTCTACCATGCCATCTCCTTTCCTCTCCCGCATGACGGGAACGCGGCGGCGGTCGCTTCCGGGCGGCGGGGGGCGGCCGGAAGCAAGAAAGCGGATACTCGCGCATCCGCTGGTGTCCCTGGGGTGAGTGACGGGACTTGAACCCGCGACCTCTGGGGCCACAACCCAGTGCTCTGCCGGCTGAGCTACACCCACCACGTGACCTAGATATTCTAGCACAAGCGCCCCTCCCGCAGGCCCCTCCGATACCGGGCCTGCCGGCGCGCCCTTACCCGGCGGCGCCCCCGCGGCCCTTCCCGGCGCGGGAGCGGCGCTGCAAGAAACGGGAGGACGGCTCGCGGCCGCCTACTTCTTGGTCAAGGTGGCGTTGCGCTGGATGTGCCAGAGCTCGTCCTCGCACATGCCGTAACTATGGCAGAAGATGGTGAAGTACTGGTTCTTGTCCTTGGGGATGAGCAGGTACTCCCAGATCGCGGGCTCCTGGCGGAAGTGGCCCTGCACCTGCACGGCGTAGAGGAAGTCGCCCGCATCAAGCTGGAGGACCCGCACCTGCTTGGCCACCGGCGCGTACATGCCCATCATGGCCGCCAGGCCCTCGCCCCACGCCTTGAAGCCGGGCTGGTTCCTGTCGGCGTAATAGGTCATCTCGGGGCCGTTGTTGGAGAGCGGGGTGTCCCTGAAGTCGCAGGTGGAGGACTCGCCCACCACCATGGCCTGGGAGACCCAGTTCCCGGTGCAGGACATCCACTTGTAGGAGGTGGTGGAGACGGTGAAGTACTCGGCCTTGATCAGGGGGGCCAGGATCCAGTAGTCGATGCCGAAGGCGTTGAGTTCGTTGGTGACGTTGGCGTCGATGTACATCTGGGATATCCACCCGCTGGGCCAGGGGATATGGATATCGAACTGTCCCGCCCCCGCGGCCACGACCTGCGGCTCCGGCGCGACGACGTCCGGCGCGGCAGCGTCCGGCGCTGCGGCATCCGGCGCGGCAGCGTCCGGAGCGGTGACCTCAGTCGCGGCGGCGTCCGCCGCGGCTTCCCCTTCCGCTGCCGGGAGCAAGGCGTAACCCCCCAGCGCCGCCAGCACCGCGGCGCACAGAACCGACACCAATAGGACCTTCCTGGCCATGACCCCTACCTCCTTAGCCGTTATGAGCCTTCTCTTCTTCGTCAACCGGCACGCCGGTTTCTATAGTATATAAAATCTACAGCATAAAAGCACCATATCTTCGCGGCTTGCGGAAGGATTCCTTTAAGGGACGGCGAAACCCCCGTAGTTGAAGTACATGGGGCGCTCCGCCGCCACCGGCGGGCCCTCCACCACCTCCAGCAGCGTGGAGAGCTGCAGGCCCGGCCCGGCGTGGTCGTTCACCCGCAGCGTAAGGCGGGTGCGCGGCGCGAGTTCGACGGCGAGGGGGGTCCGGGGGCCCTCGCCCTGCACCTGGTAGGTGACGTTGAGCTTCGAGGTCGCCTCCCCGGGGTTGAAGAGGCACAGCCACTGCTGGAAACCCGGCCCGGTGTAGCCTTCCGCGAAGCAGGCCCGGTCGAGGAGGGCGGGTATCCCGCTGACGCAGTGGCCGCCGCTCCACCAGGCACCGAACCCGGTGTAGCGGAAGTAGATGGGACGCTCGACGGCGAAGGGCGAGGCGGAATCCAGGGCCACCGAGACGTCCAGCCCCCTCCCCAGCTCCTCCGGCACGCATACCGTCAGGCGCCCGCCCGCCCGCACGGTATAGGTCTTCTCCAGCGGCGCCCGGCTGCCGCCGGGAAAGCAGTAGACGGCGTTGACGGTGATGGCCGAAGTCCCCGGGTTCTGCAGGGTCAGCCACTCTTCGAACCCGTCACGGGTGGTGCCCTCGGCAAAGCAGTAGCTGTCCGACATGGCGGTCATGCCCGTCCCGCAGTGGCCCCCGCTCCACCTCCACCCCCCGGTGCCCCGGTAGGAGAAGTACATGGGGCGTTCGGCCACGATGGGAACGGTGGAGTGGAGGGCCAGGGAGAGCTGGAGGTCGGGCCCGGCCAGCTGGTTCACGTTAAAGGTGGCGCGGGAGCGGGCGGCCACCGCCAGGCCGTCGGCCAGCAGCTCCCCCCGCTCCTCGGTCTGGAAGCGGAAGGTCAGCGCGGCCTGGACGTCCCCCGGGTTGTAGACGGTCACCCATTCCTCGAAGCCCGGGCCGGTATAGCCCTCGGCGAAGTACCAGTCCGTTGCGGGGGCGTTGGCTCCGGCGGCGGCGTGCCCGCCCGTGCAGCGGTCGCGGAAGCTGAAGTACATGGGGCGCTCGGCCGTGATGTCCGGCCCGCCGGTCACCCGCACGCGGGCGGCCAGCTGCAGGCCGTCCCCGGCATCGGCGTTGACGAAGACGGTGAGGCGGCTGCCGGCGGGGACCTCCAGGGCGCGGGCGGGCAGCGTCCCCAGTTCCTGGGAGAAGTATTCGATGGTGACGGAAGAGGCGTCTTCCCCCGGGTTCTGCAGGCACAGCCACTGCTGGAAGCCCTCGCCGGTGTACCCTTCCGCGAAGTACCACTCCGGCGCGGTGCCCGCCGCGGCGGCAACGCAGTGGCCACCGGTGCAGATGCGCGAGGCGGTATAGGCGTAGGCGTAGGCGGAGGCGTGCACGTGACAGCCGCTGTCGCCCGCGCCGCTGGAGAGGACCGAGAGCAGGTAGGGGGAGTCCTCGGTGAAGATGACCGCGGAGTCGTTGGCGCACCCCCCGTAGTCCCCCACCTTGTTGCCCACCTCGACGCCGGCCGGCACCCCGGCCGGGATGCGCTGCCGGTAGATGTCGTCCTTCAGGAACTGGATGACCTCCCGTCCCAACGGTTCGGATGCGGCGAAGTCCATGATGCGGCGGAGGATGGTGCACTGCTCGCGGGCGGTGGTCATGTTGCGGCCGTCGCGGGTGCCCGAGACCGGGCAGCCGATGGAGGTGGCGAAGTCGCGGAAGGCGCCGTAGGAGTAGGTCCGTTTGAGCATGTTGGCGCCGCAGTTGTCGCTGTGGGTGATGGTCAGTCGACAGACCTGCCGCACCGTCATCGTCGTGCCGTAGGGCATGAACTGGATGATGCCGGTGCCGCCCGAGCGGTCCAATGGGGAGTAGGTGATGGTGTTGTCGAGGCTGGTGCCGCCCGCGGCGGCCAGTTCGTAGACGTACTCGACCAGGAAGAGCTTGTAAGTGGAGGCCCCGATGAAGGGCTTGTCTTCCTGCCAACCCGCCGTTTCTCCCGTCTCCATGACCGAGTAGCAGATGCCGTAGTCGCCTCCGTAGCCGTGCGCGATGGCGGCAAAGGCCCGGCTGAGGTAGGCCGGGTCGATGAAACACTCCTTTTCCCCGCCCCGGGCCCTGCTCGTGGGCGCGCCAAGAATGCCGAGGGCTTCGAGGGCGAGGAGGAGGAGTGCGGCGGCCAGCGCGCCTGCGCGCATCACCCGACGCGCTTCCGGCCTGCGACGTCCTTGCCCTCCGGTGTTACCCATCCTCTCTCCTTGTTCCACGCCGCGACGGCGTTTCCCTTGGCCCGCCCCGTCCCTCCCCGGCAGCGCCCGCCGCCCGCCCGCGCAAGGCCTTTCTCTTCCCAGGCAGCGGGTCGTCATCGCGAACGGGTCGGCATCATGAAGCTGCTTCCCCGATTTTCAGCGCGGTTGGGTCTGGGATGACGAACACATCAGGTCTTTGCTGGCCAGCGTCTCCCTGTCTTATCCGATAGGCGCCCTGATGTTGATGGAAACGGGAGGCGACGGGGTCAGGTTCAAGCCCAGGCTGGTGGAAGGAGTGGAGGCGCCGGAACATAGTGACCCCGAGATGCTCATACTCGACGGCCAGCAGCGACTCACTTCCCTGTTCATGGCGGTCCAGAGCGGCAGGCCCGTCCCTACAAGGACCAGCAAGGGGGAGGATATCGAGCGCTTCTATTACCTGCACATGGCCCTCTGCCTTGACCCCGATGCCGAGAGGATGGATGCGGTTGTTTCGGTTCCCGGGAACCGCAAGGTGACTAGTGATTTCGGACGAAAGGTGGAACTGGATGTCTCCACGCGAGAGAAGGAGTACGAGGCACGCCTCTTCCCCCTCTCCCTCGTATTCGCCCCCATCGAGTTCACGGAATGGAAAATGGGCTTTCAGAAATACCACGATTTCGACCCGGAAAAGTCCAGGTTCCTCATGCAGTTCGAAAACGAGATATGGCTCAAGTTCCAGCAGTATAAAGTGCCGGTTATCAAAATACTGAAGGACACCCCCAAGGAGGCGGTCTGCCAGGTCTTCGAGAAGGTCAACACCGGGGGGGTCACGCTTTCGGTCTTCGAACTGGTGACCGCGACTTTTGCGGCGGACGACTTCAGCTTGCGCGATGACTGGGAGACAAAGGAAAAGGCGCTGGGCGAATACGATGTCCTGAAGGAGTTCGATGCCACCTCTTTCCTGACGGCAGTAACCTTGCTCGCTTCCTTCCAGCGCCACCTCCGATCAGGTGGAGCGGTGAGTTGCAAGCGAAGAGACGTGCTCAATCTGAGCCTGGAGGACTACCGCAGGCTTGCCGATAGCATCGTGCAGGGCTTGAAGGACGCGGCTCGCCTGCTGGCGGGAGAGAAGGTTTTCGATGCGCGCTCCCTGCCTTACTCGACTCAACTGGTGCCCCTCGCGGCCATCTGCGCTCATCTGGGCAACCGCTTCGAAGAGGTGCCCGTGAAGCAGAAGGTAAAACGCTGGTACTGGTCCGGGGTGCTGGGCGAGCTTTACGGAGGTGCGAACGAAACCCGTTTTGCCCTGGACATGCAGGATGTCGTGAGGTGGGTCGAAGGAGGGGAATTGCCCAGGACCATCAGGGACGCCAGTTTCAACCCGGTGCGCCTGCTCAGCCTGCAGACCAGGAACAGCGCGGCCTACAAGGGTATCTATGCGCTCCTGATGCAGCAGGGGAGCAGGGACTTCCTCAACGGAGACCTCGTGGAGCTGACCACCTACTTTGGCCACGCCATTGATATCCATCACATCTTTCCCAGGGCTTTCTGTGAAAAACTGGGGTTGAAGCGGTCCAAGTGGAACAGCATCGTCAACAAAGCGCCCTTATCAGCTTCTACCAATCGGATGATAGGGGGCCGTGCCCCCTCGGCATATTTGAGGAAGTTCGAGGAGGAAAAACAGCTCGACTCCCTTGACTTGAACTGAATCGCCCCGACTTTCCCGGAGGCTCCATTATCTGAGAGGATGGAGTCATGAAAACACAAAAGAGATATCCACAGGAGCTGAAGGAACGGGCAGTGCGCATGGTCTTCGACCACGCACCGGAGTACGAGTCGCAGTGGGCGGCTATCCGCTCGATCTCGGAGAAGTTCGGCATGACGGCCGAGACGCTGCGCACCTGGGTAAGACAAGCCGAACGTGACGCCGGCCTGCGACAAGGGTTCACGACCACGGAGCGAGAGCGCATGCGCGAGCTGGAGCGCGAGAACCGCGAGCTCAGAAGAGCCAACGAGATCTTGAAGAGCGCGGCGACTTTTTTCGGGGCGGAGCTCGACCGCCAACAGAAAAAATGATCGCCTACATCGACTGCCACCGGGACCGCTTCGGGGTCGAGCCGATCTGCAGGGAGCTGCCGATCGCCCCTTCCACCTACTACGACGCCAAGTCCCGCCCGCCATCGGCAAGGGCAGTAAGGGACGAAGAGCTGAAATCCGAGATAGAACGCGTCTATGACGAAAACTTCGGCGTCTACGGCGTGCGCAAGGTGTGGCGGCAACTCAAGCGCGAAGGATTCGACGTGGCCCGCTGCACGGTGGAGCGCCTGATGCGCTCTCTCGGCCTGGAAGGCATCAGGCGTGGCAAGAAGAAGCGCACCACTATCGGAGACGAAGAGGCGCCTCGTCCCACGGACCTGGTAAAGCGTGACTTCACCGCGCTGAGGCCCAATCGCCTGTGTGAGGAAAATTACGGAAGCTGGACACCCAGAATTATTCAAGCTGGACACTGAAA
>CAZETE010000002.1:12912-112895 GCA_964515075.1 uncultured Actinomycetota bacterium | reverse complement strand
TGGTCTAGTTATTTGCGAATTATTTTTTTTCTTCCCCAGTTGCTTATGGGGCTTCTGGCTATTTGAAAGCCAATTGATTTCACGAGGCATTTTTAGCCTCCTATAAAATATGACTGAGAAGTAGGCCAAAAGTGGTCTAGTTATTTCAAAGAATTTTATTCCCCAGTTGTTTATGGGGCTTCAATCGATTCTTTGGGGCATTTTACCCTCCTATATAATATGACTGAGAAGTAGGCCAAAAGTGGTCTAGTTATTTGCGAATTATTTTTTTTCTTCCCCAGTTGCTTATGGGGCTTCTGGCTATTTGAAAGCCAGTAGATTTTACACTATGTTATTTAATGGCTCTCATGATTATTTTATGGCCTGGGCTGCCTGTATTATATAGAGAGAACATCTTCAATTTATGACAATGTCTGAGATGGGAGAAAGGGATGTTCATAAATAAGCGAGTTTATATAAGAAAGAGCGATGGAAAGAAGATCATCAAGTGGCGAGTCATCTGGGTAGATGAGTATGGTGTCCAGCGAGAGAGGATAGCCTCTACAAGAGCCGAGGCAGATGCATTGAAGACCCGCTTGCTTCTAGAGAAGGCAGCCGGAACACTGGGCAAGCCGAAAAGGCAGGATCCTTCCTTCGAGGAGTTCTCGGCGATCTTCCTCGCCGCTAAAAAGAATGAGATCAAACCATCAACCTATGCCGATTATGAGACAGTAATCCGCCGTCATCTGGTTCCCTTCTTTGGAAAAGAACGAATGTCCAACATCGGCCCAGCTAGAATCCAAGACCTCCTTAACCACTTGGAGAGGGAGGGGGTCAGCACAGCGACCCAGGGGAAGATACTTAGATACACCCGAGTGATCTTCCGTAAAGCAGTGGCCTTGGAGGCAATAGATCGTGACCCAACAGGAGTTATTCGTGGCCCAAAAGGAAAAGAAAAGGAGATCCAGCCGCTGACGCCAGAAGAGGTGAACAAATTATTAGAATCAACGAGTGGTGATCTCCATGCTATGGTGGCAACATCATGCTTCTCAGGGTTAAGGCAGGGGGAGTTGATTGGTCTACAGTGGCAGGATATTGATTTTGACAAGCGAAAAATAACAATATCAAGATCATTCCATCCCACCCATGGCTTTAGTACCCCCAAGAGCAAGGCCTCCGTACGAGCAATTCCAATAATCGAGCCTTTGGCGGATATACTGATTGAAGTTTTCGAACGACATGGTCGACCATCTCAAGATACATTGGTATTCCCATCTAAAGCAGGTACGCCACTCAATAACCGAAACCTGGTTCAGAAGCAATTTGAACCTGCTCTTTTGAAAGCTGGTATTCGCAGGATCCGATGGCACGACCTCAGGCACACTTTTGCTAGCTTGATGATCGAGGGTGGGTGTGATCCTAAGACCCTCCAGGTCATTATGGGGCATTCCTCGATAACGGTGACGATGAACACTTATGTCAATCTGTATTCAACATCCTACGAACGTGCGGCACGAGGTTTGGAGGCGGTCGTGAGCGGTGGCCCGAAGGTGGTTCCGATTAAGCCCAAGAAGAAGAGAAATCAATCCTGAATATGGCATATTTATGGCACGATTATTTATAACAAACCGAGCTAAATAGAAGCAGGCCAGAGAAGAAGCCCTCTGACCTGCCATTATGTGTGGCACGCCTGGTAGGACTCGAACCTACAACCTACGGATTAGAAGTCCGTTGCTCTATCCGTTGAGCTACAGGCGCACGCCTCTTTAACAAGCATATTATCAAGTACCGATATCCCATTCCATAGACGCTGTCAGGGTCCCCGGTAGTGGCGTATAGCGAAAGCCCGCTAGCAAAGCAAGGGCCACCGTGTCATCCTTTTCCAAGCCGTTGGCGAAGGGAAGGCTCGTATCACGGAAAGGCGATTGCTGCCTACATAACCGGCAAAATCGAAAAAGGTGACCCGATATGGATGAAGAGAGATCCATAGAATATGATGCCGAGGAGGATGTCCTCGAGATCTTCCTGTCCGGGAACAGGGAGTCGGTTGCCTTCGAGTTGGATGATAGCCTCTTCATCGGGGTAGGCCCGGGCACGGATGAGATAGTCAGTGTGAGCAGGATGTGATTTCGTGGGCATCTGGAAAACCCGCATATCTCCGCCAAGGCTCCCGGGGGGCTATGCGCCTGAAGGCCGGTTTGAAACAGGCCCTCGAAGGAGCATTTGCCCGCCCATATTCCGTGTAGTAGGATGTTTATCCGGCAATGACGCCAAATGCCGCGAAAAGGTATTATAATTAGTAGGTTATGCGGTTGCCCGGCCGGGGCGCGCGCGAGAGTGGCGGAACTGGCAGACGCGCTGGGTTTAGGACCCAGTGGGTAAAACCGTGGGGGTTCGAGCCCCCCCTCTCGCACCAGCAGGATACCTCGCGGTTCGTTTGCTCGAGAAGGCTGGAGGAAAGGAAGGAGTCGTAAGTGGCCATCAAGACGGAGATCGAAGAACTGGAGAAGAACCAGGTCATCTTAAAGGTCGAGGTCGACGCGGAAGAGATCAAGAAGGCCATCGACCGGGCTTTCCGCGAGGCCTCGCGCGAGGTCTTCATCCCCGGGTTCCGCCGGGGCAAGGTGCCGCGCCGGGTCCTGCAGGCGCGCATCGGCATGGAGCCCATCTACGAGCAGGTGATGGAGTCGCGGCTGCCCGACTACTTCCGCGAGGCTGTGGAGCAGGCGGGCGTCGAGCCGGTGGCCGAGCCGGAGATCGAGGACGTGGAGATAGAGGAGGGCAAGCCCCTCACCTTCTCCGCCCGGATAGACGTCAAGCCCCCGGTGGAGTTGAGCGGCTACAAGGGCGTGGAGGTGGAGAAGCCCGAGACCGAGGTCTCCCAGGACGAGGTGGATTCCGCCGTCGACCGCCTGCGCGACCGTTTCTCCCGCCTGGAGTCGTCCCCGGGCAAGAAGCTGGCCGAGGGCGACTTCGCCCTCATCGACTTCTCGGGCACCGTCAACGACCGGCCCCTGGAGAACGGCTCCGCCGACGACTTCATGTTCGAGCTGGGCAAGGGGATGCTCTGGCCCGAGTTCGACAGCGAGCTGGACGGTAAGCGGGTGGGGGACATCCTGGACGTCAAGGTCAAGGTGCCCGAGGACGCCGCCGACGAGAGCGTGGCCGGCCAGACCGCCTCCTTCAAGGTCATCGTCAAGGAGGTCAAGGTCAAGCGGCTGCCCGAGCTCGACGACGACTTCGCCAAGGAGGCCTCGGAGTTCGACACCCTGGAGGAGTTGAAGGCGGACATCCGCGGCAAGATGGAGAAGGCCAAGCAGGAGCAGGCGGATAACGCCGTCCGCGCCCGCGTCATGGAGAAGCTGGTGGAGGGCCTGGAGATAGAGCTCTCCGAGAAGATGATCGCCAACCACGCGCAGCGGCAGAAGGAGCGCCTCGAGCACGACCTCGCCAACGTGGGGCTCTCCCTCGACAGCTACCTGGGGATGACCGGGTCCGACGAGGAGAAGATGGAGGAGGAGCTCACCGAGAACGCCGTGCGCCGCATCAAGAGCGAGCTCATCCTGGAGGAGATCATCCGCCAGGAGGCCCTGGAGGTGCTGGAGGAGGAGATGGAGGAGGCCATCGCCGAGCGCGCCCAGTCGTCCGGCATCACCCCGGAGCGGTTCCGCGAGCTGATGGAGGAGCAGGAGGCGGTGGAGTACTTCAAGCAGACCGTCCTCTTCGAGAAGGCCATGCAGCTGCTGCAGGACAACGCGGTCCTCGTCGAGGGCCCCGCCCCCGAAGACAGTTGAAATTGTAAAGAATAGTTGAAATAGTAAAATATTGTTATATAATGTTAGTCAGCAATCGTCTCGGGACGGCTTAAAAGGAGTGACCCAGATGATCAGAGACCAGTTGATACCCATCGTCGTGGAGCAGACCAGCCGGGGGGAGCGCTCCTTCGACATCTACTCCCGCCTGCTCAAGGACCGCATCATCTTCCTGGGCACCGACATCGACGACCACGTGGCCAACCTGGTCATGGCGCAGATGCTCCACCTGGTGTCGGAGGACCCCGACAAGGACATCAACCTCTACATCAACAGCCCCGGCGGCATCGTCACCTCCACGCTGGCCATCTACGACACCATGCAGTACATCGAGTGCGACGTGGCCACCACCTGCATCGGCCAGGCGGCCTCCGGCGCGGCGCTGCTGCTGGCGGGCGGCGCGGCGGGCAAGCGCTTCGGCCTGCCCCACGCCCGCGTCCTCATCCATCAGCCCATGGGCGGGGCCAGCGGCCAGGCCACCGACATCAGCATCCACGCCCAGGAGATCCTGCGCATCCGGCAGCTGCTGGACGAGATCCTCGCCCAGCACACCGGGCAGCCCCTGGACAAGGTCCGCAGCGACACCGAGCGCGATTTCATCATGACCGCCGAGGACGCCGTGGAGTACGGCCTCATCGACGGGGTCATCAGTTCCAAGAAACAACTGAAGGAAGCGAAGAAATAAGCCGAACATCCAAAGGGACGCGTAAAAAGGCGAACGGAAAAACGAGCGGAGGTAGGGTTACTTGGCAAAGGTCGGTGAGGGAAGCGATCTGTTGAAATGCTCTTTCTGCGGGAAGAGCCAGCGCCAGGTGAAGAAGCTCATCGCGGGGCCGGGCGTGTACATCTGCGACGAGTGCATCGATCTGTGTAACGAGATCATCGACGAGGAGCTCTCCGACACCGTCGAGCTCAAGCTGGAGGACCTGCCCAGGCCCGCCGAGATCTACGACTTCCTCAACGACTACGTCATCGGGCAGGAGCAGGCCAAGAAGATCCTCTCGGTGGCGGTCTACAACCACTACAAGCGCATCCAGGTGGGCACCTACTCCGCCGACGAGGTGGAACTGCAGAAGAGCAACATCGTGCTCATCGGGCCCACCGGCTGCGGCAAGACCCTGCTGGCCCAGACCCTGGCCCGCGTGCTCAACGTCCCCTTCTGCATCGCCGACGCCACCTCCCTCACCGAGGCGGGATACGTGGGGGAGGACGTGGAGAACATCCTGCTCAAGATCATCCAGGCGGCCGACTACGACGTGAAGAAGGCCGAGACGGGCATCATCTACATCGACGAGGTGGACAAGATCGCCCGCAAGTCGGAGAACCCCTCCATAACCCGCGACGTCTCGGGCGAAGGCGTGCAGCAGGCCCTTTTAAAGATCCTCGAGGGCACCGTGGCCAGCGTGCCGCCGCAGGGGGGGCGCAAGCACCCTCACCAGGAGTTCATCCAGATCGACACCACCAACATCCTCTTCATCTGCGGCGGGGCCTTCGCCGGGCTGGAGAAGATCGTGGAGAACCGCATCGGCAAGAAGGGCGTGGGCTTCGGGGCCGACATCAAGCCGGCGGGGGAGAAGGAGATCGGGGAGATCCTCTCCCAGGTCATGCCGGAGGACCTGCTCAAGTACGGGCTCATCCCCGAGTTCGTGGGCCGGCTGCCCCTCGTCGCGGCCTTCAACGGCCTGACCGAAGCCGACCTGGTGAAGATACTGGTCGAGCCGAAGAACGCTCAGATCAAGCAGTACAAGCGCTTCTTCGAGTTCGACGGGGTCGACCTGAAGTTCACCGACGGCGCCCTGCGCTCCATCGCCCGCAAGTCCATGAAGCGCTCCACCGGCGCCCGCGGCCTGCGCGCCATCCTGGAGGAGGTGCTCCTCGACGTGATGTACGAGCTGCCCTCGCGCTCGGACATCATCAAGTGCGTGGTCACCAAGGACACCATCGAGAAGGGGGTCGAGCCCACCCTGCTGACCTCGCACGGGACCTACTCGGAAGAGGAGGAATCCGCTTAAGGGAGCGGGGCGGGCCTCAGAAGACCTTCTTCTCCCACCACTTGCCGGGCTTCTCGCTCCCCTTGCCCTGGGCCGGCTTCTTGACGGCCTTCTTCACCCGCGCGCCGGGGGGCAGGGGCGGGGAGGTGATCCTCTCCATGGGGGACCTGGCCGGCCCGGCCGGCTGGGGCGGCGGCGCGTATTCGTTTGCGAGGTTCAAGGGATCGCCGGCGGGGGCCGCCGACTGGCGGAACTGGTAGAGGGCCAGCATGGCCACCACCTTGGCGGGGCAGTCCGGCATGAGCTTGGTCGACTCCTCCCACCCCTCCTCCGGGCACCCCAGCGAGTCGAACACCTCCAGCAGGACCTCGGAGAAGAAGGGAAAGGCCGGCTTGACCTTTCCGTCGTAGAGCGCCTGCTCGTCGGGGGTGAACCTGTCGAAAGGGGTGTCCAGCAGGGCCAGGTGGGCCTGGGGGACGTCGCTCTCCCGCTCCGCCAGCTTGGCCTCCAGCTTGCGGGTGAAGAAACTGCGCGGTCGGGCCCTGTTCGTTGCTGTCTCGCCGGACGCCGGCATGGCTTCATCTCTTGCTTCCATCATATGGGATTATTCGGAAGGAGGGGCCCGAAACTGAAGCCGGGAAAGGAGGCGCTCCCGCGGCGGCGCGCCGCAGGGCTCAGTCGGGCAGGAGGCGCCCGGCGAGCCGGGCGGTCTTCACGTAGGGGTGGGACCTGATCTCGTCCGCCACGTCGGCGATCTCCTCCAGGGAAGCCTTGAGCTCCTGGCCCATGGCGGAGAGGTTTGAGCCTCGCTCCCCGATGCGCGCCGCCGCGGCCTGGGCGTCCTCGCCGGACTGCTTGAGCCGGTCCAGCCAGGGCTTGAGGTCCTTGTAGAAGTAGTGACCGGTGCGGTAGATGAGCCAGCCGCCGCGCAGAAAGAAGGCGAACATGAGCCACCACAGGGCCACGCCGGCCACGATGATCAGAAACACCAGCCACTTGAAGGTCATAACCGGGATCCTCCGTCGCCTTGCCTCCGCCTCCGCTACATTATAGCCAACCGGGCCGCCGCGCGAAAGGGCCCCCGCGGCCTTGGGGATATGGCGCCGGGCGTGTTAATATGCTGGATGTTCAATGTCGCCAAGAGGAGATTCTCATGACCGGACTGCCCAGCGCCTATGACCCCTCGGGGGTGGAGGAGAAGTGGTACCGCACCTGGGAGGAGCGCAAGTACTTCCACGCGGAGCCCGACGCCTCGTCGCAGCCCTTCACCATGGTCATCCCGCCCCCCAACGTCACCGGGTCCCTGCACATGGGCCACGCCCTCAACAACTCCCTGCAGGACTTCATCGCCCGGCGGCGGCGCATGCAGGGCCGGGCGGTGCTGTGGCTCCCGGGATGCGACCACGCCGGCATCGCCACCCAGAACGTGGTGGAGCGCAAGCTCAAGGAAGAGGGGTCGACCCGCCAGGAGCTGGGGCGGGAGAGGTTCTTAGAGGAGGTGTGGGCCTGGAAGGAGAAGTACGGCTCCACCATCATCAACCAGCTCAAGCGCCTGGGATGTTCCTGCGACTGGGACCGGGAGCGCTTCACCATGGACGACGCCTACTGCCGCGCGGTGCGCAGGGTCTTCGTCAGCCTCTACCGGGAGGGCCTGGTCTACCGGGGTTATTACATCATCAACTGGTGCCCGCGCTGCGGGACCGCCCTGTCCGACATCGAGGTGGAGCACGAGGACGTGGAGGGGCGCCTCTGGTACCTCCGCTACGACCTCAAGGACTCCGACGAGTTCATCACCGTCGCCACCACCCGCCCCGAGACCATGCTCGGCGATACCGCCGTGGCGGTCAGCCCGCGGGACGAGCGGTACCGGAGCCTGGTGGGCCGCTCGGCCGTCCTGCCGCTGGTGGGACGGGAGCTGCCCATCATCGCCGACGACTTCGTCGACCCGGAGTTCGGCACCGGCCTGGTCAAGGTCACCCCGGCCCACGACCCCAACGACTTCGAGATGGGGCGGCGGCACGGCCTGCCCGAGATCAACATCTTCACCCCGGAAGCGGTGGTCAACGCGGAGGGCGGGGCCTACGAGGGCCTGGACCGGCACGCGGCGCGGCAGGCGGTCCTGCGCGACCTGGAGGAGCTGGGCTACGTGCTCAAGGAGGAGGTGCACCACCACGCGGTGGGACACTGCTACCGCTGCCACACGGCCATCGAGCCCTACCTCTCCCGGCAGTGGTTCGTGAGCATGCAGCCCCTGGCCGGGCCGGCCATAGCCGCGGTGGAGGAGGGGCGCATCGCCTTCGTCCCGGAGCGCTGGGCCAAGACCTACTTCGAGTGGATGTACAACATCCGCGACTGGTGCATCAGCCGGCAGCTGTGGTGGGGGCACCGCATCCCCGCCTGGTACTGCGCCAGCTGCGGCGAGACCGTCGTCTCCGAGGAGGACCCCGAGGCCTGCACCTGCGGCGGCGCCCTGGAGCAGGACCCCGACGTGCTGGACACCTGGTTCTCCTCCGGGCTGTGGCCCTTCGCCACCCTGGGCTGGCCGGAGCAGGCGGCCGAACTGGACTTCTTCTACCCCACCTCGGTCCTGGTGACCGCCTTCGACATCATCTTCTTCTGGGTGGCCCGCATGATCGTGAACGGCCTGCACTTCATGGGGGACGTGCCCTTCTCGGAGGTCTTCATCACCGCCCTCATCCGGGACGAGCTGGGCAAGAAGATGAGCAAGTCCTCGGGCAACGTCATCGACCCCCTGGAGGTCATCGACGAGTACGGCTGCGACGCCCTCCGCTTCACCCTGGGCTTCATCGCCGTGCCGGGACGGGACGTCTTCCTGTCCCGCGAGCGCATCGAGGGCAGCCGGCACTTCTGCAACAAGATCTGGAACGCCTCCCGCCTGGTGCTGATGAACCTGGAGGGGGAGGGGGGCGGCGGCTTCGAGCGGGAGGGCCTGGCCCTGGAGGACCGCTGGATCCTCTCGTCCCTTTCCCGGCTCATCCGCGAGGTGGACTCCGACTTCGAGGCCTACAACTTCAGCGAGGCCTGCAAGGCCCTGCACGACTTCTTCTGGAGCGACTTCTGCGACTGGTACCTGGAGATGGTCAAGTCGCGCCTTTACGGGGAGGACGCCGGGGCCGGGCGGACGGCGCGGGGCGTGCTGGTCTGCGTGCTGGAGCAGTTCATGCGCCTGGCCCACCCGGTGATGCCCTTCATCACCGAGGAGGTCTGGCAGAGGCTGCCGCACACGGGCGACTCCATCATGACCGCGGAGTGGCCGGAGGCCCGCGAGGAGGACCTGGACGAGGAGGCGGAGGCGGAGATGGGCTACCTGCGCGAGGTGGTCGGGGCCATCCGGCGCATCCGCTCCGAGCTGAAGATACCGCCTTCCCGCGCCGTCGCGGCGAAGCTGGTGGTCCTCGAGGAGGGCCGGCGGGCCCTGGCCGGGGCCAACCTGCGCCACCTGGTCTCCCTGGCCCGCCTCTCCGGGGTGGAGTTCGTCGACGGGGTGGACGACCCCTCCGCCTACGCGCGGGGGCTGGCCGAGGCCACCGAGGTCTTCATCCCCCTGGCGGAGGCGGCCGGCTCCTCCGGCGAGATCGAGCGCATCCGGCGCGAGCTGGCCAGGCTGGACCAGGACGCGGAGAGGTCCCGCGCCAAGCTGGCCAACCCCGGTTTCTTAGAGAAAGCGCCGGCCGCGGTGGTGGAGAAGGAGCGGGGCAAGCTCGCGGACCTCGACCTCAAGATGGAGAAGCTGCGCGAGCACCTGGGCATCCTGGGCGCGCAGTGACGGGGGCGCACCTTGGACTTCGCGGAGGCTGAAGGGTTCTTAAACGCCACGGAGATGCACGGCATCAAGCCCAGCCTCGACCGCATCGAGGTGCTCTGCCGGAAGCTGGGCGACCCCCAGCTGCGCTACCCCTCCATCCACATAACCGGCACCAACGGCAAGACGTCCACCGCCCGCATGATCGCCTCCATCCTCATGCGCAACGGCAAGCGGGTGGCCCGCTACACCTCCCCCCACCTGCAGAGCGTCACCGAGCGCATCTCGGTCAACGGCCGCCCCATGCCCGAGGAGGACTTCGCGGAGTTCATGGGGCGCATCGCCCCGCTGGTCGAGGAGGCCAATGCCGAGACGGGCGACCCCCTCTCCTATTTCGAGGTCTCCACGGCCCTGGCTTTCCGCTACTTCGCCGCCCGCGAGGTGGACGTGGCGGTGATGGAGGTGGGCATGGGCGGGCGCTGGGACGCCACCAACATCGTGGACTCCCGGGTCTCGGTCATCACCAACGTCGCCTGGGACCACGTGGAGGAGCTGGGCCCCGCCCTGGCCGACATCGCCCGCGAGAAGGCGGGCATCATCAAGCCGGGCGTCCCGGTCGTCTGCGGGGAGGCCGACCCGGCGGTCCTGGAGGTGCTGGAGGCGGCCGCGGACGGCTGCGGAGCCCCCTTCAAGCTGCTGGGGCGGGATTTCGAGCTGCTCTACCGGGTGTCCTACGGCATCCAGACCGAGAGGATCGGGCAGTTCATCGGGGTGCGGGGCCTGCTGCGCGAATACGCCGACCTCTTCCTGCCCCTGCTCGGGGACTATCAGGCGGCCAACGCGGCCTGCGCGGTGGCGGCTTGCGAGAGCTACGCCGGGGGCCTGCGCTATCTCTCCTTCGAAGACGTGGGGCAGGGACTGGCGCGCGCGTCCTCGCCCGGGCGCCTGGAGGTCGTCTCCTTCAACCCGCTGGTGCTGCTGGACGGAGCCCACAACGAGGAGGGGGCCCGCCGCCTGGCGCGGGTGCTGGCCAACGACATCGACTACGAACGCCTCGTCCTGGTGCTGGGCATCCTCGAGGACAAGGACTGGCGGGGCATGCTGCGCGTCCTGGTCCCCCTGGCGGACACGGTCATCCTCACCCGCAGCCGCAGCGCCCGGGCGGCGCGGCCGGAGGACTTGAGGCGGGAGGCCGGGCTCTTGGGCCGGGAGGCGCTGCTGGTCGAGGAGGTCCCGGAGGCGGTCAAGGCGGCACGCACCCTGGCCGGGGTGGGGGACGCGGTCTGCGTCACCGGTTCCCTGTACACGGTGGGCGAGGCCCGCGACGCCCTCAACCTGAAAATAGTGTAGAGTACGGGGGAGGTCGGAAGCCCGCAGGAGTTGGACGCGGGCTTTCGGGCAGGCCTCGACGAGGGGGCCCGGCCCCCGGCCGGGAGCGAGAGTAGAGGCAGCGGAAGAAGGAGTCGCAAATGGAGAAGACGTTGGTCTTGGTCAAGCCGGACGGGGTCCGGCGCGGGCTGGTCGGGGAGGTGGTCTCCCGCTTCGAGCGCCTGGGCTTCCGCATCCTGGACCTGAAGATGATGGTGGTCGGGGAGGACCTGGCCTCCGAGCACTACGCCGAGCACAAGGAGAAGCCCTTCTACGGGGACCTGGTATCCTACATCACCTCGGGCCCGGTGGTGGCCATGGCCCTGGAGGGGGAGTCGGCGGTGGAGGTGGTGCGCAAGGTCATGGGGGCCACCAACGCGGCCCAGGCCGCCCCCGGTACCATCCGCGGCGATTTCGCGGTGGGCATCACCGAGAACCTGGTGCACGGCTCCGATTCCGGCGCCAGCGCCGCCCGGGAACTGGGGCTCTTCTTCCCGCATCTATGCTAAAATGTAATATTGAGTAACTTGTGAGCCTGAACGGCTGAATCGAAGAAAGCAGATTGACATATGTCATCCTGGGAGCTACTGGGCAGGGACATGGCCATCGACCTGGGAACGGCCAACACCCTGGTCTACGTGCGCAGCAAGGGCATCGTCCTCAACGAGCCCTCGGTGGTGGCCATCAACACCTCCAACGGGGCCATCCTGGCGGTGGGGGCCGAGGCCAAGCGGATGATCGGCCGCACCCCGGGCCATATCGTGGCGGTGCGGCCCCTGAAGGACGGGGTCATCGCCGACTTCGACGTCACCGAGAAGATGCTCCGCTACTTCATCCAGAAGGTGCACAAGAAGCGGCTCTTCGCCCGTCCCCGCGTGGTCGTCTGCGTCCCCTCCGGCACCACCGGGGTGGAGCAGCGGGCGGTGGAGGAGGCCTGCATCCAGGCGGGCGCCCGCGCCGCCTTCATCATCGAGGAGCCCATGGCCGCGGCCATCGGGGCGGGGCTGCCCATCCACGAGCCCACCGGCAACATGGTGGTGGACATCGGGGGCGGCACCACCGAGGTGGCGGTGATCTCCCTGGGCGGCATCGTCACCAGCGAGTCCATCCGCATCGGCGGGGACGAGCTGGACGAATCCGTCGTCGGGTACATCAAGAGGGAGTACAACCTGATGATTGGGGAGCGAACGGCGGAGGAGTTGAAGATACAGATCGGCTCCGCCTTCTCCCTGGATGACGAGATCAACGCGGAGATCCGCGGCCGCGACCTGGTGACGGGCCTGCCCAAGACCATCATGGTGCTGGCCGAGGAGATCCGGGAGGCCATCGAGGACCCCGTCTCGTCCATCGTGGAGGCCGTCAAGGTCACCCTGGACAAGACGCCCCCGGAGCTGGCTTCCGACATAATGGAGTGCGGCATTACACTGACGGGAGGGGGGGCGCTGCTGCGGGGCCTGGACGAGAGGCTGCGCCACGAGACGGCGATGCCGGTCTTCATAACCGACTCGCCGCTGTCCTGCGTGGCCATCGGCTCCGGCAAGTGCCTGGAGGAGTTCGAGATCATGAAGAAGGTTCTGATCTCCTCGTCCAGGCATTGAGCGGCCCCGCATCCGGCTTATGATCGTAAAGGAAAGACAGCAGAACCGCTTCACCGTGGCCGTCCTCGTCGCCGTCTGCCTGGTGCTGGTGACGGTCTATTCCCGGGAAGGCGACAACGGCGTCTTCCACCGCCTGCAGCGCGCCTCGCAGGAACTGGTGGCTCCCCTGCAGCGCGGGGTCTCCAAGGTGATGAGCCCCATCAAGGGGGGCATCGAGTACCTCTCCAAGCTGGACAGCGCGGTGGAGGAGAGGGACGAGCTGGAGCGCAGGAACAACGAGCTGCAGGAGGAGCTGCTGGAGATGAGCCGCCTGCGGCGGGAGAACGAGGAGCTGCGCAGCTTCATCGACTACAAGAAGAGCCAGAGCGGCCGGGAACTGCTGGTGGCGGACGTCATCGGGTCCAACCCGGACAACTGGAAGGAGACGCGGGAGATCGGCGCCGGCTACGCCGAAGGGGTGCAGAAGTACATGGCCGTGCTGGACCAGAACGGCTACCTGGCGGGGAGGATCGTCGACTGCACCGCGCACACCTCCATGGTCCTGCTCATCACCGACAAGCAGAGCTCCATCGGGGCCAAGCTCGAGGCCAACGGGGAGATAGGCCTGATCAAGGGGGAGGGCGGGGGCTCGGTCAAGCTCGAGCTGATCAACCAGGACGCCGAGGTCAACCAGGGGGACATGGTGGTCACTTCGGGCCTCGGGGGGACCTGCCCGCCGGGCATCGCCCTCGGCTTCGTCAAGGAGATCAGCGAGCGGCGCACCGACCTCTCCCGCGGCATCAGCATCACCCCCCTGGCCAACATGACCCGCATGGACCGGGTGATGGTGGTCCTCACCCCCCCGCCCACCGCGGAGCCCCCCCAGCCCATGCGGACACGGGAGTAGGCCGGTGCACAAGAGGCTGGTATATCTCGCCCTGCTCCTGGTCACCTCCCTCCTGCAGGTCACCATCGCGCAGGAGATCAACGTCGGCAGGGTCAAGCCCGACCTCGTACTGGTGATGACGGTGTGCCTGGCCCTCTTCGAGGGTCCCGTCCGCGGGGCCGTCTTCGGCTTCTGGGGAGGCCTGCTGGAGGACGTCTTCACCACCGGCTTCATGGGGGTGGCGGCCTTCTGCAAGACCCTGACGGGATTCCTCGCGGGCGAGCTGAAGAACCGGGTCGCCTCGGCTTCGGTGCTCTGGCCCATGCTCATCGTCTTCCTCTTCACCGCCTTCAACGAGCTGTTGAAGTTCGCCACCTGGATCGTGGTGGGCTGGACCGAGCGGCCCACCTTCAGCCTGGGCATCGTCGCCGGGGTCTCCCTCTACAACATGCTGGTCACCCTGGCCGCGTACCCGCTGGCCAAGCGGCTGGTGCAGCACGAGGAAGAGGTCATGCTGTTCAAGTAGGCCGGCGGCGCCCGCGGCGGCCGTTGCGGGGCGAACCGGATCCGGGATAGGGTCGTCATAAAGGAGAGGGTTTCTCGAGCGGAGGAGGACATGGCGGTAAACCAGCAGCAGAGGGGCGGGATGGTGCACCGCTTCACCATCTTCGTGTTCTTCTTCGCCGTACTGGTGGGGGCGCTGGTCATCCGGCTGTACTTCCTCCAGGTGGTGCAGGGCGAGAGGTACGAGGCGCTGGCCTCCGGCAACCGCATCCGGGAGGTGGCGCTGGAGGCCCAGCGCGGCTATGTCCTCGACCGCAACGGGGTGAAGATGGTGGTCAACCGCCTGGCCCTCTCCATAGCGGTGGTCCCCGACGACTACAAGAAGGTGGAGGACAGGGAGGAGAAGGTGGCCGAGCTGGCCGCCATCCTGGACATGGAGCCGGAGAGCATCACCGGCAAGCTGCGGGCCGGCGACGTCCCGCAGCACGAGCCGGTGCTCATCAAGAAGGACATCGACCCGGAGGTCTGGTTCTACCTCATCGAACGCAAGCAGGACTTCCCCTGGGTGCAGATGCAGGAACTCCCGGTGCGCGACTACCCGGAAGGGGAGGAGACGCGGGCCGCCCACGTCCTGGGCTACCTGGGCGAGATCAGCCGGGAGCAGCTGGAGGCGCTGGCCGAGAAGGGCTACAAGGCCGGGGATATCGTGGGCACCTCCGGGGTGGAGGCCTATTACGAGGACACCCTGCGCGGGGTCAACGGGGTCTCCTACGTGGAGGTGGACGCCCGGGGCAAGCCCCTGCGCGAGATGGGGGGGGAGAGCCCCGTCCCGGGCAACAGCCTCATGCTCACCCTCGACCGCGGCCTGCAGGAGGTGGCGGAGGAGAGCCTGCTGGCGGGCATGCAGATGGCCAGGGGCTTCTACGACAAGGAGCGGGAGCAGAACTTCCCGGCCACGGCGGGCGCGGTGGTGGTGCTGGACCCGCGCAACGGGGAGGTCCTGGCCATGGCCTCGGAGCCCGCCTTCGACCTCTCCGACTTCGTGGGGGGCATCAACGAGCAGAAGTGGGAGGAGATGAACGACCCCTCCAAGCACTATCCCCTCAACAACCGGGCCATGGTGGGCCAGTACCCGCCCGGCTCCACCTTCAAGCCCATCACCGCCATGGCGGGCATGGAGGAGCTGGGATACAGCCCCTACACCCCCTTCTACTGCGGGCACGTCTTCGACGTGGGGGAGTTCGCGGGCATCTACAGGAAGACCTGCTGGGGGGAGCACGGGAAGATAGACCTGGTCAACGGGATCGTGCAGTCGTGCGACGTGGTCTTCTACACCATCGGTTACGAGCTCTACAGGCAGTCCAAGCCGGCCAGCAACCCGGCCGGCCCCGGCGCGGAGTGGCGCAACATCCTGCAGGACTACGCCCGCCTCTCCGGCCTGGGGTCCAAGACGGGCATCGACCTTCCCAACGAGTTCGAGGGCCGGGTGCCCACGCCGGCCTGGAAGCGGGATTTCAACAGGAACAACCCGGAGTACCAGCAGTGGAACCCCGGCGACACGGTGAGCATGGCCATCGGGCAGGGCGACATCCTGGTGACCCCCCTGCAGCTGGCCAACATCTTCGCGGCCATAGCCAACCGCGGGGTCTTCTACACGCCCCACGTGGGCAAGGAGGTGCTGACCTGGGAGGGGGACTCGAAGGAGGTCATCCAGCCGGAGAAGCTGGGCGACCTGACCGACACCAACAACCCGCTGGGCATATCGGTGGGCCCCGAAAGCATCGAGACGGTCCGCGCCGGCCTGGCAGGCGTGATGCAGGGGAAGGGCACCGCGGCCGCCACCTTCGCCGGATTTCCCTTGAGCGTCATCCCGGTGGCCGGCAAGACCGGCACGGCCGAGATGGGGGAGGGCAGGTCGCCCACCGCCTGGTTCGCCTGCTACGCGCCGGCGGACGACCCGCAGTACGTCATCGTGGTGATGGTGGAGCACGGGGGGCACGGGGGGATGGTGGCGGCGCCGGTGGCCCGGCGCATCCTGGAGCACATCTACCAGCTGCCGTACTCGCCGCTGCTGCCGACCCCGGGCGATTAGGAGGCTTTGGGAAGATGCGAGGAGCCGACGCGAGTCTTAGGGAGGCCGGATAATGCCGGAGCGCTTGGGGCGCGTGCTCATGCCCAAGGTCACCGAGCGCAAGCAGCGCGAGGAGGTGGCCCGGCGCCTGGGCGAGCTGCCCACCCGGCATATGGACCTGCTCCTGCCGGGCGCGGCGCTGTTCCTGGTGGGCTACGGCATCCTCATCATCTACAGCGCCTCGCACGGCATCTCCCACAGCTACGTGTGGAAGCAGGTGATCGCGGTGATCATGGGGCTGGCGTTCGGGGCGCTCATGCTCAGCTTCGATTACCGGCGCCTCAAGGTCGCCACCCCCTTCCTCTACGGAGGGGTCATGGTCCTGCTGGTGCTGGTGCTCTTCTGGACCGAGATCAAGGGGTCCAGCGGCTGGTTCACCCTGGGGCCCGTGAGCATCCAGCCGTCGGAGTACGCCAAGCTGGCGCTGATCCTGACCCTGGCCAACCTGCTCTCCGACAACAAGTACGAGCCGGATTCCTTCAGGTTCTTCGCCATGCCGGTGGCCTGGACCCTCCCCTACGTCTTCCTGGTCCTGCTCGAGCCGGACCTGGGGACGGCCATGGTCTACGTGGCCATCCTCCTCTCCATGCTCTTTCTGGCCGGCGTGCGCATGCGTTACTGGTTCGGGTTGGTCGGCGCCGGGGTCCTGGCCTTCGCCGTGGGGATCTTCTTCAACATCCTCACCAGCGTGCAGTTGGAGCGCCTCACCGCCTTCTTGAGCCAGGGCTCCGAGATCAAGTCGGCCGGATACCAGCTGGCCCAGTCCAAGATAGCCATCGGCTCGGGGCAGGTGACGGGCAAGGGGCTGCTCAAGGGCACCCAGACCAACCTCAACTTCCTGCCCGAGCGGCACACCGACTTCATCTTCTCCGTGGTGGGGGAGGAGCTGGGCCTCGTGGGCGGCCTGGTCCTCATCTTCGCCCTCTGCTTCTTGCTCTGGCGCTGCCTGATGGTGGCCAACAACTCCCGCGACTTCTACGGGACCTACATCGCCGTAGGCATCATCGCCATGTTCGCCTTCCAGATGGTGGTGAACATCGGCATGACCATGGGCATCATGCCCATCACCGGCATCCCCTTACCCTTCATAAGCTACGGGGGGACCAGCATGATCGTCAGCCTGATGTCGGTGGCCCTGCTGGTCAACGTGAACATGCATCGCTTCTCGCAGCTCTAGGAGGGGCGGGCGAGGCCGGCTTCTGGTAACCTTGAAGGCGCGGGCGCGGCCCGGGCGGCGGATTGGAGGCGGAATGGCGGGGGAAGAGGGGTTCAAGTCGGGTTTCGTGGGGATAATCGGGCGGCCCAACGTGGGCAAGTCCACCCTCCTCAACAACCTGGCCCACCGCAAGGTGGCCATCATCTCCAACAAGCCCCAGACGACGCGCAACCGCATCCGCTGCGTCGTCAACACCGGCGAGGCCCAGGCGGTCTTCATCGACACCCCCGGTTTCCACAAGCCGCGCAACGCCCTGGGGGAGCGGCTCAACAAGCAGGTCAAGGAGACCTTCACCGACGTGGACGTGGTCCTGCTGGTGCTGGACGGAACCCAGGCCGTCGGGCGGGGCGATCTCTACATATCCAGGGAGCTGGCCGGCCTGAAGACGCCGGTCCTGGTCGCGCTGAACAAGATCGACAGGCTGAGCGGGCAGCAGGTGGAGGCCCAGCTGTCGGTGGCCGGGAACCTGGGCGACTTCCGCACGGTGATCCCGCTGTCCGCCCGCACCGGAGAGAACGTGCACGCCCTCGTCGAGGAGATCGTGACCCTGCTGCCGGAGGGACCGCGCTACTACCCCGACGACGTGGTCACCGACCAGCCCGCCTCCTTCATCGTGGCCGAGCTGGTGCGGGAGAAGATCATCCGCCTGACCCATGAGGAGGTCCCGCACAGCGTGGCCGTGCAGGTGGAGGAGATGGAGAGGCGCGAGGGCTCCGGGCTCATGGACGTCCGTGCGGTCATCTTCGTGGAGCGCGAGTCCCAGAAGGGCATCATCATCGGCAGGGGCGGGAGGCTGCTCAAGGAGGCGGGCAGCCAGGCCCGGGCGGAGATCGAGTCCCTGCTGGGGGAGCGCGTCTTCCTGGACCTGCACGTCAAGGTGGAGAAGGACTGGACCCGGCGCCCCGGCTCCATCGCCCGCCTCGGCCTCTGACTGCATATATTGAGGCTCTGGTAGAACGGAACGAGGTGATCGTGACTTGGATATCAAGGAGATCTTTCCCACGCCCGCTCACCTCACCCAGCTCATCGATTCCACCCTGCTGCGCCCCGAGGCCAGCGAGAAGGAATACCTGGGTTTTTTGCGGGAGGCCAGGGACGGCGGTTTCCGCTGCGTCTGCCTGCCCCTCTACTACCTCCCCTTCGCCCGCTTGGAGCTGGCCGCCAGCGGGGTCAAGCTCGACGCGGTGGTGGGGTTTCCCTTCGGGTACTCCGGCGGCGACGCCAAGAAGGCCGAGACCGTCTACGCCCTGCAGCAGGGGGCGCAGGAGATCGACATGGTCATGAACGTCAGCGCCATGAAATCGCGCCGCTATGAGCAGGTCAAGGAGGACATAGGTGGAGTGGTGCGCCTGGCCCGCCGCTACGACGCGGGGAAAGGCGAGGGCCGCATCATCGTCAAGGTGATCCTGGAGACCTGCTACCTGAGCCGTGAGGAGATCAAGCGGGCGGTGTCGCTGGCGGGGGAGGCGGGGGCCGACTTCGTCAAGACCTCCACCGGGATGGGTCCGGCCGGGGCGAAGGCGGAGGACGTCCGGCTGATGCGGGAGGAGGCCGGGACGGGCATGGGGGTGAAGGCCGCCGGCGGCATCCGCGAGCTTCGGGACGTGCTGACCATGCTGGAAGCGGGAGCCAACCGCATCGGCACCTCGTCCGCCGCCACCATTCTCCAGGAGTACCTGGCCCAATACGACTGGCGCCAGAATCCGGGGTCAGGCCCTGACGGCAATTGACAAAACCGGGTTGAGGCCATGGCGGGCATGGGCATTTTGTCAATTGTCGTCAGGGCCTGACCCCGGATTAAGCGGAGGGGCGGAAGCGGAGGGGCGGAAGCGGAGGGGCGGAAGCGGAGGGGCGAAAGCGGAGGGGCGAAGGTGGGAGAGCGAGGGCGGAAGAACGGAGGGGCGAAAGCGGAGGGGCGAAGGTGGGAGAGCGAGGGCGGGAGAACGAAGGCGAAGGAGTGTAGAGATAAAGGGATGAGAGCGGAGGGGCAAGGGGGCGGAGGGGCGGAAGGCAGGGGGCGGAAGGCCGGGAGGGCGAAAAGGCAAAAAGGGTGAAAGGACGGAAGTTGCAAGGGGGGCGATCTGAATGCGGGAAAAGATTAGTGGCCCCAAGTAACCTCCGAGGCCGCTTCCCGCTTCCCCCTGCGCCTCTCCCCTTCTAACTCTCGCCTTCCGGGGCCCGGCACCGGTTCTTTAGGTCTTCGGCTCTTCCAGCCACTTGGGACCATCTCCAATATACCTTGCGGAAGAGGGGATGTCAAGGGGTGATTTTTCAAAAGGAGAAGCGAGTTCAGGGGACGCAGCTTCTGCCGTCCGGCGCCCCCTCCGCGCCGCCCAGGTAGCGGAGGATGACGGCGTGGGATTTGAGCCCGCGCTCCAGCTGGTATTCGGCGAAATCGAAGGCCAGCCCCAAGGCCTCGCGGGCCAGCCCCGGCTGCACCCGCAGGGAGGCCACCTCCTGCATGGTCTCGCGCAGCAGGCGTTCGGAGAGCCGCAGCGCTTCCGGGCTGACGCGGCGAGATCCCGGCGCCGGGCCGCAGCAGCCGTCGCAGACGGCCCCGCCGCTCCCCGGGCTGAGGCGGACGGGGCGCCCGCTCAAGGGGGCCCCGCAGAGCGGGCATTCCAGGAATCGGGGCCGGTAGCCGATGAGGCCGCACACCTTCAGCTCGAAGGCGGCCAGCAGCAGCAGGTGGTCGCCGCCCTCTTCCTCCAGGGCGCGCAGGGAGAGCTCCAGGGCCTCGAAGAGCCGGGGGACCTGCTGGCCCTCGTGCAGGGAGCACCAGGCCATCTCCAGCATGGCCTGACCGAAGATGAAGCGGCGGTAGTCGTCGCGCAGCCGCGCGTGGGAGTCGATGGTCTCGGCCTGGGTTATCGTGTCCAGCTCCCGGCCCTTGTGGAAGAGCACCCGGGTCTGCACGAAGGGGTCCAGGCGGGCTCCGAACTTCGAGGTGGTGCGCCGGACCCCCTTGGCCACCGCCCGGACCACGCCGTGGTGCTCGGTCAGCATGACCACGATGCGGTCGGACTCCCCCAGCTTGTACCTCCGGAGGACTATGGCCTGGTCCTTGAAGTTATTGAACTTGCCCCACCCTCCTGATCCTGCCCTGGTAGTACCTGACCGCCTCCGCCAGGTGCTCCGCCCGGAAGTCGGGCCACAGGGTGTCGGTAACGTAGATCTCCGTGCAGGCCGATTCGAAGACGAGGAAGTTGCTGATGCGCATCTCGCCGGACGTCCTTATGAGCAGGTCGGGATCGGGGATGCCCGGGCCGTAGAGGAAGCGGCGGAAGGACTCCTCGTCGAGCTCCTCCCGCGTGACCAGGCCGTCCCGCAGCGCCTCTCCCATGCGCAGCGCCCCGTCGACGATCTCGGCCCGCCCGCCGTAGTTGAAGGCGATGTTCAGCGCCATGCCGGTGTTGTTCCGGGTCATCTCGACGGCCCGGTCTATCTCTGCGATGGTGGAGTCGGGGACCCGCCGCCGCCGCCCGTAATGGCGGATGCGGATGTTGCGGGCGCAGAACTCGTCGATGCGCTTGCGCAGCAGGTTCCGGTTGAAGCTCATCAGGAAATCGACCTCGTTGCGGGGACGGTTCCAGTTCTCGGTGGAGAAGGCGAAGAGGGTCAGGGCCCCCAGCCCCCAGTCCGAGCCCACCCGGACTATCTCGGTGATGGAGTCCTCCCCCGCCTTGTGCCCGGCGATGCGCGGAAGCCCCCGGGCGCTGGCCCACCGGCCGTTGCCGTCCATGATGGCGGCCACGTGGAAGGGCAGGTCCCCCTCGGGCCTGGGCATGATCGCCTCAAAACTCGACTCGCGCGCCATCGCCCCCGGCCCCTTCAACTGCCGTCAGCGGGCTTGGGCGGGGCGGGCGGCGGGGTTTTTTCCGTCTTCTGCTGCGCCACGACGATCTTCTGCAGGGCCTGCACCCCCATCAGGGCAAGGGCGCAGCCCTTCTGGGGCGGCAGCTTGGTGTTCTTGATGTACAGGGCGCACTCGTCGTTGCAGAACGCCAGCGCTCCCGGGGTGTGGGGCGAGCGGAACGGGCAGTAAGCGCGGGGCACGTTGGCCAACTCTCATCCCTCCTGTCACGCCTCGTTTTTCCGTCAGCAACCATTATAATACTATCCGTTCGACCCCTGCCCGGGGAAGGCGCGGCGTAACCCGCGGGCCGGCGGGGTGTTTCCATAATGATGAGCAGGGCGAAGGCGAGAAGCGAGGACGGCGGCGGGAGAGCGCAGGTGAACAGGGACAGGAAGCTGGAGGGAAAGACGGAGGGGCGGACCGCCCGGGGAGCCCGGCGCTCAAACGGCGGCGAGCACGAGGACCGGGAGCTGGTCGGCCGCGCCAAGCGGGACCGCGAGGCCTTCGACAAGCTCTACGCCAAGTACCTGAAGAAGGTGTACACCTACGTCTATTACCGCGTGGGCAGCGTGGAGGACGCCGAGGACCTCACCAGCAACGTGTTCCTGCAGGCCTTCGTGCACATGGACCGCTACGAGTATCAGGGCGTCTCCTTCTCGGCCTGGCTGCTGCGCATCGCCCACAACATGGTGGCCAACTGGTACCGGGACAACTCCGGCCGCCAGTGGGTGGACTTGGAGGACTGGGAGGAAGTGGTCTCGGGCGAGGAGGTTCCCGGGGAGCGCCTGGAGCGCGAGGAGGAGATGGAGCGGGTCAGGCTGGCGGTGAGCTGCCTGCCGCCGGAGAAGCAGCAGGTGCTCATCCTCCGCTTCGCGGAGGGGATGAAGCACAAGGAGATAGCCGAGGTGGTGGGGAAGAGCCCGGGGGCCGTCAAGGTGCTGGTCCACCGCAGCCTGGCCAGCGTCCACCGCCTCATGCGAGGCCTGGAAGGGGGGGACAACAATTGAGGATAGCCAGGAAGATGAGCTTGCGGGGGGCAGGGGCCGGTTATCTCCATACGGCCGGGTTGATGCGGGGCGCCCTCCGCCCCGTGGAGCCGCCGCCCCGACTGGCCGGCGAGATCAGGAAGCTGGGGCAGGCCTTCGGCATCGACGACACGGTCCTGGAGATGGAAGAAGGCTTGAGGAGAAGGCGGCGGGGGCTGATCATCGGGGGAGTCTGCTCCACCCTGCCCATCTGCGGGATGGCCGCCTATGCGCTGGCGCGGCACTATCTGCGCCACGGGGCGTCCGGGACCGTCGAGGCCATGGAGTCCGAGAACGGGCTGATGACGCCGGCCTGAAGGGCCTGCCGCCCGGGGATTTGCGGAGGGGCGCGGCAGCTCTCATAATGGGATGAATCAATCCTTCGTCCGGCGAGCCGGGCAGCGGGTGAGGCCCGTGCCCGAGGAGGTGTGATGGCGATTGGACAGGCAGGAGGTTTTTGAGAAGGTCAGGGCGGCCCTGGCGGCTTCGCTGGACCTGGCGGAGGCGGATATCCTGGAGAGCTCCCTCTTCCGCGAGGACCTGGACGCCGACTCCCTGGACCTGGTGGAGCTGCTCCTGCAGATGGAGAGGGAATACGGGCTGCGGGTGACCGACGACGAAGCCGCGCAGGTCAAGACGGTGGGAGACGCCGTCGAGCTCATCTGCGCCAAGAAGGCCGGCTGAGCGCGGTGGGACGCGCCCCCTTGAGGATCGGGGTCCCCAGCGGGCTCCTCTATTACAAGTACTTCCCCCTGTGGAAGTCCTTTTTGGAGGAGCTGGGGGCCGAGGTGTTGGAGTCGGGCATGACCACCCGCTCCATCCTCTCCGCCGGGGTGAGCAAGGCGGAGAACGAGAGCTGCCTGCCGGTGAAGGTCTTCTACGGCCATGCCCTGGCCCTCAAGGGCCGGGTGGACGCGCTGTTCATCCCCCGCGTGGTCAGCCTGGAGAAGAAGACCCACACCTGCCCCAAGCTGCTGGGCCTGCCCGACCTGGTCAGGGCGGCGGCGGACGACATGCCCCCCATCATCTCTCCCACCATCGACTTCCACGAGAGCCTCTGGGAGAACTACCGGGCGGTCTACCGCATCGGCCGCCTCTTCACCCGCAACCCCCTGCGCATCATGCGGGCCGGGGTGCGCGCCTGGCGCCGTCACCGCGACTATCAGGAGAAGCTGGCGCAGGGCTGGGAGCCCGCCCTGGCCATGGGCGGCGAGCCGGGATCGAGGCTCGCCGAGGGCAGGAAGCTGCGCATCGCGGTGATGGGACACCACTACAACGTCTTCGACACCTTCACCACCATGTCGCTGCTGGAGCGGCTGCGGGAGATGGGCGCGGACATCGTCACCATGGACATGGTGCCGGAGGAGTGGCGGGAGGAGGAGCTGGAGAAGCTGCCCAAGCGGATCTACTGGAGCTACGAGCGGGAGCTGGCGGGGGCGCTGCTGGCCTGCGTCCGCCACGGGCTGGCCGACGGGATCATCTTCGTCATCTCCTTCGCCTGCGGGCCCGACTCCATGCTCCACGTCCTCTGCGAACAGGAGCGCAAGCGCCTGGGCGATACCCCCATGCTCACCCTGGTCATCGACGAGCACACCGGGGAGGCGGGCCTGATCACCCGCATCGAGGCCTTCACCGACATGCTGCGGCGCAAGCACGCCCGCGGCGCGCGCGAGGCGGAGGAGGCGGGCAGGGAGGCGGTGCCGGCGTGAGGATAACCTGGCCCCACATGGGCAGCATCGAGATTCTGCTCGAAAGCATCTTCGAGGAGGTGGGCGTGGACTACGTCCTGCCCCCGCCGTCCTCCCAGCGCACCCTGGAGCTGGGCGCCCGCCACAGCCCCGAGTTCGCCTGCATCCCCTTGAAGACCACCCTCGGCAACTACATCGAGGGCATCGAGGCCGGGGCCGACACCCTGCTGATGATCGCGGGCAAGGGCCCCTGCCGTTTCGGCTTCTACGCGGACACGCAGCGGCGCATCCTGGAGGAGGCCGGCTATGCGGTGACCATGGTGCCGCTGGAGTTCCACTGGGACAAGCTGGGCGAGCTGGTCTCCAGCATAAGGATGCTCAAACAGGGCAAGCCCTGGCGAACGCTCCTCTCGGCCGTCCGCTTCGCCGTGCACAAGGCCCTGCTCATCGACTGCCTGGAACAGCAGGCCCTCCACCAGCGCTGCTTCGACGCCGAGCGGGGGGCGACCAGCGCGGCCTTGGGGAAAGCCTACGGAATGGTCAGGCGCTGCGGGGCCTTCGCCGACCTGGAACGGGTCCGGAGCGAGGCCTTCGAGGCGCTCGCGGCGGTGCCCCGCCGGGAGTTGTGCGAGCCGGTGCGCATCGGCATCGTGGGCGAGTTCTACCTGGTGCTGGACCCATACTTCAACCTCCAGGTGGAGGAGCAGTTGGGAGACATGGGGGCCTACGTGGAGCGCAGCGTCTACCTCACCGACTGGCTGCGGCCGTCCGGCAGGAACCCGGTGCTGGGCTTTTCGGACCGCGAGTCGGAGGAGGCCGCCCGCCCCTATCTCTCCCATTCGGTGGGAGGGGAGGGCGTCCACAGCGTGGGCCTCAGCGTGCTCTTCAAGCGGGCCGGCTTCGACGGGGTGGTGCACCTGCTCCCCTTCACCTGCATGCCCGAGACCATCGCCAAGGGCATCCTGCCGCTGGTCTCACGCGACCAGGGCATCCCGGTCATCTCGCTGGTCATCGACGAGCAGACCGGCAAGGCGGGGGTGGCCACGCGCCTGGAGGCCTTCACCGACCTGGCCCGCTTCCGCCGGCGCTCAACCGCGGCCGCGCGCGCCGCCGCCAGCCGCCCCCAACCGCTCAAGGCGTGACGCGGCAAAGGGCGCGGCGCCGGGGGACGCCGGCGGCCCCGGGCGCCCGCCCCGCCGCCAGCCGTTGAGCCATGGCGAAAAAGCTACTATAATATCATGGGCTTCGGGGCGATGTCCTGACCCGCAGGGGGCTCACAGCCGCAAGACCGGGCCTTGAGGCCGCGAGGTCCCGCGGCCCGCGGAGGGGCCCGCAGCAACGACGGCAGCACGCGACGCAGCGAAGATGATGCTAGGAGAGGAACATGGCTAAGACACTGGGCGACATCACGCAGGAGCTGAACGAGAAGGTGCTGGCGCCGGCCAGGGCCGAGGCGGAGGAGATGGTCGGCGGGGCCAGGAAAGAGGCGGCGTCCATCGTGGCCGAGGCGCAGGCCGCGGCCGAGAAGATCAGGGCGGACGCGAGGGCCGAAGCGGAAGAGACCATGAAGCGGCTCCACGCGGACATGGACCGGGCCGCCCGCGACTTCGTCCTCACGGTGCAGGAGAAGCTCGAAGCGGCGGTGGTCATCCCCGTGGTGAACTGGGAGGTCAGGGAGGCCATGAACGACGCCGCCTTCCTCCAGCGCATCATCGAGCTCTTCCTGCGGGAGTTCTTGAAAGAGGGCCTCCGGGAGCAGCGGGTCGAGGTGCTGCTGCCGGAAGAGAAGCGGGCCGAGTTGGAGGCTTGGTTCAACGAGAAGTTCAGGGACAGGGTGGACAGCCGGGAGCTCGAGGTCGACTTCTCCGACGGGATAACCTTCGGCTTCGACGTGAGCTACAAGCGCAAGGGGCCCTACCTCAACTTCAGCACCGGCCTGGTGGAGGCCTTCGGTAATTTCTGCTCGCCGCGCTTCCGCGAGCACTTCTTCACCCACTGAGGCCCCGCGCGGACATGGGCCAGTACTACTACCTGATGACCATGCTCCCGCCCGCGCCCGACGCTCTCGGGGAGGGGATGCCGCTGGGGTTCGGCGAGATCACCGCCCTGGTCAAGCGGAACGTCCTCGCCGAGCACGCCGAACTGGTCTTCGCCCACCTCCACGCCGTGGACGCCTTCAACTGGGAGCAGGCGGATCAGGGGAGGAGCCTCTTCCGGGAAGGCGGCCTGCTGAGCAGGGAGGAGCTGGCCGGCGCCGGGCGGCTGCCCGATTTCATCGGAAGGTTCAAGGAGGAACAGGAGCGGGGCATCCACCTGGAGTACCCCTACGACCGGCTCTGGGAGCTGTATTACTCCTATGCCCTGGACACCGCGGAGCGGTTCGGAAGCCGCTTCCTCGTCGATTTCCTGGGCTGGGAGGTCGACCTGCGCTCCGGCCTGTTGGCCGAGCGGGTCCGCGAGGCGGGCGGGAACCTGGACGACCACTCCATCCTCAAGACCCGGCGCCCGCGCGACCTCTCCGACCTCCTGGAGCGGCTGAAGGCGCAGAGGAACCCGCTTCAGGCGGAACGCTTCCTGGACGAAGAGCGCCTGCGGCGGGTCTATCTCTGCGAGGGCGTCCACGGCTTCTCCATCGACGCTCTGCTGGCCTACATCACGAGAATGGAGATCTATTCACGCTGGGAGAGGATGAACGAGGACCTGGACGTAGAAGCTTTCTTGTGGCATGGAGGTACGAAGTGAGCGATCCCACGCGCGGACGAGTCATGGCGGTAAACGGCCCCCTCATCACCTGCGAGGTGGAGGAGGGCCGGGAAGTGTTGCAGAACGAGGTGGCCTACGTCGACTGCGAGGGCGTGCCGCTCAAGTCCGAGGTCATCCGGATCCGCGGCCGGCAGATCGACCTCCAGGTCTTCGAGAGCACGACCGGCCTGCGGGTGGGGGACGAAGCCGAGTTCTCGGGGGAGCTCCTCTCGGCGACGCTGGGCCCCGGCATGCTGGGGAAGATCTTCGACGGGCTGCAGAACCCCTTGAACGAGCTGGAGAACGACCAGGGGTTCTTCTTGCGGAGGGGACAGTACCTGCCCTCCCTGGACCAGGAGAAGCTCTGGGACTTCCTGCCCGAAGCCGAGGTGGGGGCGCAGGTCAGGGCCGGCCACTTCATCGGCCAGGTCACCGAGGGCATCTTCCCCCACCCCATCATGGTGCCCTTGAGGCTCCTGGGGGCCTGGGAGGTCAAGGAGGTCATGCCCCGGGGGCGCTACACGGTCAACGACACGGTGGCGGTCCTAAAGAGCGTGGGGGCGGGCGCGGGGCAGCAGCGCGGTGCGGAGGAGGTGAGGGTGACGCTGAAGCAGGAGTGGCCCGTCAAGCGGCCCATGCGGAGCTACCGGGAGCGCCTGCTCCCGGATACGCAGCTGCTGACGCAGACCCGCCTCATCGATATCTTCTTCCCCGTGGCCGAGGGAGGGACGGCCTGCATCCCCGGGCCTTTCGGCGCCGGCAAGACCGTCCTCCAGCACATCATGTCGCGTTTCGCCCAGACGGACATCGTCATCGTCGTGGCCTGCGGGGAGCGGGCCGGCGAGGTGGTGGAGACCATCCGGGAGTTCCCGGAGCTGGAGGACCCCAAGACCGGCAAGTCCCTCATGGACCGGACCATCATCATCTGCAACACCTCCTCCATGCCCGTGGCGGCCCGCGAAGCGTCGATCTACACCGGCGTGACCCTGGGCGAGTACTTCCGGCAGCTCGGCCTGAAGGTGCTGCTGCTGGCCGACAGCACGTCGCGCTGGGCGCAGGCGCTGCGGGAGTCCTCGGCCAGGATGGAGGAGATCCCGGGAGAGGAGGCCTTCCCGGCTTACCTGGAGAGCCGCATCGCCGCGGTGTACGAGCGCGCGGGCAAGGTACGCCTGTTCAACTACGACACCGGCTCGCTGACCATGATCGGGACGGTCTCGCCGGCGGGGGGAAACTTCGAGGAGCCGGTGACGCAGAACACCCTCAAGGTGGTGGGCGCCTTCTACGGCCTGTCGCGGGCCCGCTCCGACCAGCGCCGCTACCCGGCCATCGACCCGCTCATCTCCTGGAGCCTGTACCTGGACCAGATGCGCGCCTCGCTTAACTCGCGGCACGAGGACTGGGTGGACCTGGTCAAGGAGGCCCACCAGCTGGTCTTCAAGGGCAACGAGATCCACCAGATGATGCTGGTGGTGGGGGAGGAGGGCATCGGCCTGGAGGACCTGGTCCTCTACCTCAAGTCGGAGATAGTGGACGCCGTCTGCCTGCAGCAGGACTCCTTCGACGAGGTCGACCAGGCCACGCCCCTGGAGCGGCAGGTATCCGACTTCCTGCTGCTCATGGAGATGGTCCATCACCGCTTCGACTTCGAATCCAAGGAAGAGGCCAGGGAGAGCATGGCCCATCTGCAGAACCTGTTCTTCCAGATGAAGTACTGCCCCTTCGGGGAGGACGCCTACCGCCAGTACCGGTCGGAGATAGAGGAAGCCCTCAAGGTGAAGGGGGCGGTGGGCGCATGATCATAGAACATCACCACATCGTGCGGGTACAGGGGGACATCATCGCGGTGCCGGCTTCGGGCGTCAGCTACGGGGAACTGGCGACCGTCAAGAGCCGCGGCGGCATCTCCCTGGCCCAGGTCATCCGCCTGCGGGGCGGCGACGCCTTCCTGCAGGTCTTCGCGGGGACGCGGGGGGTGTCGACGGGGGACACCGTGCGCTTCCTGGGCCGCCCCATGCAGGTGCCCTTCGGGGAGATGCTCCTGGGCCGGATCTTCAACGGTTCGGGGGAGCCCATCGACAACGGGCCCACCTTGGCGGCGCTGCCCCGCATCAGCATCGGCGGACCCTCGGTCAACCCGGTCAGGCGGGTCATCCCGCGGGGCTTCATAGAGACGCGCGTGCCCATGGTGGACGTCTTCAACCCGCTGGTGGAAAGCCAGAAGCTGCCCATCTTCGCTGCAGCCGGGGAGCCCTACAACGAACTGCTCGCCCGCATCGGCATGCGGGCCAACGCGGACGTGGTCATCCTGGGGGGCATCGGGTTGAAGTACGACGAGTACCTGAAGTTCCGCAACTCCTTCGAGGAGGCGGGGGTGCTGTCGCGGACCATCATGTTCGTGCACACCGCCTCCGACCCCGTGGTGGAGCGCCTGCTGGTGCCGGACATGGCGCTGGCCGTGGCGGAGCAGTTCGGCGTGGAGGGAAAGCGCGTGCTGGTGCTGTTGACGGACATGACCGCCTTCGCCGACGCCATGAAGGAGATCGCCATCTCCATGGACCAGGTCCCCTCCAACCTGGGTTACCCCGGTTCCCTCTACAGCGACCTGGCGTCCCGCTACGAGAAGGCCGTCGACTTCGAGGGAGCGGGCAGCATCACCATCCTGGCGGTGACCACCATGCCCGGCGACGACGTCACGCACCCCGTCCCCGACAACACGGGGTACATCACCGAGGGACAGTTCTACCTGCGGGAGGGGGTCATCGAGCCCTTCGGGTCGCTCTCCCGCCTCAAGCAGCTGGTCGTCGGCAGGGTGACGCGGCGGGACCACGGCTACATCATGAACAGCATGATCCGCCTGTTCGCCCGCAGCCGCGAGGTGGAGCAGAAACTGGCCATGGGGTTCGACAAGACGGCCGACGACGAGCGCTATCTCAAGTACGGCCGCCTCTTCCACGAGAGGTTCATGGACCTGCGCGTGGACATGGGCGTCGACGACGCGCTGGACCTGGGGTGGAAGACCCTGGCGGAATGCTTCCGGCCGGAAGAGGTGGAGATCAAGCAGGACCTCATCGACGAGTACTGGCCGCGCGGGTGAGCGGACGGGCGGTGCGGAGGCCATGGCGGAACGGATAAGGCTGAACAAGGTATCGCTGCGGGGCCAGAAGCAGAAGCTGGCCCTGTACCAGCGTTTCCTGCCGGCCCTGGAGGCGAGGAAGCAGCAGTTCCTCATGCAGCTGGCGGCGGTGCGCCGGGAGATCTCGGAGCAGGAGGGCCGCTTGCGGGAGACCCTGGAGGGGATGAGGGAATGGTCCGCCCTCTACGGGGAGATGGGCCCCCTGCTGAGGTACTTCCTGGAGATCGAGGAGGTGAGGAGGTCCTTCAGGAACGTGGCGGGCTTGAACGTCCCCCAGTTCGAGGGCGTGACCTTCCGCGACCCTCCGTACAGCTACTTCGCCACGCCGGCGAGCTTCGAGGAGGTCATCAGGCGGAGCAGGGAGGCGATGGAGCGGCGCGAGGCGCTCCGCGTGCTCAAGGAGGGGGAGCAGGCCCTGTTCGAGGGCTTCCGGAAGACCAGCCAGCGCATCAACCTCTACGAACAGCGCCTCATCCCGGAATGCCGGGAAGCCATACGCAGGATCGTCGTCTACCTGCAGGACCAGCAGGCCGCGGCCGTCGGGGTGGCCAAGGTGGCCAAGCGCCTGACGGAGGCGGGGGCGGTGGAGGAGGCGGCGGGATGATGCCGCGGCGCTCGGGAAGAGGCGGCGGGGAGGTCGCGCCGTGGCCATAGAGCGGATGACCAAGGTGTTCATCGTCGGCCCGGAAGGCGTCCAGGAAGCGGCCATGCGGCTGCTGCAGGAGGCCGGCGTCCTGCACGTGGAGGCTTCCTCCGAGGCGCAGGCCGAGCTGGAGAGGCAGAGCGGCGCCCTGCACGCCCAGGCCAACCGGCTGAAGCTGCTGGCCGGCTCCCTCAAGCGCTACCGGGACCGGGAGACCGGCGTGGAGTTGACCGTCCCGGACGAGGAGGTGGCGCCCTACGTCGAGGAGAGGCTCGAGGCCATGCAGCTGATGGAGGCCCGCGTCCAGGCGCTCGAACGCTTGAGGGACGACCTGCTGCCCTGGGGGGACTTCGACCCGGCCCAGGTGCGCTCCCTGGAGCAGTCGGGCGTCCACGTCGACAGGTTCTGCATGGACGAGAAGGCGTGGCGGGAGTTCGAGCCCCCGGAAGGGGTTTATTTGGAGGTCGTCTCCGCGGGCCGGCAGATCTGCTTCTACACCCTGAGCGTCGGGGCCGGCGCGGACCTGCATCCGGCCCAGGCGCTGACCTGGCCCGAACTGGGCCTCAAGGAGGCGGAGGCGGAGATCGAGGAGACCTCAGCGAGGATGGAGGCCTGCGCGGACGAGTTGGCGGCCGCCGCGGGGAGGGCCGACGCCATCCTAGACCAGGCCGCCGCCAGGCAGGACGAAGCGTCCCGCGCGGGGCACCTGGCCGCCATCCACCGGGAGCCCCTCCTCTTCGGGCTGCAGGGATGGACGCCCGAGAGCCGGGAAGAGGGGCTGCGGGAGCGGCTTGCGGGGAGCGGCCTGCCCCTGCAGGTGGTCACGCGGCCTCCGCTGGACGAGGAGGAGCCTCCCGTATCGCTCAAGAACAGCCGCTTCATCGAGCAGATCAAGCCGCTGCTGATGCTCTACGGCAGCCCGAAGTACCGCGAGCTGGACCCCTCGGCCTTCTTCGCGCCGTTCATGGTCCTCTTCTTCGGGATATGCCTGGGGGACGCGGGATACGGCATCCTCTTCTACCTCATCGCCGAGATCATGGGGAGGAAGTGGGGCGGCCGCAACGAGCAGATGACGCTGGTGGTGAGGCTCTGCAAGTCCTTTGCCGCCGCCGCCGTCGCCGTCGGGGTCCTGACCGGGTCCCTCTTCGGCATAGCCTTCAACGAGAGGGGCTGGATACTCCTGGACTACGACGTACACGCCGGCGACCCCATGCTGCTGCTGTACATAGCCCTGGGCCTCGGCCTCGTCCACCTGTCCATATCCTACCTGATGGGCCTGTGCCTGGCCGACCGGCTCCACGAGAGGATGTCCATCCTGGGGACGATGTTCGTCCTCTGGGGCGGGAGCGCCCTCGTCGCGCGCGGCATCTGGTTCCACGAAACGGCGCTCTATACGCCCCTCGGGTACGCGGGCGCCGGGTTGCTGGCCGCCGGGGTGCTGCTGACGCTGCTCTTCGCCAGCGACGGCAGGAAATGGCTGCCCCGGCTGGGGCTGGGGCTGTGGAACGTCTACGGCCTGGCGGGCATCCTGGGCGACCTGCTGTCCTATGCCCGCCTCTTCGGACTGGGCCTGGCCACCTCGGCCATCGCCGGCGTCATGAACGAACTGGCCGGCATGGTATTGAGGGGGGCCGGGCCCGTGGCCGGCGGGGCGCTGGCGGGGATCATCCTGCTGGTGGGCCACGGCTTCAACTTCGCGCTGGCCCTGCTGGGAAGCACCATCCATTCGGCCCGCCTCCATTTCGTGGAAGCGTTCAAGAGCATCTTCGAGGGCGACGGCGTCGAGTACAGGCCATTCAAGATGGAAAGGAGTCCCAAGTGAACGGAAAGAGCAAGTGGTTCGCCGTGCTGGTGGTTGCGGCGGTGCTGGTGGCGCTGTTCGCCTCTCCCGCCTTCGCCGCGGAGGAAGCGGCAGAGGGCGGGGTGCCCGACTACGGGCCGATGATCGCCAAGATCATCATGGGGCTGGGCCTGTCCATGGGCCTGGCCGGGTCGGCCATGGGCCTGTCCGTCTCCTTCTCGGCCCTCTTGGGAGGGGGGCCGGAGAACTTCTACAAACTGATCTCGGTGGCCCTGATGCCGGCCTCCCAGGGCATATACTCGATGGTGGTCTTCTTCACCAGCCTCGACCTGCTGGACAGCGACCCCTTCGTGGCGGCGGGGAAGGGCGCCATCGTCGGGCTGGTCATGGGCTTGAGCGCGTGGTATCAGGGGATCGTCTGCGCCGCCGGGGTCCGCAACTGCCTGGAAGGCCGCAACACCCTGGGCAACGCCCTGGTATCCGGGGCCATGCCCGAGACCTATGCGGTCTTCGGGCTGGTCATGACCTTCATCATAAAGTAAGCCGGGCCGCGCGGCCGCACCGGACTTATAATGGATAGGGGGCCCGGACCGCCGGCGGACGGGCGGCTTGGGGGAGACCCGGGGGGCGGAGAGCTCTCGTAGAGGGAGAAGGATGGGACTTTTCGGGCAGCCGGACATAGAGAAGCTGGAGGCGCGCGGGGACGTCAGGAGACTGGCGGACGCGCTCCGGAACAGGCGCTGGGACGTGCGCAGAAAGGCCGCCAGGGCCCTGGGTGCGCTGGGCGACGAAAGGGCGGTGAAGCCGCTCATGGGGGCGTTGAGGGACCGCCACCGGGAGGTGCGCGACGCGGCCGCGACGGCCCTGGGCAGGATCGGCGGCGACCGGGCCGTGGAGGCGCTCATCCGGTCTTACAAGGAAGAGGGCGCGGACGTGCGGGAGAGGACCGCCAGGGTCCTGGGGGAGATCGGCAAGGACCGGGCCATCGAGGTGCTCACGGCGGCGCTCAGCGACGAGGACGCGGAGGTGCGCGAGGCCGCGGCCAGGACCCTGGACGGCATGAAGTGGAAGCCTTACCAGCGGGATCAGCGCCTGGCTTACTGGATAGCCAAGCGGGACTGGGACAGCTGCGTCGCCTTCGGCACCGCCTCGGTGGAGCCGCTCATCGCCGTGCTGCACGACAAAAAGAAGTACCTGCGCGAGGCGGCCGCCAAGGCCCTGGGCAGGATCGGCGGCAGCAAGGCCATCGAGGCGCTCATCCAGGCCTACAAGGACGAGGAGTCGGAGGTGCGCGAGACGACCGCCAGGGTCCTGGGGGATATCGGCAAGGAGCGGGCCGTGGAGGTGCTGGCGGAGGCGCTCAAGGACGCCGACGCGGAAGTGCGGAGCGCGGCCGCCGGCGCGCTGGGCGAGATCGGGGGGGAGAGGGCCTGCGGGCCCCTAGCGGAAGCGCTGGACGACGAGGATCCGGCCGTGCGCGAAACGGCCGCCAGGGCCTTCGGCAAGATCGGGGGGGAGAGGGCCTGCGGGCCGCTCAAGCGGGCGCTGGGGGACGAGAACAGGGACGTGCGCAGAAAGGCCGCGAGATCGCTGGGAAGGATAGGGAGCGAGGAGGCGTGCGCGGCGCTGGCGGAGGCGCTCGAGGACGACGACTGGGCGGTCTGCGAGTATGCCCTGGAGGCCCTGGGCCGGGCGGGGGGCGAGGAGGCGTGCGCGGCGCTGATGGATGCTTTTATGAGCGGTAACCTGGACGTCCGGCGGCGGGCCGCCCGGATCCTGGGCCAGGCCGGCGGCGGAGAGGCGGTGGGGCCGCTGGCGGCGGCGCTGGCGGACGGCGCCGAGGACGAGGGGGTGCGCGAGAAGGCGGCCGAGGCCCTGGGCAGGATCGGCGGCGACCGGGCCGTCGACGCGCTGCTGGAGGCCCTGGAGGACAACGCCCGCCCTTCCGTGCGCGAGAAGGCGGCCGAGGCCCTGGGCAGGATCGGGGACGACCGGGCGGTGGAGCCGCTGATCGAGAGGCTCAAGGACAGGCGCTGGAGTACCCGCAAGGCGGCGGCGGCGGCCCTGGTGGCCATGTACGAAGGCGGCCGCATAGGCGAGGACGGCAAGGGGCTCATCCTGGCGCAGAGGTCGAGGATGAACGAGCGGCACTACGACGGATACGCCGCCGGCCCGCACGAGGACACGGGCATAGGCATAGGCTTCTGAAGTGGCGGCCCTCACCGGCGCGGGGACGAGAAGGACGCTCATGGTCCTGCCCTCGCTGGCGTGCCCGGCGGACTGCGATTACTGCTTCGGGCCCAAGCGCGCGGGGCCGGCCATGGACCGGGCCGTCGTCGAGGGCATCGCGGTCTGGGCAGGCTCCCTGGGCTGGGAGGGCGGCCTGGACGTGGCCTTCCACGGGGGCGAGCCGCTCACGGCCGGCCCCGGGTATTTCCGGATGGCGCTGGAGAGGCTCGCCGGCGGCCTGGGACCGTGCCGCCCGCGTTTCTTCCTGCAGAGCAACCTCTGGCTGCTGACCGGCGAGCTCTGCGAGATCCTGGCCGCCCACGGGGTCTCCATCGGCACCAGCCTCGACGGGCCCGAGGCCGTCAACGACCTCCAGCGCGGGGCGGGCCACTTCCGCCGCACGATGGAGGGCATCGAACTAGCCCGCTCCCGCGGGCTGGAGGTAGGCTGCGTCTGCACCTTCACCGCGGACTCGGCCCGCCGCGCCGAGGAGGTGCTGGAGTTCTTCGCCCGGGAGGGGCTGGGATTCACCATCCGACCGGCCCTGCCGGGGGTGGGCCGCGGCGGCGCGGGCGGCCTCGCCCTGAGCCCGCGGGCCTACGGGGAGCTGCTGGTGGAGATGCTCGACCGCTACCTGGAGGACCCCGCAAGGGTGAGGATCGGCACCCTGGATTCGCTCTGCCGCGGCGTCTCGGCCGGCCGCGGCGGCACCTGCGTCTTCGCGGACTGCCTCGGCGGCTACCTGGCAGTGGGGCCGGACGGCGGCATCTTCCCGTGCCAGCGTTTCGCGGCGGATCCGGAGTGGCGGGTGGGCAGCGTCCTTGACCGGCCCTCGCCGGAGGCGCTGCGCCGGGCTCCGGCCTGGCGCGCGCTGGAGTCCCGCCAGGAAAGCGTCGAGGAGGCGTGCGCCGGCTGCGCCCACCTGCGGTACTGCCGGGGAGGCTGCCCCTACAACGCACTGGCGGCGGGCGGGTTCTGCGGCAGCCCGCGTGACCCTTACTGCGAGGCCTACCGGCGCATCTTCGGGCGCATCGTCGACCTGGCGCTGCAGGAGGTCTTCTCCCCGGAGAACATCGAGGCCGTCGTGGAGGTTGCAGACCCCCGCGCGGGGCTGCTGCGTAAGGGGAAGCTGCTGAGCCTGATGAAGGACCCCCTCCTTTCGCGCTGAGCGGCGGTCAGGGGGTCTCGCCGGACGGGGCGGCGGGCCCTTCCGCGAAGGCCTGCATGCGGGGGTCGAGGTCCATGCGGTTGGTCAGGCGCAGGCACCCCAGGAAGGACAGGACCCCTGCCGCCAGGGCCGCCGCCACCCCGGCGCCCTCGGCCCCGGCGCCGAGGAGGGGGGATGCGGCCCAGGCCCCCAGCAGGTAGCCCAGGACCATGGCGGCCACCGGCAGCCCGAAGACCCACAGGTAGGCGCGGAACACCCGGCCCGCGGCGATGCGCAGGGTGACCAGGTCCCCCGGGGCGGCGCCCAAGCGGTTGAGGACCTCGAACTCCACCTCCTCCCGCCGGTTGTCGGAGAGCATGCCGCAGGCCCGGCACTTCCCGCAGGCGGTCCGGTCCACCCGCACGACGGCGCGCCCGCCCTCGACCCTCTCCACCGTTCCCGTACAATCCATGCCTTGATTCTAGCGCATGGCCGGCGCGGTTCCCAACTCGCCGGGGCCCCGCCTTGATCCCGTTTCATCCCGCGGGAGTATGGACTTGAAATGCCCGAGGGTGTAAGAATATGTCTTTGAGAAGACGGCTAGAGGGGCGCGACATGATACGCCGCCGCGTTCAGCCGGGCTGGGACGAAAAGAACACGGGAACCTGAGATGAAGAAACTGAGCAGCCTGCTTCGGTGGAACGCAGGGGTCCACCCGCCGGACAACAAGGGCCTCACCTCCGGCAAGCCCATCCGCCCCATGGACGCCCCCGCCAGGGTGGCCATACCGCTGCAGCAGCATCTCGGCGCCCCCAACCGGCCCAGGGTCGGCAGGGGAGACCGGGTCTGCGTGGGCACGGTCCTGGGAGACACCGACGCCTACGTCTCCTCGCCCGTCCACGCCAGCGTCTCGGGCCGGGTGGTCAAGGTGGCTCCCCACCCCAATCCCCTGGGCAGGGAGGCCCCGGCGGTGATCATCGAGAACGACGGGGAATACCGGCCCGATCCCGCGCTGGAGCCCCCCGGCGACTGGCGGGAGATGGGCCCGGACGAGATCCGTTCGGCCATCCGCGCGGCGGGCGTGGTGGGCCTGGGAGGGGCCACCTTCCCCACCCACGTCAAGCTCAACCCGCCGTCCGGCAGCCCCATCGACACGGTCATCGTCAACGGGGCGGAGTGCGAGCCCTACCTCAACTCCGACAACCGCCTGATGCTGGAGAGGGGCGAGGAGGTCCTGGAAGGGCTGCGCATCATCATGCGCACGGTGGGGGCGGAACGGGGCGTGGTGGCCGTCGAGGGCAACAAGAAGGAGGCCGTCGAGGCCCTGAAGAAGGCGGGCGGGGACGAGAACATACGGGTGGTGAAGGTGCGCACCCGCTACCCCCAGGGGGCCGAGAAGGTCCTCATAGATACGGTCACCGGCAAGGAGGTGCCTTCGGGCGGCCTGCCCATGGAGGTGGGGGTGTTGGTCTGCAACGTGGGCACAGCCGCCGCCGTCGCCGAGTACTTCCGCACGGGCATGCCCCTGGTCAGGCGGGTGGTCACCGTCTCCGGCTCGGCCGTCAGGGAGCCGGCCAACCTGCTGGTGCCGCTGGGGTCCAGCTTCGCCGCGGCGGTGGAGGCCTGCGGGGGGTTCCTCTCCCCTCCCGGCAAAGTGATCATGGGCGGGCCCATGATGGGCCTGGCCCAGTACACCCTGGAGGTGCCGGTGATCAAGGGCACCTCGGGCATCCTGGCCCTCTCCCCCGAGGAGGTCGCCTACCAGGCCCCCGGCGAGCCGGTGTGCATCCGCTGCGGGCGCTGCGTCAAGGCCTGCCCCATGGGGCTGGTCCCCACCTACCTGGCCAACTACTCCTACTTCGGCAGGCTCCCGGAGCTGGAGCGGCTCAAGGTCAACGACTGCATAGAGTGCGGGTGCTGCGCCTACATCTGCCCCACCCGCAACCCCCTGGTGCAGCTCATCAAGCTGGGCAAGGCCGAGGCGGCCAGGTACAAGGAGCGCTCGCTGGCCCTGCGGAGGGAGGCCGCGCCGCAGGGCCCGGAGCCGGGTGACGGGGGTGAGACCGATGGAGCATAGGCTGGTGGTCTCCACCTCCCCGCACATCCGGGCGAGCGATTCCACCCAGAAGATAATGCTCAGGGTGATCGTGGCCCTGCTGCCGGTGGCCGCCTACGCCGTGGTCATCTTCGGCCTCTCCGCCGCCTACGTGCTTGCCTCCTGCATCGGCGGAGCCCTCCTGGGCGAGCTGTTGATGCAGAAGGGGCGGCGCCTGCCGGTCACCCTGAACGACTTGAGCGCGCTGCTCACCGGCCTGCTGCTGGCGCTGACCCTCCCCCCCCACCTCCCCTGGTGGATAGCCCTGGTCGGGGGCTTGGCCGCCACCATCCTGGCCAAGCAGATGTTCGGCGGGCTGGGCCACAACATCTTCAACCCCGCCCTGGTCGGGCGCGCGGTGGTCTTCGTCTCCTGGGCCTCCTACATGACCCAGAACTACGCGAAGAGCGCGGCCATCGGGCTGGCCCACACCGGGACCCACCAGGCCATCCAGCAGGCGGTGGAGGCGGTCAACGGCGCCACCCCCCTGGCGGCCATGAAGATCGTCTACGACCCGGCGGGAGCCGTGGCGGTGCCGCAGGTGCAGGCCTCTAATTATTACAAACCGTTACTTTTCGCCAACCCCTGGGGGTGCATGGGCGAGGTCTCGGCGGCCCTGCTCATCCTGGGGGGCCTCTACCTCATCGCCACCCGGGTCATCGACTGGAAGATCCCCTTCACCTACCTGGCCACGGTGGCCGCGCTCACGGCCGTCTCCGGGCGCGACCCCCTCTTCTACACCCTGGCGGGAGGCCTGCTGCTGGGGGCCGTCTTCATGGCCACCGATTACACCACCAGCCCCCTCTCCGGCAAGGGCAAGGTCATCTACGGGATGGGCCTGGGGCTCGCCACCTTCCTGCTCAGGTTCTGGTCCAACAACCCGGAGGCGGTGATGTTCTCCATCCTCTTCATGAACGCGCTGGTGCCCCTGATCGACCGCTTCGTGATGCCGCGCACCTACGGCCGCGTGCGGGCAGGGAAGGAGGCGGTGGAGGCATGATGCAGGAAGGCGGGAAGGTGGAGCGGGGCCGGGAAGAGGGCCTGTGGGGCGACGTCTGCAACTTCGGCCTGCGGCTGCTGGTGGTCTGCGCCGTGGCGGCGGCCGGCCTGGGGCTGACCTACGGGGCGGTCAAGAGCAACATCGAGCGGATGGAACAGGAAGAGAAGGAGGAGGGGGCCCGCAAGGTGCTCGAGGCCGCCGGCCTGGAAGCCTTCGAGGACGGCGAGCTGCTCGAGGCGGTCAAGGGGGGCTCGGAGAGCCTGGAGGAGAACGTGATCAGCGTCTTCCGGGGCGAGGGCGCCTCCGGCTCGACGGACGGCTACGCCTTCGTGCTCAAGGCCAAGGGCTACAACTTCATGACCATGGCCGTGGGCGTGGACGGGAAGGGGAAGGTCATCGCGGTCACCGTGGTCAAGCAGGAAGAGACGCCCGGCATCGGGTCGGCGCCGACCGCAAGCGCGGACTACCTGGCCGGGTACGAAGGCCGGGGGCCGGGCCCCCTGCGCCTGGGTGAGGAGGAGCTGGACGCCTGGACCGGCGCCACCTTCACCTCCAACGGCATCCTCAACGGGGTGAACCTGGCGCTGGAGGCCTTCGAAGCGATAGATGAGGGGAAGCAACGGAGATGAACGAGGAAGGGAACAGGGCGGAGGAGAGCCCCGGGCTCGAAACCGCGGAGGAGGCCGGGACCGCCAGGCAGCCGGGCAAGGAGAAGGGGTCCGGCGGGTACCTGCGTGAGTTCACCAAGGGCTTCATCCACACCAACCCGCTGCTGGTGCTGATGGTGGGCCTCTGCTCGGCCCTGGCCATCTCCACCAGCGTGGAGAACAGCGTCTTCATGGGACTGTCCGTGATCTTCGTGCTCACCTGCTCCAACGTGATCATCTCCCTCATCCGCCGCCTCATCCCCGACCAGATCCGCATCCCCATCTTCATCGTGGTCATCGCCTCCTTCGTGACCATCGTCGACCTGGTGCTCAAGGGATTCTTCAAGCCCATCTACGACCAGCTCGGGGTGTGGATCCCCCTCATCGTGGTCAACTGCATCATCCTGGCCCGGGCGGAGGGCTACGCCTACACCAACAAGGTCTCCTTCGCCTTCCTGGACGGCCTGGGCCTGGGCCTGGGCTACACCTGCGTCCTGCTGGTCATGAGCGTCTTCCGCGAGCTTTTGGGAACCGGCAGGATCGTCTTCGGCGACTCCGCCGTCATCGACATCGGCAGCAACTCCATGCCGGTCATTCTGGTGATGTTCCCCGGCGCCTTCATCACCTTCGCCATGCTCCTGGCCCTGCTGCAGTGGTACAACGACCGCAGGAAACCCGAGGAGGAGGAGTAGCGTGCACGAGCTCTGGAGGTACTTCCTGCTCTTTTTGGGCGCCGCCCTGGTCTACAACATCCTGCTCATCCGCTTCATCGCCCTCTGCCCCTTCTTCGGCATCTCCAACAGGCTGCAGACCTCCATCGGCATGAGCATCTCGGTCATCTTCGTGATGGTCATGGCCACCTCGGCCTCCTGGCTGGCCTGGAACTACGTGCTGGACCCCCTGGGGGTGGGGCAGTTCCTGTACATCCCGGCGTTCATCCTGATCATCGCCAGCCTGGTGCAGTTCGTGGAGATGGTCATCAAGAAGACCAGCCCGCCGCTGTACAAGGCCATGGGCATCTACCTGCCGCTCATCACCACCAACTGCGCGGTGCTGGCGGCGGCCACCGAGAGCGTCAAGCCCGGGTTCTTCACCAAGCTGAACATAGGCTACAGCTACGGATTCCTGGAGTCCGTCGTATATACGCTGGGCATCGCGGTGGGGTTCTCGGCGGTGCTCATCATCTTCGCCGCCATGCGCGAGCGCATCGACCTGGCGCCGGTGCCCAAGCCCTTCCGCGGGGTGCCCATCGCCTTCATCGCCGCCGCCCTCTTCTCCCTGGCCTTCATGGGCTTCGCGGGGATGTTCGACCTTTAAGGAGCCGGGGGATGGACTATTCGCTCATCTTGAAAGCGGCGGCCGCCCTCTCGGGCCTGGGGCTGCTCTTCGGCGCCCTGCTGGCCGTGGCCTTCTCCCGCTTCCGCGTGGAGGTGGACGAGCGGGTGGAGGAGGTCCTGGCGGTACTGCCCGGCTCCAACTGCGGGGCCTGCGGGCTGCCCGGCTGCGAGGCCGCGGCCGAGGCCATCGTCGACGGGGAGGCGCCGGTCACCATGTGCAGGGCCGGGGGTCCGGACACCGCCGAGGCCGTGGCCGCGGTCATGGGCGTGGAAGCGCGCGGCCTTGCCAGGCAGGTCGCCCACGTCCGCTGCCGGGGAGGCGAGTCGGTCTCTCCCCGGCTGGCCTTCTACGAGGGGGTCAATTCCTGCCGCGGCGCGCAGCTGGCCGCGGGGGGCGGCAAGGCCTGCCCCTTCGGCTGCCTGGGCCTGGAGGACTGCGCCAAGGCCTGCCCCGTCAACGCCATCGGGACCGCCGAGGAGGGCGTCCGCGAGGTCAAGGTGGACAAGTGCACCGGATGCGGCCTCTGCGTCGACGCCTGCCCGCGCGGCCTCATCCAGCTGGTGCCGGCCGGCCAGAACACCCTGGTCCGCTGCAGCTCCCAGTACACCGGGAAGGGGGCCGTGGAGCTGTGCAAGGTGGCCTGCATCGGCTGCGGGAAATGCGCCAAGGCCTGTGAATACGACGCCATCCACGTGGTGGACGGCGTGGCCGTCATCGACTTCGAGAAGTGCACCGACTGCGGGGAGTGCGCGGCGGTCTGTCCCACCGACAGCATCCAGATCCGGACCGGGATGCCCGGACCCTCCGGCAAGGGCGGGTTCGTCATCCCCCCCAAGCATAAGAAGGCGGCAGCCGAAGGAGGCCAGGGCCCTTGATTTCAGGCGGGGCGGGGGATATGCTCGGCAGCGGGAGAGAGGGTCTCCAGCACGGCTTTCCGGCAGGAGGGTGACCGATGCTTTTCATCGTGGCCGGCTGCGGCAGGGTGGGCTCCCAGTTGGGGCTGTTCCTCTCGTATGAGGGGCACGACGTGGTGGTCATCGACTCCCGCGCCGACTCCTTCGGCCGGCTGGGGACCGCCTTCAACGGGGTCACCCTGGAGGGGGTGGCCTCCGAGGAGGAGACGCTTCTGGAGGCGGGGATCGAGCGGGCCGAGGCCTTCGCCGCGGTGACCAACTCCGACAACACCAACCTGGTGGCGGCGGAAGTGGCCCAGAACGTATACGGGGTGCCCCGCGTCGTGGCCCGCGTCTACGATCCGGCCAGGGAGCCCACCTTTCGCAAGATGAACATCGATTACGTCTGCGGCACCACCCTGCTGGCCGAGCGCCTGCGGGACAAGATAGTGCAGAAGGACATCCTGGTCCAGCACCAGGAGGCGGACCTGGGCATGCGCGTCATCGAGCTGACCATCCCGGGGGCGGCCGAGGGCGAACCGGCGGGCCGCCTCAACGACGGCAAGAACTCCCGCCTGCTGGTGCTGCTGCGCGACAACCGCCGCATCGAATGGGAGGACGACACCCCCCTGGCCAGGTTCGACCGCGCGGTGCTGGCGGTGAACAACGAAGGTCTCGACGACGCCTGGAACTTCCTGACGGAAGAGCCCCTGCTCCGGGGGACGAGGACGAGGCGGCGGTCGGGTTGAAGGTGATCATCGGGGGCTGCGGCCGCGTGGGGGCCCAGCTGGCGGGCATCCTCTCGCTGGAGAAGCACGCGGTGACGGTTCTCGACAAGAATCCGGCTGCGTTCCAGCGCCTCTCCAAGGTCTACGGGGGGACGGCGCTGGAGGGCGGCGCCTTCGACGAGGAGATGCTGCTGCGCGCGGGGATCAGGGAGGCGGACGTATACGCGGTGGTCACCAACTACGACAACGCCAACCTGATGGCGGCGGAAGTGGCGGACCGGCTCTTCCGGGTCCCGCGGATCATCGCCCGCCTCTACAACCCGGACAAGGAGGCCACCTACCAGGCCCTGGGCATCGATTACGTCTGCGGCACCAAGCTGGTGGCGAGGGCCATCCTCGAGAAGATACACAGGCCGCTGGTGAGGATGCGCGGCCAATGCGCCAACAACACCCAGTACGTCGTGGAGTTCGACTGGCCGGGGAAGTGGAGGAAGACGGCGGGATACCTGCGGGAGGAGATGGGCATGCGCATAGCCTGGGTGAGGCGGGGGGACCGTTCCCTGTTCCCGCAGGCGGACTTCGTGCCCGAGGCGGGCGACGTGATAACCGCGCTGCTTTCCGAGGGCGACCTGCAGAGGCTGGAGAGGAAGCTCAAGAAGCGGGAAAGAAGGTGGGGGAGATCTACGTAGTCATCAGCGGCGGCGGGAAGGTGGGGTCCTTCCTGGCCAGGAAGTTGGCGGAGAAGGGATACACGGTGGTGGTCATCGAACGGGACCCGGAGGCCTGCCGGCGGCTGTCCACCACGACCTCCGCCCTGGTCATCGAGGGGGACGGCTGCGACCTGCGCTACCAGGAGGAGGCCAGGGTCGAGCGCGCCGACGTCTTCGCCGCGGTGACCGGCGACGACGACGACAACCTGGTGGCCTGCCAGCTGGCCAAGGTGCACTTCAGCGTGCCCCGCACGGTGGCGCGGGTCAGCAATCCCAAGAACGAGCGCATCTTCAACCTCATGGGCATAGACGCCATCTCCTCGACCACCATCATCGCCCAGCTCATCGAGGAGGAGACGGACGCGGGGGGGATCATCACCCTGCATACCCTGAAGAAGGGCAGGTTCGCCATCGTGGAGGTGGACCTCCCGGACGACGCCTGCTCCTCCTGCGGCCGGGCCATCAAGGACCTCAACCTGCCGCGGGAATGCGTGCTGGTGTCCATCCTGCGGGGGGAAGAGGTGATCATCCCGCGCGGCGAGAACGCGCTGCAGCCGGGAGATTCGGTCATCGCGGTGACCTCGCCGGAAAGCGAGAGGGAGCTCAAACGGATCCTGACCACCTGAACGGGCGGCCGGGCGGACAAGGGGATATCCGGAGATGATCCTGCGGCCTTCCTGGGCGGACTTCAAGCTGATCTTCTTCTACATCGGCAAGGCCATCCTGGGCCTGGGGATGATCATGTCGGTGCCCCTGTGCGTGGCCCTGGTCTGCAGGGAGTGGGGCCCGGCCCTGGACCTGGTCGTGGCCATGCTGGCCTGCGCCGCCTTCTGGCTTTTCACCGAGAACACCTGCCGCACCGGGAGGGACCTGGGGTGGATGCACGGCATGGTGGTGGTCTCGCTGGGGTGGCTGGTGGCCATGTGCTTCGGGGCCATCCCCCACTGGCTCTCCGGCCACTTCGCCTCCTACCTGGACGCCTGTTTCGACCTGATGAGCGGCTACACCACCACGGGCTACACCCTCATCCAGGACCTGGACCACGTCTCCTGCGGCCTGAACACGTGGCGGCACCTGCTCACCTATGCCGGGGGGCAGGGAATCATCGTCATCGCCCTGACCTTCATGTTCTCCGGCGGCGCCGGGTCCTTCAAGCTGTACGTGGGGGAGGGCCGCGAGGAGCGCCTGCTGCCCAACGTCATCGGCACGGCCAGGGCCATCTGGATGATCAGCCTGACCTACCTGGCGGTGGGCACCCTGGCCCTCTGGTTGACCCTGTGCCTGGAGGGGATGTCGGCGGGCCGGGGTTTCCTGCAGGGCTCCTGGCTGTTCATGGGGGCCTGGTCCACCGCCGGCTTCGCCCCCCAGGGCCTCAACATCATCTACTACCAGAGCCCGGCGGTGGAGCTGCTGACCATGCTCTTCTTCACCCTGGGCTCCTTCAACTTCGCCCTGCACTGGGCGGTGTGGACGGGGAACCGGAAGGAGCCCTTGAAGAACATCGAGACCAGGTCCTTCTTCGTCACGGTGCTCCTCTTCACCGCCTTGCTGGCCGTCGGGTTCAGCCAGATGGGGGTGTTCACGGGCATCACGGAGTTCTTCCGGCGCGGTTTCTACAACCTGCTGTCCGGGCACACCGGCACCGGGAACACCACCGTCTACGTGGCCACCTACGCCAAGGACTACGGCTACGCGGCCCTCTGGGCGGTGACCATGGCCATGATGGTCGGGGGCAGCGCCTGCGCCACCTGCGGGGGCATCAAGGGTATCCGCATGGGCATCGTCTTCAAGACCATGTGGCACAACGCCAGGCAGGCCGTGTCGCCCGGCGACGCCTTGACGCCGGTGAAGGTCCATCACCTCCGCGACCTCTGGTTGACCGACGCCATGGTGCGCGCGGCCATGTTCATCTTCCTGAGCTACCTGGCCAGTTACAGCATCGGGGCCCTGGCGGGGATGGCGTACGGGTACGACCCCGCGGTGGCCTTCTTCGACTCGGTCTCGGCCGGCAGCACCACCGGGCTGTCCGCCGGGCTCACCTCTCCCCTGATGCCCGCACTGCTCAAGGTGGTCTATATCGTCGAGATGTGGGCCTGCCGCCTGGAGTTCGTATCGGTCTACGCCCTCTTCGGCTTCATGGTGGCGGTCCTGTGGCGCAGGCGTTCCGGCTGAAGCGGCGCCGGGAGCGGCTGCGGCCGTCCGGCGGACCGGGTTCATTTTCAAGAAAGGAAAGGATGGAGATGGAAGGAGACGGCGCGGTGAAGAAGGGGCCGAAGAGAGGCCCCGACCTCGCGAGGAGGCTCGCGGGGTACGCGGCGGGCATGCTGGTGGAGATCCTCACGGTCGCCGCGCTCGGCGCGGCGGCGATCGTGGTGATGCTGGTGGTGAAGGCCCTGGCATGATCATCCTGCGCCCTGCGTCCGATGAGGTGAGGCTGGTCCTGTTCTGGGTCGGGCGGGCGGTCCTGGGAGTGGGGGCGCTCATGCTCCTCCCCCTGGCCGTGGCGCTGCTCTGCGGGGAGTGGAGCGCCGCGCCGGACTTCCTGGTCGGCGCGGCGGCCTGCGCCGCCCTCTGGCTGCTCACCGAGAACGCCTGCCGCACCCGGCTGGACCTGGGGTGGTCGCACGGCATGGTGGCGGCCTCGCTGGCCTGGCCGGCGGCCATGCTCTTAGGCGCCGTCCCCTCCTATCTCTCCGGCCACTACGCCTCCTTCCTGGACGCCTGTTTCGACCTGATGAGCGGCTGCACCACCACCGGGCTCACCCTCGTCCAGGACCTGGACCATGCCTCCTGCGCCTTGAACACGTGGCGGCACCTGCTCACCTACGCCGGGGGCCTGGGGGCCGCCGCCGTCGCCCTGGCCCTGTTCTTATCCGGCGGGGTGGGGACCTTCCGGGCCGGCGCGCGGGGGGGCGGGGGCGAAAGGCCGCTGCCCGCCGCGCTTCGGGCGTCCCGCACCGTCTGGACGGTCAGCCTCACCTACCTGGCGGCGGGGACCCTGGCCCTCTGGCTGGTCCTGGCCCTGGAGGGGATGCCGCCGGGCCGCGGCCTGCTCCAGGGGGCCTGGTTGTGCATGGGGGCCTGGTCCACCGGGGGGTTCGCCCCGCACAGCCTCAACCTCATGTACTACCAGAGCCTGCCGGTGGAGCTGCTGACCATGCTCCTGTTCACCCTGGGCTCCTTCAGCTTTGCTCTGCACTGGGCGGTGTGGAACGGGAAGCGGAGGGAGGCCTGGCGCGACGTCGAACTCAGGTCCATGGGGATCACCCTCTGCCTGGGAGCCGCGGTCATGGCGCTGGGCCTGAGCAAGGCGGGCGTCTTCCGGGGGCTGGGCGCGTTCCTCCGCCGCGGGCTATTCTTCCTGCTGTCCGGGCACACCACCGCCGGTTACGGCAACGCCCTTCCTTCGTCGCTGTCGGGCGACTTCGGCCTCGTGGCCTTCTGGGGGCTGATCATGGTGATGATGGTGGGCGCCAGCGCCTGCTCCACCGGCGGGGGCCTCAAGGGCCTGAGGCTGGGAGTGATCTTCAAGTCGCTGTGGCTGGAGGTCAAGAGGGTGATCACCCCCGAGTACTCGGTGCTGTCGGCCAAGGTCCGCCACGTCGGGGACATCTGGCTTGACGACGCGTTGGTGGGGGGGGTTATGCTGGTGGTCATCTGCTACATGGTGACCTTTTTGGCAGGCGCGGTCCTGGGGATCGTCTACCGCTACGACTTCTCGGCCTCCTTCTTCGAGGCGGTCTCGGCGGGAAGCAACACCGGCCTGTCCTGCGGGCTGACGGCGCCGGCGATGCCGGCGGCGATGAAGGTGGGCTACATCTTGATGATGTGGGCCGGCAGGCTCGAGTTCACGGCGGTGTTCGCGCTCCTGGGCATGGCGATGGCCCTGGTCCGTGGAAAAGGCGGGAGGAGAAGATGATCGCAAGGACGGTGAAGGCGGCGCTGGCGGCGCTGGCGGCGCTGGCGGCGCTGGGGACGGCCGCGCCGGCGGCATGGGCCCGGGGAGAGGGCCTCGCGCCCGGGGAGGCAGTGGCGGTGGAGGACCTCATCAACAACATGGCCGAGTACGACGGCAGGGAGGTCGCCATCGAGGGCGAGGTCATCGGCGACGTCATGCGCCGCGGCGACCACGCCTGGATCACGGTGAACGACGACGCCTACAGCCGCGAGAGCCTGCGGGAAGGAGGGGGCTTCGCCGGGTACACGAACATCGGCATCGGCGTCTGGATCGCGGCCGGGGAGGCGGAGGCCATCGAGCACCTCGGCTGCTACAAGACCAAGGGCGACCGGGTCAGGGTGACCGGCGTCTTTCACCGGGCCTGTCCGGAGCACGGCGGCGGGACGGACATCCATGCCACCGGCCTCGAGCTTTTGGAGAGCGGTTACCGGATGCCGCAGAGCTTCAGCCGCAGGAAGCTGGCGCTGGCGCTGGCCCTGCTGGCGGCCTGCCTGGCGATGTGGTTCCTCCGCCGCCGCGCGATCAGGCTCTCCCCGCACGACGACTGAGCGCGTCGGGGCGCCGCGCGGCCCGGGCCCTGAGCGCCCGCGTCTTTGACACGCTTAAGCCCCGGTAAATATACTGAGCGTTACAGGTGTGTCCTGGAGGGGGGCTGCTATGCTGCGTGACCTCGCGGAAAGGATCCGGCGCGAGCGGGAGGCCCTGGCCGGGAAGATGCTCAAGGCCCTCTCCGAGCAGGTGCCCGCCTGCGCCGGGCTGCCCCGCCCGGCCCGGCAGGAGTTGCTGGAGAGCCTGGGGTCGCTGGCGCTGCTCGTCGCCCGGCTCCTGGAATCGGACGGGGAGGCCCGGGAGGACGTCCTCGAATATGCCCGCGGGGTGGGCGGGACCCGTTTCTTCAAGGACCTTACCTTCGACGACCTGGTGCGCGCCCATTACGCCGGGGAGGGCGTCGTCTGGGGGGAACTGACGGGGGGCCTGGCGGAGGAGGGCTGTCCGCCGGAGGGCTGGACCCGCCTCCTGGAGATCAAGGCCGACCTCGACTCCGACCTCGTCTCCGCCTTGAGCTCCTCGTACGCGGAGGGGAGGGACCGCGACATCGACCGCCGCCTGCGCGAACTCACCGCCATGATCGAGGTGGGCAAGACCATCGCGTCTACCATCCAGCTGGACCAGGTATTCCGCCAGATCCTGCAGGTCTCCGTCTCGCTCATGCAGGTGAGCAAGGGGGCGGTGTACCTGCTGGACGAGGGATCGGGGGAGCTCCGCCTGGAGGCGGCCCAGGGCCTGGCCCGGCCCTGGGTGAAGGGGATGGCCGCCGGCCGCGAGGGGCTGCTCCTGCACCGGGCGATGGGTGCCGGGAAGATGATGTCGGCATCGGACGAGGAACTCGAGGGACTGCGGTTGCCCGTCCTGGCCGGCGGGAGAAGGCCCCGCTCCCTGGTCTCCTGCCCGGTCTACCTGGGAGACGACCCCATCGGCGGCATCGAGCTCTACGACCAGAGGCCCCGCGCCTACCAGGAACTGGACCTGATGCTCCTCTCCATCTTCGCCTCCCAGGCCGGCGTGGCCATCCAGAACGCGCGGCTCTTCGCCCTGGAGAGGCGCCGGCGCGAGCAGGCGCTCATCTCCAAGGAGATGGCGGAGGACATCGCCCGCTCCATCAACCTCTACCAGGCTCAGGGGATCGTGGTGCACAACCTGGCCAGCATCGCCGCCGTGGACCGCTGCACCCTCTTCCGCTATCTCCCCGATACCGGGGAGATCGAGTTCGTGCGGGGCTTCGGGTTGAAGGAGAGCGAGCGAAAGATGCTCAAGGGGTTCCGCATGCAGGCCTCCCGGATCGACGAGGCGACCCGGGCCGCGGTGGAGGACCGGGAGATCCAGGTGGTCAACGACGCGGCTTCCGATCCGCGTTCGAACAGCAGGTTCGCCAGGGACTTCAACGTCCGGTCCTGCCTGCTGGTGCCGCTGGTCTTCCACGACCGGGTCACCGGCCTGGTCTACCTCGACCACACCCGCAGGAGGCACTTCTTCGACCGGAACGAGGTGGAGATGGTCAGGGCGGCGGCCAGCCAGGCGGCGCAGGCCGTCGAGCAGGTGAAGATGCGGGACAGCATCCACCGGAAGGAGATGGCCCTGCGGCAGGCCCAGGTCGACCGGGAGGTCTTCAAGGAACGGGAGCGCAGCGAGGCCATCATCAACGCCAACCCCGACGCCATCATGATGATCGACCGCGACTTGAGGGTGGTCAGCTTCAATCCCGCGGCCGAGAAGCTGACCGGCTGGCGGGCCGGCGAGGCCGTCGGCCGCTCCTGCTGCGAGATCTTCCAGGGGCGCCGCCCCGATGCGGGGGAGTGCCGCAAGGGCGACTGCCCCATCGCCCGGGCCATGCGGGGCGACGCTTCCCCCCTCGAGGAGATGCTCTATGAGCGGCCGGACGGCTCGCGGCTCTGGGTGGGCGGATCCTTCGCCGTCCTGCGCAATCCCAAGCGGCGCATCGAGAGCGTCGTCGCCGTCCTCCGGGACATATCCGAGCAGAAGCGGCTGGCGCACATGGCCCTGGTGGAGAAGGAGCTGGAGATCGCCCGCCAGACCCAGTCGGCCCTGCTGCCGCCCGGCTCGCTGGACCACGCGAGGGTGAAGATAGACTGCCGGCAGGAGCAGGCGCGCCTGGTGGGCGGGGACTGGTTCGACTACTGGATAGAAGGCGGCCGGCTGGTGCTGGTCATCGGCGACGCCGCCGGCAGCGGCATGCCCGCCGCGCTCATGGCCACCCTGGCCATGAGCACCATCCGCTCGGAGGCCCACCGCTCCGAGGACATCGCGGAGATCATCCGGCGGGTCAACCTGTCCATACTGCCCAACCGGATGGAGGACAACTTCCTGACCATCTTCTACAGCGAGATCGACCTCGAAGACCTGACCATGCGCTACCTCAACGCCGGCCACCACGACCCCCTGCTGGTGCGCGCGAGGCGCGGCAGCCAGTTCCTCACCAGCCGGGAGAGGCTCATCCTGGGCGCCTTCGACCACTTCGACCTGGGCGTGGAGGAGGTCAGGCTGAAGGAGGGGGACCGCCTGATCCTCTACACGGACGGCCTGATCGAGAGCCGCAACCCCCAACGCGCCCCCTTCGGCCTCAACCGCCTGGTGCGGTACGTCAACGCCAACGGCGGCCGGGAGCGGGCAGAACTCATCGACGGCCTCTACGCCCGCCTGCGCGACTTCACCGCCAAGCCCTTCGAGGACGACATCACCGTTCTCGTCTGCGATCTGAGCTGACGCGGCCCGGGGCGCGGCCCCCGGTCATTCGCGGTGGTCGACGATGCGGGTGTCCTTGAGGGCCATGGAGGGGTCGTAGAGCTCCGGCGCCTCGGCGAACTCGACGCGGGCATTGACGCCGGCCTCCCGCGGCAGGCGTTCGTAGACCTCCCTCGCGATGCGCTCGCGCGCCCCCTCCCCGGCGTCCAGGCGGATGGTCAGCAGGTCGGGGGAGTACTCGTCGCCGGGGTCGCGCTTGTCCACGACGAACTGGTACTGCCGGATACCGGGAATGGAGGACATCAGGCCGTGCAGGACCTCGGGGTTGACTATCTGGCCCTCCACGAAGAGGGCCTCCGATGAGCGGGTGGCGTAGGTGGAGCCCACCTTGACCACCAGGCGCTCGCCCGAGCGGCCGCAGTGGGGGCATGTGCCGCGCTCCAGGGCCGCCAGGTCCCCGACCACGTAGCGCAGCACCGCCGTCCCGCGCCGGTTGAGGTGGGTGATGGCCAGCAGCCCCAGCTCGGCCTGGCCCAGCGGCTCGAAGGAAACGGGGTCCAGGACCTCGAGGTAGTAGAGGTCGGGAGAGGGGTTGTGGTTCCCCCCGAACTCGCAGCACTCCACGAAGGTGCCCTGGCACTCGGTGAGGCTGTAGCCGTTGTTGACGAACACCTCCTCCGAGCCGAGGTCCCGCAGGCGCGCGCGCATCTCCCCGCGCACGCGCTCGGGCACGGCCTCGCCCATGGCCAGGACGGTGCGCACCCGGTCCAGGCGGGACCGCAGGTACTGGGCGCGCAGGATGAAGCGGCGCTCGCTGGAGCCGATGCCGGCCAGGACGGTGGCGCCGTGCATCTCCGCCAGCTCCACCGCCTCGTCCAGGCTGCGATGGACGGGAAAGCCCGGCATGTCCCGGCCGGTCAGCCCGTTGACCAGCCGGGCGCCGACGGCGGAGGCCATGTGCGCGGTGCGGTGGAAGCCGATGTGGGGCAGGCCGGCGTAGGGGAAGAGGTTGCAGAGGGTGTCCGCGGGGGTTATCCAGGCGATCTCCGCCGTGCGCCGCATCTGCAGGGAGATGGCCATCATGTCGAAGGCGGTGTTGAAGAAGGGCACGGGGTTCCGCGTGGCGGTCCCGGTGGTGTAGGTGATCTCGCAGGTGGCGTCCTCGGGGGCGAGGGAGCCCGGCTTGAGCAGAAAGTCCAGGGGCCGGCGCATGTAGTCCTCGCGGAAGGTGGGGGGGATGGCCGGGAGGTCCCGGATGCCCCGGATCCTGCCCGGGTCCACCTTCTCGCGCGCGAAGAGCTCGCGGTAGTAGGGGCTCTGGCCGGCCAGCAGCCCCAGCTGGCGCACCAGCAGGCCGTCCCGCAGGTCCTCCAGGTCCCCGGGCTCCATCCAGTTGGGGTTGCCCCGGTCGCCGGAGTAGACGGGCCAGCGGTTGATGAACTCGCTGACCCTGGCGGGGGAGATGTCCATGATGTTCATCGGCGCCCCTCCAGGTATTCCCCCAGGCGGCGCACGCCCTCGGCGATGTCGGCCAGGGAGGTCGTGTAGCTGAAGCGGATGTAGCCCTCACCGCCCCGGCCGAAGTCGATGCCCGGCGTCACCGCCACCCCCGCCCTCTCCAGCAACTCCAGCGCGAAGGCGCGGGAGTCGCGCGAGAAGCGGCCGGCCCCGGCCAGGACGTAGAAGGCCCCCCGGGGCTCCACGGCGATGCGGAAACCCAGCTCCTTTAAGGCGGTTACAAGGAAGCGGCGCCGCTCGTCGTAGAGGCGGACCATCTCCTCCACCGCGGGCCCGGCCTGGGTGAGGGCGGCGACGCCCGCGTGCTGGACGAAGGCGTTGGCGGAGATGAACAGGTTCTGCTGCATCTTCTGGATGGGGCGGACGAAAGCCGGAGGCGCGATGAGGTAGCCCAGGCGCCAGCCGGTCATGGCGTAGAGCTTGGAGAAGCCGTTGACCACGAAGGCGTGGTCGGTGAACTCCAGGATGGAGCGCTCCCTGCCCTCGTAGACCAGGCCGTGGTAGATCTCGTCGCTTACCACGTAGAGGCCCTGCCGGCTCAGCGAGGCTATCTCCCGCAGGGTCTCCGCGCTCAACAGGTTGCCGGTGGGGTTGGAGGGGGAGTTGATCATGATCCCCCTGGTGCGCGGGCCCAGCTTCGCCGCGATGTCCGCGGGGCGGTAGGAGAAGCCGTCTTCCTCGAAGACCCGCACTTCCGCCGGCCGGCCGTCCACGAACTCCACCATGTTGGGGTAGCACGCGTACCCGGGGTCGGAGAGGATGATCTCGTCGCCCGGGTCCAGCAGGGCGGCGTAGACGAGCAGCAGGGCGGGGGAGGTGCCGCTGGTGACGATCACCCGCTCCGGGTCCACCTCCACCCCGTACTTGTCGCGGTAGTGCCGGGAGACGGCGTCCCGCAGCTCGGGGATGCCCAGGCTGGAGGTGTAGTGGGTGCTGCCCTCGGACATGGCCCGCACCGCCGCCTCCTTGATGCAGGAGGGCGTGTCGAAGTCGGGCTCGCCCACCTCCATGTGGACGATGCTCCGTCCCTCGCCCTCCAGGCGCATGGCCCTTTCCAGGATCTCCATGACCATGAAGGGAGGGATCTTGTCTGAACGGCAGGACATCAAGCGCTCACCGACCTCCCGGCATCGGGCCAATCATAACGCAGAAGGGCGGGTCCGTGGCGGCTTCACCGCAGGGCCTTCTTCAGCAGCTTCTCCGGGTCGGGGATGCCGCGGTAGTAATTCCTGGGGCCGCACAGGCTCGTGAGGATGGCCGAGTGGGGGCAGTTGTTGAAGCACCCCCAGCAGCCGATGCAGGCGTCGGAGAAGACGGGGTAGGGGTCGAGGGAGACGGCGCCGACCGGGCAGCCGTCCACGCAGGTGCGGCAGCGGGTGCAGTCGTCCGTGCTCACCGACCTGGTCCCGAGGGCCCGGGAGAGCGCGCCGCGGACCGAGGCCAGGCCCATCAGCAGCAGGGGGGTGGGGAAGAGCGCGCGGGGCGCCCGCCTGACCTCGATGCCGTCCAGGTGGCGGTAGGCCCGGTCGACCATCTTCTCCGTGAAGGCCGCGGTCCTGCGCACCGCCCGCCTGCGGGGGAAGGAGAGGCGGTCGAAGAAGTGCCGGTCGAGGACGCGCCCCAGGGGCCAGCTGTCCGCGCAGGGCATCATGTGGGCGCCGAGCACCGCCAGGCCGCGCCGGGCAAGGAGGCGCGCCATCATGCGGTGGCTCTGGCTGGGCCAGCCCGCGCTGGTGGTGACGATGAAGGCCGGCCGGCCCGGCAGTTCGGGCAGGCCCTGGAGGTAGCGGTAGACCGGGGCCAGCGGCGCGAACCCCTGGACGGGCGCGGCGAAGCAGTAGAGGTCGAAACCCGCCAGCCTCTCCGGCGGGGTCTCGCGGTAGCGGCGCAGCTCGCAGCGGTGCCCGCCGTCCTCGAGGGTCCGGCGGACCACTTCGGCGGCCAGCGCGGTATTGCCGGTGCAGGACTCGTAGAGAACCAGCGTCTTCATCTCAACCTCCGTCAACGATGCCGGCCGCCTCCGGCCGCCTCCTCCGCCACCATTATATCCGGGGCCGGGCCCCGCCGCCCACCCGCGGCCGCCCTCGCCTCATCCATCCTCGCCTGCTATAATACCACTAGAATATTTATATATTGTAAGAAGATGGGGGCGAGGCATGGACTGGGAACAGATAGCCGAGCGTATCAAGCCCGACTTCGAGGCCAAGAACCGCGTGCGGGAGGAGACCTTGAAGGTCAGCCGGCGCATCATCCGCAACGCCAGCGTGGCCATCCGCGGCGTCCACCGCGGCGACGAGGAAGGGGCCCTGGAGTTGATGGACGAGGCGGCGGAGGACTTGAGGAAGCTGAAGGAGATCACCCGGGACCACCCCGAGATCTACAGCGCCGGCTTCTTCATGGACGCGCAGAAGGAGTACGCGGAGGCCCGCACCACCTACGCCCTGGTGCGCGGCGAGGGCATCCCCGACCCGGACCAGCTGGGGGTGGAGTACGCCCCCTATCTCAACGGGGTGGGGGAGGCGGTGGGGGAGCTGCGCCGCTACGTCCTGGACATCATCCGCGAGGACCAGATGGAGCGGGGGGACGAGCTGCTGGCGGCCATGGACGACATCTACTACCTGCTGGTCTCCTTCGACTACCCGGACGCCATCACCGGGGGGCTGCGGCGCACCACCGATGGGGCCCGCGCCATCATGGAGCGGACCCGCGGCGACCTCACCACCGCCATCCGCCAGCACAAGCTGAAGGGCGCCATCGCCCACCTGGAGGAGAAGATCAGCGGGAGAGGGGAGTGAAGAGGGTTTGAGCAAGGGGAGCGGATATCTTCTGCAGGGAGCCCTGCTGGCCCTGGCGGCGGCCCTGGCGGGGCTGGTGCTGGGGGTGACCATAGTGGCCCAGCGGGAGGGGCGCCTGGAGGGGCGCCTGCACGCCTGGCCGGCGGCGGACGCCGGGTACGAGGCCTTCCTGCGCCCCGCGGAGGAAGGGCGCACCCCGCTGACCCTGCTGGTCCTGGAGGAAGAGCCCGGAGGCGCCTACCTCGTGGCCGTCCTCGAGGGGCGGATGTGGGTGATGCCGCTCCCCCCCGAGATGCGGCTGGAGGAGGGGGGGGAGCTCAAGACGGTGGAAGAGCTGCGCGGCGCGGGCCTGCCCCACCTGGTCGGCTCCCTGACCGGGGCCTGTTCCCTGCCGGTGGAGCGGTGCGTCTCGCTCGCCGGCGGCGAGCTGGCCGGCCTGCGGGAGCGCGCGGCGCGCACGGGAGGGGAGGCCGGGCCCGGCGGCGACTGCCGGGCCGGGAGCTGCCTGGCAGGCTTCGGGGCGCTCTGGCGGGAGCTCTTCACCCCGCGCGACCTGGTCATGCGCCGCTCGCTGCAGTCCGACCTGGCGGCGGCCACCCGGGTCGACCCGGGTATCGGCTACCGCGCCCTGCAGGACTGGGGAGCCGCGCTCAGCGGGGTGGACGAGGTCATCACGCTGCAGCCCCCCACGGCGGGATGGCACGAGGACTCGCGCGAGCTGGACGGCCCGGCCTGCGCGTCCATCTTCGACCTGCTGCCCCGGGGCGAGGAAGCGCTGCAGGCCTGGCTGGCCGACTACCATTACGGCAAGGAGACCGAGCGCAGGATACGCGACCTCTCCTACGGCCCGGTGGAGCCCGCCATCGTCTACGGCGGCAACGCCGACCGCATGGAGGTGGCCATCACCCTGGACGACGGCTTCAACATGGACTGGCGCATCGTCGAGCTGCTGGACTCCCACGGCATCGACTGCACCGTCTTCCTCATCGGCCGCGGGGTGGCGGACCGGCACCCCGAGTGGATGCAGGCCATGGACGCCCTGGGCTGGGAGGTGGCCAACCACACCTATACCCACCCCATCGCCCGGCCCCACCGGCTCATCGAGGTGCCCGACGAGGCGGTGTGGGGCGAACTTAAGGCCGCGCAGCAGATCATCTCCGACGCCACCGGCAAGAAGTACCCGTACTTCCGCCCGCCCGGCGGGTGGGTGGACGAGCGGGTGGCCGCGCTGGCGGCGGACCTCGGCTACATCACCGTGATGTGGTCGCTGGACTCCGGGGACGCCGTCAACCCCAACGTCTCGCCCATGGACCGGGCCCGCACCATGCTGGAGAAGGTCAAGCCGGGCCACATCCTCCTCTTCCACTTCGGCGGGTACGGCACCTACGAGACCCTGAAGTACCTGGTGCCGGAGCTGCTGGCGCGGGGCTACCACCCCGTCACCCTCACCCGGCTCTTCCAGCCGTAAGCGGGCAGGGGGCCTGCCGGCTCGATTGCTTTTGTCGCCCGCCTGCATTAATATTTCGATGGTTGATTTCTCATCATATAGGGAAACGCAGTCAGACGCAGGCAGTCAACGCAGATAGAGACGCAGCCCGGAAGGAGAGTGATGGCATGGAAAGCACCTGGCCGTATATAACCCTGGCCCTGGGCATCCTGGGCATGGGCATGGCGGGGGTCTACGCCTGGTGGGTCCTGCGGCAGGACCCGGGGGACGAGGAGATGCAGGGCATCTCCCGCCACGTGCAGGAAGGCGCGGCCGCCTTCCTCAAGCGCGAGTACTCCACCGCCATCGGCTTCCTGCTGCTGGTGGCCGTGGCCATGTTCTTCTTCATCAAGGCCGACCTCCCGGGCGGCGGCAGCCTGGCCATCGGCCGCTACGAATCCCTGGCCTACCTCTTCGGCGTGGCCTGCTCGGGCTCCATCGGCGTCATCGGCATGTACGTCTCCACGCGGGCCAACTGCCGCACCACCCAGGCGGCCAAGACCGGCATGGGCACCGCCCTGCGCCTGGCCTTCCGCGGCGGCTCGGTCACCGGCCTGGCGGTGGTGGGCATCGGCCTCTTCGGCGTCTCCCTCGTCTACCTGCTGATGACCGAGTGGTGGAAGCCGGAGACCATCCTCCAGGTCACCACCCTGGGCCGCAACTCGGTGCCCGACGTCATCGCGGCGTTCGGCCTGGGCGCCTCCTCCATCGCCCTCTTCGCCAGGGTGGGCGGGGGCATCTTCACCAAGGCCGCCGACGTGGGGGCCGACCTGGTGGGCAAGGTGGAGGCGGGCATCCCCGAGGACGACCCGCGCAACCCCGCGGTCATCGCCGACAACGTGGGCGACAACGTGGGCGACGTGGCGGGCATGGGGGCCGACCTCTACGAGTCCTACGTGGGTTCCATCGTGGCCCCGGTGGCCCTGGGGGCCATCCTCTTCGCGGCCGTCGCCACCGGCCAGGAGTGGAAGGGCATGATCCTGCCCCTGGCCATCGCCGGGGTGGGCATCGTCTGCTCCATCCTGGCCAGCTTCCTGGTGCGGGCCAAGGTCAGCTCCCACCCGGGCCGCGCCCTGTCCATCGCCACCTACGGCTCGGCCGTCCTGGCCACCGCCGGCGCCCTGCTGCTGGTGACCCTGTTCCTCAAGGACACCGAGGGCATAGAGCACCCCATCGGTTTCTTCATCAGCATCGTGGCCGGCATCGCGGCGGGCATACTCATCGGCCAGGTCTCCGAGTTCTACACCTCCGACCGGTTCCCCGTCGTCAAGAGGGTCGCCAAGTCGTCGGAGACCGGCTCGGCCACCAACATCCTGGCGGGCATCGCGGCGGGCATGCAGTCCACCGCCGGCTCCATCCTGCTGCTGGTCGGCGCCATCGCCGCCGCCTTCCTGGCGGGGCGCTGGGCCATCACCGGCGCCTGGTCCTTCGGTGCGGGGATTAAGCCCGAGCTCTCCTCCCTCGGCATCACCGGCGGCATCTACGGCATCGCCCTGGCCGCCATCGGCATGCTCTCCACCACCGGCACGGTGGTGGCGGTGGACGCCTACGGCCCCATAGCCGACAACGCCGGGGGCATCTCCGAGATGACCCATCAGCCGCCCGAGGTGCGCGAGATAACCGACAGCCTCGACTCCGCCGGCAACACCACCGCGGCCATCGCCAAGGGCTTCGCCATCGCCTCGGCCGGCGTCACCGCCCTGGCCCTCTTCCGCGCCTTCACCGACGCGGTGGGCATCAAGGCCGACGTGGGCGTCGACCTGACCCACTACACCACCATCATCGGCATCTTCCTGGGCGCCGCCTTCCCCTTCCTCTTCTCCTCCCTGGCCATCAACGCGGTGGGTAAGGCCGCCAACAAGATGGTGGAGGAGGTGCGCCGGCAGTTCCGGGAGATCCCCGGCCTGCTGGAGGGCAGGGAGGGCGTCAAGGCGGAGTACGCCAAGTGCGTGGACATCTCCACCCGGGGAGCCCTGCGCTACATGGTCGCCCCGGCCGCCATCGCCGTGGCCAGCCCCATCGCCATCGGGCTCTGGAACGTCGACGCCCTGGCCGGCTACCTGGCCGGCTCCCTGGTGGTGGGCTTCCTCATGGCCATCTTCATGGCCAACGCCGGGGGGGCCTGGGACAACGCCAAGAAGTACATCGAGTCGGGTGAGCTGGGGGGCAAGGGCACCCCCACCCACGCCGCCGCGGTGGTGGGCGACACGGTGGGCGACCCCTTCAAGGACACCGCCGGCCCCTGCATGAACATCATGATCAAGGTGATGACGGTCATCGCCCTGGTCTTCGCGCCCATCTTCATCCGATAGGGCGGAAGGCGTACCGGAAGGCCGCCCCGACGGGCGGCCTTTTCCGGTTCCGGCGCCGGTCAGCCTTCCTTGACAAGCGGAAATGGTTCTGTTTAGCATAGGGCCCGTATGTTCGGGCCGGATAGAGGGGAAGCCGATTGAGACTGATCATCACCGAGAAGAACACCACCGCCCGGCGCATCGCCCAGATACTCTCCGGGGACCGGGTCAAGCCGCTGGACAAGGCCGGCAGCTCGGCCTACAGCTTCGAGCGCGGCGGCGAGGATTACCGGTGCATCGGCCTGAAAGGGCACATCCTCAAGGTCGACTTCCCCGAGGAGTACCAGCAGTGGCAGAGCGTCGACCCGCGCCAGCTGGTGCGCGCCGACATCGTCAAGGTCCCCAACAACAAGACCCTGCTCAAGAACATCCAGAAGTATTCCAGGGACGCGGACGAGTTGATCATCGCCACCGACTTCGACCGCGAGGGCGAGCTCATCGGGGCGGACGTGGTCGCCAAGGTGAAGGAGGTCAGCCCGGAGATCGAGGTCAAGCGGGCCCGTTTCTCCGCCCTCACCCCGCAGGAGATCGAGCGGGCCTTCTCCAACCTGGAGAACATCTACTACGACCTGGCGCAGGCGGGAGAGGCGCGCCAGGACATCGACCTGGTGTGGGGGGCCAGTCTCACCCGCTTCATCTCCCTGGCCTCCACCCGGCTGGGCAAGCAGTTCCTCTCGGCCGGGAGGGTGCAGAGCCCCACCCTGGCGCTGATCGTCGACCGCGAGCGCGAGCGCAAGGAGTTCGTCTCCGTCAACTTCTGGACGGTCAAGGTGCGGTGCGGGCGGGACGGGGAGACCTTCGCCGCCCAGCACCGCAAGGAGCGCTTCGACGTTAAGGGAGAAGCCGAGGCGGCCTTCGCCAACATCGGGAAGACGGCCGAGATCCGGGAGGTGGCGGAGACGGAGCGCCGCCTGGACCCGCCCATCCCCTTCAACACCACCGGCTTCCTGAGCGCGGCGGCCTCTCAGGGCATCAACGCGGCCAAGGCCATGAACATCGCCGAGAACCTGTACATGAACGGCTTCATCAGCTACCCGCGCGTGGACAACACCGTCTACCCGTCCTCCCTGGACCTGCGGGCGCTGCTCGGAGAGCTGTCCGCCGCCGAGGGGCTGGGCCCCCACTGCCGGGAGGTGCTGGCCCAGCCCAAGATCACGCCGACCCGCGGCAAGAAGGAGACCACCGACCACCCGCCCATCTACCCCACCGCCCCGGCCCGCCGCTCCGAGCTGCATGACCAGGACTGGAAGGTCTACGAGCTGGTCTTCCGCCGTTTTTTGGCCACCCTGGCCCCCGCGGCCACGGTTATGAGCGTCAAGGTCGACCTGGAGAGCGGGGGCGAGCCCCTGGTGGCCCGGGGCTCCCGGGTGGCCTTCGAGGGCTGGCTCCGCTACTACGCCTACGGGCGCAAGAAGGACGTCATCCTCCCCGCCCTCGAGCGGGGCCAGGAGGTCGAAGTGGAGGAGAAGAGCCTGGACGAGGGGCAGACCCAGCCGCCCGCCCGCTACAGCCAGGGCAAGCTCATCGAGAAGATGGAGGAGCTGGGGCTGGGCACCAAGTCCACCCGCCACACCATCATCGAGAGCCTCTACGAGCGCGGCTACATCCTGGGCGACCCCCCGGTGCCCACGGAGACGGGCATCGCCGTCACCGAGGCGCTGCGCAAGTACGCCACCCCCATCTCCACCCCGGAGATGACCGCTGAACTCGAGCAGGACATGGACAAGATCGCCGAGGGGCAGGTCGCCCGCGAGGCGGTGGTGGAGAAGTCCCGCGACCGCCTGGACGAGGTCATGCAGATGCTCGAGGACAGCCGGGAGAAGCTGGTGGAGGAGATTCGCGGCGGCATCCGCGAGGACAGGATCCTGGGCAAGTGTCCCCAATGCGGCGAAGGCCTGCGCATGCTGCGGTCGCGCAAGTCCAAGAAGCGCTTCGTGGGCTGCTCCGGCTACCCCGAATGCACCACCACCTTCCCCCTGCCCCAGGCCGGCAGCGTCATGGCCACCGGGGAGATCTGCCCTGACTGCAACTCGCCCAAGATCAAGGTCATCGCGGCCAGGCGCAAACCCTGGGTGCTCTGCCTCGACCCCGCCTGCCCCACCAAGCAGAAGCCGGAAGGGGAGCAGCCCGCCCCGGACAGGGCCGCCGAGAAGTAAAGGTCGATAGCGGGCCCGCGCCGTTGCCGGCTGCCCGAGGGCACTCTGGCGGGGAAGCGCCGGGCCTTGACGCGAGCGCACGTCAAGGCGCCGGGACACTCCGCATAACGCACGGCTTCAGGCTATGAGCATCTCCTCACGGGGTCTATAATCGAACGAGGGCAGGCATAGGTGAGGAGGGTGCCTTGACGGAAGAGGCTGCGTCCGCGGTCAAGCCCGCCGCTCAAGCGCGTGGGCACGGGCTCTACGGCTTCCGCTGGGTGGTGCTGGGCGCCTTCATGCTCATCGCCGCCTTCACCCAGCTGATGTGGCTGACCTACGCCCCCATAACCTCCAGGCTGGAGGAGATGCTGGGCTGGAGCGAGTTCTCCATCGTCCTGCTGGCCACCATGTATCCCCTGCTGTACGTTCCCGTGTCCATCCCCGCCGGCATCATCATCGACCGCAGGGACTGGCGCTGCGCGGTGATGGTGGGGGCGGCGCTCACCGCGGGCTGCAGTTACCTGCGGCTCTTCGCCGACAGTTACCCGCTGGTCCTGCTGGGCAGCATCGGCATCGCCCTGGGACAGCCCTTCGTGCTCAACAGCATCACCAAGATGGTCAGCGCCTGGTTCCCCTCCCGGGAGTCCGCCCTGGCCACCGGCCTGGCCACCGTGGCCCTGTTCCTGGGGATGATCGTGGTGCAGGTCCTCTCCCCGGTCTTGCTCGAGGCCTTCGGGGAGACCGAGGTCAGCTCCCTCCGCTGGATCGTTCTCATCTACAGCGTCGCGGCCACCGCCGCCCTGGCCCTCTTCGCGCTGCTGGGCCGGGCCAGGCCGCCCCTGCCGCCCCAGCGGGAGGAGGCCGAGGTCCTGGGCGGGGACGCGGCCATCGACTGGAAGAGCATGGGCGCCATCTTCACCCTGCACGATTTCCGCCTGCTCTGCGTGATCATCTTCATCGGCAACGGGGCCTTCGTCGGCCTGCTGCAGCTGCTGGAGAAGATCCTCGCGCCCCAGGGGATCTCCACCACCACCGCCGGCAACATCGGGGCGGTGATGGTGGTGGCGGGGGTGGCCGGCTGCGTGGTCATACCGGCCGTCAGCGACAAGCTGATGCGGCGCAAGCCCTTCCTGGTGCTGGCCGCGGCCATGGCCGTCCCCACCATCCTGCTCATCGGGACGCTGGAGAGCGTCCCGCTCATCTTCGTCACCGGGGCACTGCTGGGGTTCTTCCTCTTCGCGGCCTACCCCCTGGTGCTCACCTACTGCGAGGAGGTCACCGGGTCCGCCCTGACCGGCACCGCCACGGGCATCCTGCTGCTGCTGGGCAACGCGGGGGGCGTGGTCATCACCCTGGCCATGGAGGCCATCAAGGGGGCCGCGGGCGGGCCGGGCGAGTCCTTCTTCTGGGCCCTGGCGTTCCTCTGCGCCCTCTTCGGGGGGGCCCTTATCACCGGACTCTACCTGCGCGAAGGGCGCTCCGCCTGAGGGCGGTCCCCCTGCGCGCGGGAGGGTTCCTTTGACCCGGGGGCGAATCCCATTAATATAGTTATGTTGTATCCGCCGGCCGGATTGATGGACGGATCCCCGGAGAGGCATACGGGAGGCCCCGCATGGACAAGGTAGCGATCGTCGGCGCCGGGCAGGTCGGCGCCACCACCGCGCAGCGGGTGGCCGAGTCCGGCCTGGCCGACGTGGTCCTGCTGGACGTGGCGGAGGGCCTGGCCGCCGGCAAGGCCCTGGACATCGCCCAGTCCCTGGCCTTTCTGGCCGTGCCCAACCGGGTGAGCGGCGGCTCGGATTACCGCCTGGCGGAAGGGGCCGACCTGGTGGTGGTGACGGCGGGGCTGGCCCGCAAGCCCGGGATGTCCCGCGACGACCTCATCTCCGCCAACGCGGCCATCGTGCGGGAGGTGACGGAGAGGGTTGTGGAGGCGGCCCCGGAGGCCGTGCTGATCGTGGTCACCAACCCCCTGGACGAGATGGCCTGGCTGACCTGGAGGCTCAGCGGCCTGGACAAGCACCGGGTGCTGGGCATGGCGGGGACCCTGGACTGCGCCCGCTTCCAGTACTTCATAGCCGCCGCCCTGGGGGTCCCGCCCCACGAGGTGCGGGCCATGATCCTGGGCGGCCACGGGGACAGCATGGTCGTGCTGCCCGAGTACACGCAGGTGGGAGGGGTCCCGCTCACCCGCCTGATGCCTTCCGAGGAGATCGCGGCGCACGCGGCCCGGGCGCGGGACGGGGGGGCGGAGATCGTCTCCCACCTGAAGACCGGAAGCGCCTTCTACGCGCCTTCCGCCGCCGTCTTCCGGCTGGTGCGGGCGGTCCTGCGCGACGAGGGAAGCATCCTGCCGGCCAGCGTCTACCTGGAGGGCGAGCTGGGCATAGAGGGCATCTTCATGGGGGTGCCGGTCATCCTGGGGCGTTCGGGGTGGAAGCGGGTGGTGGAAATCGGGCTGGACGGCGCGGAGAGGGAGGCGCTGGCCGCTTCGGCGGAGCACATCCGCTCGCAGGTGGAGGGGCTGAAGAGGGTACTGGACGGGCGGGAGGCATGAGGGAGGTCTCCCGCGAAGCCATCGTCGAGGCGGTCAGGGAGCTGGCCTTCCGGGCGAGCGTGGACCTCCCGCCGGACGTGGAGGGGGCCCTCCGGGCGGCCCGCCGGGCCGAGGAGCACGGACTGGGAGCCTATGCCCTGGACCAGATCCTGCGGAACGCGGAGGTGGCCCGGGTCGAGGGGCTGCCCATCTGCCAGGACACCGGCTACTTCGCGGTCTTCATCGAATGCGGCCCCGGCGTGCTCCTGCCCCCGGGGATGCGGGAGGCGGTGGACCGGGGCGTGGCCCTGGCCACGGCCGACGCTCACCTGCGCGCTTCGGTGGTGGAGGACCCCCGTTTCCACCGCGTCAACACCGGGGACAACACCCCCGCCCAGCTCCACCTGGAACAGGCGGGGGAGGAGGGGTCCCTGCGCATTACGGTGATGCCCAAGGGCGGGGGGAGCGAGAACGCCACCCTGCTGCGGATGCTCCTGCCCACCTCCGGCGCCGCCGAGATAGCCGAGAGGGTTACGGAGCACGTGATCGCCAGGGCTCCCTACGCGTGCCCCCCGGTGGTGGTGGGAGTGGGGCTGGGCGGGTCCGCGGATACCTGCCTGCTGGCCGCCAGGCGCGCCCTGCTGCGCCCGGTGGGGCAGCCCCACCCGGAGGAGGACTACGCCGGGATGGAGAGGGCCGTCCTGGCCGCCGTCAACCGGTCGCGCATCGGGGCCGCCGGCCTGGGCGGCGCCCACACCGCCCTGGCCGTGCACGTCGAGACCAGGCCCACCCACATCGCCAACCTGCCCCTGGCCGTGGCGATATCCTGCCATGCCCTGAGGAAGGGATCGACGGCGCTGTGATCGGCAACGGCAAGCCCGACGGGGAGAGGAGGGCGGGGCGGGCCGCCCAGCCCATCGGACGCACCGAGGACACCGTACAGATAAGGCCGTCGGAATACGTCGATCTGCTGCGCAACCGGGACTTCCGCCGGCTCTGGATGGGGCAGATGATCTCGGCGGTGGGCGACTGGGTCATCGTGGCGGCCCTCTTCGCCCTGGTGGACGAGAAGTCCGGGGGGAAGAGCTCCGCCATCAGCCTGATGATGGTGGCCCGCTTCCTCCCGGCCATGCTCCTGGGATTCTTGGCCGGGGTGATCATTGACCGCTTCGACCGCAAGGCCACCATGATCTCCTGCGACCTGGCCCGGGCGGCCCTGGTGATGGTGCTCCCCTTCTCCAACGGCCTCTTGATGATCTGCGTGCTGGTCTTCCTGATGGAGACCTTCATGGCCATCTACGGCCCGGCCAAGGACGCCAGCATCCCCGACCTGGTCGCCCCGGAACAGCTGACCAACGCCAACTCCCTCAACTCGGTGAGCCTCTTCGCCTCCATGGCCTTCGGCACCGCCCTGGCCGGGGCGGTGGTTGGGATCATCGCCTGGCTGGGAGACCTCAACCCCGGCTTCATCGGCAAGCACTTCGACGCCTCGAGCTCCGCCTGCTTCCTGGACTCCGTCTCCTTCCTCACCTCCGCCTTCCTCATCTCGCGCATCAGCTTCAAGAAGCGGGGGCCGGAGCAGATGGTCAAGTTCTCCTCCTCGCAGGTCAAGACGGACATCAAGGACGGCATCAGGTACATGTGGACCCAGCCCCTGACCCGCATCGTCTTTCTTTTAGCGGTGATCTGCTTCCTGGCCGGCGGCACCATCTACGTGCTGGCGGTGGGCTTCGTCAAGTACGTGCTGGGGGGAGGGAACGCCACCTTCATGGCCGTCCTCACCACCCTGCTCTTCGGCCTGATGGCGGGCTCGCTGCTGGCCGGGCTGCTCAAGGGCATCCTGGACAAGGAGAAGTACCTGGGCTGGGCGGTGGTGGCCTTCGGGACCTGCCTGTCAACCTTCGCCCTGATATCCTGGCTCTGGATCACCTTCGTGCTGGCCTTCCTGGCCGGGACGTGCATGGGCTATGCCGTGGTGGGCATGATCACCCTGCTCCACGAGACGCTGGAGGAGGAATACCGGGGGAGGGTCTTCTCCACCGTCAACATGATCATGCGCACCTCCATCTTCCTCTCCATCATCATCGCCGGGCCCCTGGCCGACCTGATAAACTGGCTGGGCCGGGCCTGGGGAAAGCCCGCGGAGGCCTGGTTCTTCATCCGCATCGGGGGGAGCTACTCCGGCCCGGTCGATGACAGGTTCGTCGACTTCCGCTACCTGCTCAACGGGCCCCAGATCATCCTGCTGGCCGGTGGGCTGGTCATCCTGGGGGCGGGGATATACGCCCACAAGCGGCTCAACGCCCTGTTCGGCACGGAGGTAGGCCGGGAGATGCTCGAAGGGATGAAGGGGCCGGCCTACGGCATCGGGCCCATCACCCTGGCGGAGCCCCCGCCGGAGGGCGGGCCGGCCGCGGCGGAGACAGCCGGGGCGGCGGAGGCCGCCCCCCTCCCCGACGAACTGCCGCCCTACGGCCAGGAGCTGGCGGCCGGCCGCAAGGGGGCCGCGGAGGCCGAGGAAGGGGGAGAGGAACGTGGGTGAGGTGAGGATACGCGTCCCGGAGGACCTGGCCTCCCTCAAGGGTCTTACGGCGGGCACCCGCCTGCTGCTGTCGGGCACCGTGTTCACCGCCCGGGACCAGGCCCACTTGCGCCTGACCAGGGCGCTGGCGGCCGGCCAGCCGCTTCCCATACCCGTAAAGGGCCAAGTCATATACTACGCCGGCCCGGCACCCGCCCCCCCGGGGCGGGCGGCCGGTTCACTGGGCCCGACCACCGCGTCGCGCATGGACGGCTTCACCCCGGCGCTGTTGAGGGAGGGGCTGGCCGCCGCCATCGGCAAGGGCCCGCGCTCCCCGGAGGTGCGCGACGCCTTCCGGGCCCACGGCGCCCTCTACCTGGTAGCGGTGGGAGGGGCGGGGGCGCTGCTGGGCTCGAGCGTCAGGGAGATGGAGCAGGTGGCCTACTCCGACCTGGGGGCGGAGGCCGTCTACCGGCTCTCCCTCGAGGACTTGCCGCTGGTCGTCGCATACGATGCCCTGGGGGGCGACATCTTCCGCATGAAGCGCTGAGGGGACCCGTCTGCCCGGAACATCCCCCGCCGCGCGGGCCGTCCTTTGACATCGGGGGGAAAGAGTGGATTAATATTAATGCCTTATCGTGGAACAGTCGTCGTCGAAGGCGGAATCGGAGATCACTTATGATGAGAAAGGCCACCAACTCGCCCAAGGGCCACCGCGGCCTCTTCGTCTCCTTCGAGGGGGTGGAGGGCTCCGGCAAGACCACCCAGGCCAACATGCTCAGCTCCCACCTCATCCAGGACAACTACGACGTGGTGATGACCCGGGAACCCGGGGGGACCAGGGTGGGCGAGAGGATCAGGGAGGTCCTGCTCGACCCCGAACTCAAGGAGATGACCCCCCTGACGGAGGCCATCCTCTACGCGGCGGACCGGGCCCAGCATGCCGCGGAGGTGCTGCGCCCCGCCCTCAACGCCGGAAAGGTGGTGGTCTGCGACCGCTACATCGACTCCTCCCTGGCCTACCAGGGGGTGGCCCGCGGCCTGGGCCTGGAGGGCATACGCAACCTGAACGAGTGGGCCACCAACGACCTCTATCCCAGCCTGACCATCCTCATCAAGATACCCTTCGAGACCGGCCTGAAGCGGCTGCCTTACGGGCACCTGGACCGCATCGAGCAGGAAGGGCCGTCCTTTCACGCCACGGTGCAGGAGGCCTACCTGACGCTGGCCAAGCTCTTCTCCCAGCGCCTGGTGGTCGTGGACGGCGAGGAGAAGCCCGAGATCATCCACCACCACGTCATGAGGGAGGTGGAGAGGTATCTCTGAGGGTTCGGCGCCGCAGCCGCAGCCGGGCTGGGAGTCCATCTACGGCCAGGAGCGGGCGGTCCGGCTGCTGCGGGACGCCGTCGAGGGGGGGGGCCCCGCCCACGCCTACCTCTTCGCCGGACCGCGCGGGACGGGCAAGTACGCCGCCGCCAAGGTCTTCGCGTCCTTCCTGCTGACTCCCCCCGGCTGCGCCGACCCCGCCGCGGCGGCCCGCCGCGTCGAACACGAGGTCCACCCCGACCTGGTCCTGGTCGAGCCCGAGGGCAGGCAGATCCTCATCGACCGCGTCAGGGAGCTCGTCTACGAGCTGAGCTTGAAGCCGGTGGAGGCGGAGCGCAAGGTGGTCATCATGGACGAGGCGGAGAGCATGAACGTCTACGCCGCCAACGCCCTGCTCAAGACGCTGGAGGAGCCTCCCGGGAGGGCGGTGCTGGTCCTGGTCTCCGGCGAGCCGGAACGCCTGCCGGCCACCATCGTCTCCCGCTGCTACCAGGTGCGTTTCCGCCCCTTGAGGCTGGAGGAGATCAGGTCGTACCTGACGCGCGAGATGCGGCAGACGGAGGAGCGGGCGGATCTGCTCGCCCGGGCGAGCGGGGGGGTCTTCCGCCGGGCCCTCTCCTACCTGGAGGACGAGGAGCGCCTGGCCTGCCGGCTGGAGGCCGTGGAGATGGCCAGGCGGCTGAGCGGCGCCTCGGTCCTGGGGGCCATGGAGATGGCCGGGCGCATCGTCGAGATGGCGGACGGGGAGGCCAAGCGGTACCGCCGGCGCGCGGACGAGGACCTCCGGGCCCTCAAGGAAGCCCTGGACCCCAAGGCCTTCGAGCGCCTGGAGAAGCGGCGCAAGAGCCGGCAGGACCGGGAGGCGTCGCGGCAGCGGTTCGAGGTCTTCTGCGACGTCTTCGCCGGGCTGGCCTCCTGGTACCGGGACGTCATGGTCCAGGCCCTGGCCCTGGAGGAGGACGACGCCGGGGAGGCCGGCCTGGTCAACCGGGAACTGGCCGCGGAGATCAGGGAAGCGGCGCGGCGCATCGACGCGGGGAGGGCGGTGGATGCGGTGCGGGAGTGCGAGGCCGCGGCGGCCATGCTCTCCCGCAACGCCAACGCGCTCCTGCTCGTCGAGAACCTCCTGCTCAAGCTGGAGGAAGTCTCCTCCGGCGCGCCCCGCCGGCCGCCGCTGAAGGGCCGCGGGGGCATGGGGTAGAATAAGGGTTACCGGGAAGAACGAGGCGCGAGCGAAAGGACGGATACGAGGAGATGATAACCATCGTGGGAGTCAGCCTGAAACAGGGCTCCAAGGTGCTCTACTACGACACCGACAGGCTGTCCCTGAGGGTGGGGGACGAGGTCATCGTCCCCACGGACAAGGGCATCGACTACGGCAAGGTGGTGGAAGCCGCTTGCGACCTGCCCGACGAATCGAGGCCGGAGGGGTTGAAGCGGGTGGTGCGGCGCGCCACCGACCGGGACCGCCAGCAGTACGAGCGCAACAAGGGGCGGCGGGAGGAGGCCTGGCGCAGGTGCCTGGAGTCCATCGAGCGGCACAAGCTGCCCATGAAGCTGGTGGACCTCGATTACGTATTCGACGGCAACTCCATCACCTTCTATTTCACGGCGGAGGGGCGGGTTGACTTCCGCGACCTGGTCAAGGACCTGGCCTCCGCCCTGCGCACCCGCATCGAACTCAGGCAGATCGGGGTGCGGGACGAGGCCAAGATCGTGGGCGGCCTGGGCCCCTGCGGCCGCGTCCTCTGCTGCAAGGCCTTCTTGAAGCAGTTCGACCCGGTGTCCATCCGCATGGCCAAGGAGCAGGGGCTCCCCCTCAACCCCACCAAGATATCGGGGGTCTGCGGCCGGCTGATGTGCTGCCTCCGCTACGAGAACGAGGTCTACCGCCGCTTCAACCGCAGGGTCCCCGGCATCGGCTCGGAGGTCAACGTGGACGGCGAGTCGTACCGGGTGGTGGGGCTGGACGCCATCGGCGAGAAGGTGGTGGTCCAGAGCGGGTCGGGCGAGCGCATCTCCCTTGAAGCCTCCTGCTTCGGCAGGGACTCGCGCCGCTCCGAGCCGCGGGAGCCGCAGGAGCCGCAGGAGCCGGAGGGGGACGTCCGGGCGGAGACCGGGGAGGCGGACTGAGCTCCCGCCCGGGACCGGCCCGGCCGGAGGCGCGGGGATGACGCTCTTTATCGACTTTTCCCTCGACGGTTTGATAAGATATGAAACTGTGTTTCGTCACCAGCGGCGGCAGACGGCCGCAGAACGCAGAACGCGACGGAGTTGATACGCGATCATGGTCGAGATAAGGTTTCACGGATTGGGGGGGCAGGGCGCGGTCACCCTCATCCGCCTGCTGGCCATAGCCGGCGACAAGTCCAGGTGGTACGTGCAGGCGTCCCCCTTCTTCGGGGCGGAGCGCCGCGGGGCCCCGGTGAAGGCCTTCGTCCGCTTCGACGACAAGCACATCTATCACGTGAGCCAGATCCAGCGGCCGGACCTGCTGGTGGTGATGAGCAACTCCCTGCTGGACCTGGCCCTGGAGGAGGGGGTCAAGGAGGATACCGTCCTGCTGGTCAACGACGACCCCGGGGCGGCGGCCAAGCGCGCGGCCCGGCTGCCCTTCGAGGTGAACGTGGTCGACGCCACCTCCATCGCCCTGGACCTGGGGCTGGAGGTGGACGGCATGCCCGCGGTGAACATACCGGTCTACGGCGCCATCTCCTACGTGTCCGGCCTGGTCTCCCTGGAGATCATCACCGAGGTCATCCGGGAGAACATGCGGGGGGAGCGCCGGGAGAAGAGCATGGAAGCGGCGCGCCGGGGCTTCACCTCGGTCGAGCAGGTACGGGGGCGCCCGGCGGACGCCGCCGCGGGCAGCGCGCCGGCGAAGCGGGATTGAGCGGAAACGGGGACGGACGGCGGTAAGATGACCAGGAAGCAGGCGCAGGGCAAGAAGCGGACGGAAGGGGAGATCGGGCTGGTCACCACCCTCTCGGTGCCGGTGGAGGGCAGCGTGGGCAAGACCGGGTCCTGGCGCGTCTTCGTGCCGGTCAAGGACGAGGAGCGCTGCAACAAGTGCCTGCTCTGCTGGATCTACTGCCCCGAGGCCTGCATCTCCAAGGATATCGTGATCGACATGGACTACTGCAAGGGGTGCGGCATCTGCGCGGTGGAGTGCCCCCGCAAGGCCATCGTCATGGAGAAAGAGAAGAAATGAAGCTGGTGGACGTGGCCAATCACGTGGCCGCCCACGCCGCCCGCCTGGCGCGGGTGGAGGTGGTCTCGGCCTACCCCATCACCCCCCAGACCCAGGTCATCGAGGAGATCTCCGCCCTCATCGAGTCCGGGGAGATGGACTGCGAGTACGTGCCGGTGGAGAGCGAGCACAGCGCCATGGCCGCCCTCATAGGGGCCGCGGCCATGGGGGTGCGGGGGTTCTCGGCCACCTCGGCGCACGGCCTGGCCTACATGCACGAGCTTCTGCACTGGGCGGCGGGCATCCGCCTGCCCATGGTCATGGTCAACGTCAACCGGGCCATGGGCCCCGGCTGGAACATCTGGTGCGACCACCAGGACGCCGTATCGCAGCGGGACACCGGCTGGATCCAGCTCTACTGCGCCTCCCACCAGGAGATCGCCGACACCGTAATCCAGGCCTTCCGCATCTCGGAGGACGCGCGGGTGATCCTGCCGGTGATGGTCAACTACGACGCCTTCGTCCTCTCCCACTCCTACATGCAGACCGACCTGCCCGACCAGGAACAGGTGGACCGCTTCCTGCCCCCCTTCAAGACGGCCTGGAAGATGGACCTGGACAGGCCCCTCACCCACGGCTCGGTGATCTATCCCGACGACTACGAGGAGGTGCGCTTCTCCATCCAGCAGGCCCACGAGAACGCCAAGGAGGTCATCTCGCGGGCGGCGGAGGAGTACCGCGAGATCGTCGGCCGCCATCACGGCGGCCTCATCGAGGAGTTCGAGATGGCCGACGCCGAGCACGTCATCGTGGCCATGGGCTCCCTGGCCTCGGAATCGCGCGTCTCGGTGGAAGCGCTGCGCGGCAAGGGCCTCAAGGCGGGAGTGGTGAGGGTCCGTTCGTTCCGCCCCTTCCCCCTGGAGGAGCTGCGGAGGCTGCTGGCGGGGAGGAAGACGGTGGTGGTCATCGACCGCGACATCTCCTTCGGCTACGAGGGGGCGCTCTTCTCCGAGGTCAAGGCGGCCCTCTACGGGAACGGCGGGGCGTCGCTGTACAACCTGATCACCGGCCTGGGCGGGCGCGACGTCTCCTACGCGGTCATCGCCGCCGAGGTGGAGGCCGCCGCCGCCGGCAGCTTCGAGGGAACGGTGCGCTGGCCCACCCTCAAGATGAACGAGCACCATCGGGCGAGCAAGCGGGGGATGGCGGGATGAGGCTGAAGGACTTCCCCGAGGAGGAGCTGTTCCTGCAGGGCAGTGCGGCCTGCGCCGGGTGCCCGGGCAGCATGGCCCTGCGCGTGGCCTTCAAGGCCCTGGGGCGCAACACCCTGCTGGTGGTCATCGCCTCCTGCACCTCGGTGCTGCAGAGCCCCTTCCCCTACAGCGCCCTCGACCTTCCGGTGCTGAACATGGCCTTCGCCTCGGGAGGAGCGGCGGCCTCCGGCGTCGCCGCGGCGGTGAACCGCCTGGTCAAGAAGGGCGTCTTCACCGAGCGCCCCACCGTGCTGGTGTGGGCGGGGGACGGCGGCACCTACGACATCGGCATCCAGGCCCTCTCGGGCGCGGCGGAGCGCAACGCCGACTTCATCTACGTCTGTTACAACAACGAGGCCTACTCCAACACCGGCACCCAGCGCTCGGGCGCCACCCCCTACGCCGCCTGGACCACCAACACCATCTCCGGCAAGCAGGAGTGGCGCAAGGACGTGGCCCAGATCATGGTGGCCCACGACCTGCCCTACGTGGCCACGGCCTCGCTGGCCTACCCCACCGACTTCTTCAAGAAGATGCGGAAGGCCGCCTCCATCCGCGGCACCAAGTACATCGAGATGCTGGCCCCCTGCCCGCCCGGCTGGAAGTTTCCCTCGGACTCCACCGTCAAGGTGAGCCGCCTGGCCGTGCAGGCGGGGGTGTGGCTGCTCTACGAGTACGAGAACGGCAGGACCAGGTACACCGCGGGCACCAAGCGCATCATCGAAGGCAGCTCCGAGCTGGTGCCGGTGTCCGAGTATCTCAAGCTGCAGGGGCGCTTCCGCCACCTCTTCCCCGGGGAGGAGGCGGACAGGCGGGTGGCGGAGTACCAGGAACGCGTCGACGGCCTCTTCGACAACCTGCGCTTCGCCTCCAAGATGCGCGAGCACCTCATGGACCTGGAGATACGCCACTAGGCGGCGAGCCTCCCCGGCCGCCGGCCCCCCGCCGGCTTCCCAAACCCCGGAGCCTGCCCCTATAATGGTTACCTGCGGGCCGGCATAGCTCAGCTGGAAGAGCGGCGCACTCGTAATGCGCAGGTCTGGGGTTCGAATCCCCATGCCGGCTCCATCCCTAACCCCCTTTCTCCCGGAGGCGGGAGGCCCGCCGCGGGCGGGGAGGAGCACGGAGGGGGCATATCCGGCGTATTTGTAGTAGAATGTCCTTAAGAGGGGTTGTTCTATGAGGAGATGAGCGACAGGAGGAGTCATGGGGTTTCTGGATAAGACCTTCTTCCGGGGGCAGACTTCCAACGTCAAGAAAGGCAAGGACATCCAGGCCGAACGGGAGGCCTGGGAGAGGGAGCGCGCGGCGGCGGCGAAGCCTCCCGAGGCCAAGAAGGGGCCGCGGATGACGCCTCCCTCCATACCCAGGCCGGAGCCCGGGCCGCCGTCCGCGCCGCGGGTCTCCCCTCCCGACCTTTCCGTGGAGGCCGCACCGGCGGCGCAGGAGCCGCCGCCGCCCCCGCCGAAGCCCAAGATCAAGGGGGAGGCCAAGCCCCTCCCCAGGATCAAGCCCAAGAGCGAGCCGCGCGAGCTGACCCTGATCGACCAGCCGCTGCCGGAGATCGACGTGCCCCTCCCCGAGCCCATGGCCGCCCCCGCCCCGCCTTCGCGGACGGAGGGAGAGCCGGCCGCCGCCACGGAGATCACGGCGAAATCGAGGCTGTACAACGAGGCCGAGGCCTTGAGGAAGGCCGGGCGCGTCCACGAGGCCGAGCTGAAGTACCTCGACTCCATCAAGGAAGAGGAGGGGGAGGGGCCCAAGGCTCCCTGGAGGCAGACCGGCCCCGCGCCCACCAGGTACGAATCGCTGGCCAAGCTGTACTACAACACCAACCGCGACGAACTCGCCCTGCAGGTGATGGACAAGTACCTGGCCTACTGCCAGGACTGCGGCAAGGACGACCTGCGCATGAAGAAGCTGCGCGCCAGCATGGCCGATGCCAGCCTCAAGCGGCAGATCGTCAAGGGCTGGGCCTACTCCGTCGAAGAGGGCGGCGAGGGAGGCAGCCAGGCGCTCTAGCCGGGGCCGCTTGGGGGCGCGGAGGCAAAGGGGATGACCGTGCAGGGATGGAGGGAGGTCGGAGAGACCCTGGAGCGCCACCTGAGGCCGGGCACCTTCCCGGTGGCGGTGCGCTTCATGGCGCCGGGGGAGCCGCTTCCGGAGAAGGCCCGGCGCCCGCAGGAGGCGGTGGGGTCGCCCGTGGCCGCATGCCAGGCGTTGACCCTGGCGCGCCGCCGGGGCTGGACCCTGGCCCTGGACGCGGAGAGTTCCTCGTGCCCGCTCTTCAACCTGGCCGCCGGCTGGCAGGAGGGCTTCGACCCCTCGCTCATCCAGGCCTTCTTCACCGCCATGCAGTACGCGAAGGACGACCGGGCCGCGGCGGCCCGCGTGGAGGACCTGGGCCTGCTCGACCCGGGGGAGTGCGCGGCCCTGCTGGTCTCGCCGCTCACCCGCGTCCAGGTGGAGCCGCAGGTGGTCATGGTCTACGGCGACCCCGCCCAGGTGATGCGGCTGGTGCAGGCCGCCTCCCGCTGGGACGGCCGGCGCGTGGGCGCCTCCTCCGGGGGCCTCGGCGGGTCCTGCAACGAGGGCCTGGTCCTCACCCACCTGAAGGAGCGGCCGCGGGTGGTGCTGCCGGGCAACGGGGACCGCGTCTTCGCCGCCACCCAGGACCACGAGATGGCCTTCGCCTTCCCCGCCGGCTGGGCGGAGAGGATCGTCGAGGGGCTGGAGGCCACCGCGGCGCGCGGGGTGCGCTACCCCGTCCCCTCCAACCTCGATTACCGGCTGCCCTTCGACCGCCCATCGCAGCGTTCCGCTTCCGGGTGAAGGCGCCCCGCGCATGGCTGTCCGGCCGGATGCGGGCGCGTTTATGTTTGAGTCCCCGGGGGATATAATCATTGCACGGGGCAGTCGGCCCCGGTACCGATGAACGGCCGCGGGATAAGGCGCGGTTCCCGTCTAAAGAGGAGGGATGCTCGATGGCTCTTGAGTACGGCACGGACGAGTGGGTAAACGCTTACGTCGCATGGGCGGAGGGCAGGCTCAACGCGGGGACGCCGCCCTTCATCATGGGTTCGCCCGAGTGGGTGCTGGCCTACGAGAGGGTGGTACAGGGCGACGCCGAGTACCGGGAGGCGGCCAAGACCTGGGAGGGCTCCGTGGTCATCCACATCCTGCCCGCTCCCGAGGCGGGCCTGGACGGCGACACCTACCTCTTCATGGACCTCTGGCACGGCGACTGCCGCTTCATCCGCATCGTCCCCACCGAGGTGGGGGAGTCCGCCGACTTCGTCATCACCGGCGAGTACAGCCGCTGGAAGGCGGTCATGGCCAAGGAACTCGACACCATCAAGGGGATGATGCAGGGCAAGCTGAAGCTCAAGGGCGACCTGCCCACCATCGTCCGCGCGGTCAAGGCCTCGGCCCGCCTGGTGGACCTCACCGCCGCCATCGGCTGCGTCTTCTCCGACGAGTCGCCGGAAGCGGCGGAGACCGTTCGGAGCGTCCTGGCCGAGTTCCACGAGAAGTTCGGGTAGGCCGCCGGCCCCGCGGCTTTTCCGTATCCGCTCACGGGCATTACCCGAGGAGGTAAGGCATGGCTTACGACAAGGACCTTTCGTTCATCTATAAGAACTTCACGCGCCTGGTCTACGGCATCAATGCCTCGAAGGACGTGGGGGCGGAAGTCGACGAGCTCAAGCGCTCCCGGGCGTTCATCGTCACCGACAAGGGCGTCAGCGACGCCGGGCTGGTCGAGGAAGTGGAGAAAGCCCTGGGGAAGCGGTGCGTGGGCAGATATGACGAGTGCCCGCAGGACTCCGGGTTCCACATCGTCAACGAGGCGGCGGAGAGGGCCCGCGAGGCGGGCGCCGACTGCCTGGTCAGCGTGGGAGGCGGCAGCGTCATCGACACCGCCAAGGGCATGGCCATCATCATCAGCGAGGGAGGGAAGCTGGAGGACTACTCCGGCTTCCAGCTGCTCACCCACCCCATCACCCCCCACATCGTCATCCCCACCACCGCGGGCACCGGCAGCGAGGTCACCTACGCCTTCGTCATCAAGGACTGGGAGAAGAACCAGAAACTGCTCTACGCCGACGACTACCTCATGCCCAACACGGGCATACTCGACCCGGTGATGACGCGGGGCCTGCCCCCCATGCTCACCGCCACCACCGGCATGGACGCCCTCACCCACGCCATCGAGGCCATCCACGCCCTGCAGGCCGAGCCCATCTCCGACTACATGGCCTTCGGGGCCATCCAGATGATCATGGAGAACCTGCCGACCTGCGTGGAGAAGGGTGACGACCTGCTGGCCCGCGGCCAGCAGCAGATCGCCGCCACCATGGCCGGCATCGCCTTCTCCAACGCCCAGGTGGGGCTGGTGCACGCCATGGCCCACTGCGTGGGCGCCCTCTACAAGGTGCCGCACGGCCTGGCCAACAGCATCCTGCTGCCCCACGTGATGCGGTTCAACCTGGAGGAATGCCCCGACCGCTACGCCCTGGTCGCCAGGGCCATGGGCGTCCACGAGAAGGGCATGAGCGACGAGGAGGCGTCCGCCGCGGCCATCGAGAGGGTCCTGGAGTTCACCGCGGAGATGGGGATCCCCCAGAAGCTCTCCGAGGTGGGGGTGGCGGAAGACGGGCTCTCGGCCGCGGCGGAGATGGCCCTCTACGACGGGTCGGTGGTCTATAATCCCCGCATGGTCATGGATGCCGGGGAGGTGCTGGAGGTGTACAAGAAGGCCCTCTAGGCCGCAGGGCGGCGGCGAAGGGCTCGCGGTCGGCCGGGTCCATCCAGAAGAGGGAGAGCGAGACCGCCTCCCCGCTCTTCAGGCTCAGCTCCAGGGCGTTCCCGACCCGCTCGAGGCCGGCCACCTCTTCCAGGGGGATGGCCTTCCTCTGCTGGAACCGGGCAAAGAGGGTGATGCTGCCGCCCTGCAGCCGGGCGTAGGGGTACATGTACAGCCAGACGCCGAGGACCACCTCCCAGAGGGCCGCGGCGAAGGAGACGAAGACCGCGGCCGCGTGTCCCAGCCGGATGCCCATGGCCAACATCGCCAGGAAGAGGCCCAGCAGGACGCCGTTGAGGACGTAGGCCGCGGTGCTGCGTCGAAAGACCCTCACCTCATCCCCGGGCATGCCCCCTCCTTTCCCCCTCCGCCCACCGGCCACAGCCCGCCGGCCGCCAGGCATTCGCGGAAGGCCGCGCCGGCCCCTCCCAGGAGGGGGTCGCCGTGCCCGGGCAGCAGGGATTCGAAGTCGAGGCCCGCCAGGCGGAGCAGGGAGTCCGCCGCGGCCCGCGGGTTCGGGGTGAAGCGGGGCGGCGGCCCCTCCAGCACCCCCTTCTCGCGGCGCAACAGGTCGCCCGAGAAGAGCAGGCCCCGCTCCCGCTGATAGAGGCAGACGCTGCCGCGCGAGTGCCCCGGCGTGTGCAGCACCTCCAGGCCGCCCAGCAGGGGGACGACGTCCCCCTCGGCCAGGCGCTGGTCGGGGGCGAAGTGCCGGTAGCGGAAGAGGGGATAGAGGGAATAGTAGAAGAGGGCGCGGGAGGGCCGGAGCTTGAAGCGGTCGTAGGGGACCTCGCCGGCGGCGAAGGGCGCGTCCTCGGCGTGGATGGCCGCCCGCGGTCCTCCCCTGCGCTTGAGGCGGGCGATGGTCCCGGTGTGGTCCCCGTGGTAGTGGGTGGCCACCACCAGGCTGAGGTCCCGCGGGGACGCTCCCAGTTCCGCGAGGGCCCCCCGGATGCAGGGCGCGTCGATGGGAAAGCCGGCGTCGATGAGGGCGAGTTCGGGCTCGGTCACCAGGTAGACGTTGCTGCCCCGGGCGCGCTTCACCCGGTAGAGCCCCTCTTCCAGCCGGTCCAGTCTCTTCATCTACCAGCCAACCAACCTCTCTTCACTCGCCCGGCCGCAGGCCGTCCGGACGCCTCTCGGGCGGCCCTTGCGGGCACACGGGACATTCTACCATCCGCCGGGGGGCCCGCCGGCCGCCGGCATTTATGACGCAGAGTCAGCTTGCTGGGGCGGGCGTCCCGCGCGCCGGTAATTCATAAGTGACAAAGAGGCCCATCTATGCTAAAATCTCCTATTTGGAAATGCCTGACTCGCTCGAGGAGCAGGACGAGGAAACGTTCGCGGCAATCGTCAGCGGAAAGGAGACAGTAAATGGCGAAAGTAGAAGAGAGGACCATCCTCTACCCACCGGAGGAGCTCAGCAAGAACGCTTTCGTGAAGAGCATGGACGAATACAGGGCCATGTACGACCGTTCCATCAACGACGTCGACGCCTTCTGGGGCGAGATGGCCGAGGCCCTCGACTGGTACTCGAAGTGGGACACCGTCTACACCTGGGACGTCAGCACCGCCAAGTGCACCTGGTTCGCCGGCGGCAAGCTCAACGTCTCCTACAACTGCCTCGACCGCCACGTCAAGGCGGGGCGGGGCGACAAGGTGGCCATCATGTGGGAGCCGGACGAGCCCGGCGAGGGCAGGACGGTCACCTACGCTCAGCTGCTGGAAGAGGTCTGCAAGCTCGCCAACGTGCTCAAGAAGCACGGGGTGAAGAAGGGCGACCGCGTCTGCATCTACCTGCCCATGATCGTCCAGCTGCCCATAGCCATGCTGGCCTGCGCCCGCATCGGCGCCATCCACAGCGTGGTCTTCGGCGGCTTCTCGGCCGAGGCCATGCGCGACCGCATCCTCGACTCCGACTGCCGGGTGGTCATCTGCGCCGACAGCGGGTTCCGCAGCGGCAAGCAGGTCCCCCTGAAGAAGAACGTGGACGCGGCCCTGGAGGAGTGCCCCGACGTGCGCAAGGTCATCGTGGCCAGGCATTCCGGAGCCGAGATCGCCATGGCCGAGGGCCGCGACGCCTGGTGGGAGGACGAGGTCGCGGCCTCCGACATCTCCGCCGAGTGCGAGCCCGAGCAGATGGACGCGGAAGACCCCCTGTTCATCCTGTACACCTCCGGCTCCACCGGCAAGCCCAAGGGAGTCCTGCACACCACCGGCGGCTACCTGCTGCACGCCGCCCTCTCCCTCAAGTACATCTTCGACATCCACGAGGACGACGTCTGGTGGTGCACCGCCGACATCGGCTGGGTCACCGGCCACAGCTACATCGTCTACGGCTCCCTGGCCAACGGCTACACCGAGGTCATGTTCGAGGGCGTCCCCACCTACCCCGGCCCCGACCGCTTCTGGGCCGTGTGCGAGAAGTACAAGGTCACCCAGTTCTACACCGCCCCCACGGTCATCCGCTCGCTGATGCGCGAGGGTGTGGACTGGACCACCAAGCACGACCTCTCGTCCCTGAAGGTGCTGGGCTCGGTGGGCGAGCCCATCAACCCCGAGGTGTGGCTGTGGTACTACGACCACATCGGCAAGGGCCGCTGCCCCATCGTGGACACCTGGTGGCAGACGGAGACCGGCGGCATCCTCATCACCCCCCTGGCCGGCGCCACCCCCATGAAGCCGGGCTCGGCCAGCTTCCCCTTCTTCGGGGTGGACCCCGTCATCCTCACCCAGGAGGGCAAGGAAGCGGGGGTCGGCGAGAGCGGCTTCCTCTGCCTCAAGAGGCCCTGGCCCGGCATGATGCGGACCATCTTCGGCAACCACGAGCTGTTCATCAACACCTACTGGTCCATGTTCCCGGGATACTACGTCAGCGGTGACGGCTGCGTGGTCGATGCCGACGGCTTCTACTGGCTGCAGGGGCGCATCGACGACGTCATCAACGTCTCCGGCCACCGCATCGGCACCGCCGAGGTGGAGAGCGCCCTGGTCAGCCACGAGTACGTCTCCGAGGCGGCCGTGGTGGGCTATCCCCACGAGATCAAGGGGCAGGGCATCTACGCCTACATCACCCTCAAGGCCGAGTACGAGAACCTGGACGAGGCCGAGGTCAGGAAGGCCCTGGTGGCCCACACCCGCAAGGAGATAGGCCCCATCGCCACGCCGGACGTCATGCACTTCACCGCCGCCCTCCCCAAGACCCGCTCGGGCAAGATCATGCGCCGCATCCTGCGCAAGATCGCCGAGGGCACCTCCGACTCGCTGGGCGATACCAGCACCCTGGCCGACCCCACCGTGGTCACCGTGCTCATCGAGGACAACGCCAAGCTGACCGGCAAGTGAGGCGGCAGGACAGGTTGTAAGGAACCGTTGTAGGCATCGCAGAGAGAGAGGAGAGAATGAGTATGGCAGACGACGTCAAGTTGGCGAACCCGGCGGTCCTGGGGCTCACCAGCTTCGGGATGACCACGGTCCTCTTAAACCTGCACAACGCGGGGCTCTTCAAGCAGGACGCGCCTATCCTGGCCATGGGCATCTTCCTGGGCGGCATCGCCCAGATCATCGCGGGCATCATGGAGTACAGGAAGGCCAACACCTTCGGCACCACCGCCTTCACCGCCTACGGCTCCTTCTGGCTGACCCTGGTCTTCATCATCGTCGCCAAGCCCTTCCTGTTCAACGCCCACGCCGGCACCACCGCCAACGCCCTGGGGCTGCAGGCAGGCAACAAGGGCTTCGCCTGGTACCTGGCGCTGTGGGGGCTCTTCACCCTGCTCATGTTCGTGGGCAGCTTGAAGGTCAACCGGGTGCTGCAGTTCGTCTTCGCGACCCTGACCGTCCTCTTCGGCCTGCTGGCCGTCCACTTCGCCTGGTTCGCCTACGAGGGCAAGTCCGGCGCCGTGCTCAAGGTCGCCGGCGTCATCGGCATCATCTGCGGGGCCGCGGCCATCTACCTGGCCCAGGCCGAGCTGTGGAACGAGATGTACGGCAAGACCATCGCCCCCATCTGGCCCATGGGCGAGAAGGAGGCCTACAAGGCCCCCGAGGATCTCTGAAGGGGCAAGGACGCGGGTTAACGGCCCGGTCTATTAGAAAGAACGGCCCGCCTGCCCCGGCAGGCGGGCTTCTTCCATGCGGGCCTCAGCCGGGCGGCCTCGGGGCCCCGCCGCTCCTTCCCCTCCCCGGGCGGATGGATTAGAATTATCCGAGAACGGAAGGAGAGATGGGAATGGACAGGAGGCGCCACATACCTCAGGCCTTGCGGGAGAGGTTCCCGGAGAAGTTCCAGCCCGAGACCGAGGTCTTCAAGAACATCCGCCGGGGCGACCACCTCTTCATCGGCACCGCCTGCGGGGAGCCGCAGTGCCTGGTCAACTCGCTGGCGGCCTACGTGGAGTCCAACCCCAAGGCGGTCTTCGACGCCGAGGTCTTCCACGTCTGGACCCTGGGCGTCGCCCCCTACACCGACGAGAAGTTCTCCCGCAACTTCCGGCACAACTCCTTCTTCATCGGCAACAACACCCGCGGGGCGGTCAACCAGGGGCTGGCCGACTACACCCCCATCTTCCTCTCCCAGGTGCCCAACCTCTTCTACCGCAGGATGATCCCCATCGACGTGGCCCTGGTGCAGACCTCCCCGCCTGACCGCAACGGCTACATGAGCCTGGGCGTCAGCGTGGACATCACCAAGGCGGCGGTGGAGGTGGCCGACCTGGTGATCTGCCAGGTCAACTCGTACATGCCCCGCGTGCACGGCGACACCTTCATCCACTTCGAGGACGTCGACTACGTCATGGAGTGCGACGAGCCGCTCCTGGTGTACACGCAGGACGTATCCGACGAGCTGGCCGACCAGATCGGCAAGTACGTGGCCCGGCTGGTGGAGGACGGCGACACCATCCAGGTGGGCTACGGCAGCATCCCCAACGCCATCCTGGCCAACCTCGAGGACCGCAAGCACCTGGGGGTCCACACCGAGCTGGTCAGCGACGGCATCGTCAACCTCATCCGCAAGGGGGTCATCGACAACAGCCGCAAGACCCTGGACCGCGGCAAGACCGTGGCCACCTTCTGCATGGGCACCCAGGACACCTACGACTTCTTAGACGACAACCCCTCCATCGAGTTCCGCACCATCGACTACACCAACAACCCCCTGAACATCGCCGGCCAGCGCAACATGGTGGCCATCAACTCGGCCCTGGAGGTCGACCTCACCGGCCAGGCCTCGGCCGAATCGCTGGGCAAGGTCTTCTACAGCGGCATCGGCGGGCAGGCCGACTTCATGCGCGGCGCGGTGCTGGCGCCGGGCGGACGGACCATCCTGGCCATGCCCTCCACCGCCGGAAACGGCGAGTACTCGCGTATCCAACCGCTGGTGCGGGAGGGGGCCGGCGTCACCCTCAACCGGGGAGACGTCCACTACGTGGTCACCGAATACGGCATCGCCTACCTGCACGGCAAGAACGTGCGGGAGCGGGCCATGGAGCTCATCGCCATCGCCCACCCCAAGTTCCGGGAGTGGCTGATATCGGAGGCCAAGAAGGACAACCTCATCTACGCCGACCAGATGTTCATCCCCGGCAAGGCGGGCGAGTACCCGGAGGAGCTGGAGCTCTACCGCACCACCCATACCGGCATGGACATCCTCATCAGGCCGGTGAAGATCTCCGACGAGCCCCTCCTCAAGGACCTCTTCTACTCCCTCTCCGACAAGAGCATGTACCGCCGCTTCGTCTCCTCGCGGCAGGACATGCCCCACGAGCGCCTGCAGGAGTTCGTGGTGGTCGACTACACCCTGGAGATGGTCCTGCTGACGGTGGTGCGCGAGGGGGAGAAGGAAGTGCCGGTGGGGGTGGGGCAGTACGCCATAAACCAGGGCACCCACACCGCCGAGGTGGCCTTCGTGGTCAGGGACGACTACCAGAACAACGGCATCGGCACGGAGCTGCTGAACTACCTGACCCAGCTGGCCAAGCGCCAGGGCCTGCGCGGGTTCACCGCCGAGGTGCTGGCCGAGAACCGGCCCATGCTCCGCCTCTTCGCCAAGATGGGGTTCGACACCACCAAGGAGCTCAACTCGGGCCTCTACGAACTGAACATGTCCTTCACGGGCTGAGGGCTTCCGCAAAGAGAGAGAGTGGGGGCCGCCGGCGCGGCAGGCGGCCCGGAAACGGGGGAGGTGTACGCCGTGGGTGAACTGCACGGGGGGCGGTTGGTGGCCAGGTATCTCAAGGACGTGGAGGGCGTGGACGCCGTCTTCGCGCTTTCGGGGGGGCACATCGCGCCCGTCTTCGACGGATGCCTGGACGAGGGCCTCAGGCTGGTGGACGTGCGGCACGAACAGGCTGCGGCGATGATGGCCCACGCCTGGTCCGTCTTCTCCGGCAAGCCGGGAGTGTGCCTGGTGACCGCGGGCCCCGGCTTCACCAACTCCCTGACCGGGGTGGTCAACGCGGCCACCGAGAACGTCCCCCTGGTGGTCCTGTGCGGCATGGCCCCCCTGCAGGACCTGGACCGGGGCGCCCTGCAGGACATCGACCAGATGAGCATGGTCAGGCCGGTGGTGAAGTGGGCGGGACGGTGCCACCACACCGCGCGCATCCCCGAATACCTGGAGACCGCCTTCCGCGAGGCCGTCTCCGGGCGGCCGGGCCCGGTCTTCTGCGAGTTCACCCCGGAGGCGCTCTACTACCGGGTTGACGAGGGGTCGGTGTCCTTGCCCGCCGGCCCGGCCAGCAGATACCCGGTGGTGCCGGAGGAGGACGCCCTGCGGGAGGCGGCCGAGATGCTCAACGCGGCCGAGAGGCCGCTATTTCTGGGGGGCAGCGGCATCGTCCACAGCCGCTGCGCGGAGGAGGTCAGGGCCCTGGTGGAGAAGGCGGGCATCCCCACCCTGCTCATGAACAACGGGCGGGGCGCCATCCCCGACTCACACCCCCTCTCCCTCTGGGACGGCGGCCTGGTGGGCGCGCTCACCGCCTCGGCCATGGCCGACGTGGTGCTGGCGGTGGGGGTCAGGCTCAACTGGGTCTTCAACTACGGGGACGCCCTGGCCGCCGCCCGGGTCATCCGGGTGGACATCGAGCCCTCGGAAGTGGACCGCAACCGCCGGGCCGACCTGGCCCTGGTGGGGGACGCGGGAGCGGCGCTGCGCCGGCTGGAGCCGCGCCTGGAGGCCAGGGACCGGGGGGAGTGGCTGGCCACCCTCAAGGCCGCCTTCGCGGCGATCGCCGGGGAGGAGCGCCGGGCCGCGGAGGAGGCCGCCGACCCCATCCATCCCTTACGTCTTGTAAATAAACTGCGGGAGGCCACCGGGGACGACGCCATCTTCGTCCTCGACGGCGGGGATACCGTGTACTTCGGCAGCGTCGGCCTGCGGGCCCGGGAGATGTCCGGGGTGATCGGCTCGGGGACCCTCTTCGGCTGCCTGGGGACCGGGGTCCCCTTCGCCGTGGGAGCCAAGGTGGCCCGCCCCGACAAGACCGTGGTGCTGCTCACCGGGGACGGCTCCTTCGGCCTGAACGGGATGGAGCTGGAGACGGCCTGCCGGCACGGCGCGCCCATCGTCGCGGTCGTAAGCAACGACCAGGCCTGGGGGATGGTCAAGCACCACCAGGAGCTCTGCTTCGACGAGAGCCGGGTCTGCGGCACCGACCTGGGGGTCATCCACTACGAGGCCGTCGCCGAGGCCTTGGGCGGGCACGGGGAGTTCGTGGAGCGGGAGGAGGAGCTCCTGCCGGCGCTGAAGCGGGCGCTGGCCTCGGGCCGGACCGCCTGCGTCAACGTCCTCACCGACCCGGGGGCGACCAGCATGGCCTCGGTGATGTTCGCGGAGGCCTTCAAGAACCTGTGAGGCCCCCCTGCCCGGAGGGCGGCGGCCGCCGCGGGGCCGCCTTCCGTATCGTCGCCGCCGCGGTTTATACTGTGGGCACCAGAGAGGAAGGGGTAGAAGATGGTCAACTGTCCGCACTGCGGAGCCGAGAACGGTGAGAGGAACCTGCGCTGCTCGCTCTGCGGGAAACCGTTGGCGCAGGGCAGCATGCCCCAGGCCGGGACGGGTTCCGCGCCCCCGCGGCCGGAATCACCGCAGCCGCAGAGCGACCCCTTGAGCTACCGGCAGCAGCCGTCCCCCGACGGAACCCCCAACTACAACATCTACGGAGACGCTCCGGCTTCCGGGGCCAGGGGCACTTACCAGGCGCCTCCGCCGGGCGCCAGGTCCATGTCCGAACGCATCACCTACCGGGACGTGAAGGAGAAGGGCGGGGTCAAGCTCGGCCTCAACTTCACCTTCAACCGGCGCGCGCTGGTCTCGGCCGTCCTCATCCTCATCCTCGGGACCCTGTTCATCGTGGCCACCTACGCATCCTGGCTGAAGCTGGAGGGCTTCGGCGCGGAGGAGTACTCGGGGTGGGGCCTCTACGAACTGGGGAAGTCCGGGGAGCGCAGCGGCAGCTCCTTCCACATCTCGGGCATCTTCGACTTGAAGTCCGAATCCGACTTCGACACCTCCAGCGGCATCATCCTAACCGGCGTGTGGACGCTGACCGGGGGCATCCTCCTCGTGGCCATGGCCCTGCTGCTGCCCTTCCTCAACCGCTCCTACCTGTGCATCATCGTCATGGTCGTCGGGCTGGTGATGCTGGTCGCCTCCGGCTTCAACCTGGCCACCGTGCTCATCGCCAAGGGTCAGCCCTACTGGCCCATCTACGTGCTGCCGCCGGCGGGTCTGGCCGCCATCGTCGTCGGGTACGATGCCCGCCACCACTTCTGACGCCGGTCGCAGTTCCCGCCTCCGCGACCTCCTGGGGCGCAACCGCGCCGTCCTCCTCTTCTACCTGGCGGCGGGCCTGCTCATCCTCTACCCCATGCTCCTCGGCAGGCTGGTGGCGCCGGGAGACGCGCGCGTCTATTATTATCCCTTCAAGGTCTACTACAGTTCCCTGGTCTCCCGCGGCTTCCCCGTCTGGATGCCCTATCAGTTCGCGGGCATCTCCTACCCGGGCTCCTCGGAGTCGGGGATGCTCTACCCGCCCAACCTCCCCTTCCTGGTCTCGGGCAGCGGTCATCTCTACAACCTGCTCCTCCTCCTCCACTACGCCGCCGCGGCCTTCTTCACCCACCTCTACTTGAGGCTCATCTGCCGGGGGAGGCTGCCCGCCTTCTGCGGCGGGATGACCTTCGGGCTGGCCGGTTTCGTCATGGCCCACAAGGGCCACCTGAACATCGTCAACGCGGCGGTGTGGCTGCCGCTGCTGCTCTACCTCTACGAACGCATCCGGCGGGAGGGCCGCGTCTCCTTCAGCCTCCTGGCGGCGCTGGCGGTGGCGGCGCAGGTCCTCGCCGGCCATTACCAGATCAGCCTGTACACCTACTTGGTGCTGGGGTTGTTCGTCCTCTTCTACGGGGTCGGGGCGGAGCGGGGGACGCGCGGGCGGTTCGTGCTGCTGACGGCGCTCCCGCTGGCCCTGGGGCTGGCCCTGGCCCTGCCCCAGCTCCTGGCCACCTGGGAGGTGTCGCGGGTGGCCTCGGGGACGGGCAACGGCTACGCCTTCTTCACCGGCTACTCCTTCTCGCCCTGGCTGTTCCTGCAGTTCCTCTACCCCTTCTTCTTCTCGAGCGACTACGGGCGGGCCTTCTGGGGCCCCGGCAACCTCGCGGAGACCTCCTGCTTCGTGGGGACGGCCGTGCTCGTCCTGGCCGGGGCGGCCCTGCTGCGCTACCGGCGGCGCGACGCGCAGGTGCGCTTCTGGTCCTGGGTGGGGCTGCTGGCCCTCTTCCTGGCGCTGGGCGGTTATAACCCCCTCTACAGGTTGACCTGGTATGTACCGGTGTACAACCTCTTCCGCATCCCCTCGCGCCACCTGCTGGAGCTGGACCTGGCCCTGGCGGTGCTGGGGTCGCTGGGGCTGGACTACGTGCTGCGCGAAAAGGAGCGAAGCAGGCGCCTGCTGCTGGGCGGGGCGGGTGCGGTACTGGCCCTGGGGCTGTTCATGGCCCTGGCGGCCGGGCCCCTGTACCGTCTCCTGGTGCCGGAGCGCGGCAACGCCTTCCGGCAGGGGCTGGAGCACGCCCTGCGCTGGGACAACCCGGCCGTATTGGTGCCCCTGGCCTGCGCGGCGGGCTACCTGGCGGTGTGCCTTCTGTGGTACCGGGGCCGGCGGGCCGCCCGCTGGGCGGGCGCGGCGCTGGTGGCGGTGGTGGCGCTGGAGCTCTTCAGCTTCTCGGCCTTCATCGACAACGAGAGTTACTCCATCGCCGGCCTGCCGGGGGAGGCATCGGCCTCCTGGCGTGGAGCGCTGGAGGGCACGGCGGGGGAGGCGAGGGTGCTCTACACCGGGACCTATCCCTACGCCATGGATCCCGTCAACCGGGACATCGCCATGCTCAACGGCTACGAGTCGCTGATCATCGACGACTTCGCCTACCTCACCGGGCTGGGCCTGGCGCAGGACGCGGTGGGCTGGCGCAACCTGCTCGCCGACAACGTGACGCTCTCCGCCGCCAACTGCGGCTACGTGGTGGTGGAGAAGGGGAAGGAGGAGTTGGGATTGGAGGGCATCGAGGTTGCCGCCGCCGCTTCAGGGCCTGGATTCGAGGAGGTGGCGTTGGGGGACGACTGGGAGGGGACAGGCTTCACCGTGCGGCAAGGAGAGGCGCGCCTGGCTGCCGGCGCAGGGAGCGTCGCCGTCATCTCCCAGGACTTCCCGGCATACGAGGGCTCACGCTACCTGGTCTCCTACACGGCGCGGGCGGACGAGGGTTTCTCGGGCGGCCTGAGTGTCCGCATCGACCTGAACGGGCGGGGCGGCCCGTCCGGCGAGATCGAACTGAAGGTGGACGCCTTCTCCCCCGATGGCCGGAGGCATATGGACGTGATCGACGTCTGCCGGCAGCCGCCGTCCGACCCGCCCTCCTCGCCCGAGGCCACCATAAGCTTCTCGACCGGTTCGCCAAGCCCTATTTTTATACAGAATGTAAATATTGCTTACCTGGACGGGATTCCCCTGCCCCCCTTTGAGGGGTCCCTGACGGACCGGGGGCCGCCGGAAGACGGCAATCCATACGCCGTATACGAGATGGTCTACGGGGATGATCGGGTCAACGTCTACCGCAACCTCAACTGCCTGCCGCGCGCCTGGGCGGTTCGGGAACTGCGGGCGGTGGAGGACCTGGCGGAGATGAAGGGGCGCTCCTTCAAGCGGGAGTACGACCCGTCCGTCACCGCCCTGGTCTTTCCGGACGTCCTGGAGCAGGTCGGCGCGGCGGCGTTTGCCGCGGGCTCAGTGGAGCCGCAGAGGATATCCGAGGACTACCTCTCCTTCGAGGTGGAGATGGAGGGAGACGGCTTCCTGGTCGACTCCGACCAGTGCTACCGGGGCTGGACGGCATGGGTGGACGGGTCGGAGGTCCCCGTCCACCGGGTCAACGGGTTCATGCGGGGCGTGCAGGTGCCGGAGGGGGTCCACCGGGTGGAGTTCCGTTACTCCGCCCCGGCCCTGCGCGCCTCCCTCTGGGCCTGCCCGGCGTTGTTCCTGCTGGCCTTGGCGGCGCTGGGCTGGCTGCTCTTCAGCGAACGCGGCCGCCGCATCGACAAAGGCGGAATCGGGGTCAGGCCCCTTTTTCACTTTTCACCATCCTGCAAACGACGAAACGATAAAGAAGTGAAAGAAGGGGCCTGACCCCGATTCGCGAAACGATAAGAAGTGAAATAAGGGGCCTGACCCCGATTCGCGGAGGAGGGAGAGCGGATGAAGCAGGACGAATACGCGATCATGTGCAAGGTGGAGGACGGTCACTGGTGGTACGTCGGGCACCACCACGCCTTCATCAGCCTGATCGAGCGCTATTGTCCGGATGCGGCCCGCGGCCGGGTATTGGACGCCGGGTGCGGCACCGGGGGATTCATGAGGCGCATGCAAGAGAGGTGTCGTCCCCGCGAGCTGACCGGAGTGGACTTCAGCCAGGAGGCCTTGAAGTTCTGCGCGGAGCGCGGCTTGGGCGAGACCGAGTGCTGCTCCATCGAGAGCCTCCCCTTCCCCGATGCCGCCTTCGACCTGGTGGTCTCCTTCAACGTCATCTGCCACTACGGGGTGAGCGATGACGCGCAAACGGTCGGCGAACTCGCGCGGGTACTCGTGCCCGGCGGCTGGCTGCTGCTCAACCTGCCCGCCTTCGACATCCTGCGCGGCAGCCACGACGCGGCGGTCGGAGGGGTGCGGCGCTACCGCGCTCCGGGCACGCGGGAGATGCTTGAGCGGGCCGGCCTCGACCCGGTATACCTGACCTATTACGACGCCACCCTCTTCCCGCTGGCGGTGGCCTACCGCCTTCTGAGCCGGAGACGGGCCGGCGATGAAGGGGTCAAGTCCGATCTCTGGGCCCCAACCTACCTCAACCGCCTGCTCCGGGGGCTGCTGCGGTTGGAGGAGATGGCGGCCCTGCGCCGCCCGCTGCCCTTCGGAACCTCCCTCATCGCCCTGGCGAGGAAGTGAAGGGTCGGGGGCTTTGGCGGGCGCTTTCCCCCTCGTGGGACCCCTCAGAAGAGGATCAGCTTCTTCATCTCGCCGCTCTCGTAGTCCCAGCGCCTATTGCAGATGTTGTTGGGGTCGGTCTCCATCTTCAACGCGGTGACCGTGTCCAGGTAGGGCAGCAGGTTGGGCAGGATCATGGGCAGGGCCAGGTCCAGCAGGGGCAGGCCCTGGACCAGGGACGCGGCGCCGGCGGCGAAGAGGGCGCCCCGCCCCATCCCCCCGAAGGAGGCGCGCAGGTAACCGAGGAGCACCCGCAGCAGATCGTCCTTGTCCGCCTGGTTGGTGTAGAGGTCGAACTCCAGGTAGGCCATGCGCCCCATGTGATAGGGCTGGAAGTAGGCGCTGGCGTCGTCCGGGCGCAGGACCTCGTCGTTGGTGCCCACCTGGTCGGTGGTGATGGCCCGCATGGCCTGTTCGGTGCCGAGGAAATTGTCCAGACGGTCGATGAGGGCTCCGATGTAGAAGCTGCCGCGCACCCGCTGCACCCGCACCGTCTCCCGGAAGTACTTGGACCAGCGGTCCAGGTTGACCTTGTCGCCGGCCAGGTCGTACATGGTCTCGGCGTCGATGAAGTCGAAGAGCGGGCTGACCCCGGCCACCACCTTGCGGGTCAGTTCGGCCTTGAGCACCGCCTCCTCCCGGGTGGCGCCACCGAAGAAGGACATGATGTTGTTGCGGGGCATCGCCGCCACCAGGCGCTCCGTCTCCTTGTTGTCGTCGCCGATGAATATTCCGTAGAAGGTGTTCTGCAGGTGCGCCAGCTCCAGCGCCAGGTTGTCCCGGCCGATGCGGTAGAGCGCCTCGATGACGTCGTCCAGGCGGTCCTCGTCGTAGGCGGGGTAGAGCTGGTGCAGGAAGCGGGGCTCGGGGTAGAGGCGGATGGTCATCTCGGTGACCACGCCCAGGGTGCCCATGGAATAGCGGAAGTAGCTGGAGAGGTCCGGCCCCGGTCCGGGCACGTGCGCCGCCTCCATGCCGCAGGCGCGCGGCCCCGCCTCCAGGGTTTCCCCGGTGGGCAGGACCATCAAGAACTCCAGGATGTTGTCCATGCCGAACCCGTACTTGGAGGCCATGGTGTTGATGTTGCACATGGTGTGGTTGGAGATGACCCCGGCGGTGGCCGAGGTGGAGGGGTTGGTCAGGCGCAGGCCGCGCAGCTGCGCCTCCGCTTGGAGCATGCAGAAGGTGACGCCCGGCTGGATGACCGCCTGCATGCGCTCCGCGTCAATGGAGAGGATCTGGTCCATGCGCCGCAGGTCGCAGACGACCCCCCCGTAGACGGGGATGGTGGCGCCGACGGTGGAGACGCCGGTGCCGTAGGGCATCACGTCCACCAGGCATTCGTTGGCGATGCGGAAGACCTCGGACACCTCCTCGGTGGAGGCCGGCAGGACGACGAGGTGCGGGTAGGTGGCCGGGGTGAAGGACTGGTCCCGAGCGTAGCCGCAGAGGACGGCGGGGTCACTGGAGACCCATTCGTCGCCCAGGGCCGCCCGGAACATCTCGCCGGCCCTCCGCAGGTTCTCCTCGAGGTTGTTGACGGGAGCCGATTCGTGCCTCGTGGGTATCTTGACGATACGGCGCTTGCCGCGGTCTTCGGCGTAACGGCTCCGCTTGACGGCGGGTTCTCTCCTCACCGGCCGGCACCCCCCTGTCGGACACGGCGGATGGTCACCTTTCAAATTATATGCATCCCGACACGGTGTCAACCCCGCGCCGGGATGGTAGAATCTCCATTGAAGCCAATCGAGCGGGAAAGGACGGGGATGAGCGGAGAGCGGAAGGGCGTTGCCGCCGCCGGAAGCCGGCTGCCCGGGATGCCCGCTCGACGGCGGAAGGAGACTCTGAGGCATCCTTTAGCTGCGGCCAACGATGCCCGTTCAGCATATGAGGTAAGGCAGAGAGAGAGGAGGGCCAGCCGATGGAGTTCGTGAACGAGGCGCTCGAGCGGGTGAAGAACCTCTGGGGCATCGCGATGGACGTGAAGGACAGGGGCATCGCCCTGGGCAAGCGGGCGTGGTCGGAGCTTCCGGGGCTCGCCAGGAAGAACGCCAAGCGGTTGGGGATATCGGGCTTCGTCCTCTTCGCCGGCCTGGGCGTGCTGGGGGTGGCCGCGCTGTACGCCGTGTACGCAGCGATCCTGGCGGTGGACCTGGCCTTTGAGCGCATGTGGCTCTCGGCCGTCGTGGTGGTGGGCGCCTTGGCCGTCTGCGGAGGGGTGGCCGTCCTCATCGGCGGGATCGCCTCCTACGAATCCGTCAAGAAGCTGCGGAAGGAGACGGAGCCGCTGGTCAACGAGGCTGTGGAGGTCGCGGTGGGCACGGCGCAGGATGCCTACGCGGAGGTGGCCGGCCTGCGGGAAGCGGCCGACCGGGGTAAGGAGGTCGCCTTGAGGATGCTGGGGCTGCTGAAGCGCGCCGCCCCGCTGGTGTCCGTCGTGGCGCTGGTGGCCGTCCTGGCGTGGCTCCGCCACCGCAGAAGGAAGAGGCTGCTGGCCTGGACGCCCGCAGTCATCGAGCAGGTCTCGCGGATGGCGGACCTTCCGCGGATAGGATAAGATAACGAGACGAGGTAGAAGCGGTCGTCAAGGAAGAGGGAGGTTGGGCATGAGAGCGTTGTTTGAACTGATGGGCATCGGCGCCGGGATCATCGCGAGCATCCCCGGGATGGTCGCAGGCTTCATCTCCGGGGTGCTGTCCTCCTTCAGCGCCAAGGTGGCGGCCGAGGTGGCCAACGATACCATGAAGAACCACCGCACCTTCATCTCCGGCGTCATCGACAATCTCGACCCCGTGGCGGCGGCTGAGGTGGCCAACGAGGTGATGAAGCATCACAAGGCCTTCGCCAGCGGCGTGGTGGCGGCCATCGACACCCGGGTCGCGGCCGATATGGCCAATGAGATGGTCAAGAGCAACGGGGAGTGGATCTCCGAGGTGGTCAAGGAAGTGGACCCTGCGGTGATGGCGGCGCAGGTCAACGCGAACGTCGACTTCGTGACCAAGTTCATCGCCGGGCTGGATCCCGCCATCAGGAAGGCGCTCTCCGCATAAGCCCGGACCGGCCCGTCTTAACGAAAGAGGGACGGCGCCCCACCCGGGGCGCCGTTGTCCCGCCGCAGCATCCCGCCGCAGCATCCCGCCGCAGCTCCCGTGCCGTCGCCTTGACAAGGAATGAACTAAAGTCATAATATGACTGACAGGTTAACAGGGAAACAGGGGCCGCACTCCATCTTCGCGCCACACGTCTCGGACGACCATCGGGGAGAACCTCATGGGGACGGTCGCGCGCAAGGAGCGGGAGAAGCGGAGGAGGCGCGAGGAGATCCTCGCCGCCGCGCGCGGGCTGTTCTTCGAGAAGGGCTACCAGCTGACCACGGTGGAGGAGATCGCCGAGGCGGCGGAGATATCCAAGGGCACCGTCTATCTCTACTTCGCCAGCAAGGATGAACTCTACGTATCGGTAATCCTGGAGGGCTTCGAGGAGCTGGAGAGGAGGCTGGTGTCCGCCGTGGAGAGCGGCGCCCCCTCCCAGGAGAGGATCGCGGCCATCTTCTCCATCTTCATCGACCACTGCCTCAACCATCGCGAGTATTTCCGGCTCACCCAGTACTTCCTGAGCGAGAGCGTGCGGGAGAACCTGCCGCAGGAGATGCGCGAGACCATCGACGACCATTCCCGGGAACTGCTGGAGCTGGCCGGCCGGGTGGTGAGACAGGGCATCGAGGAGGGCATCTTCCGGGAAGACCTGGACCCCTATGCGGCCTCGGTCGTCGGCTGGCGGACGCTCACCGGCCTGCTGGACCTGATCATGTTCCGGGGGCCGGGGGCGGAGGATGACGGCGGCGGCAGGCTCTTCGCGGCGGCCATGGACCTGTTCATGCGCGGAGCCCGGAGACGGGCTTGAACGGCGCCGGTAAGCGGACGAGCGGCGGACGCGGTCCTTTTTAAGGGAGGTTGATGGCGTATGGAGAAGTGGGACGTGGTGGTGGTCGGCGGGGGGCCGGGGGGTTCCGCGGCGGCGGCGACGGCGGCGGAGGCCGGCCTGAAGACCATATTCTTCGAGCGCGGCCGCAAGCCGGGAGAGAAGAACTCCTCCGGCTGCGGGCTGGGGCAGCGCTGGTGGCGTGACTTCCCCAGCCTCATGACCGACCTGCAGAAGCTGCCGAGCGTGCGCAGGATAGAGATGGTGGTCATCAACCTCTTAGACGAGCACGACCGCCTGCGATACCGCTGCGGCACCACCGGCTCGGACCTCTGCGCCAACCGCTGGCCGCACGGCATGGACGGCATCAGCATCTACCGCAAGGACCTCGACCCCTACCTGGCCGGGCTGGCCGTGGAGGCCGGTGCGGAGCTGCGCACCTCCACCCTGGTCAACGAGGTGATCATGGAGAACGGGGTGGTCAAAGGGGTGAAGACCGACGCCGGGGAGGCCTTCGCCTGCGACGTGGTCATCGCGGCGGACGGCGCCGTCTCCACCATGGCGCGCAAGGCGGGCCTGCGCGGGCGCTGGGACGGGGGCTGCACCCTGGTGCCCCAGCTCGACTTCTCGGCCGACGAGGAGAAGATGGACCTGATCATCGGCAACGCCGAGTGGGTCTGGTTCGGCCCCCTTTACGGCACCTACCAGGTGAATTTCAGGGACGGCTTCCACATCGGGGCGGGCCAGTGGCTCCGGCCCGATTGGAACCGCCAGCCCCTGGAGATGATGAAGGACCTCTTGAAGGTCAAGCCGTTCGTGGACATGTGCAAGGCGCTGGACGCGAAGCCCCGCGAGTACCAGGCCCACCTGCTGCCCTGGCTGAAGAAGCCGGGCAAGACCTACGCCGGCGGCATCATGCTGGTGGGGGACGCTGCGGGCTTTCCCTGTCCCCTGGAGGCCGAGGGTATCTGGCACGCCGTGATGTCCGGCCGCATTGCGGCGGAGACGGCAAGCTGGGCCCTCTCCAGGGGCGACGTGAGCGAGCAGGCCCTGGCCGAGTACGAGCGGCGCTGGAAGGAATCGGCCCTGGGAAAGGAGCACGAGTTCGGCCCGGAGTTCGTGGACCTCTGGAACTCCACCATCTTCGACCCCAAGCTCATGACCGAGCAGATCCAGATCCTTCTGGAGTTCTCCATGCTCCACCCCTTCTCCATCGTCTTCGACTGGGGCGACGCCCACATGGACTGCTTCAACCAGCACCTGGAGCATATGCTGGAGCTGGCGCCGCAGTTCGCCGACTTCGGCAAGACCTACATCGCGCCGCTGGCCCGCGGCATCTGGCCGAGCAATGTCAAGAAGGTCCTGCTGGCGGTGAAGCCGCGCATACCCCTGGCCCGCAGGTTCTCCGACGAGAAGTACCTGCAGCTGGTGGCCAGGTTCGCGAAGGGGCTGCGCCCCTGGCTGGAGCCGGGCATCGCGCAGGACGCCCCCTTGACGCGCGAGGCTTTCGAGGGAAGGGGTAAGAGATGAGTGACGAGATCAAGTGCGACTTCTTCGAGCTGGTCAAGCGCGTCGACGAGGACCAGATGGGCGACTTCATCTCCTACGACCGGGAGAAGTGCAACGGGTGCGGCCTCTGCGCCCTGGTCTGTTCCTTCAACCTGTGGGCGGTGAAGGCGGGACGGGCCAAGCTGGCCGTCCGCTACCAGAACCTCTGCATCGAATGCGGAGCCTGCTGGGAGATCTGCGAGCCGGGCGCCATCGACTTCTCCTATCCCAAGGGCGGCACCGGGGTGGTCATCGAGTACGGTTGATACGGCAACCGAGCGTCAACTTCAAGGCCTGACCCCGGGATTGAACTCGGCGTCAACTTCAAGGCCTGACCCCGGGATTGATGGGATATAATCACGGCATGAGGAGGATCTTCGAGGCCGAGAGCGTCGTCGTCGTCGGGGCGTCGGACCGCCCAGGCAACCTGGGCGGCGTCATCCTCGACAACCTGGCGGAGTGGGATTACTCGGGGCGGGTCTACGGCGTGAACCCCAGGGGAGGGGAGGCCCGCGGGCGCCACCTGTATGCATCCATCGCCGATCTGCCCGAGGCGCCCGACCTGGCGGTGGCCATTGTGCCGGCGCGGGGCCTTGCAGGGGTGATGGAGGAGTGCGGCCGCCGGGGCATCACCCGCGTGGCCGTCCCGGCGGGCGGCTTCGAGGAACTGGGGGAGGAGGGGCGGCGCCTGCAGGAGTCCGTCCTCAAGACGGCCGGCCGCCACGGCATCCGCTTCGTGGGCCCCAACTGCCTGACGGTCATCAACGCCCACACCGGGCTGTGCCTGCCCTTCACCCCGGTCCCGGCCGGCCTGAAGCGCGGCGGGGTGAGCGTCATCGCCCAGAGCGGAGGCATCGGGCTGGACTTCCTCATCCGGCTGTTCAACGAGAACGTGGGCTTCTCCAAGTTCGTCTCCACCGGCAACAAGGCCGACCTGGACGAGGTGGACTACCTCGAGTACCTGGGCGAGGACGAGAGCACCGAGGTCATCTGCCTCTACCTGGAAGACGTGGCCCGCGGGCGTAAGTTTCTACAAGTTGTGAAAAATATCCGCAAGCCGGTGCTGGTCTGCAAGGCCAACACCGCGCCGCTGTCGCGGGAGAGCGCGCGGTCTCACACCGCCGCCCTGGCCAACGACGACGGGGTGCTGGACGCCGCCCTGCGCCAGGCCGGGGCCCTGCGGGTGCACCGCCTGAGCGAGCTGGCCGGCTACGCCAAGGCCTTCTCCCTGCCGCCGCTGAAGGGGAACCGCATCGCCCTGGTCTCACCCACCGGCGGCCTGCTGGTGCTGGCCTCCGACCGCTGCGCCCATCACGGCTTCGAGTTCCCGCGCCTGCACGCGGAGCTCGAGGAGGAGATAAGGAGGAAGCTGCGCTCGGGGGTGGTCAACATCGGCAACCCGGTGGACCTGGGGGACGTGCATCAGGCCGAAGCGCGCCTCTTCATCGTGGACCGCCTGCTGGCCCAGGACTACATCGACGGGGTGGTGCTCATCCTCATCTCGCGCATGTCCGCCTCCCCCGAGGCCGTCAACACCGGGGGTTTCGACCGGGTGGCCCGCAATCTCATCCCGGACCTGGCGGAACTGTCGCGAGTCTACGCAAAGCCCCTGGTCTTCGGGCTGCTGGCCAACGACCTGGCCCGCCACCACGCCCGCCGCTCCGCCGGCTTCCCCATCTTCGCCGACGCCGAGGAGGCGGTGGACGCCGCCGCCGCCCTGCGGGACCACTGGCGCGCCCTGCAGAACAAGGCCGGCGTCTCCCTGTCCCGGCCATGAAGCGCGAGCGCTTCTGGGCCTGGTACACCGTGGGGGCGGCCTTCACCGCCCTCTTCCTCAATTACGGGATACGCTACACCAACACCGTGCTCTTCACCGACATCCAGGAAGGGCTGAGCCTCACCCGCGGCCAGGCCTCCCTGCCCTTCACCCTGAGCGTCCTCATCTACGCGGCGGGGGCGCCCCTGGTGGGCCGGGCGGTGGACCGTTACGGGCCCAGGTGGGCCCTGGCGGCGGGAGGCGCGGTGGCCGGCCTGGGCTTGTGGCTCTGCTCGTACATGCACGGCCTGGCGGCCTTCGCCCTCTTCTTCGGGGTCGTCTTCGGGATAGGCGGCAACGGCATCGGGCTGGTTCCCTCCAACACGGCGGTGGCCGAGTGGTTCCGCGAGAGGCTGGGCTTGGCCCTGGGCGTCGCCACCATGGGCATCGGGATGGGGACGCTCGTGATGCCGGTCATCACCAACGCCTCGGTGACCGCCTGGGGGTGGCGCCCCACCTTCCGGCTGATGGCGGTGATGGTCTGGGCGCTGACGGTCCCCACCGCCCTGCTGCTGCGCCGGCCGGCGGCAATCCGGGAAGCGGGGGGCCGGGCCGGGAGGGAGAAGCGCCGCGGCGTGCTGCGCAAGTGCCTGGCCACCGCCAACTTCTGGCTGCTCTTCTTCGCCTTCGTGCTGGTGGTCTTGGCCATGTACGGGGTGATGCTGCATCAGGTGCCCTACGCCGAGGACCGGGGCATCGGCAGGGACTGGGCGGCCCTGTCGGTGACGGTGGTGGGCCTCACCTCGCTGGTGGGCCGCTTCGCCTTCGGCCGGCTGTCGGACCGCACCGGCGACCGGCGCCGCGCCCTCATCCCCGCCTTCGTGCTGCTGCTGGCGAGCCTGGTGGTGCTGGCCTTCACCCGCTCGACCGCCACCCTGATGGTCTTCGCCGCCCTGTACGGGCTGGGCTACGCCGGCTACGGCCCGGTCATCCCGGCGCTCACCGCCGATCTCTTCGGGGTGGAGGACATGGGCACCGTCTTCGGGGCCGTCACCTCCGGGGGCGCCCTGGGGGGAGCGGCGGGCCCGGTCATAACCGGCGCCATCTTCGACTGGACGGGGTCCTACGCCTGGGCCTGGGCCCTGGACGCGGCCTGCGTGCTCGCGTCCATCGTGCTGATCATGCGCATCCGCCTGCCGCAGGGGCCGGGGGAGTGACGCCGGCCCCCGCGGCGCGGGGCGGCCGAGGCCGCCCTAGCCCAGCGCGCCGGAGGCCTTGAGGGCCTCGATCTCCCCCTCGCCCTTGCCCAGCAGGTCCCGCAGGACCGCCTCGTTGTGCTCCCCCAGCGCGGGGGCGTAGGAGCGCGGGCCCACCTCGCTGTTCCTGGTCTTGATGCAGTTGCCGAAGATCTTGATGGTGCCCGCCCCCGGCTGTTCCAGGTCCAGCACCATCTGCCTCGCCGCGGCGTGCGGGTGCTCCACCACTTCCTTTGCGGTGTTGATGGGAGAGGCGGGCGCGCCCGCCGGCAACAGGATGGAGAGGGCCTCGGCCGTGGTGTGCCGCAGGGTCCACTCCTCGATGTAAGGCCGGAGCTCGGCGTGGTTGTTGTTGCGGTTGATCATGTCGGCGAAGCGGGGGTCGTCGGCCAGCTCGGGCCGCTCGATGGCCGAGCAGAGGTTGCGGAAGGTGGAGTCGTTGGCCGCCACGATGAGGATGAAGGAGTCGCTGGTCTGGAAGGTGTCGAAGGGGGTGGCGTAACTGAAGCGGTTGCCCGTCCGCGGCACCACCACGCCGTGGTTGGCGTAGGAGAGGAAGTCGGTGGAGAGGAGGTTCACCGCCACGTCGAACATGGCGATGTCGATGTACTCGCCCTCTCCGGTCGCCTTGCGCTTGTAGAGGGCCGCCAGGATGCCGGTCATGGCCATCATGGCCGAGGTGAAGTCGCAGATGACCATGCCGGTGCGCATGGGCTTGTCGGGATCGCCGGTGACGCTCATGATGCCGCCCTGCGCCTGGATGACCCCATCGTATCCGGGCAGCCGCGACAGGGGCCCGGTCTGGCCGTAGCCGGAGATGGAGCACATGATCACGGCGGGGTTGATGAGCTTGACGCTGTCGTAATCCAGGCCGAGCTTCTCCACCTTGCCCGGGGTGAAGTTCTCGATGACCACGTCAGCCTTGGCGACCAGCTCCTTCGCCAGGGCCAGGCCATCCTCCTGCTTGAGGTCGATGGTGACGCTCTTCTTGCCCCGGTTGAGCACGGCGAAGGTCTCGCTGAAGCCCTCGGTGAACGGGGGCAGGTAGCGCGACATGTCCCCCTTGCCGGGCTCCTCGATCTTGATGACCTCGGCGCCCATGTCGCACAGGTAGAAAGTACAGAACGGGCCGGAGATGGTGGTGCTCAAGTCGACGACGGTTACGCCGTCCAGAAATCCCTTCATGGCAACCTCCTGTCTTGCTGCGGCGGATACTGCGTCAATAGCTGCCGTTACGTTCTTCCCATAAGAGAGACCACGTATGATTTCCAAATCACATTCTACCAGAAAGGAGGGACGCAAGCACCTTCGCAATCCCGCAGCGTCTGCCCGGCGGGGTTCCGTCCCGGCAAACGCGCCCCATCCCCCGCCGCGGCCTGACGATGTGGTGGACGGGGACGCGGTGATATAATCTCGTGTAGAACGAGGCCTAGGGCCCAAACGGGGGATGTCGGGACATGCGGGATGTCCGCCGCGAACGTAAGGCTCGACCAAGACCCGGGAGGGGTGGAGATGAACCGGAAGAGCGTATCATCGGCTGTACTCATCGGCGCGGCGTTCCTGGCAGCCCTCACGGCCTTCGCCTTTCAAGCGGCCGCGTCGTCGGACGCGAGGGAGCCGGTACGCTGCGCGGAAGTCATGACTTACCCGGGGGGGCGGTCGGCCTGCGACCTCAACGCCATGGACAGCCTGGACGACGGGCAGGCGTGGGCCGTCGGAGGGGGCGACCGGGCCTACTTCTTCGACGGGACGGGCTGGGCCGACAGGAGCTGGAAACCGTCCTTCGGAGACCCGGGCACGCTCTACGGGGTCTCCGCCCTGGGAGCCTCCCAGGCCTGGGCGGTGGGAGACGGCGCTTCCGGCGGGAGGGGGGCGGACATCATCTACTACGACGGGGACGGCTGGACCCCTCAGGACAGCGGCTTCTCGAACAACCTCTACGCGGTATCGGCACTCGACGCCGACAACGTTTGGGCGGTCGGCGCTGGCGGCGTGGTGGCGAAGTTCGACGGCACCGGTTGGAGCAGGGTGACCCCCGATCCCGTCGCCGTCGATCTGTACGGGGTCTGCGCCCTGGCGGCCGACGACGTCTACGCGGTCGGCGCGGGAGGCACCGTCATCCATTGGGCCGGCTCGAGCTGGGATACGGTGGATATCGGCACCACCCAGAACCTCCTCGGCATAAGCGCCAGTTCGCCCACCAACGTCTGGGTATCCGGGGCCGACGATACCGTCTACCGATGGGACGGAACCGCTTGGAACGACCACAGTTGGACTCCTTCCTTCGGCACCAAGAGCACGCTGTTCTCCGTCTGTGCCCTGGACGACACGCGCGTCTGGGCTGCGGGGGACGGGGCCATGATGGGGCGGGGAGGCGACTGGATCTTCTGGGACGGCTCCGGCTGGACCCGGTGGAACAGCAATACCGCGCAGTGCCTCTACGGGACGGCGGCTTCCGGCGGCGGCAAGGCCTGGGCGGTGGGGTCCGGCGGGGTGATCGTCACCAACACCCCGGCCGGCCAGTCGGTGAAGGACTACCTGGGCCCCGGCGTGGGACTTGCCTTCGCTGCGGTCGAACAGGCCGGCATCAGCACCGCCATGCCCGCCGCCGATCCCGTCATACCGGGTTACGCGGTGGTGGGGGGCACCTGTTACGACATCTCCTCGAGCGCCGGTTTCTCCGGGTTCGTCGAGGTCTCCCTGGCTTACGACGAGGCCTCCCTCGCCGTTTCCGAGAACAACCTCAAGCTTCTGCACCACGAGGGCGACGGCACCTGGAGGGACATAACCTCCAGCCTCGATGCGGACCGCAACGTCGTCTGCGGGAGGACCGTTTCCTTCTCCGAATTCGTGATCGCGGCGGAATATGCCTTCTACTTCGCGGAGGGCTACACCGGGGAGGGCGCCTTCGACGAGTACCTCTG
>CAZETE010000002.1:0-12812 GCA_964515075.1 uncultured Actinomycetota bacterium | reverse complement strand
GCCCCATGTACTTCAACTACCAGGGGGCCTGGACCGGCGGGCACGACGTCATCGGAGCCGTCTCGCCCCGGGACACCTTCTACTTCGCGGAGGGCTACACCGGGGAGGGCGCCTTCGACGAGTACCTCTGCCTGATGAACCCCGGAGACATCCCCACCACCGCCCGCGTCACCTTCATGTTCTCGGACGGCACCACCCAGGACAAGGACGTGCCCGTCGGCAAGACCACCCGCGCGACCGTGAAGGTGAACGACATAGTCGGCCCCAACCGGGACGTCAGCATCAAGGTCACCTCGGACGCCCCCATCGTGGCCGAGCGCCCCATGTACTTCAACTACCAGGGGGCCTGGACCGGCGGGCACGACGTCATCGGTTATGCGCCTTGAGCCCGCACGCCCCCGCCGATCAGCCGCAGGGGCGCGGAGCCGGCCGGCTTGAGAGGAGGGTCATGCTCGGCGGCTCTTTTCTCGGGTGGCGAACTTGTAGATGATGACGTCGCCGTCCTTGACGAGGTAGTCGCGCCCCTCCAGCCGGAGCACCCCGGCGTCCTTGGCGGCGGGGAAGCTGCCGCAGCGGTAGAAGTCGTCCAGGGCGACGACCTCGGCCTTGACGAAGCCGCGTTCGAAGTCGGTGTGGATCTTGCCGGCGGCCTGCCGGGCCGTGAGCCCGTCGCGAATGGGCCAGGCCCGCGACTCGTCGGGGCCGGTGGTGAAGAAGGTGATCATCCCGAGCAGCTCGAAGGCGGCCCGGACGATGCGGTCGAGGCCCTCCTCCTCGATGCCCATCTCCTCCTCGAACAGCGCCGCCTCCTCCGGGTCGAGCTCGGCCAGCTCCGCCTCGACAGAAGCGTTGACGGTGAGCACCGGGATGCCGCGCGGCTCCGCCCAGCCCTGCGCTTCGCTCTCGAAGCGCGCGCGCTCCGTTGAGTCGACGCCCTCCGGGATGTTGAGCACGATGAGGGTGGGCTTCAGGGTGAGCAGGCCCATCCCGGGGGCGAGTTCCGCCAGCTCGCCGGCGAAGGCGGCGCGGTCAGTGGCCGCCTGAGAGGCGATAGCCTCCTCGATACGCTCCAGCGCGGCGGCCCGTTCGTCCGCGCCCGGGACGTTCTTCCCTTGAAGCTTGCGCGCCTTGGTGAGCTCGCGCCCGAACAGCTCCAGGTCGGAGAGGAGCAGTTCCGTTTCGAAGAGCTCCAGGTCGCGCAGGGGGTCCGCCGGCTCGCCCTCCTCGAAGGCGCGCACCACGTGGACCAGCGCGTCTGACTGGCGGATGGCGTTCAAGAACCTGTTGCCCAAGCCCTCGCCCTGGTTGGCCCCCGCGGCCAGGCCGGGGATGTCGATGAAGCGCACGGCGGCCGGGACGGTGCGGGCGCTCTTCGAGAGGCGGCTCAGCTCGAGCAGCCGCGGGTCGGGCACCGGCACCTCGCGCACGTTGGGCTCGGTGCTGGCGTAGGGGTAGGAGCTTACCAGCGCCCCCGCGCGGGAGAGCGCGTTGAAGAGCGTGGTCTTCCCCGTGTTGGGCAGGCCGGCGATGCCGACGGACAGGGAACTCATACGCGCATCCTTCGCACCTGTATCGTTTCGGACAACCGGGATATTCTACCACGCTCCGGGAGGGTGAGGGCGAGGGCGGGGCGCAGGCCGGGCAGGCGGCTTGACGGGGCGGGGCGAGGGGGTATCATGTAAGGAGGTCGGCTTTCCCGCGGGGAGGGAGAAGAATGATGAGCGGCGTCCATGAATCAGTCAGCACCGTGACCGTACACGTCAACCGGCCCGCAGACGAGGTCTACGACTTCGTGACCACCGCTGCCCACTGGCCCCGCTGGCACCCGGCGACGGGCGGCGTGTCCGGGGACATCGACCACCCGGCCCTCGAGGGCGAGGTCATCGTGGAGCGGGTGAAGCACGGGTTGATCCGCGACACCTTCCGCTGGACGGTGGAGGAACGCCGCGCTCCCGAGCGGTGGGCCATCGCCGCCAAGAGCGACCTCTTCAAGCAGGCAGTGAGGATCACCTACGACATGACGCCCGAGGACGGCGGAACGAAGTGGGTGCGCAGCATGGTCTTCTACTTCCCCAAGTGGTACGCGCCCATGGACAAGCTGCTCTTCCGCCACATCCTCAGGCGCAACTCCGAGAAAGCCCTGCGCCAGCTGAAGGAGCTGATGGAGAAGGCCCCGGCGTAGAGCCCCCGGAGCGGCCTACCTTTCCGTGGACATCCGCACGGCGCGGCCGTCGCTGGCCGCATAGACGTTTCCCTGCGTATCGGTGCGCAGGACCTCCCCGTACGCCTCCAGCCGGGCCAAGGCCCTGGGGGAAGGGTGCCCGTAGGGGTTGTTCCTGCCGCAGCTGATCACGCTCGCCGACGGCTGGAAGGCGGCCAGGAAGGCCGGGGTGGAACTGCCGCCGCTGCCGTGGTGGGGCACCTTCATCACGTCGACGGGGCCGGCGCGGCCCCGGGCGAGCCTCCCCTCGGCCTCCTTCTCGATGTCCCCCGTGAAGAGGAAGCGGGTGACGCCGTAGGTGACCTCCAGCACCAGGGAGTTGTTGTTCTCGTCGGAAGCGGTGTTGAAGTAATACGGCTCGACCGGGTTGAGCACCTCCACCGTTATCTCCGGGGACCACGCGAGGCGGTCGCCCGCCCGGGGATAGCGGGTGACGACGCCGTAGGGCTCGAGCTTCCGGATGAAGTGATACTCTTCCTCGGTGGAGTGGAAGTAGCCGGAGAGCACCAGCTCCTTCACCCGGAAGGCGTCGAGCACGGGGAAGAGGCCGCCCGAGTGGTCCGAGTCCATGTGGGTGACCACCACGGCGTCCAAGGCGGTGATGCCCAGCCCCTTGAGGCCGGGGATGAGGGCGGAGCGGGCCGCCTGCTCGGTCGCCGCGTCGATGAGCACGTTGACCTGCTCCCCGGGAGAACGCGCGGGCGCAAGGGACAGCAGCGCCGCGTCTCCCTGCCCCACGTCGAAGAAGATGACGGTGAAGGGGGCGTCCGGCGGCTGCGCGGCCGTGGTTGCCGTCGTGGCTTTCCCTTCGCAGCCCGCCGGGAAGAAGAGCGCCGCCAGAAGGACCGCGGCCAGGATGAGCGGCGGCAGTAGTCTGACGGCGCGGCTGGCGGTCGTTCCTTTCATGCGCCCACTCTACCACCGCGAAACGACCTCCCGCCCGGCGGCATGGTCCAAGGCGGCGGGCGGTATGACGCTTCAGGCCCACCCGTTCGCCGCTTGACAACAATGACCCAAGGTCATAAGATGACTTTAAGTCTAAAGGTGACTGTGGGTCACAGCACATGGGGAAGCAGCTCAACCGCCACCGCACTCGGAGAGGGTATTTCGCATGGGGGTCCCGACGCGCAGGGAGAGGGAGAGGCGGGAACGCCGCACCGCCATCCTGCGGGCGGCACGGGAGCTCTTTTACGAGAGGGGCTTCCAGGCCACCACCATGGACGACGTGGCGGAGCGGTCGGAACACGGCAAGGGAACCATCTACAACTACTTCAAGGGCAAGGACGACCTCTACGTCTCCATCGTCGAAGAGGGCCTCGTCGAGCTCGAGGAGCGCATCAGGCGGGCGGTGCGGCGCGGCGACGGCCCGGAGGAGAAGGTCCGGGCCGTCTATTCGGCCTACGTCGATCACAACCTGGAGAACCCCGAGTACTTCCGCATCACCCTCCACTTCATGAACGAGGAGGTGCGCGAGAACATCTCCGGCGAACTGCGGGAGCGGGTCAACGCCCTCGCCGCCGGCGTGCTCGGGCTCTGTGCCGGAATCGTGCGGGAGGGCGTGGACTCCGGGTTGTGGAGGGAGGACGTCGACCCCTTGAATCTCAGCCTGATCGGCTGGAGGATGGCGACGGGCCTGCTGGAACTGCATATCTTCGGGGGCCTGGGGGAGGGAGCCGCCGCCGGCGGGTCCCTCTTCGAGGACGCGCTGGACGTACTGCTGGAAGGCTCGATGAAAAGGGGTGGTGCCGGGTGATGGGAGGGGTCGGCGGACTGGTGCGGATCATCAAACGGAGGTGGTGAAGATGTCTCTGGATCCCGGGGAAGTGTACAAGGTGATGCGCTGCGCATACCGCCACGGGGTGCTGCAGAAGTTCACGGTCATCCAGGGGGAGGCGCTCGCGGAGGTGATACGGCTGTCGGGCTGCAACCTCGGCGACCTGCTGAACCTGGTGGACGGGGCCGGGGAGGCCACGGTCAACAGGATCGAGACCCTCTTGAGGCGCCTGGGCCCCGTCGTCAGGTACGCGGGCAGCGACCGCGCGATGTCCCTGTTTTCCAGGGCGCTGGACCTGGGGCCGGTGAGGAGGATGGCGGTGGCCTATCTCCGGAACGCCATCCTGCAAGTCGTGACCGGCCGGGAAGCGCCTTCCTTGAGGCGGAGGGTGAGGGCGCTGGCCGGCGGCCGGGCGGCCTAGGAAGGGAGGAGAGATGTCTGACGCCGTTGTGGCCTTGAAGGAAAGGATCGCGGAGGTCGTGGGGGAGGGGAACGTCTCCACCGACCCCGGGCTGCTGTCGACCTATCGCCAGGCGGGCATGGCCGCGGGGGGGGAGCCCCGCCTCGTGGCGCGGCCCGCTTCCACCCCGCAGGTCCGGGGGCTTATTAAGCTGGCGCGCGAGGAGGGGATGAACCTGGTCTTCAGTTCCTCGTCCCCGCCCCGCTTCCGCGGCGGCACCGTTCCCCACGGCGAGGCCGTGATCGTCGACATGTCCGGGATGGACCGGATCGTGCGCGTGGACCGCCGCAACAAGGTGGCCCTGATCGAGCCGGGGGTCAGGTACGCGCAGCTGATAGAGGCGGCGGATAAGGCCGGGCTCAAGGTGCTCATGCCGCTTCTGCCCCGGCAGGGGAAGTCGGTGCTGGCCAGCATACTGGAGCGCGAGCCCATCACCATCCCCAAGTACCACTGGGACACCACCGACCCCATGCTCTGCACCGAGATCGTCTTCGGCACGGGCGACCTCTTCCGGACCGGGTCGGCGGCCGGCCCGGGCAGCCTCAAGGAGCAGTGGGCCCGCGGGGGGGCGCAGAAGAACCCCATGGGGCCGGCGCAGACCGACTTCGCGCGCATCCTGCAGGGGTCGCAGGGGACCATGGGGGCCATGACCTGGTGCTCGGTGAAGCTGGAGGTGAAGCCGAGCCTGCACGAGATCTGGTTCGTCCCCGACGCCAAGCTGTCCCGGCTGATCGACCTGACTTACCGGGCCCTGCGGCCCCGGCTGGGCGACGAATGGATGATCCTCGACTCCTACGCCCTGGCGGCGGTGATCGCGGAGGATCCCGGGCGCATCGACGAGATCGCCGGCCGGCAGGCCCCCTACACCGCCGTCTACGGGATCTCCGGGTACGAGTACCTGCCCGAGAAACGCGTCGCTTACCAGCGGCATGACATCGCCGTGCATGCCCAGGCGGCCGGCGTCAGCGCGGTGAGGGAGGTGCCCGGCTGCTCCGCCGGGAGGATGGAGAAGATACTCTCCGGGCCGTCCCCGGAGCCGTATTACAAGTTCGGGCCGCGGGGGGCGTTTCTGGACATCTTCTTCCTGACCACCCTGGACAGGACGCCCGGCTTCATCTCGGTCATGCGGGAGCAGGCCGAGAAGTCCGGGTATCCCGCGTCGCGCGTCGGCACCTACATCCAGCCCATCCAGCAGGGCAGGAACGTCCACCTGGAGTTCACCATCTACTACGACCCCGCGGACCCAGAAGGCGCGCGGCGGCTCTTCACCGCCGCCAGCGCGGCGCTCTCGGATGCCGGCGCCTACTTCTCCAGGCCTTACGGGCCCTGGTCCGACCTGGTCTACCCGAGGTTCCCGAAGACCGTGGAGATGTTGAAGACGACCAAGGGCATGCTCGATCCGGACGGCATCCTCAACCGGGGAAAGCTCTGCTTTGCGGAGGGGGTGTGATCATGGCTTTAGAAGATTACCGGAACGACGTGCAGGCGTGTTCCCGCTGTTCTTCCTGCAAGTGGGTCCCCTACAACCAGATCAAGAGCTGGCGCTTCGCGATGAACTGCCCCTCGGTGTGCCGCTACAACTTCCACGCCCACTCGGGGTCGGGAAAGCTGATCATGGTCAACTCCATCATCAACGGGCGCTCCGAGTTGACCGAGGGCCTGACCGAGATCATCTACCAGTGCCAGCTGTGCGGAGCGTGCGATTCCGCCTGCAAGGTCTACCGCGACGACATAGACGTCACCGAGATCCTGCTCGAACTGCGGGCATACTGCGTGGAGCAGGGGCAGCTGCTCATCGAGCACATGGCCATGATCGACGCCCTCAAGCAGGAGGACAACGTCCTCGGCGAGCCCAAGGCCAGGCGGGGCGAATGGGCGGAGGGCCTGGGCTTGAAGAACATCAACACCGAGCGGGCCGAAGTCTTCTTCCACGCCGGCTGCCGTTACTCCTACGACGGGGACCTGCGCGGCACCGTGCGCGCCGCCGTCCGGCTGCTGCAGCAGGCAGGCGTCGACCTCGGCATAGCCGGCGGCGAGGAGTCCTGCTGCGGCGGCCGCGCTTACGAGCTGGGGTACCGCGGGGAAGCCGAGAACTACGCCGACGACCTGGTCTCCCGCATCAAGGCCTCGGGCGCCGCGACGGTGGTCACGCCGTGCGCGGACTGCTTCTCCCACCTGCGCTACCTCTATCCCCGCATGGGCAAGGAGCTCCCCGAGGTGCTGCACGTCACCCAGTACCTGGAGAGGCTGGTGGGCGAGGGCAGGCTGCGCCTGCGCGGCGAGGTGCCCCTGCTGGTCACCTACCACGACCCCTGTCACCTGGGCCGCATGGGCGAGCCCTTCACGGCGGACTGGAAGGGAAGCAAGTTGGAACGGCCCATGGACATGAAGCGCTCCGGCGCCAAGGGGATCTTCGATCCCCCGCGCAACCTGATCGCCGCCATTCCCGGCATGCGCCTGCAGGAGATGGAGCGCATCCGCCAGTACGCCTGGTGCTGCGGGGCCGGCGGCGGCGTGCTCGACGCCTTCCCCGACTTCGCCGCCTGGACCGCCCGCGAGAGGATCGAGGAGGCCCTGGCGACGGGGGCCGAGGCCCTGGTCACCGCCTGCCCGTGGTGCGAGAGGGTCTTCAAGGACGCGGTGGCGGAGAGCGGCGCCGCCATCGCCGTCTACGACTTGATCGACCTGGTCGCGCTCTCGGCCGGGGCGCGGGAGCTCGTCGGGACGGGGGAGGTGGTGTGAGATGGCGGAAGCGGCGCACAAGCAGTGGGCGGTCATTTCGGACGAGGCCTTCCGGGACCTCGTAAAGGCGGTAGGGGAGGAGAACGCGTCCCGCGAGCCCGGGGTGCTCGAAGGCTACGCCTGGCAGCCGACCATCAACGACGACCCGGGCAAGTGGACCAAGCGGCCCGTGGCCGTGGTGCTGCCCGGCTCCACCGAGGAGGTGCAGGAGACGGTGCGCGCCTGCAACCGCCACGGCCTCAAGTTCAAGGCCTTCTGCACGGGCTGGGGCATCTACTCCGCATGCACCTACGACAACGTGGTCCAGGTCGACCTGCGCCGCATGAACCGCATACTCGAGGTGGACGAGAAGAACATGTACGTCACGGTGGAGCCCTACGTCTCGGGGGCCCAGCTGCAGGCGGAGTTGATGAAGCTCGGACTCAACTGCCACATCATCGGGGCGGGACCGGTCTGCTCTCCCCTGGCCAGCGCCACCTCGGCCTTCGGGGTCGGCTGGGACAGCACCTACATGAGCTACGGACACCGCAACCTCCTGGGCGCCGAGATGGTCCTGCCGGACGGCGAGGTCTGGCGGATCGGCTGCGGCGACGGCGGGGAGGGCTGGTTCACGCCGGACGGGCCGGGGCCCGGCATGCGCGGGCTGGTGCGCGGGTCGACCGGCGCCCTCTCCGGCCTGGGCATCTTCACCCGCTGCACCCTCAAGGCCTATAACTGGCCCGGGCCCCCGCAGCTCGCAACGGAGGGAGTGCTGCTGGACAGCCAGACCGAGCCCCCGGAACACATGCGCTTCCACCTCTGTTTCTTCCCTGACAAGCGCAGCGTGACCGAGGCCGTCTACAAGATGGGGGAGGCGGAGATCGCCTACATCTTCGCCCGCACCGCCGTCGGCGCCTACATCAACACCTTCGCCCCCCACTTCCTGCACAAGGTGGCGGGGACCGAGGCCTTGAGGTCGGTGCTGAGCCAGACGGTGAAGTGGGGCTGCACCATCATGCTGATGGGCTGCACCCGGCGGGAGATCGAGTTCCAGGAGGGCGTCCTCCGGGAGATCATCGAGGAATACGGCGGCCTCTCCATCGAGGCCATGGAGGCGCCGGTGATCGGCCCCATGATGGTCATGAACTTCCTGAGGGCCAGCGCCATCCCCATGGTCTTCCGCGCCGGCGGCCTCTTCTCGACGGCGCTGCCCAGGAACGAGGCCTGGGACTCCCAGATGAACTTCGCCGACAAGGGAGAGGCCATCAAGCGGCCGTGGATCGAGCGCGACCAGATCATCGACGACCTGGCCGACAACCCCTTCATGGTCATCTACGAGAACAACTGCTGGGGGCACTGCGAGGAGATCTTCCAGTACAGGGCGAACGACCCCAAGCACCTGGCCTCGCTCGAGCCCCTCTTCTTCGAGTTCTCGGTGGCGGCGATCGAGAGGTGCATGGAGCCCCTTTCGGCCTGCGATTCCCGCCTGCGCGAGATGATCAGCCCCATGATGGGCAACTACAACACGTGGCAGAAGAGGATCTCGGGAGCGCTCGACGACAACCGCGCCGCGGACACCGGCCTGTACTGCGACGAGGTGGACTTCGACTTCTCCAAGGTCGACCCCGGCGAGGTGCGGAAGTTCGAGGAGCTGCGCAGGAGGTTCGCCTGGACCGAGGACGGTCCGCCGGAGTGACTGCCGGATGACGCTTGAGGCGAAGGGGGCCGGGTCCCGCGCGGCGGGTCGCGGCCCCCTTCCGCGCGGCGGGCCCTACAGGTACTCTCCGACGTCGATGCCGGCTTCCCGGGGATTGAGCGCTTCTATGACCGCGCGGCCGGTCTCCATGACCTTCTCCTTGAGCAGGGTCAGGTCGATGACGTGCGGCTCGACCTCCTCGCCGCCGGCGTCGCGGATGATCTTGACCAGCGGGGCCGCGGCGTCACCCTCGTTCTGCTCGTAGACGATGCCCGTCTCGCCGGCGGCGGTGCGCACCAGGGTGCCCACCGGGTAGAAGCCCATCATGTCCACGAATACCTTGACCAGCAGGGGGTCGAAGGCGGAGCCGGAGTCCTTGGCCAGGACGCGCATGGCCTGCTGGGGGTCCTTGGCCTTCTGGTAGGGCCGGTCGGTGGTCATGGCGTCGTAGACGTCGGCGATCTCCACGATGCGCGAGAACAGGCTCAGCTCCCTCTTCTCGTCCGCCTCGGGGTAGCCCTTGAGGTCGTAGCGCTTATGGTGCTCGAAGGCGATGACCACGGAGAGGGGATTGATGCCCGGCTGGCTGACCAGGATGTCCGCCCCCACCACCGGGTGGGCGCGCATCAGTTCCCATTCCGCGCTGGTCAGCGGCCCCTGCTTGGTGATGATCGACTGCGGGATGGTCACCTTGCCGATGTCGTGCAGCAGGGCGCCGGTGCCCAGGATCATCATGCTCTGCCGGTCCAGCGGGAGCATTGAGCCCAGGGCCAGCGAGAGGATGAGCACGTTCACCGAGTGGTAGGAGGTGTACTCGTCGTAGCTCTTGATGGTGGCCAGACCGAGGATGGCGGAGCGGTTCTCCACCACCCGGTTGAGGATGGAGCCCACCACCTTGTTGGCCTTGTTGGCCTTGATGCGCCTGCCCGAGACCGCCTCCTCCGCCATCTCCCGGATGGCGTCGACGGCGTTGAAGTACTCCTCCCGGTGCGAGGTGCGTTTGCGCTCCTCCTTCTTGGCCTCCTCGTAGGCGCCCGGGTCGGCCACGGTGATGTGGGCGATGCCGCGCTGGGCCAGCTGGCTGCCGATGCCGCCCCGTTTCTCCAGCTCCCGGGGTTCCAGGTTGAAGAGGTAGAGGAAGTCGGCCAGCTCCTCCGGGGTCAGCCCGCGCAGGATGCTCAGGCCCCCGACCCCCCGCTCCTTGGAGTCCTTGACCAGGCCGTAGTAGAGTACGCTCTCCCGCGCCAGCAGCTTCTCCTCGAAGAAGAGCTCCTCGCCCACGATGCGCAGCTGGAACTCGTCGGCCAGCTGGAGGAACTCGCGGTAGCCCTTGAAGAAGGCCACGATGGACTCGACGCAGACGGTGTGGTGGGGCGGGTAGATGCTCATGTTCTTCTTGGCGCTCATGAACAGGCCGAGCAGCTCGCGCGCCCGCTCCAGCAGGTTCTTGTTGCGGAAGTAGTCGATGCGCTGCTCTTTCTTCTCTAAGAGGTCCTCCCGCTCCTCGGCGGGCAGTTCGTCGCCCATGTCACTTCCTCCTCGCGTGCGGGAAGCGCTCCAGCAGCTGCCGCAGGGACTGCTCCGCCGCCGCGTTGATCTCCTCCCACTGTTCGCGGTAGCCGAACCTGCTCATGCCGCGGTATTTCTCCAGCGCCGCGATGGTGTCCAGGTTTCCCAGCTTGCCCAGGGAGATGATGGCCTCCTTCTTCAGTTCCAGGTCCTCCTGCCGGTTGTCCCTCAAGGACTCCAGCAGCTGCATCAGGGCGCCGTTGGCGCGGCGCTCCTCCAGGCGGCCCAGCCAGCGTATGCACAGGACCCTGGTGTGGTGGTCGGGGCTGCTCAGGCCCTCCAAGAGGATGCTCCCGGCCTCGTAGCCGCCGATGAACCCCAGGCTGCGGATGGTCTCCGCGCGCACCTTGGGGTTGGGGTGGTAGAAGGCCTGGCGCAGCTGCGGGAGGGCGTCGGCGGCGCGCATGCGGCCCAGGATGGAGATGAGGTTGCGCACCAGGTACCAGCGCTCGTCACCGAGGCGGGAAGTGATCAGTTCGGTGTACCCGCGGGCCAGCTCCACCATGACGTCGGTGATGTACTTGCGCAGGGCCATGTCCTCCTCGCCCCCCAGGACGTTGATCATGGCCACCACGCCGTCCTGCTTCAAGACCCGCATGTAGCTCTTGAAGCCCTCCGACACCAGAGGGTCGTCCCGGTTGCGGGAGGCGTTGAGGATGGTGGAGCGGATGGCGGCGGGGGAGGCGGCCTCGTTCACCACCATCAGCACCCGCTCCCGCAGGGAGGCGTAGGCGGGCTCCACGCTGCCCAGGACGCGCTTGAACTCCTCCAGGAGCACGGCGGCCAGGCCCAGCTGCTTGTGTTCCAGCAGGCCCCAGAAGCTCTCCTCCAGCTGTTCCCAGACCATCGCCAGGCTGTCGATGCTCCCGCCCCGCCGGAACAGGTTGAGCAGGACCGGGGTGGACTCCACCAGGCGCTCCATCTCCAGGTCGAGGTCGGAGATGGCGCTGATCGAGGCGATGTCCTCGTCGGAGTATTCCCGGAAGAACTCGGCGACTTCCTCCATGGTCGGGAGCTTGCGCGGCGGCTCCCCGCGCTCCCTCTCCTCCTCCATGCCCGCCTCCAGGGAGTAGGCCAGGGCCGGGGGGACGTTGCCGTTCTCGACCAGCTTGTCCTTGAGCATGCCCACCGCTTCCTCCACCTCGCCGGGGGAGTAGCCGATGACCCTCAAGAGCGGCCTGGTCTTGGGGATGAGCTCCTGGGCCATGGGCAGGAAGTAGGAGAGGAGGTCGCTGATCTCCTGGGTGTTGTACTGGGAGAGGAGCAGGGCGCAGAAGGGGTCGTCCCTGATGTTGGGGAGCACCTGGCGCAGCAGCAGTTCGTTGCGGACGGCGGTGTCCAGGAAGAGGACCGCCTCGGCCATGGAGCGGTAATAAGCGGCCCGCTTGGACGGGGTGTCCCTGTCCGCGATGGAGGCGGCCTTCTTCAAGAAGAGGTACATCCCCTCCACCAGCTGGGCGACGTCGGTGATGGCGGTGCCCCGGACGGACAGGTTGCGCAGGGAGAAGGCCAGGTGCTCCGGCCTCAGCATCAGGTCGACCAGCTCCTGCACCCGTTGGGCGAAGCCCTTGAGCGCATCCTCCAAAAGGTCGAAGAGGTCGACGGCCTTCATGCCGCCGGCCGCCGCTTCCTCCTCCTCTTCCCCGTCCCGATCCCGCTCGCGGGCCTCGCTCTCCACCACCGCGATGCGGGTGACGCCGGCCACGAAGAGCTGGGTCTCGATGCCCCCCTGCAGCTCGATGCGGTCGGGGTCGGCGATGAGCAGGTGCAGGAAGGGCTGTATCTCCTCCTCGGCTGCGCCGGGCAGGATGGTGAACTCGGCGATGTTCATATTGCGCAGGGTGGCGGCGAAGGAGCGGAAGGCGTCCACCTTGGCGCCCAGGGACCATTTGCGGTAGATGAGGGCGTCGCGCTTGACGCCCAGGGAGAACTCCCCGCGCTCCTCCAGGAACCGTTGGAGCGCCGCCAGCAGCATCTCCAGGGAGCTGCGGGCCACCGGATGGTTGAGGGGGTAGAGGGTGAAGGACTTGCAGGCCACGATGAGGCGGTTGATGACCTCGATGGCCTGGCGCAGTTCCTCCCGCTCCTCCGGGGCAAGGACGGTCTCGGGCCTCTCCTTGGGCGGGGGAGGAGCGGGGCCGGGGCCGGCAGCAGGGGGGGCCGCGGCCGGCTCTTCCCGGTTCCTCAAGGAGCTATCCCGTTCATCCATCCCTCGACACCTCTATCCGAAGCGTACGCTCAAACCCGCGGCGGGCGGAACGACGGCCGTCAACTCACATATCGGCCCTCCCCCCATTATAGATGAACTCCAAACTCAATCCGGGGTCAGGCCCCTTCTTTCACTTATTCACGAACCGCAAATTGGGGTCAG
>CAZETE010000001.1:32710-226629 GCA_964515075.1 uncultured Actinomycetota bacterium | reverse complement strand
CGCAGCCCGCCTTCCCGGAGCCGGCCCCGCAGGAGCCCGTGCCGCAGCCCGCCTTCCCGGAGCCGACCCTGCAGGAGCCCGCGCCGCCGCCGCCACCTCCGGCCTATGCTGAGCCGCAGGCCTACGTCCCGCCCATCGAGCCCATGGAGGAGGTGCCGGTGGAGGAGTCTCCCATACGCCCGCTGGAGACGACGGAGACGGAGGTGTTCGTGCCCAGCATCCAGCTGGATGACGCGCCCGACGCGGAGGGCCAGCAGCCCGCGCCCGCCCCGGCCTACCCTCCCCAGGAAGAGGCTTATCCGGCGGCCCGGGAGGACCTGGACGCGGCCGGGATCTCCGGATTCACCCCGGAAGCCGCCCCGGAGGTCTCCCCGGCGAGCCCGGTGGAAGTGGAGCAGCAGTTCGCGCCGCCGCCAAAGGAAGCCGGGGAAGAAAAGGGAGAGAAACACTTTTTCTGGGAATAGGCTCCCCGGCCCCGCGATACCTCCGCTGCGGATGAGTGCGGGGACCGCAGGCATCTTTCGTCTAGCCTTGGACGGCGCGTGATCTATCATGGAGGAATGGGGCGGAGCCATCCGCGACGAAGGCACGGGCATCGAAGTGCTGGTACGGGTGGTAACCAGGTCCTCACGGCGGGGGTGCGCCGGCTGCAAGGGAGGGCGAGTGCGCTTTAACCTGCACGCTCCCCCGGTGGAGGGCGCCGCCAACCGCGAACTGGTGGAGGTGCTGGCGTCCGGGCTCAAGGTGAGGCGGGAAGCCGTCCGCATCGTTCGGGGCGCGAGGAGCCGCGACAAGGCGGTGCGCATCGACGGGGTCAGCGGCGCCGAGTTCGACGAGGCTTTTCTCAGGAAGGGATTTTAGAGGTGAAGAAGGATTACAAGGAGACGCTGAACCTTCCCCGGACCGGGTTCCCCATGAAGGCGGACCTGCCCCGCCGCGAACCCGGGATCCAGGCGGAGTGGGAGGAGATGGAGCTGTATCGCAGGATGCTGGAGAAGCGGAAGGGCGCCCCCACCTTCATCCTGCACGACGGACCGCCCTATGCCAACGGGGACATCCACCTGGGAACGGCCTTGAACAAGGTACTCAAGGACATCCTCGTCAAACACCGGACCATGCGGGGCTTCCTTTGCCCCTACGTGCCGGGGTGGGACTGCCACGGTCAGCCCATCGAGCACGAGGTGGAGAAGCGGCTGGGCGGGGAGCGGGAGGGGATGGAGGTCATGGAAGTCCGCAAACGCTGCCGCGAGTACGCCATGCGCTTCGTCGAGAGGCAGTCCGCCCAGTTCCGGCGACTGGGGGTGCTGGGCGACTTCGCCGACCCCTACCTCACCCTTAAACCCGCCTACGAGGCCACCGACATCCGCATCTTCGCGCGGCTGTACGAGAAGGGGCTGATATACCGGGGACGCAAGCCCATCCACTGGTGCCCCCACTGCAGGACCGCCCTGGCGGAGGCGGAGATCGAGTACGGGGAGAAGGTGTCGCCCACCGTATACGTGAAGTTTCCGGTGCAGGAAGGGCTGCACCCCGTCCCGGAGGGGGTCGGGGAGGTGTCGCTGGTCATCTGGACCACCACCCCCTGGACCCTGCCCGCCAACGTGGCCGTCGCCCTCCACCCGGACATGGAGTACGCGCTGGTGTCCTCGGGGAACCAGGCCTATATCATCGGCGAGCCGCTGCTGGAAGAGGTGATGCGGGAGCTGGGCGCGGAATCCTACGAGAGGAGGGGCTCCTTCCGCGGCTCTGACCTGGCCGGCGTGCTGGCCTCCCATCCCTGGGAAGAGAGGGCGTCGCGGGTGGTGCTGGCGGAGTACGTCACCTTCGAGCAGGGCACCGGGGCCGTGCACATCGCGCCGGGCCACGGCTACGAGGACTACCAGGTGGGCCTGGAATACGACCTGCCCATGCCCATGCCCGTGGACGACGAGGGCAGGTTCACCGGCGAGGCGCCGCTCTTCGCGGGGCTTTCGGTGGAGGAGGCCAACCCGGTCATCATGGAGGACCTCTCGCGGCGGGGCCTGCTGCTGGCCTCACGCGACCTGACCCACCCCTACCCGCACTGCTGGCGCTGCAAGCGACCGGTCATCTTCCGCGCCACGCCCCAGTGGTTCATAGCGGTGGATCGAGAGTACGGCGGCAGCACCTTGCGGGAGAGGGCGGTCGCTTCGCTGGAACGCGTGGAGTGGGTTCCCGGATGGAACTACAAGCGCATGCTGGGCATGCTGGAACTGCGGCCCGACTGGTGCATCTCGCGCCAGCGGGCCTGGGGCGTGCCGCTGCCCGTCTTCTACTGCGACGGCTGCGGGCAGGACCTGGTGAACGGGGAGACGCTGCGCGCCGTGGAGGAGTTGATCGGGGAGCAGGGCTCGGACGCGTGGTTCGCGCTCTCGCCCCGCGAGATTCTGGGAGAGGAGGCGGCCTGCCCGCGCTGCGGCTCGCGGGAGCTGCGCAAGGGCAGCGACATCCTGGACGTCTGGTTCGAGTCCGGCATCAGCCACGAGGCGGTGCTCAGGCAGACGGACCTTCTCTCCTGGCCCTGCGACATGTACCTCGAGGGCAGCGATCAGCACCGCGGCTGGTTCCAGACCTCGCTCCTGACGGCCATCGGCGTGGAGGAGGAGCCGCCTTTCCGCAAGGTTCTCACCCACGGTTTCGTGGTGGACGGCGGCGGCCGGAAGATGTCCAAGTCGCTGGGGAACGTGATCAGCCCGCAGGACGTCTGCGACCGCCTGGGAGCGGACTTGCTGCGCCTGTGGGTGGCGGCCGCCGATTACACCGTGGACATCCCCGCCTCACCCGAGATCTTCGAGAGGCTGGTGGAGGCCTACCGGAGGATCCGCAACACCCTCCGCTTCCTTTTAGGGAACCTCTACGATTACGACGACGACCGCGACGCGCCGGCGCGGGAGAGCCTGGATGAACTGGACCGGTGGGTGCTGTCGCGCCTGCATGCGCTGATGACCAGGGTGGACCGGGCTTACGAATCCTACCAGTTCCACCAGGTGTACCAGGCCCTCCACCACTTCTGCGCGGTGGAACTGAGCTCGCTCTACCTGGACGTGCGCAAGGACTGCCTGTACACCTTCGCGGCGGGGTCCGCGGCGAGGCGCTCCACCCAGTTCGTGATGTACCGGGTCCTGCGGGCGCTGGTCTGCATGATGGCGCCGGTGCTCAGCCACACGGCGGAGGAGGCCTGGCGGTCCCTGCGCGGGGAGAGCGAGCCGGAGAGCGTCTTCCTCACCGACTGGACGGAGCCGGAGGACTGGTGGAGGGACGAGCCGCTCGAGGCCGACTGGGAGGACCTGCTGGAGCTGCGCGAGCGCGTGACCAAGCGCCTGGAGGAGATGCGCGCCTCCAAGGAGATCGGCACCTCCCTGGAGGCCCGCGTTACCCTGAAGGTGCCGGTCGCGGACGCCGAACGGTGGAGGGGGCGGCTGCCCCAGCTCCCCGCGCTGTTCATCACCTCCGAGGTGGTGCTGGAAGAGGAGGAAGGCCTGCAGCGGGTGGAGGTGGATGCGGGGCTGGCGGAGGGCGAGAAGTGCCAGCGCTGCTGGAACCGGCGGAAGGCAGTGGGCAGCGACCCCGACCACCCCGGGCTGTGCGACCGCTGCGTGCCGGTGGTTGAGGCGGCCGCCCGGGAGGCTTAGGGGCCGCGGGCGGCCGGGGCCATCCCCATCGCGCCGGATCGCGGGCGCACCCACCAAGGACCCGCCGAGGATGGATTGTTTCCGGGTTTATGGGTAGAATGTTACGAATAAGTCGGTGCCGAGACGAGGTGCGGTGATGAACAAGAAGAAGGTTGCACGGTTCAAGAAGCGCTTGCTGGAGGAACGGGGGGTGCTCCTCCGACAGTTCCATGAACTGGAGGAGGGAAACCTGGCTTCCTCGCAGTCCGATATAACCGGGGAAGTCGGGTTTGACGAGGAATACGCCGACTCCGGCACCTTCACCTTCGAGAGGGAGAGGGACCTGTCGCTCTACAACAACATCAAGGATCTGCTGGAAAAAGTGGATACGGCCCTGGAGAAGATCGAGGCGGGGACCTACGGCATCTGCGACGACTGCGACGAGCCCATTCCGGAGGAGAGGCTGGAAGCGCTGCCCCACGCGACCCTCTGCATCCAATGCAAGAAGAAGGAAGAAAAAGAGTACCGTTGACGTTCCCCCTGGCCCTCGCCGGCACGCTGGCCGCTGACCAGCTCTCCAAGGCCCTGGTGCGGGCCTGGCTGCCGCCGGGCGAGTTCGTGAAGGTGCTGGGCGAGTTCCTCCTGCTCAAGCAGGAACGCAACCCGGGCATCGCCTTCAGCCTCTTCGCCGACGGGAACAACGCCCTGATCATCGCCCTGACCTCGCTGCTGGTGGCGCTGGTGGCGGCGTATGCGTTCTGGGCGCACGCCGGCGGCCGCATGGCCCAGGCGGGGCTGGGGATGATCTGCGGCGGGGCGCTGGGAAACATCATCGACAGGATGGCCTGCGGGAAGGTGATCGACTTCTTGGACTTCCGTTTCTGGCCGGTCTTCAACCTGGCGGACGCGGCCATCGTCGCAGGGGTAGCCCTCTTCGTCGCCGCCGCCCTGCGCTCGGTGTGCGGAGAGAAGGTAGAGGAGGGGGGCGGCGGCTATGCACCGTGAGCTCTTCGGTATCGGGGCATTCAAGGTGCACTCCTACGGGTTCATGCTCTGCGTCGCCTTCGTCCTGGGCCTGCTGATCACCTACCGCCATCTGAAGCGGAACTTCATCGACCCCTACGCCGTCTTCGACCTGGTGATTGCGGCCATGCTGGGAGGCATCCTGGGCGCGCGCGCCTTCTACATCCTGGGAAACACCGACGAGTTCGCCGGCCACTGGGTCGACGTCCTGCATTTCTGGGACATGGAGGGCCTGGTATTCTTCGGGGGGCTGCTGCTGGGCGGGGCGGCGGTGGTCGCGGTGATCCGCTGGAAGGGGCTCCCCTACAACGTGATCGCCGACGCGGCGGGGCTCTCCCTGGCCCTGGGCCTGGCGGTGACGCGCATCGGCTGCTTCCTGAACGGCTGCTGTTACGGCAAGCCCTCGGGCCTCCCCTGGGCGGTGACCTTTCCCGCAGGTTCCGGCGTCTACGCCGGCATGGGCATCCCCCCGACCCCCCTCCACCCCACCCAGATCTACGAGAGCCTGCTGGACCTGGCGCTGTTCGTGGCGCTCTTCGCCGTCCGCAAGCGGTTCAAATACCACGGGGAGGTCTTCTACCTCTTCCTCCTCTTCTACGGGGTCATCCGCTTCTTCATGGAGTTCCTGCGCTTTCACGGCAATCCCTCGGCGGGCACGGCCTTCCAGGTGATGAGCCTTGCGCTCGCCGCGGGGGCGGGTCTGGTGCTGCTCTTCCGCGCCAGGCTCCTTCCGGAGGTCCGTCCCTAGTTGGAGCCGCTGACGCTCCGGCTACCCGGGCACGCGGGCGAGCGGCTGGATTCCGCCGTATCCTCCGCCACCGGGATATCCCGCGTCCGCGTCCAGGAGATGATCCTGCAGGGGCAGGTCCTGGTGGAGGGCAGGCCCGCGGGGAAGAGTTACCGCCTCAGCGGCGCCGAGGCCATCGTGGTCACCCTCCCGGAGGAGCGGGACCACGGCCCGCGGCCGCAGCCCATACCGATCACCATCGTCTACCAGGACCGGGACATGGCCGTCGTCTCCAAGCAGGCCGGCCTGGTGGTCCATCCGGCGGCCGGCCACCGCGACGGGACCCTGGTCAATGCCCTGCTCCACGCCCTGCCCGACCTGGAGCCCGCCGGCGGCGGCGACCGTCCGGGCATCGTGCACCGCCTGGACCGCGACACCTCCGGCCTGCTGGTGGTGGCGAAGCGCGAGGAGTCGTTCGAGGCGCTCAAGTCAATGGTCCGCCGCCGCGAGATGGAGCGGCGCTACCTGGCTCTGATAGAGGGCTCGCCCGACAGCCGGGCCGGGACCATCGACGCGCCCTTGGGAAGGGACCCGCGGGACCGCAGGCGGACGGCGGTAGTCGGGGACGGGCGGGAAGCGGTGACCCACTTCCGGGTGCTCGACCGCCTGGAGGGCTATACGCTGGTGGAGGCGGAGCTGGTCACCGGCCGCACCCATCAGATAAGGGTCCACTTCGCTCACATCGGCCATCCCGTGGCCGGGGACCGCGTCTATGGAAGGAGGGGAGGCGGCGGGATTCCGGGCGGGCTGGAGCGCCAGTTCCTGCACGCCTGGCGCCTCGACTTCCGCCAGCCCCTGACCGGCGAGGAACTCTCCTTCACCGATCCGCTCCCGCCGGACCTCGCGCCGGTGCTGGAGGCGCTGGGAGGGCGGGCGCCGGCGGCGCCCCCGTAGCGGTGAGTGGTATAATGTGCTCGGCCGTTATCCATGTCCTTGAGCGGGGAGGGGTTGGTGAAGATGCCCGACTATGACGTGGTGGTGATAGGCGGCGGCGCGGGCGGGCTCTCGGCGGCGGCTCTCTGCCAGAAAGCGGGCATGCAGACCCTGGTCCTGGAGCAGTCGGAGAGGGTCGGGGGGTGCTGCTCCACCTTCGAGGCCGAGGGCTACCGCTTCGACGTGGGGGCGAGCGTGGTGGAGGTCATCGACTCCTTCGAGGAGCTCTTCCGCCGGCTGGGCCTCGAGCGCGAGAAGTATATCCCCCTGGTGCCGGTGGACCCCATCTACGACTACTGCGACATCAGGCGGGGCGTGCGCTTCGCCTACCCCGTCAGCGTGGAGGAGACGGCCGAGGTCATCGGGCGGCTGTCGCCCGAAGACGGCCGGACCTTCCTAGAGTTCGCACGCGACTATACCCCGGTGGTCAGGAAGCTGGTGGACAACTTCTTCTACGCGCCCTGCCAGGGCTTTCGGGACATCGTCAGGCTGGTGGTCAAGTACCCGGGGATGCTCAAGGCGCTGCCCATGTTCCTCACCACCCACCAGAAGATCGTGGGCAAGTACTTCAGCAACGAAGACGTGCTGGCCTCCATGGCCTTCCAGTCCTTCTACGCCGGCCTTCCCCCGGACCTCTGCGCCGGCATGTACGCCGTCGTGGGCCTGCTGGAGCACCAGGGCATCTACTACCCGCCGGGGGGCATGATCGGCATACCCGCAGGGATCATGGACGCCTTCACCGACCTGGGCGGCGAGGTGCGGTTGGGCCAGCGGGTGGTCAGGATCCTCGTGGAGGGCCGCAGGGCCGTCGGGGTGGAGCTGTGGGACGGCACGGTGATCACCGCCCGCAATGTGGTGGGGGCGGTCAACGCCAAGAAGGTCTACATGGAGATGATCGGGCGCGAACACCTTCCCTGGTACGTCTGGCGGGGCATCGACTCCATGCGGCTCTCCATGCCCTGTCCCATGATCTACCTGGGCATCGATTATGAGCCGCCCCTGCGCGCCCATCACACCCTGACCCTGACCGGGCCGGCGGTGATGAACGACTTCTGGAGCGAATACTACCTCAAAGGGAAGATCTTCGAGGTCGACGGCTCGCCGGAGATCATGGGCCTGGTCTCCTGGCCCACCGGGATCGACCCCGGCCTGGCGCCGCCAGGGAGGCACATCCTCACCCACATGGGGCTGGCGCCCTACAGCATCGCCGGCGACGACTGGGACCGCCGCAAGGAGCGCTACATCGATGAGGCCATAGCGACGGTGGAGAAGTACATCGTGCCCGACCTCTCCAGGCACGTGGTCTACCGGGATATGGCCACCCCCAGGGACCTGGAGCGGATGCTGCTCCATCCCGGAGGCGCCGTCTACGGCATCCAGACCGACATATCGCACATGGCCATGTTCCGCCCCTCCAACAAGTCCAAGTCCGTAAAGAACCTCTACCTGGCGGGCGCCTCCACCCACCCGGGGGGCGGGGTATGCACGGTGGTTGCCGGGGGCATCATCACGGCCGGCCACATCGTGAGGGACAACTGATGAAAGGCGGTGCGGGGATGAGAAGGCTGCTCCTGGCGGCGGGGCTCCTGGCGGCGCTGGCGGCGCTGGCGGCGGCGGCGACCGAGCCGTCTGACTGGCGCTACGCCAAGATGCTCCTGGTCAATGCGCCCAAGATGCCCTTCCGCTACTTCGTCTGAGGCGGGAGGGCGGCCGCAAGGAGTCAGCGCCGGCAAGAGGAGGTAGGCGGCATGGGTAGGAGCAAGCGCAGTTTCGACAGGATCTTAAGCCTCTACAAGTACAAGGACCTGGCCTTCAAGATGACCAACTGGCCGGGCTTCAGCTTCATCGGCAAGAGGTTCATGGACTCCGACAACCTGACCCTGACCTACATTCCCATCAACCAGGACCTGGTTCTGCCGGAGTCGGCCGCGGCGCCGGTGAGCATCATCGAGCACTTCATCAACGAGGCGTGCCACCACGTCATCCTCAGCCGTTGCCCCTGCCGCAGCGGGAACGACTGCGATGACTTCCCGGCGGACTTCGGCTGCACCTTCATCGGGGCGGCGGCGCGCGGCGTCCGCCCCGAGGTGGGCAGGCACGTCACCAGGGAGGAGGCCCTGGAGCATCTGCGCGAGGCCACCCGGATGGGCCTGGTCTCCTGCCTGGGGCGCTTCAAGGGCGACGCCATCATGCTGGGGGTCAGGGACCATGCCCACCTCATGACCATCTGCCACTGCTGCCCCTGCTGCTGCCTCACCACCAGCATGCCCCTGGCGTCTAAGGAGGCGCGCGGCCTCCTGGTCAAGCTGGAAGGGGTCAAGGTGGAGATCACCGACGGGTGCAACGGCTGCGGGCTCTGCGAGGAGGTCTGCAACTTTGAGGCCATCAAGGTGGAGGGGGGCGTGGCCGTGGTGGACGAGGAGGAGTGCAAGGGATGCGGCCGCTGCGCCACCGTATGCAAGCGCAAGGCCGTCAGGATCACCGTCGACAACCCCGCCTTCATCGAGGAGTGCATCGGGCGTTTGAGCGACAAGGTGGACGTTACCTAGCCCGGGCGCGGGGCGCGGAGAAGGAGGGGCCGTGACGGATCAGAGGAAGTACGATGCCATCATCATCGGGGCGGGCGTGGCCGGCCTCACCTGCGGCAATTACCTTGCGCGCGCGGGCAGGAAGACGCTCCTCCTGGAGCACGGCAGGCAGCCGGGCGGCAATATCCAGGGGATACGGCGCAAGGGGTTCTACTTCGACTGCGGCTGCCAGTCCACCGAGTCGGTGGGAATCCTCTTTCCCATCCTCTCCGACCTGGGGCTTTACGATCCCGCGCAGTGGGACCGCGGGTCGTGGCGCTGGGCCACCCCGGACTGCGACGTCCCCTTGCGAGACTATGCCCAGATCCGGGAGGACTTCAAGCGTTACTTTCCCGCATCGGCCGCCGGCATCGACCGCTGGTTCGACTACCTGGTGCCGGGTTGCGAGGTGATGCGGGGGATGATGGGGGAGATGCCCTTTCCCCTGGTGCTGCGCGGCAGGGAGAAGTACAGGGTCCTCGCCCGCATGAGCAGGGTCGCCCTGGGCTTTCTGCCCCTGGCCAGGGAGGGGCTGACCATGACCGGAAGGGAGAAGGGGCGGCAGCTCTTCGAAGACCCGCGCCTGGCCTATCTCCTGGGGGAGTTCGGGGACCCCAACATGCTCCTGTTCATGTACTTCTCCTTCTGGTACAGCTTCGTCAACGACTACTGGTACCCCCGCGGAGGGATGCAGGCCCTGGCGGACCTGCTCGCCGCGGGATTTGCAGCCAAGGGAGGCGAGTTGCGGCTCTCCGCCACCGTGGAAAGGATCCTCACCCGGGGGAGGAGGGCGGTGGGCGTGGAGACGGCGGACGGGGAGCGGTACTTCGCGGACAGGATCGTCAACACCGGCAACCCCAAGCGGCTGCTGGGGGGGATGATCGACCAATCCCTCATTCCGGGGAGGTACGGAGAGAGGCTGAAGGGCGCGCCGGTCAGCTATGCCATGTCCACCGCCCTGCTGGGGCTGGACATGGACCACGAAGAGCTGGCCCGCAGCCTCAAGGCCGCCCACGCCCTCTACTGGCGCACCTACGGCTTCGTGGACAGCAACTACGATAGAGACATCCACCGCAAAGGGATGTCCATGTTCACCTGGTGCTCCATGCACGATAAGACCCTGGCCCCGCCGGGCATGAACTCCGTCATCGTCCAGGTGCGCACCCCCTACCACTGGATGAACGGGTGGGGGACGGGATCGGAGGACCCCACCGTCCGCACCGACGAGTACCGCAGCCTCAAGGAGAGGGTCCTTAACGACATCATCGAGGACAGCGAGGGCTTGATCCCCGGGCTCCGCGACAGGGTGGTCTTCAAGGACCTGGCAACGCCGCGCACCCTCTCCAGGTATACCCTCAACCCCGAGGGTTCCATCATGGGATGGTCCTACGACATGTATAAGACCCCTCTCTACGGGAGGTTCGGGAGGTTCAAGACCCCCGTGGAGAACCTGTACATGGCCGGCCACTACTCCGTCTGGCCGGGAGGGGTGGTCTTCGCCGCCTTGAGCGGGAAGATCGTGGCCGAGGGGATGTACGAGGGCATCGCCCGCACCCTGCTCTTCTAGGGTACGCAAGGGCCGGCGGGCCCGGGAACGGAAGGCGGAGCGAGGTCGTTGAGCCGAGGAAAGTGACCTTTCACGGGATAATCGGCACCGTTCCCCAGATTTCCGCCCAAATACCCCCTTCACGCTGTCATAATTCACTTAGAGCCATATCGTCGGATACCGTCAGCGGGAAGGGGCGTGAATTGACGGGCGATAACGGGTTCATGAAGGCCAAGGTGCCGGACAGCGTGGTCCGCATCGAGCTGATCTCCTTCTATCATCGCAACCCCGATTACTACGAGGCTCCCGACGAGATTGCCAAGAACTTCGACTTCCGGCCGCAGCAGGTCCTCGGCCAGCTGGAGAAGCTGGTATCCATGAAGATCCTCGAGGCGGTGGAGGAAGAGGGGAAGACCTACTACCGCTATCTGCCCCCCTTCTCCTGCGGCGACCTCAAGTCCATCAAGTATGTCACCGGTGTCAACGGCTTCAAGGGGGCGGCCGGAGGCAAGGAAGGCGAGTTCCCCGCCAGGGAAGACCAGTGACGGCGTCGTGGGACCGGGCACTCGGCGAAGGTCTGCGCGGCTCATTTGAGAGGAAACGGGAGGTCAGGGAGAACCTCACCCTGCTGGTGGACACCGTCCACCAGCTCACCGGCAGCCCGTGCTCGGCCTTTTTAGTCTCGCGGTTGAGCGGCCAGGTCTGGTGGGATTACCATAAGGGCTCCGGGTTCAGGGGCGGGACTCTCGCGGCCCGACAGCCCTACCAGGTCTGCCTGGGAGAGCCGTCCGAGGGCGGGGGCTGGGAGGCCGGCGAGGTCCACTACAAGCTGGTCAGTGAGCTGGACGGCGACAGCCTGATGATGCTGAGGATCAAGCGGCTGGACGAAGAGGGCGGCATGGAGCCCGTCATGGACCTGGTCGAGGAGGCCCTGCCGGTCATCCGGGGGCTGCACGCGGCGGAGCGGGAGAGGGCGGCGGTGTGCGCACGGGAGTTCGTCCGGCGCATGTGCGACACGCTCCTTGCCCTTAAGGACCGCGAACGGGCCCTGCAGCTCCTGGCGGCAGCGGTATCCAAGGCCCTCTCGTCGGAGAGGGCGGCGGTGCTGGGGATCAGCCGGGACGGGAAGACCTTCGCCTTGAAGGCCGTCTACGGCAAGGTCCGGGGACCGGCGGGGAAGTCGCGTCCCATCCGGCTTCAGGACGGGTTGGCGGGCTGGTCGCTGGCCCACCGCCTTACCGTCAACGTGGCCGATGCGCGGCGCGACCCGCGCTTCATCGTCACCACCCGTGACGACATCGTTTCCTTGCTGGTGGCGCCGGTCTGCCCGGAGGGCAAGCCCTTGGGGGCCATCTGCGCGGTCAACAAGCGCTGTTCGGAATTCGACGGCATCAAGCCCTTCCCCTCCGACGACGAAGAACTGCTGGTGGAGGTGTCACGCAGGACGGGCGGCATCCTCTCCCCGTGACGGGCAGGGGCTCTCCGGCTCAAGGGGCGGCCCGGAAAGCGACCCCGCGGCGCAAGGCCCGTCCCCGGAAGGGGGCTGGCCGCCGGAAGGCTTCGCGGCCCTTCTCCTCCGCCGGCGCGACGCGGCCTCCTCGCGGGGCGGCTCGTGCGGCTCCCGGCGTTTCTTGAACCTGGCTCCGTGGTCGACGAGGAGCTGCGAGATCTCGGGGAGGGTGGACAGGTGGAGGGGGGTATGCTTCTCCCTGTCCCAGACGTTGGGGTCGGCCTTGGCCTCGAGCAGCAGGCGCGCGATGTCGTACCGGCCGTCCCGGCAGGCGAGGTGGAGCGGGGTGCTCCCGCTGCGGTCCCTGCGGTTGACGGCGGCCCCGCGGCCGACGAGCAGTTCGACCAGGTCGGCCCTTCCCTGCCTGGCGGCGGCCAGCAGGGGGAAGTCCCCTTCGCGGTTGCGCCTGTTCACCCCGGCGCCGGCGTCGATGAGCAGGGCGGCCATTCCCGCATCGCCCGCCCTGACCGCCAGGTACAGCGGCGTGGCGCCGCTGCGGTTGCGGTAGCCGACCCGGGCCTTGCGGAAGAGGAGGAGGGCCGCCAGGCCGGTGTTGGCGCTCTCCGCGGCGTAGTGCAGCGGCGTGTTGCCCCGGGCGTCCTTGATGTTCACCCGCCGCCTCTTCCCGAGCAGGCGGCGGGCCCCCTGGAGGTCGCCTTTCATGGCCACCAGGAAGAGGCCCGACTCCTTCTGAAAGACCGGGCGCAGGCGGCTCATCCGTCCATCGCCTGTAGCGGGCGGCAATGCCGCACCCGGCCTGCGGTCGAAAGAGGGGCGCCCGCGAGGCGGGCGCGCCCTCGGCCTGCGGCTCCATGGCCGGCCGGGGCGGTCCGCGGGGCCTTCGTTCCGGACATACGGGTACCCTCCATCATCTGCGGCGGCCACTTCGAGACTAATTCTAGCACGCGCCGGGAGCCCGGAGCCAACGCGCGTCAGGGCGCGGAAAAAGGGAGCGGGCCGGGATATTCACCCGGCCCGCCGTGTCGCTGGTAGCGCATACGGGATTCGAACCCGTGATCTCCGCCTTGAGAGGGCGGCGTCCTAGGCCAACTAGACTAATGCGCCACGCAAGTCGATTATACCAGACGGCCAACCGGCCGCTTACGCCCTGGCTGGGGGAGAAGGATTCGAACCCTCGCAACGAGATCCAGAGTCTCGCGTCCTACCGCTAGACGATCCCCCAGCGCAATGCCGCGCAGAGGCTATCTTAGCACAAGGCCGCTGCACCGACAATCCTTGGTCGAGGGCCGGTTTCCGGCATGCTCTGCTGTGCTATCATGCAAGGTGAAGGGGGAGGAACGGCGCTGGAGGGAAAGGTCGGGAGGGTTCGGCTGGTGGTGCGCTTGAGGAAGGGAGCAGCGACCGGGCGGTGGGCCGGCGCCGCCCTGGGTGCCCTGCTCACGGCGGTGGTCCTGGCAGGCCATCTTCCGCCCCTGCGGGCCCAGGACGGCAGGCAGGGGCATCGCTTCACCTATTCCTCCCATGCGGTCGAGGTGACCGTGGAGCCCGACTACGTCCTCCACGTACAGGAGAGGGTGGCCTACCGTTTCCAGGGCAGGGGCGAGAAGGTGGGCATTTACATCCCCTTCAAATACGGAGCCGTCCACCGGCCCCAGGTCCTCAACGAGGCCGGCAATCCGCTGCCCCAGGGCGTGCAGGAAGTCCAGCGCGGCGACGAGGGGATCACCCTGTGGTACGATGCCAGCGGGGTGGCCGGCGAATCCGCCGTCGTCTACGATTATTTCCTCTACGAGGCGCTGGATAGAGCGGGGGACCGCGTCGGTCTGCGCTGGAGCGCGACCCCCGAGGTCCACGCCGCTCCCATCGAGCAGAGTGCGGTGACCATCCGTCTGCCGGAACGGATCAACCCCTCAGACCTCGATCTCTGGGCTTACCCCGTAGGGTATGAGGGCCTGGTGGACACCGGCCTGCAGGGCGGCTCGGCCGCCACCTGCCGCTCCCGGGACATCCCCCCCGACGCCTATTACCTGTTCTCCTGCTACTGGCCCGCATCCATCATGCGTCCGGGTGCGGGCACGGAGGCCCCGCAGGACTCCTACTCCGCCGGGAGCTGGGATTATGAGCGGTTCGACGCCGAGATAACCGTCCACCCGGACGCCTCGCTAACGGTGCGCGAGACCCAGGTGGCCAACTTCCGGGGGAGCTTCGGCTCCCTGGACCGCGACCTCACCGTCGCGGCGGTGGGCGGCGCGGGCGGCAGGACCTGCGGTCGGGTCCGTTTCCGGGACATCCGGGTGTACGACCTCGCGGGCGACGCCTACGACGCAGGCAGGTGGAGCGTCGAGGACATCGAGGGAGGGCGGCGGGTGCACATCGAGTTCTCGGCCCGGGACCAGCAGCTCGGCTGGATAATCGAGTACCGCGTGACCGGGGCCGTCGTCTACTGCGACGGGTATGACCGTCTCGTTCTCGACGCGGTCTCCGGGGAGCGGGGCGTGCCCTTAAGGTCCTCCGAGATCCGGGTGCGCCTGCCCGCGGGGACGGACATGGGCCGGGTGCGCGCGGAGATGCCCATCGCCGGGGCCGCGCTTCCGGCGGCCTACGGTCACGGGGTGGAGGGCGGAACCGCCTGGTGGAGGGCCTCGCAGGTCGCGCCCGGCACGACCTATGCCGCCGACATCTCCTTCCCCAAGGGGACCGTGGCGGTGCCCTGGCAGTACCGCGACTCCTTCCTGGCGACGGTGGCCCTGCTCGCCGCGGCCTTCGTCCTGCTGGCCTTCCTGCTCGTGCTGACCCACTGGCTGAGGCGGAGGCGCGACTTCGGCCTCACGCCGGAGGGGACGGCCGGAAGCTCCTCGCCGCCCGGCCTGCCGCCGGCCGTGGTCGGCCTGCTGCTGGAGGGGAGGCCCAGGCCGGGCGACATCGCGGCCACCATCGTCGACCTGGCCAGGCGCGGCTATCTCGTTATCTCCGAGCGGGTCGAGGATGCCCGGCTCACCCGGGCCGCCTACGGCTTCCGCCGGCGGAGGGAGGCGGCCGGGGAACTGGAAGCCTTCGAGAGGGAACTGATGGAGGGGCTGTTCGAGTCGGGCGAGGCAGCCGCGGTGTCGGACCTGGAGGGCGGGTTCCGCGCGCGCCTTCCGTTCATCCTGGGGGCCGTCGAGGGACTGGCGGCAGAGGAAGAGCTCATCTACACGGACACCGGGAGGGTCAAGTTCCTCTACGCCTGCCTGGGGCTGGGCATCTCCGCCGCCTCCCTGGCGGCCTGGCGCCTCCTGGCCGCCCGGCTGGACATCGGCCACTTCCAGCTGTTCGCCCCGGCATTTGCGCTCTGCGGCCTGATGCTCCTGGCCGCGTCCCTGGCCATGCCGCGCTTGACCCGTAAGGGTTCGCAAGCCTGCAGGCACGCGCGGGACTTCCGGGAATACCTGCGGGGCGCAGAGGGGCGGGGGGCGGCCCCCATGGGCGCGGAGGAGTTCCAGGAGGGCCTGCCCTACGCCATGGTGCTGGGGGTCGCCGCGGCCTGGGCGGCCAGGTTCGAGGGGGTCGCCGACGCGCCGCCGGAGTGGCTCGAGGGTGCCGGCGAGGGAGGCGCCTCCCGCCTGGCTGCGAGCTTGAGCGGCCTGGCCCGCAGCGTGGACGAGGCCCTCGCTTCCCGGCCCGCCGTGCGGGGAAGCGGGGGGGGAGGCTTCGCGGGGGGGTTCTACGGCGGGGGCTCCGGCGGCGCTTCGCCCGCGGAGTAGAGCCTCAGCCCCTCTCCGCCCCCAGTTCCAGGTACTCCATCTCAGGAAAGGTGCGCTTGAATGTCCCGGCGAGAAGGCTGCCGGGAAAACGCTGCCGGGAGTTCTGGTAGTGCATGACGCAGGCATTGTAGTACTTGCGGGCATTGGCGATGACCGCCTCGGTGTGCCGCAGCTCCTCCTGCAGTTTGCGGAACTCTTCCGAGGCCTTGAGGTCGGGATAGGCCTCGGATACCGCGTAGAGGGCGGCGAAGGCGGACGAGGAGGAAGCGGTGGCTTCGGCGTGTTCGCCCAGGGTGACCGCGCTCTCGCCCCGCTCCCGGGCTTCCGCCGCCAGCCGGAAGGCGGCGGCTTCGTGGGCGGCGTATCCCCTGACCGTGCCGGCCATCAGGGGGATGAGGTCGTAGCGGCGCTTGAGCTCCACTTCCGCGCCGTGCCAGGCCGCGACGGCACGGTTGCGCAGGCGCACCAGGCGGTTGTAGAGGAGCAGGAAGGCCGCCGACGCGGCCAGCAGGGCGCACGCGCCGATGAGCGCATAAATCTTCATGCCATAATTATAGGCACCGCCGGAGTTCACCGCCAGGCCGCCCGGGGGGAGCGCAGGATGGAGCGGTGGCCTGGGGATCGGGCCCCCGCGAGGCGGACGAAAGACCTTCTGCGGTCATGACCGCGGCAGCGGACGGGCCTGCCGACGGAGCTGCCGTTCTGCGCGAGGGCGCCCGCTGGAGTATAATTATCTTCATCATGCGGAACCTCCAGGTGAAGAAGATGGTCGTCAAGGTGGGAACCCACTCCCTGACCCGTCCCAGCGGGAGGCTGGACCGCTCCCGCATACGGGAGATGGTGGAGGAGATCGCCTCCATCCGCCGGGCCGGCAGGGAAGTGGTCCTGGTGAGCTCGGGAGCCATCGCGGCGGGAGTGGGGGCGCTCAAGCTGCGGGAGCGCCCGCGCGACATACCCACGCTGCAGGCGGCGGCGGCCGTCGGGCAGATCCGCCTGGTCGAGCTGTATTCCGAGCTCTTCGCCGAGCACGGCGTCACCGCCGGGCAGGTGCTGCTCACCCAGTACGACATGACCCGCCGGCAGCAGTACCTGAACGCCCGCAATACCCTGCGGAGGCTGCTGGAACTGGGGACGCTGCCCATCATCAACGAGAACGATACGGTGGCCGTGGAGGAGATACGCTTCGGCGACAACGACCGGCTGGCGGCGCTGGTCACGGGGCTCATAGGGGCGGAACTGCTGGTGATGCTGACGGATACCGACGGCCTCTTCACCGCCGACCCCGGAGTCGATAAGGAGGCCCGGTTGATACCCCGGGTGGAGAGGATCACCCCGGAGATCGAGGGACTGGCCGAGGGGACCAGGGGGAAGCACGCCACCGGCGGCATGAGCACCAAGATCGAGGCCGCCCGCATCGCCACGGCCTCCGGCGCGGGCATGATCATCCTCAACGGACGCAGAAGGAGGCTGCTGAGCAAGGTTCTCGACGGCAGGGAGGAAGGAACCTACTTCCCTCCCGCGGAGAAGAGCATGGACAGCCGCAAGCGCTGGATCGCCTTCGGGCCCAGGCCGGCCGGGCGCATCTGCGTGGACCGCGGGGCATCGGAGGCCGTCCGGCACGGCGGCAAGAGCCTGCTGCCTGCGGGGATACTCGCGGTGGAGGGGGATTTCCTGGACGGGGAGATGGTGGAGATCGTGGACGAGGAGGGCAGGGTATTGGCCCGCGGGCTGGTGAACTACTCCAGCACGGACCTCCAGTCCATCAAGGGGCTCCGCTCGCAAGAAGCCTCCCGCGTGCTGGGCGGCGCCTGCCAGGAGGCGGTTCACCGCAACTGCCTGGTGTTATTGAGCATCTGACGGGCCGGGATTCCCGGGTACGAGGACAGGGGAGGGATGGGAGCATGACGGCGGTGCAGGAGATCGGGGTCAAGGCCAAGCAGGCGGCGCTGGAGCTGTCCTGCCTGCCAACCGGGGTCAAGAACGCGGCGCTGACCTCCATGGCCGACGCATTGCTGGATAACCTGCGGGCCGTCCTTGCAAGCAATGCCCTCGACCTCGAGGCGGGGCAGGAGGCCGGCATCAGCGCCGCGCTTATGGACCGGCTGACCCTTACGGAAGAACGCGTAGAGGGAATGGCGGCGGGCCTGCGGGAAGTGGCCGCACTGCCCGATCCCGTGGGCGAGGTGGTTGAAGGATGGAAGCTTCCCAACGGGCTGGACATCCAGAAGGTGCGGGTGCCGCTGGGGGTCATCGGCATCATCTACGAGGCGCGGCCCAACGTGACCGTTGACGCGGCCTCCCTCTGCCTGAAGAGCGGCAACGCGGTCATCCTGCGCGGAAGCTCCTCCGCCTTCCAGTCCAACCAGGCGATCGCCCGCGTCATCTCAGAAGCGGCGGAAGGAGCGGGACTGCCCTCCGGGTCCATCCAGCTCATCCCCCTGACCGACCGGGAATCGGCGCGCGAGTTGATGCGCCTGCGCGGCCTGGTGGACGTGCTCATCCCCCGGGGAGGGGAGGGGCTCATCAGGACGGTGGTGGAGGAGAGCACCGTGCCGGTCATCGAGACCGGGGTCGGGAACTGCCACGTCTTCGTGGACGCCTCGGCCGACGAGGAGATGGCCCTGGCCATCGCGGTCAACGCCAAGGTCCAGCGCCCGGGGGTCTGCAACGCCATGGAGACCATGCTGGTGCACGCGGACATCGCCCCCAGCTTCCTGCCGCGGGCCGCCGCGGCGCTTGAGGCCGAGGGGGTGGAGCTGCGCGCCTGCGAGGCCGCCCGCCGCTACCTGCCGGGAGCGGCCGCAGCCACGGAAGACGACTGGTACGCCGAATACCTGGACCTGGTCCTGGCGGTGAAGGTGGTCGAGGGCCTGGAGGAGGCCGTAAGCCACATCAACAAGTACGGCAGCCGGCATTCCGAAGCCATCCTAACGCGGGATTATTCCGCCGCGCGGCGCTTCACCGCGGCGGTGGACTCGGCCGACGTGTACGTCAACGCCAGCACCCGTTTCACCGACGGCAACCAGTACGGGCTGGGCGCGGAGATCGGCATCTCCACGCAGAAGCTGCACGCGCGGGGGCCCATGAGCCTGCGCGAGCTGACCACCACCAAGTTCATCGTCTACGGTGACGGGCAGGTGAGGCCGTAAAGATGGGACGGCTCAGGTCCAGGCGCATCGGGGTCATGGGCGGGACCTTCGACCCCATCCACGCGGGGCACCTGCTGGCGGCCCAGGAGGCCTGCGAGCAGTTCCGGCTGGACGAGGTGGTCTTTGTCCCCGCGGCGGCATCCCCCTTCAAGCAGGAGCAAGCGCTGAGCGAGGCCGAGCACCGCTACCTCATGGCGGTCATCGCCACCGCCGGCAACCGGGCCTTCCAGGTGTCCCGGGCGGAGATCGCAAGGCCCGCCCCCTCCTTCACCGTCGACACCATGCGCCTGCTGAAGCAGGCTTACGGCGAGCGCAGCGAGATGTACTTCATCGCCGGGGACGATGCCCTCCTGGAACTGGGGAGCTGGAAGGAGCCCGAAGCGCTGCTGGAACTGTGCACCATCATCGCCGTGAAGCGGCCCCGGGCGCAGGCCGAGGCCGACCGGGAGGGCGCGGCCGCGGAGGAAGGGAGGCGCTTCGCGGACCACCCGCGCATCATCCGCATGGACATGCCGGGCCTGGAGATCTCCTCCAGCGAGATCCGGCGCAGGGCCGGGGCCGGAAGGTCCGTTCGATACCTGGTGCCCGACGACGTTGCCGCCTACATAGAAAAACACAGGCTGTACGGGTAGGGCCGGCATGATCGGCGGGAACGGCAGAATCGGGGAACCGGGGGAGGCCGACGGCCGCGACGCCGCCTGTCCGCGGGGAAACGCGAGCCCGGACAGCCCCCTTCCGCCGGAAGGCGGGACGGCAGCGGGAGAGGCCGGCGGCGGTTACCGCACCGCCTTGAGGCGGGATCAGAGGTCCAGAAGGCGGAGGAGGTCCGGCCTGGCCGTCGTGGCGGCGCTGCTGCTGGCGGCCGCGGCCCTGGCGGCCGCCTGGAGGTGGGACTCGGTCAAGGGCGCTGCCCGCTGGCTGGAAGAACGGGCCCGCGGATCCCGGGCGGATGGAAAGCCCCCGGGCGGCGAGGGGGCCGGGGACTTCCTGGTGAACCCGCTCACGGGGCAGGAGATCCGGGATGCCTCCATCAACACCCTGGTCTGCCTGACGGAGGAAGGAGAGGTGCGGGCGCTTCTGCGCGTCTCCTGGGCGGATGGCGCCGCTGCGGGGTGCTTCATCCTTCCGGAAGGGATCGTGGGCAAGGACCAGGACGGCACCGACTTGAGCCTAGCCCGGGCGCTGTCCGCCAAAGGCGAGCGCACGCAGTCGCTCCGCTACATGGTGGAAGGCTTGACGGGACAGCCGGTCCACTACGTGGCGGCGATACCCCTCAAGAGCCTGCTGATCCTGGCGGAGGAGACGGGCTTTCCCCCCGTGCGGGTGGCCCGGGACTGCGAGGTCCTCAACCCCTTCACCAAGGCCAGGGAGAGCCTGGCGGCCGGCCAGGTGTTGAAGGACACCGACCGGGTGCTGGCCTACCTGCTGGCCGAAGGGGGGCCCGACGAATACGCGGAGCGCTGCGAACGGGGCCGCGCCTACCTGCCCGAGGTGCTGGGAGAACTGGCGGGTTGGCCGGCGGAGGCGCTCTCGGAGGCCTTGCGCAACCCCGCGGCACCCTTCCAGCTGAGCCCGGCGCCCTCCGGTGAGGGCGGGAACGCCGACTACCTGGCTTCGCTGGCCGCGGCGTGGTCCCGGGGAAGCGCAAGCGGCATCGCCTTCTACGAAGCGCCGCGGATAGAGGTGCTCAACGGCTGCGGCGTGGTGGGCGCGGGCAGCGCCGCCAAGGCCATGCTGGAGTCGAAGGGCTACGAGGTCGCCGAAGCGGGCCGGAACGCCAAGGTGGTGGAAGGCGGGCAGGAGTTCAACGATTTCTCCCACCAGGCCAGCACCTTGCGCTACGCGCCGGAAGACCCCCTGGTCGAGGCCTATGCCAAGTACCTGGCCATGCTGTTCAAGATCCCCAAGGTCGAGTGCTGCGGGGAGCGCGAGGGCATCACCTTGATCGTCGGCAGCGACCTCGCCGCCTCCCTGGTCGGCCCTTGAGGGGTTGGCCGAACCCCGCGTGCGCGTGGTAATCTGGATGCGGACGAATGGAAGGGAGGTCGATCAAGGCGGAATTGAGGGAGAGGGCCATAGCCGCCGCCAGGGCGGCAGCCGATGTAAAGGCCCGCGACGTGCTGGTACTGGACATGCGCGGGGCGACCACGTTCACGGATTACTTCATCATCTGCAGCGCGGGCAACGACAAGCAGGTGGCCAGGATACAGGAGGCCGTGGAAGAGCGGCTGCGGAACCTGGGGGAGAAACCGGCAAGAAGGGAGGGGGAGAGGTACCGGCGGTGGGTGCTGCTGGACTACGTGGACCTGGTGGTACACATCTTCCTCCAGGAGGACCGGGACTTCTACGAGCTGGAGAGGCTCTGGAAGGACGCCCCGCCGGTGGAGTGGGCGGAGGAGGGAGACGGGATCTCCGCCGGCTTCGGGGCTTGAGCCGGGGCGCCCCCGCCGCGCGTATTGACGGGGAGGGGGGCCGGGAATATACTACATCTCTGGGTCGCACCCGGGATGACCTTTAAGAACGAGGGGCCGTGGCGCAGAGGGAGCGCGCTTCCTTGGCATGGAAGAGGTCGGGGGTTCAAGTCCCCCCGGCTCCACCAGAAACAAGCCGCCTTGTCGCGGCTTTTTTCTTGCACGGGGAGGCCCTGCGGCCCCCGGCAGGGTTTGCGGGCGAGGGACGGCCGGGGGCTGCAACTGCGGGCCCCGGCCACGGCCGGCTCTGGACAGGAGCGGCCGGATGGCCTATACTTCGTAGCGGAAATCGAATGGCAAAAGCAGGAGCGCAAGGGCTCCTCACCTTGCGGCGCAGAGCGGCCGGGTTCTTGCGGACGATAAGCCGGGGATGGCGGCCGCTGCCGCTGTCCCTTTTATTGTGCCTCGTTGAGTGAAGAGAGGATGTGGTGGAGGGCTGGACGCAAAGATAAACCAGAGTATCCGGGCCAAGGAGGTGCGCCTCATCTCGGTGGACGGCCAGCAACTGGGGATTAAGCCCCTGCAGGACGCCCAGCAGGTCGCCGATGAACTGGGGTTGGACCTGGTGGAGGTGGACCCCAACGGCAGCCCGCCGGTCTGCCGCATCATGGACTACGGCAAGTACCGCTACGAGCAGACCATGCGCATGAAGGAAGCGCGCAAGCGGCAGACGCTGGTGACCTTCAAGGAGATGAAGTACCGTCCGAAGATAGACCCCCACGATTACGAGACCAAGACCCGAAACGTCCGGCGCTTCCTGGAATCGGGCCACAAGGTTAAGGTGACGGTGATGTTCCGGGGAAGGGAGATGACCCACACGGAGCTGGGGGAGAAGCTTTTAGACAGGCTGGCGGAGGACATCCAGGAGCTGGGCTCGGTGGAGTCGAGGCCTAAACTGGACGGGCGCAACATGGTGATGGTGCTCACCCCGGCGGTGCTGCACCGGCGCGGGGATACCCACCCCTCCACCAGGAAGGCGAAGGAAGAGAGCGAGGAGAAGTAGATGCCCAAGATGAAGACGCATCGCGGCGCCGCCAAACGGTTCCGCGTCACCGCGAACGGCAAGATCATGCGCAGAAAGGCCTTCGGCAACCACATCCTGACCAAGAAGAGCGCCACCCGCAAGCGTTCCTACAACCAGCCCGCGGAGGTGGCCCCGCAGGACCGCAAGAAGGCCAAGAAGCTCATCGGAGCCTGACGGAAGAGAGAAGACGCAAGGGAGCTGATGGAGATGTCCAGGACCAGGAACGCGGTGGCCAGCCGCAAGAGACGCAAGAAGATAATGAAGATGGCCAAGGGCTACCGGGGAGCCCGCAGCCGCCAGTACAAGGTGGCCAAGGAACAGGTGATGCACTCGCTGCAATACGCCTACCGGGACCGCCGTGACCGCAAGGGGGATTTCCGGCGGCTCTGGATTGCGCGCATCAACGCCGCCGCCCGGCTCAACGGGCTCAGCTACAACCGCTTCATCTACGGCCTCAAGAGCGCCGGGGTGGAGGTGGACCGCAAGCACCTGGCGGACCTGGCGGTGAAGGAGCCCGAAGCATTCGCCCAGTTGGCGGAGACGGCCCGCCGGGAGCTGGAGAAGGCCTCCGGCCTCGCGGAGGTCAAAGCGGGCTGAGGACGCTGAAGACCGGCGAGATAAGCTCGAAGAGCAACCCGCGCATCAAGGATTACCTCAAGCTGAAGAAGAGGTCCGCCCGTCACGAGAGGAAGAGGTACCTGGGCGAGGGCCTCCAACTGCTGAAGGAGGCCCTGGCAAGCGAAGTGGCCATCGAGGCCCTCTTCCTCACGATGGAAGGGGAGGCGCGGGTCAGGGGGCTGGTCGGGCCCATCGCGGAGCGCTGCGCCAGGGTCTACCGGGTGAGCCCCGAGGTCATGGCGGCCCTCACCGGAACGGTGACCCCGCAGGGCATCGTGGCGGTGCTGCCCTTCTCCCATCAGGAATGGCCGGGCCGCGGCGGCCTGCAGGGCCCGGCGGCCTTCCTGGACCGGGTGAGGGATCCGGGGAACCTGGGCACCATGATCAGGGCCGCGGACGCGGCGGGAATGGGGTCGGTGATGGTGAGCAGGGCCTCGGCCGACATCTACAACCCCAAGGCTGTGCGGGCGTCGGCGGGGTCCCTGTTCCACCTGCCCTTGAGCATCGGCCACGAGCCGGAGGTGACGCTGCGGGAGCTGAAGGCGGAGGGGTGGGAGGTAGTGGGGTCGGACCCCAGGGCGGAAGAGACCATCTGGGAGCATGAGTGGAAGGAGAAGAGCGTAATCATGCTGGGGAACGAGGCCTGGGGCATCTCCCCCGAGGATCAGGCGCTGGCGGACTGCCGGGTGAGCATTCCCATCTTCGGCCGGGCGGAGTCACTGAACGTGGCGGCGGCGGCGGCGCTCCTGTTTTACGAGGCCAGAAGGAGCGCGGCCGCGGGAAGCGGCCGGCCGCGGGAAGCGGGAGGCGGGAGATGAACGGAGAGGCCGCTGCGGGAATACCCGCCGAGCTGCGCGCGGACCCGCGGTTCGGCGAAGTGGCCGCCAGGGCCCTGGCGGCGGTTTCCGGGGCCCGCTCGCTGGGGGAACTCGAGGCCGTGCGGGTGGCCTTCCTGGGCCGCAAGGGGGAGATCAACCTGATGCTGGCCGGGGTCAAGGACCTCCCGCAGGAAGAGAAGCCCCGCGCCGGCAGGTTGGGAAACATGCTCAAGCGCCTGGTGGAGGAGGGGCTGGAGAAGAGGGGCGCCGCCCTGGAGGCCGAGGCGATGGCCGCCTCCCTCGCGGATGAGGCCTGCGACCTCTCCCTGCCCGGGAGGTACCTGCCCAGGGGCGCGAGGCACCTGGTGACCTCGACCATCGAGGAGATCGAGGACATCTTCTTCAGCCTGGGCTACGAGTCCGTCGAGGGCCCGGAGGTCGAGCTGGATTACTACAATTTCGAGGCCTTGAACACGCCTGAGAACCACCCCTCCAAGTCCCTGTCGGACACCTTCTACGTGACCACGGAGTCGGGCGGGGTGGAGGACGTCCTGCTGCGCTGTCACACCTCGCCGGTGCAGGTGCGGGTGATGGAGAAGCGGAAGCCGCCGCTCTTCGTGATATCCCCGGGCAAGGCTTACCGGCACGACGCTCCCGACGCCAGCCACTCCCCCATGTTCCACCAGGTGGAGGGCTTCGCGGTGGACCGCGGCATCACCTTCGGCGACCTCAAGGGGACGCTGGAGAGCTTTTGCCGGGCCATGTTCGGGGAGGACCGGCAGGTCCGCTTCCGCCCGCACTTCTTCCCCTTCACCGAGCCCAGCGCCGAAGTGGACGTCTCCTGCATGCTCTGCGACGGAGGGGGCTGCAGGCTCTGCAGGCAGACGGGCTGGCTGGAGATCCTGGGGTCGGGGATGATCGACCCCAACGTCTTCGGTTACGTCGGCTACGATCCCGAGGAGTTCACGGGATTCGCGTTCGGCATGGGGGTGGAGAGGATCGCCATGCTCAGGTACGGCATCCCCGACATCCGCCTCTTGTTCGAGAACGACTTGAGGTTCTTGAGGCAGTTCTAGGCAAGAAGGAGCTACCGCTGATGAGAGTACCGCTGCAATGGCTCAAGCAATACGTGAACGTCGAACTGGACGCGGAGTCCCTCGCGGAAGTGCTCACCAATTCGGGCAGCGCGGTGGAGGCCCTGGAGTTCCCGACGCGCGGAGCCCGGGGAGTGGTGGTTGGACGGATCGGGAAGACCAGGCCCCACCCCCGGGCGGATCGCCTGACCCTCTGCGAGGTGGACTGGGGAGAAGGGGTTAAGGAGATCGCCTGCGGGGCCCCCAATGTGCGGCAGGGCCTGACCGTGGCCGTGGCCGTCCCGGGTTCCGTCCTGGCCGACGGCAGGACCATCGGGGAGGCCGAGATCAAGGGAGTGGTCTCGCAGGGCATGCTCTTGAGCGGGGAGGAGCTGGGTTTGAACGATGACTCCTCGGGCATCCTGGAGCTCGAGGAGGGACTGCCGCCGGGCACGAACCTGGTCGACCTGTTCGGGCTGGACGAGGCCGTGCTGGACCTGGAGATAACGCCCAACCGCCCCGACTGCCTGTGCATGCTGGGCGTGGCCAGGGAGGTGGCGGCGCTGACCGGCGAGTCCCTGCGCCTGCCGGAGATACGCCTGGAGGAGACCGCCAGGCTCGCCGACGAGGGGTTCTCCGTGGAGGTACTCGAACCCGAGCTGTGCAGCCGCTACGTGGCCAGGGTCATCGACGACGTGGCCGTCCGCCCGTCGCCGCTGTGGATGCAGCTGAGGCTCAGGCTGGCCGGGGTGCGGGCCATCAGCAACGTGGTTGACGTCACCAACTACGTGATGCTGGAGCTGGGCCAGCCCCTGCACGCCTTCGACGCCGAGAAGGTGTCCGGCGGCCGGGTCATCGTCAGGCGCGCCCGGGACGGCGAGGGCCTGGTCACCCTGGACGGGGTCTCCCGGCGGCTTCAACCGCACTCCCTGCTCATATGCGACAGCCGCGGGGCCATCGCCCTGGCCGGGGTGATGGGCGGGGAGGACACCGAGGTATCCGCGGACACCCGTACGGTCCTCCTGGAGTCGGCGGCGTTCTCCCCGGCATCCGTGGCCCGCACGGCGCGGGAGCAGGAACTGCCCTCCGAGGCCTCTTACCGTTTCGAGCGGAGGGTGGATCCCGCGGGAAGTCCGCGGGCCGCCGACCGCGCCGCTTTCCTGATGCAGGAGCACGCCGGGGGAAAGGTGCGCGGGGGGGCCCTGGACGTGCTGGCGGCCCCCATCGTGGCGGTGGAACTGGACCTGCGGCTGAAGAGGGCGGAGTCCCTGCTGGGAGCGGAACTGGAGGAGGCCTGGGTCGCCGGGGCCCTGCGTGGACTGGGCCTGGAGGTGAAGGAAGAGAGCGGCGGCGAGGGGATCATGCGCCTGGCGGTGCCGACCTTCCGACCCGACCTGGAGCGGGAGATCGACCTCGTCGAGGAGATCGCCCGCGTCTACGGCTATTCCCGCTTTGAGGCCACGCTCCCGGCCGGCCGTTCGCGGCGCGGGGGCCTTTCCCCCGGGCAGAGGGACGAACGGCTGCTGCGCGAACTCCTGGTCGGGATAGGGCTGCAGGAGGTCATCACCTATTCCTTCGTTTCCCCGGAGGAGAACGCCCTCTTTGCGACGGCAGGCGCCGGCCGCGCCCTGACCCTGGCCAATCCCCTGAGCGAGGAGGCCGGGGAGATGCGCTCAAGCCTCTTCCCCGGGCTGCTGAGGGCCCTCCTGCACAACTTCAACCGCCACCAGAGCGACGCGGCGGTCTTCGAGACCGGCAGGGTCTTCCACCCGCTTCCCGGCGAGAAGCTGCCGCGCGAGGACCGCATGCTAGGCGTGGCGGTGATGGGGGACTGGGCGCCCCGGCGGTGGGACGCCCCGCCGGCGCCGGCCGACCTCTTCACCGTGAAGGGCATCTGGGAGAGCCTGCTGGCGTGTTTCTCGCCGCTCGGGGCGGCCTTCGAGGCCGGGGAGGCGCCTTACCTGCACCCTTCCCTGGCGGCTTCCCTGACGGCGGCGGGGCAGAGGGTGGGGGAGGCGGGGGTGCTCCATCCCCTGCTGCTGAAGAAGATGGGCCTGCCCGAGGGGGTCGCCGTGCTCCAGCTGGATCTGGGCGCCTTCTTCGCCCTGCCCCGCGCCGAGCGCGTATACAGGGAGATACCCCGCTTCCCCGCCATCCATATGGACCTCTCGCTGGCGGTGAAGGAAGAGGTGGGCGTGGGGGACCTCGAAAAGGTCATCAGGGAGAGCGGGGGAGGCCTCCTCAAGGAGGTGGTGCTGTTCGACCTCTATCGCGGCGACCAGATCCCCCCGGGAGAAAAGAGCCTGGCCTTCAAGCTCTCCTTCTACGACGCGGAAAGGACGCTCAAGGACGAGGAGGCCAAGCGGTGCTTCGCGGAGATCGCGGAGGCGCTGCGGAAGGAGACGGGCGCGGTCGTCCGCGAGTGAGCGGTGGCGGCGGCGAAGGGAAGCCCTAGAGGAGCATGCTCTCCACGGTGATGAAGTACTTCTCGGCGCGGTCCTCCAGGTCCTCCAGCCGGCCCTCATCCAGCGGCGGCGGTCCCGCGCCCCCGCCCATGAAGTCGTGGGTCTCGCGCAGCCAGGCGTAGGCCTCCTCCGGGAAGAGGTCCTCGTCGACCAGGCTCGTGCGGACCCCCGCGACTATGAGGTCCGGCTGCTTGACGGCTTTTCCGTGCAGGTAGAGCAGGGCTTCCGACGCCGCCAGCATGGAGCGGTAGAGATTATCCGCGCTCCCGCCCAGGTCCCCTGACGTCCTGAGCTGGCGGGCGTCCTTCAAGTGATGGGATGCTTTGCGCAGCAAGGCCCGGGGAATCTCTCTGGAACTCATGCACACCACCTTCCGTCAACCTGATTATATCCGCGCAGTTGGTATTTGCAAAACACGCCGTTCCTTGACGCGGTGAAGCCCCGCGCGCCGTGTGATAATATGGTTGCCAACGAATGCGGTGGGGATCCCGAGGGAGGTCTTGATGGAGGAAGGCAAGTACACTCACTTCACCGAAGAGCACGCCATGCTGCGGAGCACCGTGCGTGACTTCATGGAGAGGGAGGTCATCCCCAACGGCGACGCCTGGGACGAGGAGGGCTGGATACCCGCAGAGGTGGTCCGCAAGCTGGGGGACCTGGGCCTGCTGGGGCTGCGCCTGCCGGAGGCTTACGGCGGAAGCGACGCCGACTACTGGTCCGCGGTGGTCCTGATCGAGGAGATCTCTCGCGGCTTCGTCAACGGCCTGATGTCCATCGTGGGCGTCCACTCCGAGATAGTGCTGCCGGCCATCGACCATTTCGGCACCGAGGAGCAGAAACGCCGGTACCTGGCTCCCGGGATCAGGGGCGAGAAGATCGGCGCCCTGGCCATCACCGAGCCGGAGTCCGGGTCGGACGTCGCTTCCATCCGCACCTCCGCCGTCAAGGACGGAGGGGACTACGTCCTCAACGGCAACAAGATCTTCATCACCAACGGGGCGCGGGCGGACTTCCTGGTGGTGGCGGCCAAGACCGACCGCGATGCCGGGGCCAGGGGGATAACCCAGTTCATCGTGGACAAGGACGCGCCGGGTTTTGAGGTGGCCCGCAAGCTCGACAAGGCGGGGCTGCGCACCTCGGACACGGCAGAGCTCTTCTTCACGGACGTCCGGGTGCCGGAGGAGAACGTACTCGGCCGGGTCAACCAGGGGTTTTACCAGATCATGGCCAACTTCCAGCCGGAGCGTCTGCTCATAGCCATCGCGGCCGTCTCCGGCTGCGAATACGCTCTGGAGGTGACCATGGACTACGTCAAGGAGCGCAGGCAGTTCGGCCGGCCCATCTCCTCTTTCCAGGTGGTCAAGCACCGTTTCGCGGAGATGGCCACCCGCAACGAGGCCGCGCGTGAACTGACGTACCGCGCCTGCGACATGTACAACCGCGGCGTCGAGTGCTCGCGAGAGGTGTTCATGGCCAAGTGGTTCACCACCGAGGTGGCCAACGAGATCTCCTACCAGTGCCAGCAGTTCTTCGGGGGCTACGGCTACATGATGGAGTATCCCATCCAGAGAGGGTGGAGGGACGGCCGCATCGCCACGGTGGTGGGCGGCACCACCGAGATCATGAAGGAGATGGTGGCGCGCTCCTATGGATTCTGAGGCAGGCCCATGAAGGTATGCAAGAGCTGCGGGGTGCCCCACCCCATCTCCCGGCTGCACGTCTGGACCAATGACGGACAGCTGCTCACCAAAGACAGGAAACAAAGGCTGGTCATAGTGGAGCGCGCCCTGATGGCCGAGATATTCGAGAGCCTGGGCGAGGATCTGGAGAGGCGCACCTACGAACTGCTGCGGGAGGCCAAGGCCTTCGACGCCAAGTCCTACGTAAAGAGCGTCGCCGGGTACCGGTTGAACCTGCTGCGGCGCTTCTTCTTAACCCGCAAGGCCACCCTCGCAAAGATCGTCGAGCTGACCGGGGCCCTGGGGCTGGCGCGCCTCGAGCTGATCGAGTACCGCGCCGACGGCCGGGCCAGGCTGCGCTGCCACTCCTGCTATCAGCGGGACCTGCTGCTGGGGGATCTCATGGGCGGTTACCTGGCCCTCGAGGGGGTCACGCCCGACTGTGCGGTCGAAGAGGGCGAGGGGGCTTTCGACGTCGTCATGACGAGGAGCCGGGACAGGCAGGACCCCACCCTCGAATACGCATACGAGGCCGAGGAGGTCCTCAACGGCTACATCGCCTACAAGCGCTGCCGGGACTGCGGAGCGCCGATGCCGGTGAGCTTCTTCCACTGGGACCTCAAGGAAGGTACGGTGCGGGATACGCGCAGCGGGCAGAACGTGGTCTTCGTGGACATAATCGGCATCAACCTGGCCATCGAGAAGATGAAAGAGAGCTACGGCGAGGACCTGGAAAGGCTGCTGGCGCGCAACACCAAGCAGGTCGTAGACTCCCTCGTCCCCTTGATGGACTGGAAGCGCCGCCGGCCCGAGGAGCAGGTGCGGGACCTCTTCTTCCTGGCCTTCCGGGGGATGGGCAACCCCATCTTCACCCAGCCCACCGCAGACGGCGGGGTCAAGGTGCGTGTGGAGAACCCCTACAGCTACCCGATGGTCGCGGGGATCGTGTCCTCCTTCATCGCCAAGGGACGACCGTGCGATTTCGAGTGGAGTCGCGCGGCCCCCGGGCGCCTGGAAGTGGTGATCAGCTATACCTAGGGATCACTGATCCCGCTTGAAGTGCTTTCCCCATTCCTGCTGGAGCGCCTGGAACATCTCCTTGACCTCGTTCTTCAGGCCCGCCTTGCGCTCCTCCTCGCGGGCACGCTTCCTGGTCTTGAAGTCGGGGTCGTGGAAGACGCGGTGGATCTGCTCCCGCCCGTCCGCCTCCTTGAATTCCTTCACCAGCATCAGCACCGGCAGGGTCAGCTCGCCGACGTTCCGCGGACGCTCCACGGCGATGCCGTGGAAGCGGCAGAGGATGTTCTTGGCCTTGATCAACTCGAACTCGTCGATGCGGTAACGCTCCATGACCTGTGCGTCGGTGAGGTAATCCGTCTCCAGGAGCCAGAGGGCGATGTCTTCGGCGATATCTTCCGGCAGCATGGAGGCCTCACCTCTTGCCCAGGTTGGTGAAGAAGGAGCGGCTGTCCGTCTCCTCCTTGATGAAGGCGTCGAAGCCCTCCTCGGTGACCTGGACGCCCGAGCGCAGGAAGAGCGTGTAGAGGTAGTAGCTCAAGTAAGTCCACTTGTCCACCTGCTCCTCCATCATCTTCTGGCGCTTGCTCAGGATGGGCTCGATCCTCTCCCCCTCGTATTCCAGCATGGCCACGCTCTTCTTGAGCTTCTGGCAGTTGCGGATGGCGTCGCGGGTCTCGTACTCCACGTCGGTCTTGTCCATGGAGTTGATGTTCCGCACCCACGGGGGAATCTCCATGCCGGCGGGAGGCCTTTCCCGCTTCTGCCGGTAGAAGAGCTCGGCCAGTTTCTTCAGTATCTCGTCCGGCACCTGCTGCATGAGACTCACCCTCCTTACAGGGTTCCCTTGGCCTTGACCCGCGTCGGGTCCAGGGTAAGGATCTTGCGAGCCTGTTCGGGATAACGGGCGATGAACAACAGCTCGTCCTCGACCAGCGGTTTCTGGGTGCTGACATTGGCGTAGCGCACCAGCTCCAGGATCTCGCGCGCCTCCTCTTCCGACTGGAACTCGATCTCCAGCTTCTCGAAGACGTTGCGGAAGCCCTTGATGCCCGAGTACTCTCCCAGGGTGATGCTGCGGCCCGTGTCGATGATCTCCGGCTCCCCCCGCCCCAGTTCTTCGTAGTCGTAGAGCTCGTAGTTGCGTCGGTCCTTGAGGGCGCCGTCGGCGTGGATGCCCGACTCGTGGGCGAAGGCGTTATCCCCCACGCCGACCTGGTTGACGGGAAGGGGCACCCCGAAGGCGTAGCTGGCATACTTGGCGGTCTTCCAGGCCATCATGAGGTTGGTGGCGTCGTCGAGCACGTCCGGCTCGAAGAGGGTGGATTTGGTTATGGCCAGGATCACCGAGACCAGGTCGGCGTTGCCGGCCCGCTCTCCGAAACCGTTGATGGTGGTGTTGATGAAGGCGTTGACCCCCCCGTCCAGCGCTCCCTTCGCGCCCGCCACCGAGCAGGCCACCGCCATCCCCAGGTCGTTGTGGCAGTGCATCTCGATGTCCATGCCCGTCTCGCGGGCCAGCAGGTTGATCCTTTCGTAGAGGGTGAAGGGGTCGTTGTAGCCTAGGGTGTCGCAGTAGCGCACGCGCACGGCGCCGCCTTCCCTGGCTGCGCGGGCGAACTCGATGAGGTGCTCGTCTGAGGTGCGCGAGGCGTCCTCGGCGTTGACCCCGACGGAGGCAAAGCCCAGGGAGTTCGCGTATTCCAGGGCCTCTTGCATGTTCTCGACCACGTCGCTGAAGCCGCGCCTGCCCCCCCATTTGCCGTTGATCATCTGCTCGGAGGTGGAGATGGAGATGTTGACGTGCCGCAGGTTGGGCACCAGTTCGCGGGCCAGCTCCACGTCTGGCTTGACCGCGCGCAGCCAGCCTTCCAGCCGCATGTGGTCGATGACCCCCATGTCCGCCAGTTCCTGGTTGGCCTGCAGGTAATTGGTCTCGTGGCGCGTGGTGGGGAAGCCGAACTCGCTCTGGTAGATGCCCATGTCGTTCAGGAGCAGGTTGATTACGGTCTTCTCCAGCTTGGCCAGGCCCAGGCGCGAGGTCTGGACCCCGTCCCGGTTGGTGACGTCGATTATGTATATCTTCTTCTTGCCGCCGTTGTCGTCCATGTATGCTTCCTTCTCTTCGGCGCGCAAGCGTCTTCTCAGTCCCGCGGAGGCGCGCTCATCACGGAATTATACAACACATCGAAGAGGTCTTGCACTTGATGCTCCTCAATGCAGGAGAAGGCTATGCGGATATCCCTTTCGGAGAGGGAGATTACCCCCACGCCGTCCTCGTCGAGCAGCCGCAGGCGGACCTCGCCGGCGTCCGCCCGCTCGAGGCGCAGGCACATGAAGTAGCCCGAATTGAAGGGATAGGGGACCCAGGCGTCGGCGTAGGAGCCCCCGCCCAGGACCTCCTTCACCCGCGCGTAGCGGCCCTTCATGACCTCGTACTTCTCCTGCTTCTCCCGGGGAAAGGAGGGGGATTCGAGGGTGCGCAGGACCAGGGTCTGGGCCAGGGTGGAACAGCAGGAGACGGAACTGCGGATGGCCCCTCCCACCTTGCGGTTCATCGCCTCGTACAGCCCCGAGCCCTCCCCGGGCCCCTTGGTGCCCAGGGTGAGGAAGCCGATGCGCAGGCCCCAGGCATACTCCTCCTTGGTGGCCCCGTCCAGCTTGACCGCCAGCACGCGCGGATGCAGGTCGCAGAGGCGGGCGAAGAGCGACTCCTGCAGGCAGTCCTCCTCGTAGAAGAACCCGAAATAGGCGTCGTCACAGATCACCAGGAGGTCGCGCCCCGCATCCGCCGCCTCGCCGACGACCCGCAGGATCCCCTCCGCCTCTTGCATCGACGGGGTGTAACCCGTCGGGTTGTTGGGGAAGTTCAAAAGGAGGAGGGCCTTCGCGCCGGCGGGGAGGGAGGCAAGGGCCGCGCGCAGGGCCTCAAGGTCCATGCTTCCCGAGGCGCCGAAGAAGGGGAAGTGCTCGAGGCGGGCTCCCCGCCGAAGGCCGAAGATCATGCGGTAGTTGCCCCAGAGCATGTCCGGGAGGAGGAGGTGGTCGCCGGGATCGCAGAAGAGCTCCGCGACCAGGTTGAGGCCGTGGGTGATCCCGCTGGTGACCGCCGGCAGGCTGCAGGCTTTCCCCCGCAGGGAGGGGTTCTCCGCGGCCTGATGCCCCTTCCAGCGCTCCCGCAGCGAGGGCAGTCCCAGGGTGGGGGCGTAAGCCAGGGCCTCGTCCGGCCCCATCTCGTTCAGGTAGCGGGTCATGGACGGGAGGGACATGGCTTCGCCCCCCTGCCTGGCGATGCCGATGGTGGCGTTGAAGCGCCCGGCCTTCAGCTTGGCCTCGGCGGTCTGATCGATGATGCCCCGGGGGAAGTAGAGCCCCTTTCCCAGCTCGGAGAGGAGGCGGAACACCGCTTCACTCTCCCTCTTGATGGTCTCGTTGAGTTCGTTCGCCAAAGGGTCGATAAGGCATCATCCTCCTTTTTGCAACAGTATAAAAGAGTCGGGCGGAGTTAAAAAGGGGCGTTCGGACGGCACCGGCGCCGCTTCTCCCGAGGCGCCGCCCGGCCTACTTGCGATAGGTGCGCAGCTTTCCCAGGTCCCAGACGTAGTCGTAGAGGTGCATGCCCTTGGAGAGCGCGATGGTCTCGCCGGGCTCGACCCCGACCTCGCCGGCCATGTATTCCTTGAGCAGCTGGATGCCCGCCAGGTTGGAGGGGAAGCCCGCCCAGAGGTCCCACGAGCGGAAATAGACGACGAAGTGGAGCCTGCGGTCGTCCGGGTGGATGCGGGTGTCGATCTGCCGCAGGCAGGGCGGGTCGTCCAGGTAGATGGACCGGGTGTCGCAGACCGCCATGCAGGCCTGGTTGGTGCCGAAGCCCTCCTCGCGGTACATCCGGATGACCTCGGATATCTGGTCCTCCAGGTACATCCCGTAGGTGTAGTCCTCATGATCGGCCTTGGAGGCGGCGGAACACAGCTTATCCAGGTATTCGTGGACGTAAGCCATGTCCGTCGGCGGGGGCAGCCCGAGGCCCGGGGGCATGTCCGGGATGAGCGGACGGGACTCCGGATGGGTCACCTTGACCACCACGAAGTCGAACTCTAGCCGCTCCTGGCCCTCGAAACTGCCCCGGTCGATGGTGTAGGTGCGGCCTTGCTCGTAGATGTTGTAGACGCACTGGAACCACGCGTCGGGCAGGTCCCTCGCCTCTATGAAGGTGATCTCCATCCCCTCACCGCCTTCTTGCTCAGTGGTGCGCCGTTGCGGGCCGCCCCTTCCGTACGCACGGATTCTACCTCGCGGCGGCGACAAAAAACCCCCTGTTCAGCGCTGCAGCTCGGGAAAGAGCAGGTAGGTGGGGTAGGCATAACCGAAGCCGACGCGCAGCGGCTCGATGCTGAAGTGCCGGGACATCTCCCGCCTGAGCGCGCCGCACTGCGGCGTCTCCGCGATGAAGGTCCAGGCCGGACGCACGGCGGCGGTCTGCAAGGCCAGCCCCGCGTTCCCCTCCAGGGCGAGGACGCCGCCGGGGCGGTCCAGGTAATAGAGGAAGAGCGGGTTGGGCATGCCGGAGGTCTCGAACGCCCCCAGCAGGCGGTCGCCCTCGCGCCAGCCCGCGGCGAAGTAACGGGCGGTTTCGCGGCTCATGGCGGAGTAGGAATGATCGGTGACGCCCAGGGGGACGTACCGGCGCTTGGAGAGTACGTAGCCCGCATGCCCCGGGAAGAGGGCTGCGACCAGGGAAGAGAGCACCACCGCCGCCAGCGCGAAGCCGGCCAGGCCGGCGGAGGAGCGCTTTTTCATAAGGTCTAAGGCCGCCCCGAGACCGACGGCGGAGGTGAGGGCCAGCGCGGGCAGGGCCATGCTGATCATCCAGTACGGCTTGCCGTAGGAGAAGAAGAGGGGGAGGAAGCTGGCGGCGGACCAGGCCAGGGGGAGCAGCGAGGCGCGCCCTCCGCGGGCCCTGCAGCCGGCGGCCATGACCAGCGTCCCCCCCAGCGCGCAGAGGGCCAGAAGCCCTCCCAGGTCCGTCCAGAGGCCCGTGAGGTAGTAGTGCCAGGGCTGGTGAAAGGCGCGCGATTCGTAGGTGGAGCCGGCATAGAAGCGGGCGAAATACCCGACGCTGCTGGAGACGAAGAGGTACCACCAGCCCGCGACCGCCGCGGCCGTGCCGCAGGCCTTGGCCAGCTCCGCGGCCCTGGCCCTCCAGTCCCCGGCGGTGGCGGTGAGCAGCGCGAAAAGGCCCAGGGTGAGCGCGGTTGCAACGGCGATCTCCTTGGTCAGCAGGGCCAGGCCCAGGAGGGCCCCGCTCCCCCAGGGCATCCGGCGGAGGTAGAGGTAGAGGGACGCGAGGGAGAGGAGCATGCAGAGGGGATCCTCCTTGATCCATACGTTGAGGGCCGCGCCGGCGGGAAAGAGCGCATAGGCCAGCGCGGCCAGGAGGCCGGTGCGGCGGCCCTCCAGGTCACGCCCGATCAGGTAGACGAGGCCCAGGGTCCCCAGGGACGCCAGCAGGGAGAGGGCCTGGCAGAGGGCGCGCACCGTCCCGGCAGAGGACGCCAGGCGGCGGAGGGGCAGGCAGGCCAGCAGGTACAGGGGGGGGTGGAAGGAGCCGTAGAACCAGAAGGGGCTGGCGCGGTCACAGCTGGAGAAGGCATCGAGGGTGGCCAGGAAGCGGCCCTCGTCCCAGAGGAGCAGGTGCTCGAAGTACGACAGGCGCAGCAGCAGGAAGACGGCGGTCACGCAAGACGCCAGCAGGACGCACCGGGTACGCTCGCTCAATCCTCCTCCTCGTCCGGGGGTTTAGCTATATAATAAGCGAAAAGGACGGATCGGGAGAAAGCGGCATGCTGGTCTGCGGATGCGACATCGGTTCGACCACCGGAAAAGCGCTCCTCCTGCAGGACGGTGAGGTGGCGGGGTACTCCATCGTTCCCTGCACCAACCGGCCGGAGCGCACCGCCCGCCTGGCCGTGCGGCTGGCCCTCGAGCGGGCGGGCGCGGGGGAGGGCGACGGGATCGCCTATACGGTGGGCACGGGATACGGCCGGGTGAGACTGGACTTCGCCGACGAGAACGTCTCCGAGATAACCTGCCACGGCAGGGGGGCCTTCCACCTCAACCCTTCGGGCCGGACCATCATCGACATAGGCGGGCAGGACTGCAAGGTCATCAAGCTCAACCCGCGCGGACGGGTGGCCGACTTCGCCATGAACGACAAGTGCGCGGCGGGTACGGGACGTTTCTACGAGGCCATGGCGCGGGTGCTCGAGATAACCCTGGAGGAGCTGGCCGAGCTCTCGCTGCGGGCGGAGGAGGCGGCCGCCATCTCCAGCCAGTGCAGCGTCTTCGCCGAATCGGAAGTGATCACCCTGCTGAACGAGGGAATCCCCCTGCCCGCCATCGCCGCGGGCATCAACGAGGCCATCGCGGGGCGGCTGACCTCGCTGGTGCGCAAGGTGGGGTTGGAGGAGGAGGTGGCCGTCTCGGGGGGATGCGCCAAGAACCGGGGGCTTATCCGGGCCCTGGAGGAGCGCCTGGGAGCGGCGGTGAAGCCGCTTCCCGCTGACCCGCAGATCGTGGGGGCGCTGGGCGCTGCCCTGATAGCCGCGGAGCGGGCGGGGAGCGGGTCGGGATGAGCCCGTGTGCGCAGGGCGCGGCGGGGACTGGAAAAGGGGCTTCCCGTTCCATAGAATAGGCCCGTAAGAAGGGATCGTCCGCGCAAAGGGGCGTGAGGCGGATTGGGCGAAGAGAAGGACGGCGGCCGGGAACGGGATTACCGCCGGCGCATCAAGGAGCTGGACCTCATCTGGCGGATCAACGAGAGCATCGCCGCCTTCAGTACGCTGGATGAATTCCTGGACCGCATGGTGACCTCGTCCGTGGAGCTCATGGACGCCTCCTCCGGATCGATCATGTTGGTGGACCCCGAAGACCCCGAGACCCTGGAGGTCCGGGCCTACGTGGGCCTGCGCAAGGAGGCCGCCAGGGGGGCGAGGAGGAAGCTGGGAGAGGGCATCGCCGGCATGGTGGCCAGGCGCCGGGAAGGGATGCTGCTGCTGGACGACCTGATGGATCCGGCCCTGCGGACCAGGCGGAAGGTCTCCGATGCCTTGAGCGTGCCCATCGTCAGCGGCTCGGAACTGCTGGGCGTCCTCAACCTGAACACCCGCCGGGACCGGGCCTTCGACCGGCACGACCTGCTCATCTTGAACACCCTCACCCGCCAGATCGCCGTGGGCATAGAGCGGGGAAGGGCGCTGCAGGAGCTGAAGAGGAGGCTGGGCGAGGCGGAACAGGCGGAGCGGGCGGTGCTGCGCCAGCTGGAGCGCCTCAACCGCGACCTGGACAGGGAGAGGCGCCGCTACCAGGAGCTGCGCGAGGAGAACGAGCAGCTGCGCCGCCTCTTCGAGGATATGAGCGGGCCGGTGGTGTGAGGTGGGCGGGGGCTACGTCTACGCCGTCACCAGCAGCCCGCGGCGGGGCGGCAACAGCCGGACCCTGTGGGAACGCGCCGTGGAGGGGGCACGCGCGCAGGGCGTGCGCGTGGTCGAGGAGGACCTGGGCCGGGACCCGGTCAACCCCTGCCTGGGCTGCAACCGGTGCGGGATCACCGGGGAGTGCGTGCAGCGGGACCGCATGCAGGAGATCTACCCGCGCCTGACGGAGGCCGGCGCCGTCCTCCTGGCCGCCCCGGTCTTCTCCATGCACGTCTGCGCGCAGGCCAAGGCCTTCATAGACCGCTGCCAGCGTTTCTGGTCCTTGAAGTACGTGCTGAAGAGGCACACCGTCGAGGACCAGGCCCTGCGCGAGGCCCGCGCAGGGCTCTTCATCTCCGTCTGCGGCAGGAACGCGCCCGAGACCTTCCGATGCGTCGAGCCCACCATCGCCTACTTCTTCCACGTGCTGGAGATCAAGGGCTGGGAACGCCTGGAACTGGCGGGCGTCGACGGCCTGGGGGAGATCCTCAAGAGGCCCGGCGACCTGGAGCGGGCGGCCAGGATGGGAGCCGCGCTGGCGGCGCGGGTCCCGACCCCTTGAGCGAGACGTCCGCCGTCTACCACGAGACGGCGGCCCTCTACGACGTCCTGGTGGGCGAGGCCGCCTTCGAGAACTGGCGCGCCGTCTTCGAGAGGCTGGAGAGGGCCTTCGGCCTGCGCCCGGCGGAATGCGCGGATGTCGCCTGCGGTACGGGCCTGGTCCTCGAGTACCTGGCGGGCAGGGGAGCCAGGGCCTGCGGAGTCGACCGCTCGGAACGGATGCTGGCGGTGGCCGCCGCAAGGACCGCGGGCATGGGGGTGGAGCTCTACCTGCAGGACATGAGGTCGCTGCGCCTGCCCCGGCAAGTGGACCTGCTCACCTGCAACACCGACTCCCTGAACTACCTGCTCAAAGAGGAGGACCTGGCCCTCGCCCTGGAGGCGTTCAGGCGGGCCCTGGCCCCGGGCGGCCACGCCGTGTTCGACCTGAACACCGAGCGCCAGCTCGCCGACCAGGCGGATACCGCTATCTGGCGGATGCGCCTGGAGGGCGTGAGGCTCTACTGGCGCAGCCGCTACGACGCCCAGGCGGGCATCGCCACGCTGGAGATGAAGCACGTAGTGGAGTCGCCGGGAGGAAACCGGCTCTACCGGGAGGTGCACCGCGAGAGGGGGTACGCCGCGGAGAGGGTGCGCGAGCTGGCGTTGCGGGCCGGCTTCAAGGCCGTCTACGCCTGGGATGCGGCCGGGCTGGGCCCGGTGAGCGCGAACACCCGCCGCCTGCAGTTCCTGGCCTGCAGGGACGCCGGGTGAAGGGCTTGCGGCCCGGAAGCCGCGGGCGCAGCCGCCCGGCGGGTAGCGCAGGCCGGAGAGGGATTCCCGGTATGGCGGGAAAAGGTTGTATAATCTACGCAAGGAAGGCTTTCAGGACGGGTAGGTGAGATGACGGATTTCGTAAAAGGACAGGAGCAGATCTTCCGCAGGTCCGCGGATCCCCTTCTGCTGATGGACGAGAACGGGGACATCCTCGATGCCAGCGAGGGCTCGGTGCGGCTCTTCGGCTTCGGGCGCGAGGAGCTGGCCAACATGTCCCTCTTCGACCTCTACCACCTGCCGACCATCCGCAAGGAGCGGCAGGAGACCTTCCGTCCCATCCTGGAAGAAGGGGCAGGCTCCTTCGACGCCAGGGTCAAGAACGCCGCAGGCGGCGATTTCTCCGCGCGCCTGTCCGTACAGGCCGTGGAGTTGGAGGGGGGCACGGTGCTGCTGGCCACGGTGCGGGACGTGACGGAGGAAGAGGCCGAGGAGGAGGGCCTCAGGCGCGAGGCGGAGTGGATGCGCGAAGCCTTGCTGGCCTGCGCGGACGGGACCATGCTGGTGCTGGACGGCGAGGGCGCCGTGCGGCTGGCCGGCGGCAGGGCGGCGGAGTTGGCGGGGAGAGCCCCGGAGGAGATGATCGGCCGGCCCGGATGGAAGGCCCTGGGACTCCCCGAGCTGGAGGGGACCCTGGAGGAGATCTGCCGCGCGGGGCTGGCGGGCAAGGACCTGGACGGCGAAGAGGTGGCCGTGGGGACGGACCATCAGACCGTCCGGCTGCAGCCCGCCTGCCGCGCCCTCCGACGCGATGGCGAAAACGACGGCTGCGTGTTGTGGCTGCGGGACGTCAGCCGGGAGGCGGAGGCCCTCGAGGGCCTCAAGGCTGCGGCTGAACTGTACCGCAACCTCGTGGAGAACTCCCCGGAGGGGATGTTCCTCGTCGACCGGGAAGGCTCCTTCATCTTCGTCAACCGGAAGCTCGGGGAGATGCTGGAGGTCGAGCCGGGTACGCTGGGGTCGGCGAGCATACTGGAGTTCATCGAGCCGGAGCACCTGGAGGAATTAAAAGGCTATTTCCGCTCCAAGGTGGCAGGACTGTACGCTCCGCCCCTCCGCTTCGGCCTAAAGACCGGGCAGAAGCCCGTACCCGTGGAGATGGACTGTTCGCTGCTGGAGGCGGACGGGGAGATAACCGGCATCCTGGGAGTGCTCAGGGAGCTCTCCTGGCGCGCCGACCTGGAGAGAGAGAGCCTGGCCTGCCGCGCCGCCCGGGACCTGGTCTACGAAGCGGCCCGGGCTTTCGCCTCCTCGGCCGACTTCGACCGCTGCATGGAAGAGGTCCTGGAGGTGGCCATCAGACACCTGGGCGGCAAGTCGGGCGTCCTCTACGGCTACGACCGGGCTGAGGACCACCTGGATATGATCGCAAGCAGCGGGCTGGACGAGGGGGCCATCGATTACCTGCAGGAGAAAGGCCTGGTGCTGCGGGAAGGACTCGTTGGAGAGCTGCTGCGCAAGAACGATGCGCTGAGGCTGGCCGGCGACGAGGTGGAAGGGGACCTCCAGGAGGAGCTGCTGGCGGTCCGGAGCCGCTGCGCAGCCGGCTTCCCCTTCGGGGACGAGGCCGGCCTCAACGGCCTGGCGGTGATCTACGCGGACGACGATGAGCTGATGCCGGAGGACAGGGACCTCTACGCAGCGCTGGGAGACCTCTTCCACATCAGCATCGACCGGGCCAGGCTCCTCGACAACCTGGCGGAGGTCTGCGAAAAGGAGGCCCTGGTCGACCTGGAGCTCAAGGAGGCCGAGCGCATCAAGGAGGACTTCGTCTCCCTGCTGGACGAGGAGCTGCGCGCCCCCGTGCAGCGGATGCGCACCTTCATCGACAACCTGGAGGGCGGATGGTCCCGCTTCAGCCCCGCCGCCATCGACGAGTACTTCGTGGGCCTGCGCTGGGAGGCGGCCGACCTCGAGCGCATCATCGACCGGCTGCTGCTCCTCTCGGCCCTGGAATCGGGACGCCTCAGGCCGGAGGTGTCGCCCTTCGAGGTCACCAACCTCCTGGAGAAGGTGGCCCAGATCTTCGTCAGCCGCTCCACCGAACACGAGATAGAGCTCGAGCTCCCTCCCTACATGCTCATCATAGAGGCCGACCAGTCCCTGCTGGAGAACGTGTTCATGAACCTGATGGACAACGCCATCCGCTATTCGCCAAAAGGGGGGACGGTGCGACTGGCCCTCAACGAGAAGGACCGGGACGTGGTGGTCCTGGTCAAGGACGAGGGGCTGGGCTTTACGGACGAGGAGAAACTGCACGTCTTCGACAAGTTCCAGCGCCCCGCACGGCGGGAGAAGGAGGGTCTCACCGGGCTGGGGCTGAGCCTCCACTTGAGCCGGGCCGTGGTGGAGCTGCACGGAGGGAGGATCGACCTCATCAGCCGGCCGGACGAGGGGAGCACCTTCTTCGTAGTGCTGCCCAAGCGGCGACGCTGATGCGGCCTTAAAGGACCTCCCAGTCGGGCGGGAGCAGCGCGGCCACCCTCTCCCTGATCATGGCGGTGATGTGCGGCAGCACGTCCCGCGGCCTGCCCTCGAGCGGGGGCGGCTTGAAGGGCTCGCCGAACCTGATCACGTCCCGGCCGTCGTTGAAGACCGCCGCCGGCAGAACGGCGGCGCCGGTCTTCCAGGCCACGTAGGCGGCTCCGTCGGAGAAGGGGTGCAGGGAGGTGTCCGGAAAGCGCGTGCCCTCAGGAAAGATGCCCACGCACTCCCCCCGGCCCAGAAGCTCTTCGGCGGTCCGGACGACGTCGGGGCCGGGACGCTCGCGATCCACGGGGAAAGCCCCGAAGAGCCGGACCATCAGGCACTCGAAGATGCCGTTGCGCCAGTCGAAGCTCTCCTTCTTGGCCATGTAGCGGACGGGGCGGCGCATCATGATGTTGATCTCCACCGGGTCGCGCCGGCTGTTGTGGTTGGAGACGACGATCACCGGCTCTCTCCCCCGGGGCAGGTTGTCCCGCCCCTCCGCCGTCAGGCGGTAGCGGAAGCCGATCGCCCTGAAGACGAGCCAGCCGGGCCAGTAAGTGATCACGAGCCACCTCCTCGAAGGTGTTTGCCAACGGACAACGAAGATTATATTGTTAATCTGCGGGGATTTGAACCATCCGCAAAGGCCGCGAGTCGAGGAGGAAGAGGCGATGGTCAACCAGAGGGCTTTCTTCTATTCCTTCGAGGGGAATCCCGGGATGGGCGTCCTCGCGGAGCACGTGGAAGAGGGCTGGAAGAGGGTGAACTTCTTCGCGTTCGGCCTCAACGCCGACGAACTGCAGAAGTCCTTGAAGCGCTTCCACGACGAGACCCCCGCCGGGGGGGAGATGCTGTCCTCGGTCCCCGTGCCTTCCAAGGCGGTGCTGGCCGGGGGGATGGTCCTGAAGGGCCTGACCTGCCTGCTGCGCCAGGAAGCGGACCTCGCCCAGGCCCTGCGGTCCATGGAGGATTCCATCGAAGGCCTGACCGTCCCGCAGCCCTCCGAGCTCAAGCGGGTGGAGGCCTTCAACCCCATGGAGAACTACTGGATGATGTACCGGGGCATCCTGCCCGGGCTGACCAAGGTCATCTTCTTCGAGTTCGCCACGCAGTTCGCCTTCATGGGCATGTCCCGCGAGAGGGACCTCAACCTGGTGGAGGACCTCGCGGTCGCCCTGGAGGGCCTCAAGGACTTCGCCACCATCCCCAAGCCCAAGCGGACCGACGAGTACGACGCCCGCTCCGACATCTACCTGTACATCATCCGCAGCCCCTTGAAGGAGGAGCTGCAGGGCGAATTCGTCAAGCAGGTCCTCAAGATCGAGGGCCTGGAGATCTTCACCCTCTAGCGGGGGTCCTGGTCCAGGGTCTTCCCCGCCACTTGCGCGAACTTCCGCACCTTGGCCATGGTGGAAGAGAAGTCCTCGAAACTCAAGGACTGGGGCCCGTCGCAGAGGGCCGTGGTGGGCGAAGGGTGTATCTCGATGAGCAGTCCGTCGGCCCCCGCGGCGACGGCCGCGTAGCACATGTCCGGGACGATGCTGGAGAGGCCCACGGCGTGACTGGGGTCCACCACCACCGGCAGGTGGGTCAGGCGTTTGAGCACGGCCACCGCGCTCAGGTCGAGGGTGTTGCGGGTGTGCGTCTCGAAGGTGCTGATGCCCCGCTCGCAGAGGATGATGCGGTCGTTCCCCTCCTTGATGATGTACTCCGCCGCCAGCAGCAGCTCCTCGATCCTGGCGCTGGGGCCCCGCTTCAAGAGCACCGGATGGCCGCTCTTGCCCACCTCCGTCAGCAGCACGAAGTTCTGCATGTTGCGCGCGCCCACCTGGATGATGTCGGCGTATTCGCAGAAGAGGTCGATGCTGCGCGGGTCGGTGAGCTCGGTGACGATGGGGAGCGAAGTCTCCTCGCGCGCATCGGCCAGGTACCTGAGCCCCTCCTCCCCCAGTCCCTGGAAGCTGTAGGGGCTGGAGCGCGGCTTGAAGGCTCCGCCGCGCAGCACCGAGCCGCCCGCCAGCTTGACCATGCGGGCGGCGTTGAGGATCTGGTCCCGGCTCTCCACGGCGCAGGGGCCGGCCATCACCGTCAGGTGGTCACCGCCGATCTTCACCCCGCGCACCTCGATGACGGTGTCCCGGGGGCGGGTATCGCGGGCGGCGAACTTGTACGGCTTCAAGATGGGGATGATGTTCTCCACGCCGGGATAGCCGGCCATGGTCTCCACGACCTTGGTCTTGTCGTCGCCGATGACTCCGATCACCGTCTTCTCCACGCCGTAGATGGGGTGGACCTTGAGGCCGAAACCCTCGATGGTGCGCATCACCTCTTCTACCTGTCCGGGGGTCGCGTCCGAGGCCATAACCACTATCATGCGCTTCTCTCCGTTTCTTCCATGGTTCGACAAACCCGAAGTTAGCACCGGGTAGAGGGGATGTCAATCGGGCCCGGCCGGCCGGGTCGTCAAGGCATCCGGCGCCAGCCGGGCTCCCTTCAATAGGCCCCGAAGGGGAAGGTATCGACCTTCAACGGCCGGGAGAAGGGCAGGTACATCTCCACGTCGCGCCAGGGCTCGTCCAGTATGCCGTCGTGGATGGCCCAGCTGCGCCCCCTGACCGTGCGGGCCAGTTCCGGCCGGCGGAAGGGGCTGCTGCCGTCGAGCTTGCGGTGGAGGTCGCCCCCCCTCGCAAAGCCTTCGTTGATACGCGTCATCTTCTTGAGGCCGCGGATGTAGCCGAAGCCGCGCCGTTCGAAGGCTATGGCGTTGTGGTAGCCCATGGGCTCCACCACGAACATGTCCTGCCCCAGCTGGGAGAAGAAGGAGACCGCTCGGCTGATGAAGGGGCTCATGACCCGCAGCCCCCGGCGCACCTGGCCGGGGGCAAGCCCGGCCCGCATCGCCCTCTCCTCCTCCGAGAGGTTGCGCCGCACCGTCCCGAACTTGGTGCGGCGGCCTTCCTCGTCCCGGTCGATGGCGAAGCGCGGGCCTTCGGGGTCGTTGACTACGAGGAAGGTGACTTCCACCTTGCCGAGCGGCGTGTCCGCCACCTCCAGGAAGAAGGCGCAGTCCTCGTCCGCCCGGCGCCTGCGGACCTCGATGATGGCGAAGCCGCCCTGGCGCGGCGACACGAAGTCCACCACCCTCTCGTCTTCGGGGTTGAGGAAGGATTCGTCGTCGATTCCGAGCAGGGAGAAGATGCGGTCCGGTATGAGCTGCCGGTAGACCCGCTCCTTGACCTCCAGGGGGAGCTGGTTCAAGGAATTGATGGAGCGCAGGCCCCCCTTCCCGGCCAGTTCTGCGACGTCTGCTGCCAGTTCCCTTCTCGCCATGTCTCACCTTTTTGGGCGGGCCGCCAAGGTCATGCCGCTCATCAAGATACCACTTTGCACCCGCGATTGCTATATTGGTAAAGGCGTGCCGGGGCCCGCCCCGGCGCCGCGCGAACTGCCGGGCGGCGGCGGGAGGAGCTGGTTTGGAAGCAAGTTGTAAAGACCGGTGCCTGGAGACCAGGCGGGGAAGGGTGAGGGTGCGGGTCGGAGCCGGGGCGGACTTCCTCGCCGGCCTGGCTCTAGCCGACGGGATGGGGGTCTTCTCCGGGCCCAATTACCCGGCCTCCCGCGAGCACAAGGCGCTGATCAGGCTGGCCGGCATGCCGGAAGCGATCGTGACCGTCGCCTGCTCCGACCAGGGCTTGATCGTCGGCTTCGTGGCCATCGCTCCGCCCTCGGACGCGGAGCGCTGGAGCCGCCTGAAGGGCCGTGGGCTGGTGGAGGCCCTGGCCATCGAGGTCAGCACGGAGTGGCGGTCGATGGGGATAGCGGACGCCATGGTCGAGGCGCTGCTCGAACAGGTGGGGCTGGAGGACAAGATACTCATAGTCACCGGCTACTCCTGGCACTGGGACCTGGAAGGGCTGGGGGTCTCCAAGGCCAGGTACCGCAACATACTGCTGAAGTTCCTGGAGAAGGCGGGGTTCGCTTACTTCGACACCGACGAGCCCAACATCGCGCTGGACCCGGCGAACTTTTTCGCCGCGCGCATCGGGTCCGAGGTGGGGCGGGAGCTCTACGCGGCCTTCGATGACCTGCTGTTCCGGGAGAGCGCCTGGGCGGAGGTGCGCGGACGCCCCCGGTCCATACAGGAGGAGATGGAGAGATGGAGGGCGCAGGAGCGGTGAAATACACGGCTTTTGGCTTGCGGCTTGCCCCGCCCCGGCCGTGGGTCCGGTTGACGCGGAGACCGAGGTGGAGGGGGCGCCGGTCCGGGCCCGTCCTCCACGGGGGCGGGTAGCGGGGGCGGTACATGATATGGAGGCTGTGATTTCTCAGGCGCAAGGGGTACCATATCCACTCAGAGGCGAGAACGCGGGAGGAGGTTTGAAGGGTTGAGGTACCGGGGAATGGTGATCAGGCCGCCCAGCGAGGCCGGCAGCTACATCCTCCAGGCCACCTACGGATGCTCCCACAACGCCTGCACCTTCTGCGCGACCTACAAGGGCACGCGCTTCGAGTGCCGGCCGCTCGAGGAGATCTTCACCGACATCGGGATGGCCTCCGCGGCCATGCCCCGCACCCGGCGGGTCTTCCTGGCGGACGGGGACGCCCTGCGGAGGGATACGCAAGAGCTCCTGCTCATCCTGGAGAGGCTGAGCGAGGCCTTTCCCCGCCTGGAGAGGGTGGGCATCTATGCCAACGCCAAGGACCTGCTGGACAAGTCGCCCGAGGAGCTCGAGCTCCTCCGCCGCAGCGGGCTGGGCATCTTCTACCTGGGGCTGGAGAGCGGAGACGACCGGGTGCTCAAGCGGGTGAAGAAGGGCGCCACCGCCGAACAGATGGTGGAGGCGGTGCTCAAGGGGAGAGATGCCGGGATGCAGGCCTCGGTCATCGTCCTGCTGGGATTGGGCGGCAGGGAGGGATCGCGGCGGCACGCGGAGAAGTCGGCCGAGGCGGTCTCCCGCATGCGGCCCGAATACTTAAGCGCCCTCACCCTGATGGTCATCCCCGGAACCAAGCTCCACCGCCAGATGGAGGCGGGGGAGTTCGATCTTCCCGGACAGGCGGAGATGCTGCGGGAGTTGAGGACGCTGGTGGACGGCATCGACGTCCCGGAGAGCGTATTCCGCTCCAACCACGCCTCCAACTACCTGCCCCTGCGGGGCACGCTGTCCCGCGACCGCGAAGCCATCATCCGCGCCATCGACGGGGCCCTCGCCGACCCCGGCATGCTCAGGCCGGAATTCATGCGGGGACTGTAAACGGCCGGCCGCGGCGGCGCCTATTCCAGATTCCTGTAAACTTCCGGGCTGAAATGAACGATTATAGGTCTTGGGAAGCGGTTCTACCGGGAGTCAGCATATGGGGAAGGTCATCGCCTACATCGAGGACGACCAGGACATGATCGACCTGGTCAGCGTCATCCTGGAGCGCCACGGTTTCCGGGTGGTGGGCCTGGTCCGTTCGGTCGGGGTGGTTGAATCCCTGCTGGACTTAGAGCCCTCCCTCATCCTCCTGGACATCATGATGCCCCACGTGGACGGATTCGAGGTCTACGAGCGGATCAAGCGCTGCGAGGGGCTGCGCTCCGTGCCCATCATCGTCGTCTCGGCCCTGAAGAAGGCGGTGGAGGAGATCGAGCTCGAGGGCAGGATCGCGGTGGAGGGCTGCCTGGTCAAGCCGTTCTCCATCAACGAACTGGTTTCGGCGGTCGAGCAGGCGCTGCCGGAGAGCGCCGGTTGAGGGTGGAGGGGTCGGAAGGCAAGGCCCGCTCAGGAAGAGCGCGTCTTTAAGGCCACCGGGTTCCAGACCGTCCAGATGCCTTCGGCCGGGCAGTCGGGCAGCGCCGCCGCCTCGTCCTTCTGCTCGTATTCCTGGCCGCACTTGTCGCAGTAGTACTTGCCGGCGGGGGCCGGCTCGCCCGTCGTCCTGATCTCGTACTGATCCGTCATACGGCGCCACCTCCATGCGCAAAGAACCGCTCTTCGCCAAGGCCACCCGTATATTGTCTTATCGAGAGCATGCCGCGTCAACCCCCGCGGCGGTTGAGCCACTCGTGGTAGATGCGCATCTTCTGCAGCACCGCCGCCGCCTTCTCCGGCGCGGTGAAGATCACCGAACGCCCCTGCTCCAGCTCCACCAGGGAGTCGTCTCCCAGGAACTGCATCTCCACGAAGACGATGGGCTTGGAGTAGCGGTCCATCAGCTCGATGGCCCGGTCCATGAACTGGTGGTTGCGCTCCTGGATGTTGACTAAAAAGCTCTTGAAGAACTCCTGGTCCCACCCCATGGTCTCCTGCTGGGCGACCATGGAGGACATGCCGATCATCACGCTGGTCCCCAGGGAGCCCAAAGCGATGATGGCGTCGAAGTTGGGCGAGGCGGCCATCTTCTCAAGTATCTGCATGTGGTTGTCGACGCTCAAGTTGCCCACCAGGTCGATGGGGTTGCCGCGGCTCCAGAAGGGCGGGAGGAGGTCGTCGCAGACGCGGGTGGTCTCCTCGTCCAGGGGTGCGAGGTCGAAACCGGCGTCGACCGCCGCGTCGGTGGCGATGACTCCCCATCCGCCGCCCAGGGTGAGGATGCCCAGGCGGTTGCCGCGGGGCAGCGGGATGCGGCCGAAGGACTTGGCCAGGTCCAGCATCTCCTGCGAGGAGGCGGCCCGGATCACCCCGGACTGCTCCAGGGCCGCGCCGATGACGTCGTCCGAGCCGGCCAGCGCGCCGGTGTGAGAACTGGCAGCCCGGCTGCCGGCCTCGGTGCGGCCGGACTTCAAGACGATGACCGGCTTGCGTTGTGAGGCCCGGGTGCACCTCTCCACGAAGAGCTGGCCGTTTTCCAGGCCCTCGATGTACGCCAGGATGAGGTCGGTGTCGGGATCCTCCCCGAAGTAGCCGACCACATCCTCGCAGTGGATGGAGGCTTCGTTCCCCGTACCGACGAATTTGCCGAAGCCGATGCCCTGGCTCATGGTCCAGCCCAGGAGCTGAGCTCCCACGTTCCCGCTCTGCGAAACGAAGGAGATGTTCCCCTTGCGCAGCTGCAGGGGCGCCCCCAGGGCGTACATGTCTACGGCGGTGTTGACTATCCCCATGGTGTTGGGGCCGAACATGGTCAACCCCTTCTCCGCGGCCAGGCGGGAGATCTCCCTTTCCAGGGCAACGCCTTCCCCCCCCACCTCGCTGAACCCGGAGGAGATGACGATGACGTTGGTCATGCCGCAGCGGGCGCACTCCTCAAGGACGCCGGGCACCGCCGGCGCCGGGGTGGTCACCACCACCAGGTCGGCCGGGCGGGGCAGCTCCTCCAGGCTCGCGTAGGCCGGTATGTCGTGGATGAACTCCTCCCGGGAGTTGACGGGGAAGACCCTCTCCCGGGGAAAGCCGCCGCCGGTCAAGTGGCTGAGCAGGAAGGAGCCCCACTTCAAGAGGTTGTTGGATGCGCCCACCAGGGCGATGCTCTCCGGATAGAAGACCTTGCTGAAATCGTGGTTCATACGCCTTCTCCTTGATCACCGGGCGCCCGATCCGCAGCGGGCGCAAACGTCGGGATGGATTATATCAGAAGGAAGGGTATTGACAGGCTGCTGTAAACTATTTTATATTATTGATGTTGTTGATGATAATTTATATTAATGATGAATAAACGAATTAGAGGGGAGGTTGAGCATTGCGTTTCTCCGGATTGAGCATGGACGACTTCTTCTGGTGTGACCACCTGCACGTCACCCGGGAGGTCCGCAAGTTGAAGGACCTGGAGATCAAGGGATTCAACGCCTACTGCTCCAAGATGCGCAGGGACATCGACGATTCCTTCTGCCACCGCTGCTTCCTGGAGGACTGAGGTCCCCAATCTCCGCGCGCGGCCCTGCCATCTGCCTGGCAGGGCCGTTATCATGCCCGCAGCCGGGACGGGGCCCCCGGGCCCGTGGGGTATTCCCAGGAGCCGCCGGTCTGTTATAATCTAACCTACAAGGCATGGGCGAGTCGGTGGAGGGTGCTTCCTCCGGGAACAGGTGAGGAACGTGAACCAGCGCGTACCCACGGGCATCAAGGGCCTCGACGAGATGCTTAAGGGAGGGCTGCTCGAGGGGTCGGTGGCCGTGCTCAAGGGCGCGCCGGGAACCGGCAAGACCACCATCGGCGTCGAGTTCGTGGCGCGGGGCATCCTCCAGTACGACCAGCCCGGGTTGATCATAACCTTCGAGGAGTTCCCCCGGCAGCTCTACCGGGACGCCCTGTCCACCGGCTTCGACCTGCGGGCCCTGGAAAGCGACGGGCGCCTGCGGACCATCTTCACCACCCCGGCGGTCCTGCTGCGGGAGATCCAACAGCCGGGCGGGCTGCTGGACCGCACGGTCGAGGAGATGGGGGTGAGGCGGGTGTTCGTGGACTCCATGACCCACCTGGAGCGCATCACCCAGGACCCCATGCAGTTGCGCGAGGTCATCTACACCTTCCTCAACGGCCTGCTCCGCTCCGATCTGACCGCCGTGGTCTCCCAGGAAGACCCCTTCATCACCGGGACCATGACCGTGGCCGAGGCCGGCCTCTCTTACATAGCCGACACCATCATCCAGCTGCGCTACGTGGAGATCAACTCCAGCATGCACAAGGCCATGCTGGTATTGAAGCACCGCGCCTCCGACCACGACAAGCAGATACGCCAGTTCAGCATCGGCCCCGGCGGGGTGGAGGTGCAGACGCCCTTCGAGGGCCGGGAGGGCATCCTCTCGGGCAACCCCCGGACGGTGATGCGCGTCAAGCGGGCCAGGGAGTTCTTCGAATGAGGGCGGCGCGGCGCGTAACGGGAGCGGCATGATGCAGGACTACAACAACATCGACCCCGAGGTCTCCAGTTTCGTGGAGGAGTACATCGACTCCTTCATCACCTGGGACCTCATCCTCTTCTTCTACGAGAACCCCTTCACCGTGGGATCGCCGTCCTCCATCGCCATGAGCATCGGCCGCCTGGACTCCGACGTCCTGCCCTACCTGGAGCTGCTGGTGGGAAAGAAGGTGCTCACCAGCGAGCTGCAGGTGAGGGAGAGCGCGGAGACCATCTACTCCTACGTGCCGGACAGGCAGTTCGAGGCCAGGGTGGAGGGATTCAGGAAATCCTTGAAGGACCGGACCAGCCGCCTGATGATCGTCTCCAAGGTGCTGCAGAAGGAAGCCAGGAGGTGACGGGGCCCGCGGGGGCGCCGCCGGCGATGTTGATTTGCGGGCGCCCCCTGGGTTAAGATATCATTCGATAACGGCAGGCGGAAGTGGCTCAGTTGGTAGAGCATCACCTTGCCAAGGTGAGGGTCGCGGGTTCGAGTCCCGTCTTCCGCTCCAGGCTCTACGGTAGATGGATGCCCGAGTCCATCTACCTTTTTAAAGAGGAGTCAGGCGGCGTGGCCAAGTGGTAAGGCAAAGGTCTGCAAAACCTTGATCACCGGTTCAAGTCCGGTCGCCGCCTCCAACGATTTGGGTTTGCCGGGCGCGTAGCTCAGTGGGAGAGCGCTTCCTTGACGCGGAAGAGGCCGTGGGTTCAATCCCCTCCGCGCCCACCACTATTTACGGAGGACCAGCATGATCTGTCCCAAGTGCAAGGCCGAGAACCCCGAAGGGTCGGCCTTCTGCACCCTCTGCTACACCAAGTTCACCGGCCCCTCCATCGGCCTCAGCCAGGAGGAGCTCTACGCGGAGATAGCCGAGAAGCACAAGGAAGCCAGGGTCAAGTGCCCCAACTGCGGGGAGATCCAGCCCATCTCCTCGCGCTGGTGCAACCGCTGCGGATTCATCTTCGAGGACCGCGAGAGCCTGGTGGTCTCCGAGGAGGAACTCCAAGCCATCCTGGGCGAGCGGGAGAACCGGGCCGAGCTGGAGCTGCGCTCGACCATGACGGAGCCCCTCGAGGTCACCCCGGAGGCGGACGGGGGGCTGATCATCCGTAGCGTGCAGGACGTCCTCAAGAGCGGCAACCATCCCCGCCTGCACGCCCGGGGGCGCAACGCCATCACCTACTGCGTCAAGCTGATCACCCTGCTGAGCGAGGAAGTGCGCCGCAACAACCAGTCGCTGAGGTTCGGGTCATATCTCCTCACCGAGGAGCAGGTGATCCACCCCGACGACCTGGCGGTAGAGTTCGTGGTGGAACTGGTCTGACCGGGGGCGCGGGATGAACCAGGAGGTCCTCTGGCACACCACTTCACACATCATGGCCCAAGCCGTAAGCGAGCTCTTTCCCGGCACGCGACTGGCCATCGGCCCCTCCATCCGGGACGGCTTCTACTATGACGTCGAGGCTCCGCGGCGCCTGGTTCCGGAGGACCTGGAGGCCATCGAGGCGCGCATGCGCGAGATCGTCGGGCGCGACCTCGAAGTGGTGCGGGTGGAGATGCCCCGCGAGGAGGCCATCGAGCTCTACCGCACCGCCGGCCAGCCCTACAAGGTCGAGCTCCTGCAGGAGATCGAGGACGACACGGTGACCCTCTACCGGCAGGGGGACTTCCTAGACCTGTGCCGCGGCCCCCACCTGCGCTCGACCGGCGAGGTCAAGGCGCTCAAGCTGCTCAGCCTGGCCGGCGCCTACTGGCGGGGGGACGAGAAGGGCCCGATGCTCCAGCGCATCTACGGCGTCTCCTTCGACGACCCGGCGCGCCTGGAGGAATTCCTCTCCCTCAGGGAAGAGGCGGAGCGCCGCGACCACCGGCGCCTGGGCCGGGAGCTGGATCTCTTCTCCTTCCACGACGAGGCGGGGCCGGGCGTGGTCTTCTACCATCCCCGGGGCGCGATGCTGCGCGACATAATCGAGGACTTTCTCAACGAGGAGCACCGCAGGCGCGGCTACCTCAAGGTGGTCACGCCGCACCTCTACAAGGGGGAGCTCTGGCGCCTATCCGGCCACCTGGACTACTACGCGGAGAACATGTACTCCTTTGAGAAGGACGAGTCGGAGTACGTGGTCAAGCCGATGAACTGCCCCGGCCACCTGCTGATATACAAGACCAGGCCCCGCAGCTACCGGGACATGCCCTTGAAATACTTCGAGCCGGGCACGGTTTACCGCTACGAGAGGTCCGGGGTGCTCCACGGGCTGCTGCGGGTGCGCGGCTTCACCCAGGACGACGCGCATATCTTCTGCACCGAGGAGCAGTTGCCGGAGGAGGTCTACGACTGCCTGGACTTCGCCTTCTCCAGCCTGCGCACCTTCGGCTTCGAGGAGTTCGAGGTCAACCTGAGCACCCGCCCGGAGAAGGCCGTCGGCTCCGACGCCATCTGGGAGAAGGCCACCGCCGCGCTGCGCCGGGCGCTGGAGGACCACGCCGTGGAATACGCGGTGGACCCCGGCGAGGGGGTCTTCTACGGGCCCAAGATAGACGTCAAGCTGAAGGACGCCATCGGCCGCCTCTGGCAGGGCCCCACCATCCAGGCCGACTTCAACCTGCCGGAACGCTTCGACATCACCTATACCGGCCAGGATAACCAGCCCCACCGGCCGGTGATGATACACCGGGTGGTCCTGGCGGGCATCGAGCGCTTCATGGGGGTGCTCATCGAGCACTACGGCGGGGCCTTTCCGCTCTGGCTGGCGCCCCTGCAGGTGGCGGTGATTCCCATCGCCGACCGCCACCTCGAATACGCCGGCCGCTTCCATGCCTCCTGTGCGGAGAGGGGCCTGCGCAGCGAGGTGGACGACGGCCACCAGACCCTGGGGGCCAAGATCCGCGCAGCCCAGCTCCAGAAGGTCCCCCTGATGGTCGTCCTGGGCGACCGGGAGGTCGAGGGCGGGGAGCTGTCGGTGCGCACGCGCGACGGCCGCGAGGTGCGGGGGGTGTCGCCGGAGGAGTTCTTGCAAAGGGTTGCCGGCAAGGTGGAGGCCCGCGACAACCGGGAGGCCTGGTAGGGCGGCATGGACCACCTCTGGAGCCCGTGGCGGATGCGCTACCTGGAGGCGGACGGCGGGGCCGGAGCCGGGGGGGAGTGCATATTCTGCGCTAAACCAGCGCGCGGCCGGGACCGGGAGGAATTCGTGCTCTTGCGCGGAGAGCGCTCCTTCGCGATGCTGAACATCTACCCCTACAACGCCGGGCACCTGATGGTCGCCCCCTACCGGCACGTGGCCGACCTGGAGGGCCTGGAGCCGCAAGAGGCGGCCGAGATCTTCAGCCTGGCCTCCCGGTGCATAGCGGCCCTGAAGCGGACCATGCGGCCGGAGGGCGTCAACCTGGGCGCCAACCTGGGAAAGGCGGCGGGAGCCGGATACGACGCACACCTGCACCTGCACGTCGTGCCGCGCTGGGCGGGCGACACCAACTTCATGCCGGTGGTGGGGGAGACCAAGGTGCTGCCGGAGGCCCTGGAGGAGACTTACGCCAAACTCGAACGGGCCCTTGAGGAAGCGGCCCCCGACGGCTAGGACTGCTCCCTCTCCGCCTTGGCCTGCTCGATGACCTTCTGGGCGATGTGCCCCGGCACCTCCTCGTAATGGGAGAAGGACATGCGGAAGGTGCCGCGCCCCCCGGTGATGGAGCGCAGGTCGATGGAGTAGCGGAACATCTCCGCCAGCGGGACCTGGGCCCTGATCTTCTGCAGGCTGCCCTCCTGCTCCATGCCCAGCGGCTTGCCGCGCTTGGAGTTGAGGTCGCCCATCACGTCGCCCATGTAGGCCTCGGGCACCAGGATCTCCACGTCCATGATGGGCTCCAGCAGGTAGGGGTCGGCTCCCTCCATGGCCCCCCGCAGGGCCAGCGAACCGGCGATCTGGAAGGACATGTCGGAGGAGTCCACCGGGTGGAACTTGCCGTCGTAGAGGGTGACGCTGAGGTCCTCGATGGGGTAGCCGGCCAGGAAGCCCTCCTCCATGGCCTTGCGCACGCCCTTCTCCACCGAGGGGATGAACTGGCGCGGGATGGCGCCGCCGACGATCTTGTCCACGAACTCGAAGCCGGAACTGCGTTCCCGCGGGGCCACCTCCACCCAGGCGATGCCGAACTGCCCGTGGCCGCCGGTCTGCTTCTTGTGCTTCCCCTCGGCCTTGGCGGAGCGGCGAACGGTCTCCTTGTAGGGGACCCGGGGCAGGCTGGAGGTTACCTCCACCCCGAACTTACGGGCCATCCTCTCCATGGCGATGTCCAGGTGGGCCTCGCCCATGCCCGAGATGATGGTCTGCTTGACCTCCGCGTCGCGGCGGGAGCGGAAGGTGGGGTCCTCCTCCGCCAGGCGGGCCAGGGCGGTGGAGAGCTTGTCCTCGTCGCCCTTGGACTTAGGCTCCACCGCCAGGGACATGATGGGATCGGGGAAATCGATGCCGGGCAGCAGGACCTGGTTGGCCTTGTCGCACAAGGTGTCCCCGGTGGAGGTCTCCGAGAGCTTGGGGACCGCCCCGATGTCGCCGGCCGGGATCTCGCGCACGGGGATCTGGGCCTTGCCGCGGATGACGAAGGCCTGGCCCACCCGCTCCTCCTTGTCCCTGCCGGGGTTGAAAACGGGTGCGTCGGCCTTGAGGGAGCCGGAAAACACCCGGAAGTAGGTCAGCTTGCCCACGTAGGGGTCGGAGATGGTCTTGAAGACCAGCGCCGAGAAGGGGGCCTTCTCGTCGCAGGGGAAGGTGACCTCCTCCTCGCTGCCGGGCCTGGTGCCGGTGATCTCTACGCGGATGGCGGGGGAGGGGAGGCCGTTGACGATGGCGTCCATGAGCGGCTGCACCGCGATGTTGTGGGTGGAGGAGCCGCAGAGCACCGGGACGACGGTGCCGGAGGAGATGCCCGTGAGCAGGGCGGCGTAGACCTCCTCGGAGGAGATCTCCTCCTCGTTGAGGTAGCGCTCCATCAGGTCGTCGGAGGACTCGGCCGCCCCCTCGATCAGGCGCTCCCGCGCCTCGGCGATCTGGTCGGCCATCTCCGCCGGGGGCTCCTCCTCCGCGGGCTTGCCGTCCTTGAAGACCACCGCCCTGTTCTTGGTCAGGTCGACCACGCCCTTGAAATCGTGCTCCTCGCCTATGGGGAGCTGCAGGGGGAAGATGCGCGTGCCGAACACCTCGCCCAGCTCGTCCAGGCAGTTCTTGAAGCTGGCGTTCTCCCGGTCCATCTTGTTGATGAAGACCAGGCGCGGCAGGCCCATTTCGTCGGCCATGCGCCAGGCGATCTCCGCCTGTACCTCCAGGCCGGAGACGGCGGAGATGACGAATACGGCCCCGTCCGCCACGCGCATGGCCTGGATGGTCTCTCCAATGAAGTCGGGGAAGCCCGGCACGTCCAGCAGGTTGATCTTGTGCTTATTCCACTCGAAGGGCAGAAGCGAGGTACTCACGGAGATCTTCTTCTTCTGTTCGTCCGGGTCGAAGTCGCTGACCGTGTTGCCCTCGTCGACCCTGCCCATGCGGGTGATGACCCCGGCGTTGAAGAGCATGGCCTCGGAGAGAGACGTCTTGCCCGAACCGCCGTGCCCGAAAAGGGCTACGTTGCGGATGGAATCCATCGCGTGCTTCTCCATGTAATACGACCTCCCTTGTTGATGCGACTCAGACATTATAACCGCAAGGTGGTGGATATCAAACCCCCGACCGCGGATGCCGTCGCAGGCGGCCCAAAGAGAAAAGGGGCGCGGCCCGTTGACCGCGCCCCGCAAGGATCTCCCTATTCGGCTATGAGGGCCTCGTAGGCGGCGGCGTTCAGCAGGGAGTCCGCGCCGGAGTCCGCGGCCACCTTCACCTTGATCAGCCAACCGGCGCCGTAGCAGTCCTCGTTGATGATCTCGGGGGCCTCCACGGCCTCCTGATTGGCCTCGACGATCTCCCCCGAAACCGGGCTGTAGACGTCGGAGACGGACTTGGTCGATTCGATCTCCGCGAAGGGCTTCCCCGCCGTCACTTCCTTTCCGGCGTCCGGGAGCTCCAGGAAGACTATCTCGCCCAACTGCTCCTGGGCGTAATCGGTGATGCCCACCGTGGCGGTGTCGCCCTCCACCTTGGCCCAGGTGTGCTCCGGATGGTAACTAAGGTCCCCGGGAACGTTCACTTCCAACACCTCCTGTATTCGAGCCAGTACACCCTCACATATTCACACATTTGCCGGGCTCCAACAAGCCCTCTATTTCCGGGGCGGCGCCGCGTGGATGCAGCGGTCGTGCACCGCCTCCGCCGCCTCCATCATCGCCTCGGCCAGCGAGGGATGGGCGTGGCAGGTGGAGCCGATCTGGGCGGCGGTGACGCCGGCCTTCATGGCCAGGGCCGCCTCGTGCACCAGGTCGGACGCGTGCGGGCCCATGACCTGGCAACCCAGGACCGCGTCGGTCGCGGCGTCCACCACCAGCTGCACGAAACCCTGGGCCTTGCCCATGGCCAGGGCCTTGCCCAGCCCCCCGAACATGAACCGGCCCACCTTGACCTCGAGGCCCTGCTCCTCGGCCCTGGCGGGGTTCAAGCCCACGCTGCCGATCTCGGGATCGGTGAAGATGCAGGCGGGGATGACGCTGGAGTCGAGGCGGGAATCCAGGCCCATGGCGTTCTCCGCGGCGCAGATACCCTCAAAGGAGGCCCAGTGGGCCAGGAGGGTGCCGCCGACGCAGTCGCCGATGGCATAGACCCCCTCGAGGCTGGTCTGCATGCGCTCGTTGACCACGATCTCGCCGCGCTGCCCCAACTCCACCCCCGCCTCCTCCAGGCCGATGCCCTTCGTGTTGAGGGAGCGGCCGATGGAGACCAGCAGCTTGTCGGCCTCCAAGGAGTCGCCGTTGGACAGCTTGACCTTGAGGCCGTCGGGGCGGTACTCGACGACCTCCGCGATGGTGGTCTCGGTGAGGATGTCAATGCCCTTCTTGTTGAGAAGGCGCTTCATCTGCTGGGAGATGCGCGGGTCTTCGGTGGGAAGGATGCGGTCCATCATCTCCACCATGGTGACCTTGGTGCCCAGGGCGTTGAAGACGGTGGCGAACTCGCTGCCCACCACGCCCGAGCCCACGATGATCATGGTCCGGGGGATCTCCGAAAGCTCCAGCCCGGAGGTGGAGGTGAGGACGGCCGGCCGGGAGAAGTCGAAGGTGGGCAGCTCCGCCGGTTCCGAGCCGGTGGCCAGGATGATCGTCTCGGCACCGACCTCGAGGAGCCCGCCCTCCCTCTCCACCTTAAGCTTTCCGGCGCCGGCCAGCTTCGCGAAGCCCTGGACGTACTCGATCTTGTTGGCCTTGAGCAGCTGGGCGATGCCCTTGCGCAGCGTCTCGGAGATGGCGTTCTTGCGTTCGACCATGGCCTTGAGGTCGGGGACCGGGTCACCCACCTCTATGCCGAACTCGCCGGCTGCGCGGATGGTCTCCAGGGCCTCCGCGCAGGCCAGCAGGGCCTTGGTGGGGATGCAGCCGCGGTTGAGGCAGGTCCCCCCCAGCTGGTCCTTCTCCACCAGCACCACGCCCGTACCCAGCTGGGCGGCGCGTATGGCGCAGACGTAACCGCCCGGCCCGCCGCCGACCACCACGACCTTCGCGTCCATCTTATCCGACATCGCTTCCTCCTTTTTCCGGGCTCCGGTTGTGCGTGACGGGGCGCCGCTTGTAAACCCGTATGGCTTACATTAGAATAGGCATTCGCCCGGATCATTCTACCACTAACGAGGACGGGATGGGAAAGACCATAGCCGAGAAGATCATGTCCCTTCACGCCGGCACCGATGCCCGGGCCGGCGACATCGTCTTGGCCGATCTGGACTACCTGATGGGCCAGGACGGGACCTCGCCCCTGGCCATCGAGGCCTTCCGGGAGATGCGCGGGGAGCGCGTCTTCGACCCGGCCAGGATCGCCATGGTCATCGACCACAGCGCTCCCAGCCCGCTGGAGGGCGTCTCCAACCTGCACGCCCTGATGCGCCGCTTCGCCCGCGAACAGGGCCTGACCTTCTTCGACGTGGGCGAAGGGGTCTGCCACTGCCTGCTGCCCGAGCGCGGCCGGGTGGTCCCGGGAGACCTGGTGATCGGGGCCGACTCCCACACCACCACTTACGGGGCCATCAACGCCTTCTCCACCGGCGTGGGTTCCACCGACCTGGCCGCGGGCATGCTCACCGGCAAGCTCTGGTTCAAGGTGCCCCATACCCTGCTGGTCACGGCGCGCGGCCGGCTGCCGGAGGGCGTCTACTCCAAGGACCTGGCCCTCTACCTGGCCGGGCTGCTCACGGCGGACGGCGCCACCTACATGGCGGTGGAATACGCCGGCGAGGCCGTCGAGGCGATGAGCGTCGAAGCCCGCTTCACCCTCTCCAACCTGGCGGTGGAGATGGGCGCCAAGGCGGGTCTGATGGAGGCCGACGCGAAGGTGCTCGAGTGGGTGGGCGGGCGCGGCGGCCGGACCCCGAACCCCCAGTCCCCCGACCCCGACGCCGAGTACGCGAAGCGCCTGGAGGTGGACGCGGGCGCCCTGACGCCCCAGGTGGCCTGCCCCCACGCCGTCGACAACGTGGCGCCCCTGGCCGACGTGGCCGGTCAGCCCATCGACGAGGCGGTCATCGGCACCTGCACCAACGGCCGCCTGGAGGACCTGGTCGCCGCCGCCCACATCCTCACCGGCCGGCGGGTCGACCCCGGGGTGCGGCTGATTGTGGCTCCCGCCTCCCGCCGCGTGCTGCAGGAGGCCATCGCCTGCGGGGCCGTGCAGGCCCTGCTGGAGGCGGGGGCCGCCCTGGTCACCCCGGGATGCGGGCCCTGCGTGGGGACCCACAACGGGGTGCCCTCCGACGGCGAGGTGGTCTTCTCCACCGCCAACCGCAACTTCAAGGGGCGCATGGGCAACGTCAACGCCGCGATATTTCTGGGGAGCCCGGCCGCGGTGGCGGCCAGCGCCGTCACCGGCCGTATAACAGATCCGCGGGAGTTTCTCAAGGGAGATGGCAGGCGATGATCCTTAAGGGCTGCGCGCACGTCTACGGCGACCACGTCAACACCGACTACATCATCAGCGGGAAGTACAAGTTCAAGACCCTGGACATGCAGGAGCTGTCCTGCCACGTCCTGGAGGACCTCGACCCGGGGTTCTGCGAAAGGGTGCAGGAGGGGGACTTCATCGTGGCGGGCGCCAATTTCGGCTGCGGCTCCTCGCGGGAGCAGGCGCCGCTGGTCATCAAGCACGCGGGCGTGGCGGCGGTCGTGGCATCCTCCTTCGCGCGCATCTTCTACCGCAACTCCATCAACAAGGGGCTGCCCCTGGTGGAGTGCGACACCTCGGGGATCGAGAGCGGGGACCGCCTGGAGCTGGACCTGGAGTCCGGCGAGGTGAGGAACCTCACGCGCGGCGAAGTCCTCAAGACGGCGCCCCTGCCGGGGGTGATGATGCGCATCCTTCTCGAGGGAGGGCTGGTCGAACACTTGAGGGAGCACGGAGGTTTTTCCCTATGAGCAAGGTGACCTTGATCCCCGGGGACGGGACCGGGCCGGAGATCGTGGAGGCCGGAAGGCGCGTCATCGACGCATCCGGAGCGGCCATCGAATGGGACGTGCAGGAGGCCGGCGCGGACGTCATGGAGAAGTACGGGTCGCCCCTGCCGGAGCGGGTCCTGCAGTCCATCCGGGCCAACCGGGTGGCCATCAAGGGCCCCCTGACCACCCCCGTGGGGACCGGCTTCCGCAGCGTGAACGTGGCCCTGCGCATGGAGCTGGACCTCTACGCCAACCTGCGGCCGGCGCGCACCATCAGGGGCGTGAGGGCGCCCTACCAGGACCAGGACCTCGACCTGGTGGTGGTGCGCGAGAACACCGAGGACCTCTATGCCGGCATCGAAAGGCAGGTCAGCGAGGACCGCGCCGAGAGCACCAAGCTCATCACCCGCCGGGCCAGCGAACGCATCTGCCGCTTTGCCTTTGAGTATGCCTCGAGGGAAGGGCGCTCCAAGGTGACCGCGGTGCACAAGGCGAACATCCTGAAGTTCACCGACGGGCTCTTTCTGAAGGTGGCCCGCGAGGTGGCGGAGGAGTTCCCGGACCTCGAGTTCGAGGACCGCATCGTGGACAACATGGCCATGCAGCTGGTGCAGAAACCGTGGCTGTACGACGTGATGGTCCTGCCCAACCTCTACGGCGACATCATCTCGGACCTCTGCGCCGGCCTGGTGGGCGGGCTGGGGGTGGCCCCCAGCGGCAACTTCGGCGACGACATCGCCGTCTTCGAGCCCGTGCACGGCTCGGCGCCCAAGTATACCGGCATGAACAAGGTCAACCCCACCGCCTTCATCCTCTCCGGGGTGCTGCTCCTGCGCCACCTGGGGGAGGGCGAGGCGGCGGACCGCGTCTTGCGGGCGACCTCCGCGGTCATCGCGGAGGGCAGGTCGGTCACCTACGACCTCGGCGGGGACGCCGGGACCTCCCAGATGGCCGACGCCATCATCGCCAGGATGGCTTGACGCGCGGAAATCCCCAGCAAACGAGGGATGTTCTCTCCGACCGGCCCTTGACCTAATCGGATATAATCAAAAATAATACGGTGAAAACCCGACCATTCGCGGACGGAGGGAGCGTTGCATGTTACCCAGCGATCAGATCAGGACCGGCATCGAGAGGGCGCCCCACCGCACGCTCTTCAAGGCCATGGGCTATACGGACGAGGAGATGGCCCGGCCGCTGGTTGCGGTGGTGGGCTCCGCCAACGACATCGTCCCCGGACACGTCAACCTGGACAAGGTCAACGAGGCGGTGAAGGCCGGCGTGCGCATGGCCGGGGGGACCCCCGTCGAGTTCTCGGTCATCGGCATCTGCGACGGCATCGCCATGGGGCACGCCGGGATGCACTACTCCCTGCCCTCGCGCGAGGTCATCGCGGCCTCCATCGAGATGGAGGTGCTGGCCCACTGCTTCGACGGCATGGTCCTGGTGCCCAACTGCGACAAGATCATCCCGGGCATGTTGATGGCCGCGGCGCGCGTCAACATACCGTCCGTTTGCGTCAGCGGAGGGCCCATGCTGGCCGGCAGGCACCGCGGCGCCGACGTCGACTTCATCACGGTGATGGAGGCCCAGGGAGCGGTGCGCGCCGGCCGCATGAGCGCCGAGGAACTGGCCGAGCTGGAGGATGAAGCCTGCCCGGGCTGCGGCAGCTGCGCCGGGCTGTTCACCGCCAATTCCATGAACTGCCTGACCGAGGCCGTGGGGCTGGGGCTGCCGGGCAACGGCACCATACCCGCGGTGCACGCCGCCCGCATCCGGCTGGCCAAGAAGGCGGGGATGCGGGTGATGCACCTGATCGAGCGGGGGCTGCGCCCCCGGGATATCGTCAACCGGGAGTCCCTCGCCAACGCCCTGGCGGTGGACATGGCCATCGGCGGCTCCTCCAACACGGTGCTGCACCTGCTGGCCATCGCCGGCGAGGCGGGCGTGGAGCTCACCCTGGAGCAGATCCAGGAGGTGTGCGACAGGACCCCCAACCTGGTGCGCCTGAGCCCGGCGGGGGGGAGCGTCCATCACCTCCAGGACCTCGACGAGGCGGGGGGCATCCCCGCGGTGATGGCCGAACTCGCCAAGGGCGGGCTGGTCAACGGCGACGTCCCCTGCGTGGCCGCCGACCGCCTGGGCGAGGTCTTCGAGGGCAGGGAGGTGCTCGACCACGGGGTCATCAGGCCGCTGGGAGAGCCCTACATGGCCACCGGAGGCCTGGCCATCCTCACGGGCAACCTGGCCCCGGAGGGGGCCATCGTCAAGCAGTCGGCGGTACCGGAGGGACTCATGCGCGTGGAGGGCGGGGCCCGCGTCTTCGACTCCGAGGAGGACGCCGTGGAGGCCATGCGCTCGGGCGGCATAAGGCCCGGCGACGTGGTGGTCATCCGCTACGAGGGCCCCCGCGGGGGGCCGGGCATGCGGGAGATGCTCAACCCCACCGCCACCCTGGCGGGCATGGGGCTGTCCGAGGGGGTGCTGCTCATCACCGACGGGCGCTTCTCCGGCGGGACCCGCGGCGCGGCCATCGGCCACATCTCCCCGGAAGCGGCCTCGGGCGGCAACATCGCCCTGGTGCGCGAGGGTGACGTCATCTCCGTGGACATCCCCGCGCGGTCCATCGAGCTCGAGGTGAGCGAGGACGAGCTGGCGGCGCGGAGAGAGGCGTGGGCCCCGCCGGAGCCGCGCATCACCTCGGGGTTCCTGGGCCTCTATGCCCGCCTGGTATCCAGCGCCTCCCGGGGCGCCGTGCTATCCGCGCAAGGCGAGGGAAGGGGACGGTGATTTGCGCATAACCGGAGCCCAGGCGGTGGTGAAGAGCCTGCTGGACGAGGGCGTCGAGGTCGTCTTCGGGATCCCCGGGGGCGTGATGCTGCCGGTGTTCGACGCCCTCTACGACTCGAACATCCGCTACGTCTTGACCCGCCACGAACAGGGCGCCATCCACGCCGCGGAGGGATACGCCCGCGCCACCGGCCGGGTGGGGGTCTGCCTGGCCACCTCGGGCCCGGGGGCCACCAACCTGGTCACCGGCATCGCCGACGCCGGCATGGACTCCGTTCCCATCGTCGCCTTCACCGGGCAGGTGGCCACCACCCTCATCGGAACCGACGCCTTCCAGGAGGCCGACATCACCGGCATCACCCTGCCCATCGTCAAGCACAGCTTCCTGGTCAAGGACCCCGCGGACCTGCCCCTGGTCATCCAGGAGGCCTTCCACATCGCCGGCACCGGCCGGCCGGGGCCGGTGCTGGTGGACCTGCCCGTCGACGTCAGCCGGTCCGAACTGGACTACCGCAGGCGGGAGCTGCCGCAGCTGCCCGGCTACAAGCCCACCTACAAGGGCCATAAGAAGAAGATCCGCGAGGCGGCGGCGCTCATCCTGCGCTCCGTCAAGCCCCTGGTCTACGCGGGGGGGGGCTGCATCATCAGCAACGCCTCACCCGAGCTGAAGAGGCTGGCGGTGGACAACGGCCTGCCGGTGACCAACACCCTCATGGGCAAGGGCGCCTTCCCCGAGACCCACCCGCTCTCCCTGGGCATGCTGGGCATGCACGGCACCCGCTACGCCAACTACGCGGTTTGCGAGGCCGACCTCATCGTGGCCCTGGGGGCCCGCTTCGACGACCGCATCACCGGTAAGCTGTCGGAGTTCGCGCCGCAGGCCAAGGTCATCCACGTCGACATCGACCCGGCGGAGATCGGCAAGAACGTGGGGGTGGACGTACCCGTCGTCGGGGACGTCAAGCTGGTCTTGAAGGAGCTCAACGCGTTGCTGGCCGAAGCGAGAAAGGACGGGGGCGGCCCCGACCTGGGCCCCTGGCACCGGCAGATCGAGGAGTGGAAGGAGAGGTTCCCGCTGACCTACGAGATGGACGAGGTCATCAAGCCGCAGTACGTGGTGGAGAAGCTCTACGAACTGACCGCGGGCAAGGCCATAGTCACCACCGAGGTGGGGCAGAACCAGATGTGGGCCTGCCAGTACTACAAGACGGACCACCCCCGGCGCTTCATCAGCTCGGGCGGCCTGGGAACCATGGGCTTCGGGCTGCCGGCGGCCATCGGGGCGAGCATCGGAAAACCCGGGGAGACGGTGGTGGGCATCGCCGGCGACGGGAGCATCCTGATGAACTCACAGGAGATGGCCACCGCCTTCCTGGAGCGGACGCCGGTCAAGATAGCCGTGCTCAACAACGGCTACCTGGGAATGGTCCGCCAGTGGCAGCAGCTCTTCTACCGGAAGCGCTATTCCGGCTCGTGCCTGCGGCGGGGGGAGAGCCCCGACTTCGTCAAGCTGGCCGAGGCCTACGGGCTGAAGGGGCTGCGGGCCACTTCCTGCGAAGAGGTGGTGCCGGTCATCGCGGAGGCCCTCGCCCATGACGGCCCGGTGCTCATGGACTTCCAGGTGGACCCGGAGGAGAACGTCTTCCCGATGGTGGCGCCGGGAGCCCCCCTGTATGATATGATCGGTGACATTCTCTACCCGGTGGAGAAGGTCCATCCCGAGAAGGCCGAGGAGCCTTTCCTCTAGGAGGTCCCTGAAGATGCGCCATACGCTTTCCGTGTTAGTCGAGAACAAGCCCGGGGTCCTGGCGAGGGTGGCCGAGCTCTTCGCCCGGCGCGGCTTCAATATCGAGAGCCTGGCGGTGGGGACCACCGACCGACCGGAGATCTCGCGCATGACCATCGTGGTGGACGTGGCGGACAAGTCCCTGGAACAGGTGCGCAAGCAGCTGCACAAGCTCATCAACGTCCTGGAGATCAGCGACCTGGACCCGGAGCGCTCGGTGGGCCGGGAGTTGATGCTGGTGAAGGTGAAGACGGACAGGGAGAACCGCTCGGAGATCATCGGGGTGGTGGACATCTTCCGCGGCAACATCATCGACGTCAGCCGCGAATCCATAATCGTGGAGGTGACCGGGAACCCGTCCAAGCTCACCGCCTTCGAGGAGCTGGTGCGCCACTACGGCATCAAGGAACTGGCCCGCACCGGCAGGGTGGCCCTGCCGCGCGGGACGGAGAAGTAGGAAGAAAGGGAGGAACGGAATGGCACGCATGTTCTACGAAAAAGACGCGGACCTGTCCCTGCTGAAGGGCAGGACCATCGCGATCATCGGATACGGCAGCCAGGGGCACGCGCACGCCCTCAACCTGCGCGACTCCGGACTCGAGGTCGTGGTGGGGGTGCCGGAGGGCGAGGAGTGGAGCAGGGACCCGCAGGCCGCCGGCTTCGAGACGCTCCCCTTCGCCGAGGCGGCCGCCAGGGGAGACGTCGTCGTCATGCTCATCCCCGACCAGCACCAGAAGGCCGTCTACGACCAGTGCATCAGCCCCGGGCTGAAGGAGGGAGACGCCCTCTTCTTCGCCCACGGCTTCAACATCCACTTCCACCAGATCATCCCGCCGCCCTTCGTCGACGTGATCATGGTGGCCCCCAAGAGCCCGGGGCACATGGTGCGCCGCCTCTACGAGGAGGGCAGCGGCACCCCCGCGCTGGTGGCGGTCTTCCAGGATCACACCGGCAAGGCGCTGGAGGTGGGGCTGGCGTACGCCGCCGGGCTGGGCACGGCGCGCGCCGGGGTCATCGAGACCACCTTCGCCGAGGAGACCGAGACCGACCTCTTCGGGGAGCAGTGCGTGCTCTGCGGCGGCGTGACCGAGCTTATCCGGGCGGGGTTCGACACCCTGGTGGAGGCGGGCTATCAGCCGGAGATCGCCTACTTCGAATGCCTGCACGAGCTGAAGCTAATCGTCGACCTGATCTACGAGAGCGGCATCTCCTTCATGCGCTACTCCATCAGCGATACCGCCGAGTACGGCGACCTCACCCGCGGCGGGCGCATCATCGACGAGGGCACCCGCCAGGAGATGAGGGCCATCCTGGAGGAGATCAGGACCGGCGAGTTCGCCCGCGAGTGGATCCTGGAAAACCAGGCGGGGCGCCCCGTCTACAACGCCTTGAGGGAGCGGTGGTCCGGCCACCTCATCGAGAAGGTGGGCGCAGAGCTCCGCTCCATGATGAGCTGGCTTAAGAAATAAGACCGAAGAGCCTTACGGGGAGCGCAGATGATCAGAAAAGAGTACCTGATGACGCCGGGGCCCACGCCGCTGCCGGCCGAGATCCTGTTGACCCAGGCCGAGCCGATGATGCATCACCGCACCCCGGGGTATGCCGACATCTTCGTCGAGGCCCTGCGCGGCCTGCAGAGGGTCTTCCTCACCTCCAACGACGTCCTGATGTTCGCCTCCTCCGGCACCGGGGCCATGGAGGCGGCGGTGGTCAATTCCTTCTGCCGGGAAGACAAGGTGCTGGTGGCGCAGGGCGGCAAGTTCGGCGAGCGCTTCCGGGACATCTGCCGCGGGTACGGCCTGCGGGTGCTGGAGTATGCCTACGAGTGGGGCGGCACCGCCGACCCCGCGGTCATCGCGGAGAGGCTGGAGGCGGAGCCGGACATCAAGGGAGTGCTGGTTACCCACAGCGAGACCTCGACCGGGGTGGTCAACGACATCGCGGCCATCGGCGAAGCCGTCGCCAAGACCCGGGCCGTGCTCATCGTCGACTCCATCAGCGGGACCGGGGCTCTGGAGATGCGCACCGATGAATGGGGCGTGGACGTGCTGGTCACCGGCTCGCAGAAGGCCCTCATGACCCCGCCGGGCCTGGCGGCGGTGGCGGTGAGCGACAAGGCCTGGGCGCTGGCCGAGAGGAGCGACCTCCCCAAGTACTACTTCAGCTTCGCCAAGGCGCGCAAGGGGCTGGCCGACAAGATGCCCCAGACCGCCTTCACCCCGGCCATCACCCTCACCAAGGCCATCTGCCGGGCCGTCGAGTTGATCGAGCGGGAGGGCCTTGAGGAGGTCTGGGAGCGCCACCGCCGGCTGGCCATGACCACCCGCGCGGCGGTGGGGGCCCTGGGGCTGGAGTTCTTCCCCAGCGACCTGGAGAGGGCCTACGCGGTCACCTCGGTCAGGGTGCCCGAGGGGATGGACGGGAGCGACATAACCGGCATCATGAACCGCAAACACGGCGTGATCATCGCCGGTGGGCAGTCCCAGCTGAAGGGCAAGATCTTCCGCATCGGGCACATCGGCTACTACAACTTCTTCGACATCGTGGTGGCCGTCTCCGCCCTGGAGCTGACCCTCAAGGAGCTGGGCCACCGCTTCGAGTTGGGGGCGGGAGTGGCGGCCGCGGAGCGGGCCTACTACGAGAGCATCGAGGCCTCAAGGCACGGGAGGAACGGTGGCTGAAAAGAAGAAGGTCCTGGTCAAGGAGAAGATCTCCGGGCAGGGCGTCGACAGCCTCAAGAGGGAGTTCGAGGTGGCCTACGCGCCGGAGATGGGGCGCGAGGAGATGCTCGAAGCCATCGCCGACTGCCATGCCCTGATCGTGCGCAGCGCCACCCGGGTGGACGCCGAGGTCATCGAGGCCGGGCGCCGCCTGCAGGTGATCGGGCGCGCAGGCGTGGGCGTGGACAACATAGAGGTGGAGGCGGCCACCAAGCGCGGCATCATGGTCATCAACGCCCCCCAGAGCAACATCATCTCGGCGGCCGAGCACACCATGACCCTGATCCTGAGCCTCTGCCGGCGCATCCCCGACGCGGTGGAGGCCCTGCGGCGGGGCAGCTGGGACCGCAAGAGCCTGGAGGGGACGGAGCTCTTCCACAAGACCATGGGCATCCTCGGATTGGGCCGCATCGGCATGCTGGTGGCCCAGCGCGCGGCCGCCTTCGGGATGCGGGTCATAGCCTTCGACCCCTACATCTCCGCCGACATGGCCCAGAAGTCGGGGGTGGAGGTGAAGGAGACCCTGGAGGAGTGCCTGGAGGAGGCCGACGTCGTCACCGTCCACCTGCCCAAGAACACCGAGACCGCGCACATCATCGGGGCGGCGGAACTCGACCGGATGAAGCCCGGCGCTTTCATCTTCAACGTGGCCCGCGGGGGCATCATCGACGAGGAGGCCCTCGTCGCGGCCCTCGAGTCCGGGAGGATCGCCGGCGCCGGCCTGGACGTCTTCGAGCACGAACCCCTGCCGGAGGACAGCCCCTTTTTGCGGATGAGGAACGTCATCGTCACCCCGCACCTGGGGGCCTCCACCCGCGAGGCGCAGGACCGGGCCGGAGTGATGATCGCCGAGCAGGTGGCGGCGGCCCTGCGCGGCGAGTTCGTCAACAACGTGGTCAACCTGAGGCTGCCCGCGGAGATGCCCGAGGAAGTGCGGCTGTTCCTGCCGCTGGCCGAGAAACTGGGCCGCCTGCTCACCTTCCTGGTGGAGGGGTCGGTGGACGAGATAGAGGTGGAATACCTGGGGGGGTTGGCCACCTGCGAAGCGGAGATACTGACGGTGGCGGTGCTCAAGGGGTTCTTCGGCAAGGTGGTGGAGGAGCCGGTGACCTACGTCAACGCGCCCATCCTTGCCCGGGAGCGCGGCATCGCGGTGCGGGAGAGCAAGTCGGAGACCACCCACGACTACCTCAACCTGATCATGGTGCGCGGCAGCCTGGAGGGCGGGCAGGTGGCGGTGGGGGGAACCCTGGTGGGGCTGAGCAACGCCGAGCGCTTCGTCCACGCCTACGAGTACGACATCGACCTGGAGCCCTCACGGTACATGGCTTTCTTCCGCTACGGGGACGTCCCGGGCATGATCGGCAGGATCGGGACCATCCTGGGCAACGCCGGGATCAACATCGCCCACATGCAGGTCGGAAGGAAGAAGATAGGCGGCGAGGCGGTGATGGGGCTGAACGTCGACGTCCCCATCGAGGACGCCGTGATGAAGAAGATACGCCAGGTCAAAGGGGTTTCGGACGGCAAGTTCATCACCCTCTGGTGATGGTTGCGACAGCTAAGGAGGGCGCGCGATGGCCAGGAGGATTTTCATCTTCGACACCACCTTAAGGGACGGGGAACAGTCCCCCGGGATCAGCCTCAACGTGCGGGAGAAGGTGGAGATCGCCGAGCAGCTGGCACGCATGGAGGTGGACGGCATCGAGGCCGGCTTCCCGGTCTCCTCCCCCGGCGACTTCGAGGCGGTGAAGGCCATCGCCAAAGCGATAAAGGGGCCGGTGGTCTGCGCCCTGGCCCGGGCCGAACGGAACGACATCGACTGGGCCTGGGAGGCCATCATGTACGCCGAGCGACCGCGCATCCACACCTTCATATCCACCTCCGAACAGCACATGAAGCACCAGTTGAAGAAGTCGCCCAAGCAGGTCCTGGAGCAGACCGCCGAGGCCGTGGCCTACGCCAAGAAGTACGTGGAGAACGTGGAGTTCTCGGCCATGGACGCCACCCGCTCCGACCCCGAGTTCCTCCACCGGGTCTTCGCGGCGGCCGTCAAGGCCGGCGCCTCCACCATCAATATCCCCGATACCGTGGGCTACTCCCTGCCCTCCGAGTTCGCCGCGCTGGTGGCGGGGGTCCTGGAGAACGTTCCGGGCATCGAGGACGTGGTGGTCAGCGTGCACTGCCACAACGACCTGGGGCTGGCGGTGGCCAACTCGCTGGCGGCTGCCGGGGCGGGCGCGGGCCAGATCGAATGCACCGTCAACGGGCTGGGCGAGCGGGCCGGCAACTGCTCGCTCGAGGAGATCGTCATGGCCTTGAACACCCGCAGGGACTACATGCAGCTCTTCACCGGCGTCAACACCAAGGAGATCTACCAGGCCTCCCGGCTGGTGAGCATGCTCACCGGCTACCCGGTGCAGCCCAACAAGGCGGTGGTGGGGGAGAACGCCTTCGCCCACGAGTCGGGCATTCACCAGGACGGGGTGCTCAAGCACCGCCCCACCTACGAGATCATGAACCCCGAGGACATCGGCCTGGTGGAGAGCGAGATATACCTGGGCAAGCACTCCGGTCGCCACGCCTTGAAGTCCAAGCTGGAGGAGATGGGGTTCTACCTGGACGACAAGGGCCTGGAGCGCGCCTTCATCCGCTTCAAGGAACTGGCCGACAAGAAGAAAGAGGTGGCGGTGAAGGATCTCGAGGCCATCGCCCTGGACGAGATCCGCACCCTGGAGGAGCTCTTCCAACTGGAGTACATGCAGTCCTCCTCGGGCAGCGGGGCCATACCCATCGCCGCGGTCATCCTCTCCCGCGAGGGCAGGAACTACGAGGCCACCGCCACCGGAGACGGGCAGGTGGACGCGGTGTGCAAGTCCATCCAGAAGGCCACCAGGATCAAGAGCAAGCTGGTCTCCTACCAGGTGCAGGCCATCACCAAGGGCCTCGACGCCATGGGGGACGTCACCATCAAGCTGGACATAGAAGGGGTCGAGGTGGTGGGCCGCGGGGTCAGCCCGGACATCATCGAGGCCAGCGCCAGGGCCTACATCAACGCCCTCAACCGGGGCATCCAGAAGGGGATCCTGGAGAAGAAGAAACTGGCCCAGAAGGCGCGCAAGGCCAAGCCCGCCGCCAAGGGCAAGCAGTGACCGTGCGGGGCTGAAGGCCGTGGGACACACCATAACCGAGAAGATCATCGCCGCCCACGCCGGGCTGGACGCCGTCTCCCCCGGCCAGCTGGTGAGGGTGCGGGTCGACCTGGCCCTCGCCAACGACATCACCGCGCCCCTGGCCATCCAGGCCTTCCGCCGCATGGGGGCCGAGAGGGTCTTCGACCGGGAGCGCGTGGCCATCACCCCCGACCACTTCACGCCCAACAAGGACATCGACGCCGCCGAGCAGTGCGCCTTGGTCCGCCGGTTCGCCCGCGAGCAGGAGCTGGCCAATTACTTCGAGGTGGGGGAGGTGGGCATCGAGCACGTCCTCCTGCCGGAGAAAGGCCTGGTCGTGCCGGGAGACCTGGTGGTCGGGGCCGACTCCCACACCTGCACCTACGGGGCGCTGGGAGCTTTTTCCACCGGGATGGGATCCACCGACCTGGCGGGGGCCATGGCCCTGGGGGAGACCTGGCTGAAAGTCCCTCCGACCATCTGTTTCGTCTACAAGGGAAAGCTGCCTCCCTGGATAGGGGGGAAGGACCTCATCCTGCTGACCATCGGCCGCATCGGGGTGGACGGGGCCCTCTACCGGGCCATGGAGTTCCGGGGAGCGGCCGCAGAAGAGCTCTCCATGGACGGGCGCTTCACCATGGCCAACATGGCCGTCGAGGCGGGAGGCAAGAACGGCATCTTCCAGGTGGACGCCAAGACCCTTGAGTACGTCGAGGGCCGTTCCCGGCGGGAGCCGGCCGTCTATGCCAGCGACGACGACGCCTCCTACGAAGAGGTGGTCGAGTTCGACGTGAGCGCGCTGGAGCCCCAGGTGGCCCTGCCCCACCTGCCCTCCAACGTCCGGCCGGTCTCGCAGGTGGGGGAGGTGGGCCTGGACCAGGTGGTCATCGGGTCCTGCACCAACGGTCGGGAGGAGGACCTGCGCGTCGCCGCCGGCCTGCTCAAGGGCCGCCGGGTGCGCAAGGGAGTGCGCCTGATCGTCTTTCCCGGCTCGCCGGGAGTGCTGCTCAAGGCCCTGGAGGAGGGCTGGGTGGAGACCTTCCTGCGGGCCGGCGCGCTGGTCAGCCCGCCCACCTGCGGGCCCTGCCTGGGAGGACACATGGGGATACTGGCGCGCGGGGAGAGGGCCTTGGCCACCACCAACCGCAACTTCGTCGGCAGGATGGGCCATCCGGGCAGCGAGGTCTACCTGGCCGGCCCGGCGGTGGCGGCGGCCTCCGCCGTGGCGGGCAGGATCGTCTCCCCGGAGGACATCGACGCCTGGTCATAAGCGACGCGCACAAGGAGGGCGAGAGTGAAGTCGGTACTTGAAGGCAAGGCGTGGCGGTACGGGGCCAACATCGACACGGACGTGATCATCCCGGCCCGCTACCTCACCCTCTCGGACGAGAAGGAACTGGCGGCCCACTGCCTGGAGGACCTCGACCCCGCTTTCGTCACCCGCGTGGAGCCGGGGGACATCATCGTCGCGGAGGACAACTTCGGCTCGGGCTCCAGCCGCGAGCACGCCCCGCTGGCCATCAAGGGGGCCGGGGTCTCCTGCGTAGTGGCCTCCACCTTTTCGCGCATCTTCTACCGCAACGCCATCAATGTGGGCCTGCCCATCCTGGAGTGCCCGGAGGCCGTGGCGGGGACCCGCACCGGGGACCTCCTCCGCGTAGACCTGGAGCGGGGCACGGTGGAGAACCTGCGCAGCGGCGAGGTCTTCCACGCCGCGCCCTTTCCGGATTCCATGCGGGAGTTGATCGAGCTGGGCGGCCTGGTGCCCTACGTCAGGGCGCGCCTCGAGGGCGCTCCTTAAGGGCCGGGGACCGACCCCGGGCGGACGGCGCTGGAACCAGCGGCCGCCAGGACCTATAATCAATGGCCTGTAGTGTTCGCACACACGCGAGAACGGAGCGGAACATGTACAAGATAGCGGTGATACCGGGAGACGGAACCGGCCCCGAGGTGGTGCGCGAGGGCCTCAAGGTCCTGGAGCGGCTGGCCGGCCTGGAGGGCTTCGACTTCCAGCAGCGCTTCTTCGATTTCGGGGGGGACCGCTACCTCGAGACCGGCGAGGTGCTCCCCGATGAGGGCATGGAGGAGCTCAGGGGCTTCGACGCCATCTACCTGGGCGCGGTGGGCCACCCGGACGTCAAGCCGGGCATCCTGGAGCAGGGGCTGCTGCTGCGCCTCCGTTTCGAGCTGGACCAGTACATCAACCTGCGCCCGGTCAAGCTCTATCCCGGGGTCGCGACCCCCTTGCGCGACAAGGGGCCGGAGGAGGTCGACTTCGTGGTGGTGCGCGAGAACACCGAGGGCCTCTACGCCGGCACCGGCGGCTTCCTGCGCAAGAACACCCCCGACGAGGTGGCCGTGCAGGAGAGCGTGAACACCCGCATGGGAGTGGAGCGCTGCCTGCGCTACGCCTACGAGTACGCCTCCCGGCCCGACCGGCGCGGAAAGCTGACCCTCTGCGGCAAGACCAACGTCCTCACCTACGCCTGGGACCTCTGGGAACGCGCCTTCCGGGAACTGGCCCCGGAATACCCCGGCGTCTCCACGGACTACGCCCACGTCGACGCCATCTGCATGTGGATGGTGAAGAACCCGGAGTGGTTCGACGTCATCGTCACCGACAACATGTTCGGGGACATCATCACCGACCTGGGGGCCATGATCCAGGGGGGCATGGGCGTGGCGGCCGGGGGCAACATCAACCCCGGCGGCACCTCCATGTTCGAGCCCATCGGGGGCTCCGCTCCCAAGTACACGGGGAAGGACCTGATCAACCCCATAGCAGCGATCATGGCGGCCCAGATGATGCTGGACCACCTGGGGGAAAGGCGGGCGGCACGGCGCCTGGAGCGGGCGGTCATGCTCACCTGCTCCGAGGACTTGAAGTCCATGAGCGCGGGCATGATGGGCCACTCCACCAGCCAGGTGGGCGACCTGGTGGCCCGCCGCCTCGAGGAAGTGGACGGGGAGCCGTGATTGCCCGAAGTGCCCGCTGAGCGAAGGATCGGAGGTATGAGATGCCGATAACCGAAGTCGAGAAGATCTGGGTGAACGGGGACCTGGTGGACTGGGCCGACGCCAAGGTCCACCTCCTCTGCCATACCCTGCACTACGGGTCGGGGGTCTTCGAGGGGATACGCGCCTACGAGACCCCCCGCGGCGGCGCGGTCTTCCGCCTGAGCGACCACATCCGGCGGCTCTTCCAGTCGGCCTTCATCTACCGCATGGAGATACCCTACGCTCCCGAACAGCTGGTGGAGGCGACCAAGCTGGTGATCAGGGCCAACGGGCTGGCCAGCTGCTACATCCGCCCCATCGTCTTCCGCGGCTACGGGGAGATGGGCCTCAACCCGCTGGCCGCCCCCGTCGACGTGGCCATCGCGGTCTGGCCGTGGGGGTCCTACCTGGGGGAGGAGGGGGTCAAGCACGGCGTCCACGCCAAGATCTCCTCCTACCGCCGCAACGACCCCAACAACATCCCGCCCGCCGCCAAGGCCTGCGGCCAGTACCTCAATTCCATCCTGGCCAAGATCGAGGTGACCGAGGCCGGTTACGACGAAGCCATCCTGCTCAATGCCAACGGGTTCGTGGCCGACGGCTCCGGCGAGAACGTCTTCGCGGTGCGCAACGGGGTCCTCTCCACGCCGCCCACCTCCTCGGGGGCCCTGGAGGGCATCACCCGCGACTCCATCATGCGCATCGCCGAGGACCTGGAGATACCCCTGCGGGAGCGGGACCTGGTGCGCACCGACCTCTACCTGGCGGACGAGGCCTTCTTCACCGGCACGGCGGCGGAGGTGGTCCCCATCAGGATGGTGGACGATCGGATCATCGGGGAGCCGGGTCCGGTCACCCGGCAGCTGCAGGAGAAGTTCTTCGAGATCATCCGCGGCGGGGACGCCAAGTATTCCCGCTGGCTCGAGTACGTCAGCTGAGGGCGGGGGACGGGGACGGCATGGGCGCCGAGGTGATCCTCTACGACACCACCCTGCGGGACGGGGCGCAGCGGGAAGGCATGTCCCTCTCGGTGGAGGACAAGCTGAAGATCCTGCACCGCCTGGACGACTTCGGCATCCGCTACGTCGAATGCGGCTTCCCCGCGTCCAACCCCAAGGAGGCGGAGTTCTTCAGCCAGCTGCGGCAGGCGCGGCTCTACAACTCCATCCCGGTCGCCTTCGGCTTCACGCGCCGCGCCCTCATCTCCACCGAGAAGGACCGGGAGCTGGACACGCTGCTGCGCGCGGAGACCTCGGCGGTCTGCCTGATGGGCAAGACCTGGGAGCTGCACGTCAAGTCGGCCCTGAAGACCTCCCTGGACGAGAACCTCTGGATGATCGCGGACTCCGTCGACTACCTGAAGAGGCACGGCCTGGAGGTCATCTACGATGCCGAGCACTTCTTCGACGCCTACCGGGACAACCCGCACTACGCCATGCAGTCCATCAAGGCCGCGGTGGAGGCCGGGGCCGATTTCGTCTGCCTCTGCGACACCAACGGGGGCACCCTGCCCGCGGAGCTGGCCGCGGCCGTGCGCGCCGTGCGCGAAAGGATCGAGGCTCCGCTGGGCATCCACACCCACAACGACTCGGAGTGCGCCGTGGCCAACTCGCTCATCGCGGTGGAGGAGGGGGCGACGCTGGTGCAGGGGACCATCAACGGCTACGGCGAGCGCTGCGGAAACGCCAACCTGGTCTCCATCATCCCCGCCCTGGTGCTCAAGAAGGGCATCAGGGTGGTGGACGACGAGCGCCTGGCCCGCCTGACCGAGCTCTCCCACTACGTGGCGGAGATCTGCAACATCAACCCCGACGCCCACCAGCCTTACGTGGGGCAGAACGCCTTCGCCCACAAGGGGGGCATCCACGTCAGCGGGGTCTCCCGCCGCTCCGATACCTACGAACACGTCGAACCGGAAGCCGTGGGCAACCTCCAGCGGGTGAAGGTCTCCGAGCTCAGCGGGAAGAGCACCATCCTCATCAAGGCCCGGGAACTGGGGAAGGACCTCGCCCACCACCCCGACAAGGTCCAGGAGATCCTGGACACGGTGAAGGGCCTGGAGCACGTGGGCTACCACTTCGAGGCGGCGGACGCCTCCTTCGAGCTGCTGATGCGCCGCAGCCTCAACATGGCCAAGGTGTTCTTCCGCCTGGAGAGCTTCCGGGTGATCATGGAGAAGCGCGAGGACGGCCGGGTGGCCACCGAGGCCACCATCAAGATACACGTCAAGGGCGAGCGCATCGTGGCCACCGGGGAGGGCAACGGCCCGGTCAACGCGCTGGACAAGGCGCTCCGCCTGGCCATCGGCAAGGCCTACCCCGAGCTGGAGCATATCGAGCTCACCGACTACAAGGTGCGGGTGCTGGACGAGAGGAAGAGCACCGCCGCGGTCACCCGCGTGCTCATCGAGACCGGCGACGGCGAGAAGACCTGGGGGACCATCGGCGTGTCGGAGAACATCATCGAGGCCAGCTGGCAGGCCCTGCAGGACGCCGTGGAGTTCGGCCTGCTGCACAAGAAAGCCGAGAGCGAGGAAGACCTCTAGATGCTGGCGGCGCGCTATCTCGTCTCGGGCCAAGAGAGGTGGGGCGTCGTGGAGTCGGATGCCCTGCTCGAGACGGACGGCCCGCCCTTCGACGGCGGCCGCCCCACCGGGGCCGTCCGCGATCTGCGGGAGGTCTCGCTGCTGCCGCCCTGCCGGCCCTCCAAGATCCTGGCCGTAGGCTTGAACTACCGGGACCACGCCGAGGAACTGGGCCACCCCATTCCCCGGGAGCCGGTCCTGTTCATGAAGCCGCCGAGCTCCCTGCTGGCGCCGGGAGGCGAGATAGTCCTTCCCGCCGCCTCCGTTCGCGTCGACTACGAGGCGGAACTGGCCCTGGTCGTCCGGGACCGCTGCCGCGGCCTGAGCGCCGGGGAGGCTTCCGCCCACATCCTCGGATACTGCTGCGCCAACGACGTCACCGCCCGCGACCTGCAGGAAAGGGACGGACAGTGGACCCGCGCCAAGGGTTACGACACCTTCTGCCCGCTGGGGCCCTGGCTGGCGGTGGGCATCGACCCCGGCGGCCTGCGGATCTCCCTGCGGCTCAACGGTGAAGTCCGCCAGGACTCCTCCACCTCCGCCATGCTCTTCTCCCCGGCGGAACTGCTCAGCTTCATATCCGGCATCATGACCCTGGAAGCGGGGGACGTCATCCTCACCGGCACCCCGCCGGGCGTCGGGGCGCTGGCCTCAGGCGACGAGGTCGAGGTGGACATCGAGGGCATCGGGACGCTGCGCAACCGCGTGGCCTCTGACTGACGCCTACTTCCCTGCGGCGGACCCGGGAAGGGGCGAGGCGCCGCGCGCCGCCTCGGGAAGGCGGAGGTCGAAGACCTCACCGTAGCCGGAGAGCTCGAAAGCCTCGCGGACCTCGAGGGTCATAAGGGCGCCGTGCCCCAGGTCCAGGTCCCGGGCTCGGGTGACCCGCACGAAGCGGACCACCTCTCCGCTGGCTGCGTCGATCTCCACCTCGAGCTCGCCGGAGAAGGCGGCGTGAAGGTCTTCCGACGGCTCCACGCCCAGCGCCGCCAGGCTGTGCCGCAGGGCCTCGATGACCGGGCCGAAGTACTCCTCCGCCAGGTTCCCGCGGAAGCCGGTCCGGGCGCCGTCAGCGCCGACCACCTCCACCGACTGCGCCGCGGCCATGGCCCCGGCCATGCCCTCGGGGGTGAGGACCTGCCGGCCCTGGAAGCCCGCGCCGGGCGAGGAGGGGTCGTGGTCCTCAAAGTACCAGGCCCCGTCCGTCTCGACGTAGAGGCGCCCGCCGTCCAGGTAGGCCTCGGCGGTGGCGCCGTCGCCTTCCCCGATACCCATGGCCCGGAGCATCTCGGAGGTATCCATGGTCACCTTGATGCGCAGGCCGTCCCGCCTCTCGACCTCCTCCACCGCGGGCAGGCGCACCATCTGGGGTCCTTCGGAGGATGCGGGCCCCGCGGCCACCGACATCTCCGTGATCCCGGTCATGCGGAAGGACTCCGCCTCCAGCAGGCGTTCCTGCGCCGCCTCGTAGAGCTCCAGCCCCTGCGGGCCGCGGGACGGGGCCTTGCCGCAGCCCGCCGCCAGCACGGCCGCCGCCGCCACCGCGGCCACCAGCGAAAAGAACGTCCTCGACTTCAAGGCAGCCTCCTTTCTCCGCGGACGGATTCCCCGGTATTTTAGCCCATGCAAGCGGAAAGGTTAAGAGGTTGACACGGGGAAGGGCCCGACACATCATTAGGGGGACGGACTGGCTTGACGAGGAGGCGGCCTTGGCCAGAGAGGGCTTTCCCCAGGTGGTACCGGTGATCGTGGAGGTGCCCAAGGGCTCCAGGAACAAGTACGAGCTCGACCGGGCCAGCGGGCGCATCCGCCTGGACCGGGTGCTCTTCAGCGCGGTGCACTACCCGGCCGACTACGGTTATGTCGAGAACACCCTGGCCGAGGACGGCGACGAGGTCGACGTGCTGGTGCTGATCGAAGAGCCCACCTTCCCGGGGTGCCTGATCGAGGCCAAGCCGGTGGGCATGCTGCTCATGCGCGACGACAAGGGGGGCGACAACAAGGTCCTGGCCGTGCCGGTCAACGACCCGCGCTGGGGGCACGTGGCCGACATCCACCACCTCCCGCCGCACCTGCTCTCGGAGATCGAGAACTTCTTCCTCACCTATAAGCGCCTGGAGAGCAAGGTGGTGGTGAGCGACGGCTGGCAGGACCGCGGAAAGACCCTGGCCTACCTGGCGAGCACGCTGGTCGAAGGGGGTTAGCCCTCGAGGCTGAAGCGGGGGCCGTCTCCGCCCCGCTGCCGGCGCAGCGTGTTCCGCCGCGAGCGGCAGCACTCCTCCCCCTCCGGCCAGGCCTCTTCCAGTTCGCCCGCCAGCAGGTCCATCATCTCCTGCAAGGCCCGGCGGCGGAGTTCCAGGTCGGCGTAGCGGTCCACCAGCTTCTGGAGGCCGCGCTCGGCCTCGCCGGGCGGCGGGCACGGGCACTGCTCCTTGAAGTCGCACCAGGGGCAGAGGCGGTTGGGGGTGGGCTCGAACTCGCCTGCGCGCACGGCCCGGGCCACGCCGCGCAGCCGCTCGACCATGGCCGAGAGGCGCTCGGCATCCCAGGGGCGGGTGGAGTACCTCTGATCGGGCAGGAGGTAGTAGAAGGTGAGCCGGGAGGCGCGTATGCCGAACTCCCGCTCGGCCGCGAACTGGTAGATGGGAAGCTGCAGGTCGGCGGCGAGGCTCTCCAGGCGGGGGAGCTTGCGGTTGGTCTTGTAGTCGATGATCTCGTGGGTTCCGTCCTCGAGCTTGTCGATACGGTCGATGCGGCCCGTGAGCACCAGGTCGTCCAGGTCCAACTCGAAGAAGATCTCGCGGGAGGCCGGCCGGCGGAAGCCCTGCAGGTTGCGGCGGTGATAAGCGGTGAGCGCCTGGACGGCCTGTTTGCGGTAGCGGGCCTCCTCGGCCGGGCCGGCGTAGCCTTCGGCGACCCACTCCCGGTCCAGCCTGGCCAGGACCGCCGGCAGTTCAGGCGGGTCGGGGTTCTCATCGGAGTGGAACCAGTCGAGAACGGCGTGTAGGGTGGTGCCGAAGGAGAGGGCCGGGCCGGGCGGCGCGAACAGCCTGTCGACGTAACGGAAACGGTACTGCAGCGGGCACCTCTCGTAGGTGTCCATGGAGGTGTAGCTGAGCCGGGGCGCCTCGTCGGGATTTGTCATCGCTCCTCCTTAGAATGTTAGCGTTCCACCATTATGGCAGAACGGCCGTTGTGATATAAAGGTGAGGAAAGGGGGTACGGCCTGATGGGAGGAGGCGCGTTCGCGCACCTGCACGTGCACACGGAGTACTCCCTGCTGGACGGGGCCTCGCGCATAGACAGGCTGGTGGAGCGCGCCGCCGCCCTGGGCATGGACTCCCTGGCCATCACCGACCACGGGGCCATGTACGGGGTGGTGCCCTTCGTGCAGGAGGCGCGCCGGGCGGGGATCAAGCCGGTGGTGGGGGTGGAGTTCTACCTCACCTCGCACTCCCGCTTCGACCGGTCGCCGAACAAGGACGACGTCAACTACCACCTGCTGCTCCTGGCCGAGAACGACACCGGCTACCGCAACCTGATGAAGCTGGTGACCCGCAGCTACATAGACGGCTATTACTACAAGCCGCGCATCGACCGGGAGGTGCTGCGGGAGTACCGTGACGGCCTCATCGCCCTCACCGCCTGCCTCAAGGGGGAGATACCGCAGCTGATCCTGGCGGGCGACACGGAGGGGGCCGAGGGCGTGGCGCGGGAATACCGCGATATCTTCGGCGAGGACCACCTCTACCTGGAGATACAGGATCAGGGCATCGACGGGCAGCGCCGGATCAACGAGGGGCTGGCCGACATCGGGAGCCGCCTGGGCCTGCCCCTGGCGGCCACCAACGACGTCCACTACACCCTGCGGGAGGACTGGCTGGCCCAGGACGTCCTCTTGTGCATCCAGACCAACTCCACCCTCGACCAGCCCGACCGCCTCAAGTTCAGCTCCGACCAGTTCTACCTGAAGAGCCCGGAGGAGATGGGGGAGCTCTTCGCCTGGGCCCCCGAGGCGCTCTCCGCCACGGCGGAGATCGCCGCCCGCTGCGAGGTCAACCTGGAGTTCGACCGCTTCCTCATACCGCGTTACCAGGTCCCGGAGGGCTACGACGTCAACTCCTACCTGGAGCGGCTGGCCGAGGACGGGCTGCGCCGCTCCTACCCCGAGCTCCCTGCGGAGGTGCGCGAGCGCTTCCGCTACGAGCTGCAGGTCATCCGGGACATGGACTTCTCCGGCTACTTCCTCATCGTCTGGGATTTCGTGCAGCGGGCCAAGGAGAAGGGCATCATGGTCGGCCCCGGCCGCGGCTCCGCCGCCGGCAGCCTGGTGGCCTACGCCCTGGGCATCACTTCCATCGATCCCCTCCGCTACGACCTGCTGTTCGAGCGCTTCCTCAACCCCTCCCGCCGCACCATGCCCGACATAGACATCGACTTCTGCTACCGCCGCCGTCCCGAGATCATCGATTACGTCACCGAGAAGTACGGCTCCGACCGCGTGGCCCAGATCATCACCTTCTCCACCATGGCGGCGCGGGCGGCCATCAAGGACGCCGGACGGGCCTTCGACGTGGAGTACGGGAAGATGGACAAGCTGGCCAAGATGGTGCCGGAGGAACTCAACATCACCATCGAGAAGGCCCTGGAGACCTCGCCCGACCTGCGCCAGGCCTACGAGGACGACGAGACCGTCCGCGAGGTCGTGGACATGGCGCTGAAGCTGGAGGGGCTCACCCGCCAGGACTCCATCCACGCCGCCGGGGTGGTCATCGCCGACGACGACCTCTCCAACTACACCCCGGTGCAGCGCAAGGCCAAGGAGCTCATCACCCAGTACGACATGGACGCCATCCAGAAGATCGGCCTGCTGAAGATGGACTTCCTGGGGCTGCGCACCCTGACGGTGATCAGCGACGCCCTGGACAACATCAAGGCGGGCCGGGGGGAGCTGGTGGACCTGGACGCCATCCCCTTCGACGACCCCGCCACCTTCGAGCTCCTGCGCAGGGCCGACACCGTCGGCGTCTTCCAGCTGGAGAGCACGGGCATGCGCGGGCTCATCCAGGAGCTCAAGCCCACCTGCTTCGAGGACGTCATCGCCCTGCTGGCGCTCTACCGCCCCGGCCCGCTTCGGAGCGGGATGGTGCAGGACTTCTGCAGGCGCAAGAACGGCCGGATGAAGATCGAGTATCCCCACCCGGACCTGGAGCACATCTTAAAGGAGACCTACGGCATCTTCCTCTACCAGGAGCAGGTGATGCGGCTGGCCGTGGACATGGCCGGCTACACCATGGCCGAAGCCGACGGGCTGCGGGGGGCCATCTCCAAGAGCATGATCGACAAGGTGGCGGCGGAGCGCCAGAAGTTCGTCCAGGGGGCGGTGGGCAAGGGTTATCCCGAGAAGCTGGCCCGGCAGGTCTTCGACCTCGTCGAGGGCTTCGGGGAATACGGTTTCAACAAGTCCCACTCCGCGGCTTACGCGGTCATCTCCTTCCAGACCGCCTACCTCAAGGCCCACTACCCGGCCGAGTTCATGGCCGCCCTGCTCTCTTCGGTATCGCACGACAAGGATAAGGTGCGGCGCTTCACCGGGGAGTGCCGGCGCATGGGACTGGAGGTGCTCCCGCCGGACATCAACGAGAGCTCAAGCGACTTCACCCCGGTCAGCGGGGGCATCCGCTTCGGCCTGACGGCCGTGCGGAACCTGGGCGCCAACCCGGTGGACTCCATCATCAGGGAGCGCCGCGACGGCGGCCCCTACCGGAGCTTCCTCGACTTCTGCATGAGGTCCGACTCCTCCGTACTCAACAAGAAGGCCCTGGAGAGCCTGATCAAGAGCGGCGCCTTCGACTCCTTCGGCGGCACCCGCAACCACCTCCTGAAGGTCTACGACGCCGCCGCGGACATGGCCCTGGATTGCCGGCGCCGCCGCGAGGCGGGCCAGATCTCCCTCTTCGACGAGGAGGAGATGGACCTCTCCGACCTGGGCATGGGAGGCGAGGCCGCGGAGGAGCTGCCGCGCGACCAGCTCCTCTCGTACGAGAAGGAGATGCTGGGCATGTACGTCTCCGACCACCCGGTCATGCAGGTGCGCGACGCGCTGCGCAAGTTCGTGGACTGTGAGGTCGAGCAGCTCTCAGAGCAGGCGGACGGCGCCGTCAAGTGGGTGGGCGGCATCATCAGCCAGCTCTCCAAGAAGGTCACCAAGAAGGGGGATCTCTTCATCCGCTTCCAGCTGGAGGACCTCACCGGCGAGGTGGAAGTCACCGTCTTCCCGTCCGTCTACGCCAAGTTCAAGGACCTGGTCGACGAGGACGTCATCCTCTGCGTCAAGGGGAAGGTGGAGAGGCAGGAGGACCAGGCCCGGATGAAGTCCCTGACCAAGCTGACGGCCCTGGAGATCCTCTCGCCCAACCTGAAGGATCCCGCGGACAAGGTACTCACCCTGGTCATCCCGGAGCTGCGGGAAGACGGCTGCCTCCTGCGGGACCTCAAGGCGGTCATCAGCTCCCACCCCGGGCCCAACCGGGTACATATACGCGTCCCGGAACCCGGGAAGGTCACGGTGCTCAGCTTGAGGGACGTCTACCGGGTGGAGGCCTCCTCCAGCCTCTTCGCCGAGCTGCGCTCGCTGCTCGGAGAGAAGAACGTGATCTTGAAGTGACCCTGCAGCCGCGGCCCACGGCCCTCCCGGCCGGGTTAACACGCCGGCGAGCCATGCCTTATACTGTCATTGCCCGCAAGATCAAAGAGGGATGGTTGCATTGCGCGTTCTAAGGCTTGAGGATTTCGGCTCCGTCGAGAACCTCCACCGCGAGCTCATAAGCGACGAGGAGGACCTCCGGGAAGCCCGCGGGAGGGTACGGGAGATCCTGGGGGCGGTGCGCCGCGAGGGCGACGAAGCCCTCTTCCGCCTCACCCGCGAGCTCGACCGCGCCGACCTGGCTGAGGGCGGCCTCCGGGTGAGCGCCGGGGAGCTCGAGGAGTCCGAGGGCCTCGTCGGCCGGGACTTCGCCGCCGCCGTGCGGCTGGCCATCCGCAACGTCACCGCCTTCCACCGCAAGCAGGTTCCCGAATCATGGTTCTTCGACACCGAGGACGGGTTGCGGGTGGGCCAGGTGGCCAAGCCGCTGCAGCGGGTGGGCGCCTACGTGCCCGGGGGCGTGGCGGTATATCCCTCCACCGCGGTCATGGCGGTGGTGCCGGCCCGGGTGGCCGGGGTGCACGAGATAGCGGTCTGCTCGCCCCCCGGCCGGGACGGGCGGCTGGACCCGCACCTCCTCTACGCTCTGCGGGCGCTCAAGGTGACCGAGGTCTACCGGGTGGGCGGAGCCCAGGCCATCGCCGCGCTGGCCTACGGCACCGAGACCATCCGCGCCGTGGACAAGGTCGTGGGGCCCGGGAACCTCTACGTCTCCCTGGCCAAGATGGAGCTTTCCGGCAGGGTGGGCGTGGACTTCTTCGCCGGCCCCTCCGAGGTTGCCGTGCTGGCGGACGCCCAGGCACGGCCGGAGGCTCTGGCCCTGGACCTGCTGGCCCAGGCCGAACACGGCTCGGGGGCGCGTTCCCTGCTCCTCACCGACTCCGCCGCGCTGCTGGACCAGGTGTCCGCCGAGCTGAGCCGCCAGGCCCGCCAGGCCTTCGCCAGCCCCGAGCGTGAGCGGGCCGCCCTCCAGAGCTGCCTGGGAGTGCTGGTGGACCGCCTCGAGCAGGCCGTCGAGCTCATCAACCTGCTGGCGCCCGAGCACGTGGAGCTGAATACCGAGGATTTCGCCGCCCAGGCCGGCCGCATCCGCAACGCCGGAGCGGTCTTTCTCGGCAGCGAGACGCCGGTGTGCCTGGGGGATTACGTGGCCGGGACCAACCACATCCTACCCACCGGCGGCGCCGCCCGCTTCGCGTCCCCGCTGGGGGCATACGATTTCGTCAAGTTCACCAACATGATCTTCTCCAATTACCGGGCCAACCGGAAGCTGGAGGGGGCCGTCGAGGCGCTGGCGGCGGCCGAGGGGCTGCCGGTGCACTGGTTGAGCCTGTCCAGGCGGATCAACCCGCCCAGGGACTGAGGAGGGGTGAGGTCGATGAGGAGAGCGGAGATCGAGAGGGCCACGCGGGAGACCCGGGTCCGGGTGGAACTGGATCTGGACGCCGGGGGGGACCCCTCCGTGGATACGGGCATCCCCTTCCTCGACCACATGCTCACCCTGATGGCCTTCCACGCAGGCCTGCAGCTGAGCCTGGAGGCACGGGGCGACCTCGAGGTCGACCAGCATCACACGGTGGAGGACACCGGCCTCTGCCTCGGAGAGGCCCTCAAGCAGGCGGCGGGGGAGAAGCGGGGCATCCGCCGCTACGGATGGTCGCTCACTCCCATGGACGAGTCGCTGGCCCGGGTGGCGCTGGACTTCAGCGGACGCCCCCACCTGAGCTGGAGGGTGGAGCTGCCGGTGGACGACATCAACGGGTTCGACCCCCTGTGCGCGCGGGAGTTCTTCCAGGCCCTGGTCAACCAGGCCGGCCTGACCCTCCACGTCGAGGTCCTCGCCGGGGAGAACCCGCACCACCTCCTGGAGTCGGTCTTCAAGGGGATGGGGCTGGCGCTGCGCGCCTCCCTGGAGGTCCTGGAAGGCGCCGGCGGCCCCCCTTCCACCAAGGGCACCCTGGGCCTGGGGACGCCGTGAGCGGTAAGGCGGCCGGCTGCGGGCGGGGGAGAGAGGGGACGGCATGAGCCCCTTCCACATCTACCCGGCCATCGACATACAGGGGGGGCGCTGCGTGAGGCTGGTGAAGGGGGACTTCTCCCGGGAGACCGTCTACCACGCGGACCCGCTGGAAGCGGCCCGCCGCTGGAGGGCGGCGGGGGCGAAGCGCCTGCACGTGGTGGACTTGGACGGCGCGAGGACCGGGACCCCGCAGAACCGCCGGGCAGTCGAGCGGATCGCCGGCGAGATGGACATCCCGGTGCAGTGCGGCGGAGGCCTCCGCGACCTGGAGACCATCGAGGAGTACCTGTCGATGGGGGTGGCCTGGGTGGTCCTGGGCACCAAGGCGGTGACCGAGCCGGGCCTCCTTGCGGAAGCGCTGAAACGCCACCCGGGACGGGTGCTGGCCGGCCTGGACCTCAAGGGGGGCAAGGCGGCCCTGGAGGGCTGGGTCACGCGGGACGACCGGGACGTCCGGGACCTGCTCGGGGAATGGCGCGGCCTGGGGCTGGAGCGGGTGGTGGTCACGGACGTCGCCCGGGACGGCACCCTGGAGGGGGTGGATCCCGAGGGGCTCGTGGAATACGCCGCCCGCAGCGGGCTCGCGGTCATCGCCTCGGGAGGGGTGGCCTCCCTCTCCGACCTCGAGCGCCTGCGCGGCCTTTCCGGCCGGGGCATCGTCGGGGCCATCGTCGGGAAGGCGCTGTACGGCGGGGAGATCGAGCTGGAGCGGGCCATGGAACTGGAGACGGATTGAGGGGGTAGCATGCCGGCCAAACGGATAATACCGTGCCTGGACGTGGACAAGGGCCGCGTGGTCAAGGGAGTCAACTTCGTCGATTTGAAGGATGCCGGCGATCCGGTGGAGATGGCCGCCTTCTACGACGCCGAGGGCGCCGACGAGCTGGTCTTTTTAGACATCAGCGCCACCCGCGAGGGGCGCGAGCTGGTCTGGGAGATGGTCCGCCGCGTGGCCGCAAAGGTCTCCATCCCCTTCACCGTGGGCGGAGGCATCCGCGACGCGGAGGATATCCGGCGGTTGGTCTCAAGCGGCGCGGACAAGGTCTCGCTGAACACGGCGGCGGTCTCCGACCCCGGCCTGATCACCGCGGGCTCCCGCGCCTTCGGACCCCAACGCCTGGTCGTGGCCATTGACGCCAAGTCGCGGGGAGAGGGATCCTGGGAGGTCTGCGTCAACGGGGGCGGGACCCTCACCGGCATCGACGCCGTCGCCTGGGCGCGCGAGGCGGAGAGGCTGGGAGCCGGGGAGATCCTCCTCACCAGCATGGACAGGGACGGCACCAGGGACGGTTACGACCTCTCCCTCATCCGCGCGGTCCGTGAAGCGGTGGACCTGCCGGTGATCGCGTCGGGGGGCGCCGGCAGCCTGCAGCACCTCCTGGAGGCCTTGGAGGAGGCGGGCGCCGACGCGGTGCTGGCGGCCTCCATCTTCCACTTCGGGGAGTACCGCATCGCCGAGGCCAAGCTCTACCTGGAGGAGCACGGCGTCTCCGTGCGCCGCTGAACGGGGTTTGCATATCCGGCTTCATGGCCTTATACTGATTTTTTGTATATATCCGCCGAGCAGCGCGGCTCTGCACGGCGGCGGAAGGCTGCTGCGGGGAGGTGGTGCCCTGATATCGTCTTGCTGCAAGAAAGGGAGCGGGATTCTCAGGATTCATTGAAAGGGTGAATGCATTGAGCGGAAAGAAGATCATCGTTTCGCTGTCGATAGCCCTGGCGGTGGCGTTGTGCCTGCCCTTCCTGGCCGGCTGCGGCGACAGCGGCGGCGGGGAGAAAGGCCCCTACAAGATCGGCGTGGTCCTCTCCGCCAGCGGCGGCAACGAGCCCCTGGGCAGGGCCGAGAAGGACAGCATCGAGCTCTTCGCCAAGCAGGTCAACGAGGCCGGAGGCATCAACGGCCGGCAGCTCGAAGTCATCATCAAGGACGACGCCTCCGATACCAACCTGGCCCTGGAGAAGGTCAACGAGCTGCTCTCCGAGGGCGTTATCGCCGTCGTCGGGTCGAGCGGCACCACCACCACCCTGGCCATGAAGGACGCCACCATCAAGGCGGAGATCCCGCTGGTGGCCATGGCGGCGGGCAACTCCATCACCGCCACGGACTTCGAGTGGGTCTTCCGCACTCCGCCCACCGACGCGCTGGCGGCGGAGCGCGCCCTGCTCTACGTGAGCGAGCAGCTGAAGAAGAGCCGGGTGGCCGTCCTCTACGACAGCAACGCCTTCGGCACCGACGGCAAGCGGGTGGTGAGCGAGCTGGCCCCCGACTACGGGGTCGAGATAGTGGCCAGCGAGTCCTACGACTCCAAGGACACCGAGGAGGCCATGAACACCCACCTCACCAAGATCATGGGCTCCGCCCCCGAGGTGCTGCTGGTCTGGGGGACCAACCCCGGACCGGCCATTGCCGCCAAGGCCGCCAGGTCCATGGGCATCGCCATCCCCTTCGTCGGCAGCCACGGCATCGCCAACGCCAAGTTCATCGAGCTGGCCGGCGACGCGGCCAACGGAGTGGCCTTCCCCGCCGGCAGGATGCTGGTCTGGGAGGAGGCGCTGGACCCCGGCTCCGAGCAGTATAAACTGGTCAAGGAGCTCAACGAGGATTTCCGCGCCAAGACCGGCAGCGCGGCCAACACCTTCGCCGGCCACGGTTGGGACGCCATGCTCATCCTGGAGTCGGCGCTGAAGAGGGCCGGCGAAGATCCCACCCCGGCCGAGCTGCGCGACGCCCTCGAGAAGACCACGGCCCTGGTCGGGACCGCGGGCAGCTTCAGCTATACCGCCACCGACCACGACGGGCTGGTCCTCAAGGACCTGACCATGGTGCAGATCGTCAACGGGAAGTGGGCCAACCTCAAGTAAGCGGCGACACGACTCCCTGCGCTAAGAGAAGAGGCCGGGGCGCTTCAAGCGCTCCGGCTCTCGCCTTCTGGCGCGCAGGGTCAGGGTTGTGGCGGCAGGGCCTTGTGGTTATGATATTATCCGTGATTTCAGCGTAGGAAATATCTGGAGACATGGTTTGAGCAACTTCTTTCACAGCCTGCCGCAGTACCTGATCAACGGCCTGGCCATCGGCTGCATCTATATACTCCTGGCCATGGGCTTCAACATCATCTACAGCTCGACCGGGGTCATCAACTTCGCCCAGGGGGAGTTCTGCGCCTTCGGGGCCCTCCTGGCCCACGCCTGCTCCGGCGCGCTCGGTCTGCCGGTGGCGCTGGCCGGCCTGCTGGCGGTGGCCGGGGCCGCCCTCATCGGAGGGGTCACGGAGAGGCTGGTGGTCTTCCCGCTAAGGAGGGCCCGGGTGATCAACGTAATCATCGGCACCGTCGGAGCCTCCATTCTCCTGAAGGCGCTGGCCCGGACCTTCTGGCCGGAGGAGGCCTACGTGGTCCCGGAGCTGACCCGGGCCACGCTGACCCTCTTCCGCGGCAGCGCCTGGGAGATGACCGTGCGCAGCCAGTCATTATGGGTGTTTCTGCTCACCGTCGCCGCCGTGGGGCTGACCTATTATTTCTTCGCCCGCACCAGGACCGGCCGGGCCATGCGGGCCTGTTCCATCAACCCGCAGGCGGCCAGCCTGGTGGGGGTCAACGTCTCGAGGATGTCCCTCTACGCCTTCATGATCTCGTCGGCGCTGGCCGGGGCGGCGGGCTTCATCATCGGCGGCGTCGCCAGCTACGACATGGGACTGCTCCTGGGCGTGAGCGGATTCACCGCGGCGGTGGTGGGCGGCCTGGGCAACACCTTCGGGGCGGTGCTGGGAGGCTTGACCGTCGGCGTCCTCGAGCAGCTGATCGTGGGCTTCTCGGGCGGCCTGAAGGTCCCCTCCGGCTACGGCAAGGCCGTCACCGCCTTCCTGCTGATCCTGGCGCTGCTCTTCAGGCCCCAGGGCCTGCTGGGCGGCGGAGAGAGGGTGAGGGTATGAACGGCGCGGAGAGGAAGCGGACGGCCGCCCTGGCGGCGAAGTACGCGCCGCCGCTGTTCATGCTGCTCTTCCTGGCCACCTTCCCGCTGTGGGAGAGGCCGCTGCGCACCAGCCTCCACATCAACCTGCTGGAGCAGATGAGGCTCATCGGGATCTTCACCATCGTCGCCGTGGGCCTGAACCTGCTGGTGGGCTACGCCGGCCAGATCTCGCTGGGGCACGGGGCCTTCATCGGCATCGGGGCCTACGCCTCGGCCCTGCTCTCCGTCAGGGCCCACGCGCCGGTCTACCTCTCCATACCGGCTGCGGTGCTCATCACCCTGGCCGTTGCGCTGCTCATCGCGCCGGTGCTCCGCCTCAAGGGCCACTACCTGGCCATGGCCACGCTGGCCTTCGCCATCATCACCTTCATCTGCCTGCGGGAGATGACCTGGCTGACCCGCGGCAACCTGGGCCTGCGCGAGATCCCCAAGCTGCCCATACCGGGGCTGCGCCTCAGCGGGGTGAAGCCTGACTACTACTGGAAGCCGGAGTATTACTTCATCTGGGCGGTGGTCCTGCTGGTGCTGCTCTTCTCCCGCAACCTGGTCTCCTCCAGGCCGGGAAGGGCGCTGCGGGCCCTCCACCACTCCGAGGCGGCCGCGGAGACCCTGGCCATCGACACCTCCCGCTACAAGATCAAGGTCTTCGCCCTCTCGGCGGCCCTGGCCGGCCTGGCCGGGGCGATCTTCGCCCACCTGCAGGGGATAATCACCCCCGCCGGCTTCGACTTCAACCTCTCCATCAAGCTGCTGGTGATGGTGGTGATCGGGGGGATGGCGAGCGTCTGGGGCTCCCTGGCGGGGGCGGCCTTCGTGGTGCTCCTGCCCAAGGTGGTGCAGGCGGCTCCGACCTGGTTCGGCAGCAGGGCCGGCGAGTTGAGCGCCAACGTGGAGAACATCATCTTCGGCGTGGCGCTGATCCTGGTGATGGTCCTGATGCCGTCCGGCTTGACCAGGGGCCTGAGCGACATGTTCAGGCACCGCAGGAACCCGTTCTCGCAAACCACGGGGAAATAGGAGGGGCCGGGTGGGAATGCTGCTGGAAGCGGAGGGGCTGACCAAGGTGTTCGGGGGCCTGGCGGCCGTCAACGGCGTGAGCTTCGGGGTCAGGCACGGCTCCATCAAGTCCATCATCGGCCCCAACGGGGCGGGCAAGACCACCCTCTTCGACCTGCTGACGGGGCTGCAGCCGGCCACCTCCGGCAGGATACGGTTCGAGGGGACCGACATCACCGGGGCCAAGCCCCACCGCATCGCCGCGCTGGGGATGGCCAGGACCTTCCAGACCATCCAGCTCTTCGGCGACATGACCGTGCTGGAGAACGTCATGGTGGGGAGGCACGTCAGGTCCTTTAAGGAGTTCGCCTCGGTGGGGCTGCGCCTGCCGGGGGCGAGGCGGGAAGAGGAGGCCATCGGGGAGGCGTCCAGGGAGTACCTGGGGATGGTGGGGCTGGGGCTGCAGGCGGACAATCTCGCCGACACCATGCCCTTCGGGCAGCAGCGGCTGCTGGAGCTCTCCCGGGCCCTGGCCACCCAGCCCAAGCTGATGCTGCTGGACGAGCCGGCCGCCGGCCTGAACACCTACGAGATCGACGAGCTCTGCGAGCTCATCTTCAAGATCCGGGACATGGGCATTACCGTCCTCCTGGTCGAGCACAACATGGGCCTGGTCATGCGGGTCTCCGACGAGGTCCTGGTCCTCGACTACGGCCAGGTCTTAGCGGAAGGCTCCCCCGGCCAGGTGCGGGACGACCCCAGGGTCATCGAGGCCTACCTGGGGGTGGAGGTCCGTCCGGACGGCGGCGGAGGGGAGGGCGCGAGTTGCTGAAGATAGAACAGCTCTCGGCGTTCTACGGCCACATCGAGGCCCTGCGCGCCCTGGACCTGGAGATAATCACCGGCCAGATCGCCACCCTGGTGGGGGCCAACGGCGCCGGCAAGAGCACCCTGCTGCGGGTGATCTCCGGGCTGGTGCCGGCCCGCTACGGACGCATCTCGTACGTGGGCAAGGAGGTCACCAACCTTAATCCGGACCGGCTGGTCAGGCTGGGCATCTGCCACGTGCCGGAGGGGCGCCAGATCTTCGGGAGCCTGCGCGTCCGGGAGAATCTGGAGATGGGGGCGTACCTGCGCTACCGCCGGGAATCCGGGCCGGCCATCCGCGCCGACCTGGAGTACGTCTACGACCTCTTCCCCATCCTCAAGGAGCGCCAGGACCAGGAGGGGGGGACCCTTTCCGGCGGCGAGCAGCAGATGCTGGCCATCGGCCGGGCGCTGATGTCCCGGCCCAAGCTGCTGCTCCTGGACGAGCCCTCCATGGGCCTGGCCCCCAAGGTCATCCGGGACATCTTCTCCTGCCTCAAGCAGCTGCAGGAGCGGGGCATAACCATCCTCCTGGTCGAGCAGGACGTCCAGCTGGCGCTCACCCTGGCCGATTACGGCTACGTCCTGCGCAACGGCAAGCTGGTACTGGAGGGGAAGGCCGGCGACCTGCTCAAGGACGGCTCCATTAAGGATATCTACCTGGGAGGTTGAGATGGAAGAGATCAAGTTCGACGAGAAGGGCCTGGTTCCCGCCATCGTGCAGGACGCCGAGACGGGCGAGGTGCTCATGCTCGCCTACATGAACCGCGAGTCCTTCGAGCGCAGCGTCAGCACCGGGCGGACCTGGTTCTGGAGCCGCAGCCGGGGGGAGTTCTGGTGCAAGGGCGAGACCTCGGGCAACCGCCAGTACATCCGGGAGATGTATTACGACTGCGACGCCGACACCCTGCTGGTCAAGGTGAGGCAGGTGGGGCCGGCCTGTCACACCGGCTCCAGGAGTTGTTTCTTCAACCGCGTGGAGGGGGTCAAGGAGGACGACGAGGGCGCATAGGCATGCGGGCGGAGGCCGGAGAGCGGCCGGGCCCCCCGCCTTGACGGAGGTGCGGCATGGGATGGAGTGAGAGCTACTACCGCGACTACCGGGAACAGACGCGGCTGGCCTGGGAACGGCGGGCCCGCCGCCTGCTGGAAGAACTGGACCTCTTCGCCTCCCGGGTGGGGGAGGACGCCGGCCTGCTGGGATTGGACTCCGCCGCCTACCGAGACCTCCTGGGCCGCCTCCGCGACCGCATCCAGGAGGACCTGCCCGCCCTGCGCGGACTTAACAACGCCGGTGAAAGGTATTAGACTTTACTCCGTGCCGGAGTGGCGGAAGAGGTAGACGCGCTGGTCTCAAAAACCAGTGGGGGTGACCCCGTGCCGGTTCGAGTCCGGCCTCCGGCACCACCCCCGACGCCCTTCCGCGAGGGCCGCTGCCTGCGTTTCCACACGGCGGACGGGCATCTGCCCGCTCCTTATTGACACTACCGTCTAATCGGATAGAATGTTGTGGTTAGTGTCCACTTACAACCGCAGGAGAAGGAGGAGTGCTGTGGAGAAAATGCTTGAAGGCGTAAGGGTGCTTGACTTCACCAACACCGTGGCGGGGCCGTTCTGCGGCTTCTACCTTTGCGAGCTGGGGGCCGAGGTCATCCACGTGGAGAAGCCCGGCATCGGGGACATGGCGCGCCTGTACCCCCCTTACCGGGAAGGCATATCGGCCACTTTCGTGCAGATGAACCACGGCAAGAAGAGCGTCACCGTGGACTTGAAGAACCCCCGGGGGCTGGAGCTCTTCAAGGAGATGGTGGCCGTCTCCGACGTGTTGGTGTCCAACTTCGCCGGCGGCACCATGGACCGCATGGGCGTGGGCTACGAGGTCCTCAGCAAGGTCAACCCGCGCCTGATCATGAGCGAGATGTCCGGCTACGGACAGTTCGGCCCGCTGGCCAACTTCCCCGCCTACGACGGCATCATCCAGGCCATGACCGGCATCATGGGCACCACCGGGCTCGAGCACCCCATGCGCATCGGGGTGCTGGTGGGCGACATCGGCACCGCCATGGCCAGCACCATCGGGATCCTGGCGGCCCTCAACGCCAGGCAGCGGACGGGCCTGGGCGAATACCTCGACGTCGCCATGTACGACACCCTGCTGACCTTCCTCGAGGCCAAGTTCCTCGAGTACACCATCATGGGCAAGGACACCGTGCGCACCGGCAACCGCTACCCCCACCTGGCTCCCTTCGACTCACATCATACCAAGGACCACGACGTGCTCATCTGCGCCGCCTCCGACGCCACCTTCGCCGCCTGCTGCCGGGCCATCGAGCAGCCTGAGCTCGCCCAGGACGAGCGCTTCAGCACCATGCCGGCGCGCCTGGCCAACCACGTGGAGCTGAAGGAGATCATCGAGGCCTGGACCAAGCAGCGTCATCAGTCCGAGGTCATCGAGGCCTTCGAGGCGGCCGGTTGCCCCATCGCCCCCATCAAGGAGGTCTCCGAGGCCCTGGACCATCCCCACACCACGGCCCGCGGCATGATCCAGGAAATGGAGCAGCTCAGCCCGGTCACCGGCGAGATGGAGCAACTGAAGATCTACCCCATCCCCATCAAGGCCAAGAATCACAAGGTGGCCTCCTACCAGCACACGCCGGCTCTGGGCGAGCACAACGACTGGTGCCTCACCGAGATGCTCGGCAAGAGCGCGGAGGAAGCCGAGTCCATCAAGGCCTCGGGGGCCATGGGCTGATCCTTGAGGCGACCGCCGAAACCGTGAGGGGCGCGGTCGCGCCCCTCATTTTCGTTCCACCGCAAGGGACGGAAATATCACTCCCCGCGTTTATCATGGGATGGACATGGAAAGACAGCGGTTCGTCCTCATAGACGCGCACAGCCTGGCCTACCGGGCCTTCTACGCGCTCCCCCCCGACCTGGCCACCTCCTCGGGGCAGGCCACCAACGCCGTCTACGGCTTCGTCTCCATGCTCATCAAGCTGCTGGACGACTACCGTCCCCACGGACTGGCGGCGGCCTTCGACAAGGGCAGGCCGGCATACCGCCTCGAGCGGTACGCCGAGTACAAGGCCCACCGGCCGCCCATGCCGGACTCCCTGCGGGAGCAGATAGAGGTCATCAAGGGCCTTCTGGACGCGCTGGGCATCGCGCGCCTGGAGATGGAGGGGCACGAAGCCGACGACCTCCTGGCCACCTTGGCCGCCGGGCTGGACCGCTCCGGCTGCGAGGCGCTCATCGTGACCTCGGACAAGGACATCCTCCAGCTGATCGACGACAACATCAAGGTGGTGGCCAACCGCAGGGGCTTGACCGACGTAGTCCTCTACGACCGCGAACGCGTCATCGAACGCTTCGGGGTTCCCCCGGAACGCATGGCCGACTTCCTGGCGCTCAAGGGCGACGCCAGCGACAACATCCCCGGCGTGCCGGGCATCGGCGACAAGACCGCCGCAAGCCTCATCGGCGCTTACGGCGGCCTCGACGCCATCTACGAGAACCTCGAGGGCATCAAGGGCGAAAAGACCCGCCGGCTGCTGCGGGAAGGCCGGGAGCAGGCCTTCCTGAGCCGGGAACTGGCCCGGCTGGTCTCCGATCTCGAGGTGGATCTCGACCCCCAGGCGTTCGCCTTGAGGCCCTGGGACCCGCGGGCGGCCCGCGACCTCTTCGAGCAGCTGGAGTTCCGCACCCTGCTGGAACGCCTGGAGGAACTGGGCAGGAGGCTCTTTCCCGGCGCCCCGGCGGAAGGAGCAGGCGAGACGCCGGGCGACGGCCCCGACCGGGCAGACTCATCCGCTTACGTGGAGGTCCGCGACGCGGAGGGCGTCGAATCCCTGCGCGCGGCCGCGGAGAGAGCCGGCAGCGCCTTCGTCTACGCGGGCATCGAGGGCAGCGGCTACAGCGGCGGAAGGCTGAGGAGCCTGGCCGTCGCGGCCGGCGGAGAATGCTTCTGGGTCACCGACGTAGGGGACGGCTTCCTGGGCAGCTGCCTGCGCGCGCTGCTGGACTCGGGTGCGGCCTGGATCGGCCACTCCGCCAAGGACCTGCAGGTGCAGATGCTCAAGACGGAGGGTCAAGCCCCCCTTTTCTCCTTCGATACCGAACTGGCCGCCTATCTCCTCAACCCGGCCTCCCTCGACTACCGCATCGAGAGGCTGGCGCGGGAATCCCTCGGACTGGACCTGGAGGACGACGCGCCGGGACAGCTCTCCCTTGAATCGCCGCCCGCGCAAGGGGCTTACGCGGCGGTGCGCCGCTCCCGCAGCCTCGAGCCCCTCCGCGATGAGCTTGGGCTCAAGCTGGACGGACTGGGCCTCTCCGGGCTCAACTCGGGCCTTGAGCTGCCGCTGCAGTTGGTGCTGGCGCGCATGGAGAGCGCCGGAGTGCGCGTGGACGTATCCCGCCTGCGAGACCTCTCCGCGGAGATCGGCTCCAGGCTCGAGGAGCTGCAGGCGTCCATCCACGACCTCGCGGGCGAGCCCTTCAACGTCAACTCCCCCCAGCAGCTGAGCCGCATCCTCTTCGAGGTGCTGGGGCTTCCGGTGATCAAGAAGACCAAGACCGGCTACTCCACCGACAGCGAGGTGCTGGAGACCCTGGCGTCAGAGCACCCCCTGGTCCCCCTGGTCCTCGAGAGCAGGGAACTGACCAAGCTAAAAGGGACCTATCTCGACGCCCTGCCCCGCCTGATCGACCCGGCAACCGGCCGCCTGCACACCTCCTTCAACCAGACGGTCGCCTCCACCGGCCGCCTCTCCTCCTCCAATCCCAATCTCCAGAACATACCGGTGCGCACCCCCCTGGGCGCCAGGATACGCGAGGCTTTCATCCCCGGCAGCGAAGGGGACCTGCTGGTCGCCGCCGACTACTCCCAGATCGAACTGCGCATCCTGGCTCACCTGTCGGGCGACGCCGGCCTCATCGATGCCTTCCTCAAGGGCGTGGACGTCCACGCCGCCACGGCCTCCGAGGTCTTCGGTCTGCCCTTGGATGAGGTCGACGCCGAGCACCGCCGCCGCGCCAAGGCCATCAACTTCGGCATCCTCTACGGCATGGGCAGCCACAGCCTGGCCCGCCAGACCGACGTGAGCGAGGAGGAGGCCAGGGAGTACATAGCCACCTACTTCGAGAGGTACCCGCTGGTCAAGCGCTACCTCGACGACCAGGTGGAGCGGGCGTCGCGGCTGGGTTACGTGGAGACCATCCTCAAGCGACGCCGCAACCTCCCCGAGCTCCTCTCGCCCGGGGGCCGCCTGCGGAGCCTGGGAGAGCGCCTGGCCCGCAACACCCCCATCCAGGGCTCGGCGGCCGACGTCATCAAGCTGGCCATGCTCAGGCTGGACGAGGCCCTCAGGCAGGAGGGGATGCGCTCCCGCCTCATCCTCCAGGTCCACGACGAGCTGCTGGTCGACGCGGCGGCGGAGGAAACGCAGCGGGTGGGCGACCTGATGCGGGAGAAGATGGAGACCGCGTGCGAGCTCTCCGTGCCCCTGCGGGTTGAGCTCTCCTCCGGGCCGAACTGGAGGGAAGCCAAGCCCTGACCCTTCTTCAAGTCACGCCGACCGCTCCGGCAGCGGCGCTCCCGAGCTTCTTCTCAAATCACCCAAAGGGTGTTAGAATCTACTATTTGGAAGCCCCGTGCCGGATGCGGGGAAATAAAGAGTACTGGAGGAACGTAGTAGATGCAAGAGCAGTCGGGAGAGAACAGGCAGGAGAACAGGGAGAACAGGGCCGTCGATTTCTGCACGCCGCTCACGAGGTTCGACTTCACGGACGACGAAGAGCCGGATTACGACGGGACCATCAAGATCTTCTCCGAGGGCGACATCGTCGACGGCAGGGTGGTCAAGGTGGACAAGGACGAGGTGCTCCTAGACATCGGGTACAAGTCCGAGGGAGTCATCCCCCTGCGCGAACTGTCCATCCGTTACGACGTCAAGCCGGAGGAAGTGGTCTCGGTGGGGGACGAGATCGAGGCCCTGGTGCTCCAGAAGGAGGACAAGGACGGGAGGCTGATCCTCTCCAAGAAGCGGGCCCAGTACGAGCGGGCCTGGTGCTCACTGGAGGACAACATGGTCAACGGCAAGACCGTGGTCGGAGAGGTGATCGAGATCGTCAAAGGGGGGCTCATCCTGGATATCGGGCTGCGCGGCTTTCTGCCGGCATCGCTGGTGGACGTGCAGCGGGTCAAGGAACTGCAGCCCTATCTCCGCACCGACCTGGAGTGCAAGATCATCGAGATGGACCGCAACCGCAACAACGTGGTCCTCTCCCGCCGCGCCTTCCTTGAGGACTCCGTCAGCGAGCGACGCAAGATACTTCTGGAGAAACTGCAGAAGGGCTCACGCGTCACCGGGAAGGTCTCGAGCATCGTCAGCTTCGGAGCCTTCGTCAACCTCGGCGGCATCGACGGGCTGGTGCACATCTCCGAGCTCTCCTGGTGTCACGTGGAGAAGCCCTCCGAGATAGTCTCGGTGGGGGACGAGGTGGAGGTGGAGATCCTCGACGTCGACCGCGAGCGGGAACGCATCTCCCTGAGCCTCAAGGCCTGCATGGCCGATCCCTGGGAACAGCTGGCCAAGACGGTCGTCGCCGGCGACATCATCACCGGGACCATCACCAAGCTGGTACCCTTCGGCTCCTTCGTCCAGGTGGCTCCGGGCATCGAGGGGCTCATCCACATCTCCGAGCTCTCCAACCGCCACGTGGAGCTGCCGGAGGAGATAGTCTGCACCAACCAGACCGTGCAGGTGAAGGTGATCGACATAGACGTCGACCGCCGGCGCATAAGCTTGAGCCTGCGCCAGGTGGAGGGACAGGGGAACCTCGAGCGCGTGGAGGAGGCGCCGCGCGAGCCCGAGCCGGCAGCCGCCGCGGAACCCGAACCCGAGCCCGAGCCCGAGCCGGCAGCCGCCGCGGAACCCGAGCCCGAGCCCGAGCCCGAGCCGGCAGCCGCCGCGGAACCCGAGCCCGAGCCCGAGAAGGTACTCCTCTCCACCGCCGACCTCCCCGACTCCATCGACGATAAGGGTTTCGAGTCGGGAAGCCTCGACGACATCATCGAGGACATGAAGCGGGGGGCTTCCTGACCCGCACTGTCTCAACTGCGCCGGGCGCGGCAGAGCGCCGGCCCGCAGTCTGAGCGTACCGCCCCCGGCAGCCTGTGCGGGGGCCCTTACCGGAGGAGGGGTTGCCTTTGTTCGTCGTCGGATTGACCGGGGGTATCGCGTCCGGCAAGTCCACCGTCTCCGCCCGCCTCGGGCTCAAGGGCGCCGGCGTCATCGACGCCGACAGGCTGGGCCACGAGGTCATCCTGCGGGGCACCGAAGGCTACCGGCGACTCCTGGAGGCCTTCGGCGAGGAGATCGTCGATGAGGACGGGGAGATCAGCCGACCGCGGCTGGCGACCGCGGCCTTCGCCGACCGCCGGAAGGTGGAGCTGCTCAACTCCATCACCCACCCCTTGATCGGCCGGGAGATCTTCCGGCGCATGGAGGATATCCGCGCGGAGAGGGGGGAGGACGCGGTGGTGGTGCTGGACGCCGCGCTGCTGGTGGAGGCGGGCATGCTCGACTTCCTGGATATGCTGGTGGTGGTGGCGGCGGGCCCGGCGGTGCAGGTGGAGCGCCTGAGCCGGGACCGCTCCATGCCCTCGGACGAAGCGAGAGCGCGCATCGCCGCCCAGAAGAGCCTGGAGGAGAAGGTGGCCCTGGCCGACCGGGTCATCCTCAACGAGGGCACCCTGGAAGAGCTGGAGGCGGAGGTGGACGCGGTCTGGGTGGAGATATCGCGCCTGGCCGCGCGCAAGGCGCGGGGCCGCTGAAGCCGGGGGATGCGGGTCCGGCCTCAGTCCGCGCTTTCCGCTTCCCCGCGGGAGGCGCGCAGCGGCTCCATGGCCCGGGACTTGACCGTGGCCTCGATATCGGCGGAAAACCTCTCGTAGACCGGACACCCGTACTGCATGCACAGGTGCAGGCCGGACGAACACCGCGGGGAAAGCACCTCCCAGCAGTCCAGCCCATCCAGCCAGGCCTCGCACTTGAGGTACTGGCTGGCCGGGCACTCCTTCAGCCTGGCGCATCTGTTCATGGCATCATTCTACCCTATCTCATGGCAATAGAAGAAGCCGATTATATATAATCGGCCGTAGGAGGACGGCGGTATGAGAGCGGCTTCGACTGGCGAACTGACCGGGATAGAGGTGGTCTTCTTCGATGCCGGGGAGACCTTGGTCCACCCGCGCCCATCCTTTCCCGGGCTCCTCGAGGCGGCCTGTGCCGACCGGGGCGTCCGGGTGGACCTGGACCGCCTTGCGGGGGTGTCCGCGAGGCTCCTGGCCGAGCTGGACGCCCGCCAGCGGGAGGGCTTCACCTTCTCCACCTCGCCCGAGGCATCGGAGGCTTTCTGGCTGGACTTCTACGCGCGCCTGCTCGAGGGCCTGGGGGCGGGCGAGGCCGCGGGGGCGCATGCCCTGCCCGAACACCTCTACCTGACCTTTTCCGACCCGGCCAACTACGCCCTCTACGAGGATGCGGGAGAGGCGCTCGAAGAGCTGGCGGCGGCGGGCCTCTCCCTGGGGATCATCTCCAATTTCGAGCCCTGGCTGGAGAGGCTGCTGGAGAGCCTGGGGGTGCTGGACCGCTTCCACTACCTGATCATCTCCGGGCAGGTGGGAGCGGAGAAACCGGGGAGACGCATCTTCGAGATGGCCCTGGACCGCGCCGGCGTTGGGCCGGCCCGGGCCCTGCACGTGGGGGACTCCCTCTCCGCCGACGTCGAGGGGGCCCGCGCGGCGGGCATCATCCCGGTACTCATCGACCGCGCCGGCCGCCACCCCGGGGCGGACTGCCTGCGCCTCGACGATCTGCGCGATCTCGCCGGCCTGCTGGCGGACGGGGGAGCCCGCGGCTGATGGAACGCTTCGAGATCGTCAGCGACCTGCGGCCCCGGGGAGACCAGCCCCGCGCCATAGAGGGCCTCTCCGCGGGGCTGACGGCCGGGGAGGCCGTCCAGACCCTGTTGGGCGTGACCGGTTCCGGCAAGACCTTCACCATGGCCCAGGTCATCGAGGGCGCCCAGCTCCCCACCCTGGTCATCGCCCCCAACAAGACCCTGGCGGCCCAGCTCTGCTCCGAGTTCCGCGAGCTGTTCCCCAAGAACTCCGTCGAGTACTTCGTGAGCTATTACGACTACTACCAGCCTGAGGCCTACATACCCAGGACCGACACATATATAGAGAAGGACACCTCCATCAACGACGATATCGACCGCCTGCGCCACCGGGCGACCAGCTCGCTGCTGGCCCGCCCGGACGTCATCATCGTGGCCTCGGTCTCCTGCATCTACGGCCTGGGCAGCCCGGCGGAGTACCTCAAGCGGGCCTATCCGCTCAAGCTCAGGGCCTGCCTGGACCTCCCGGCCTTCCTGCGCCATCTGGTGGAGGTGGGCTACGAGCGGAACGACTACGATCTCGGCCGGGGCGGCTTCCGGGTCAGGGGGGACGTGCTAGAGGCCTATCCCGCCTACGGCGAGACGGTGCTGCGGGTCGAACTCTTCGGCGACGAGATCGAGCGGTTGTCGGTGCTGGACCCCGTCAGCGGTGAGGTACTGGAACGCCCCGAGCATTTCCTGCTCTTTCCCGCCACCCATTACCTGGTGCCGGAGGAGCGCCTGGCGACAGCCCGCTCCTCCATACTCGCCGAGATGGATGCAAGGGTCGGAGAGCTGGAGGCGGCCGGGAAGCCGCTGGAGGCCCACCGCCTGCGCGTGCGCACCCTCCACGACATGGAGATGCTCAAGGAGATCGGCTACTGCCAGGGCATCGAGAACTACTCACGCCACCTGGACGGCCGGAAGCCGGGTGAGCCCCCCCACACCCTGCTCGACTTCTTCCCCGACGACTACCTCGTCTTCATCGACGAATCGCACATCACCGTTCCCCAGCTGCACGGCATGTACGAGGGGGACCGCTCCCGCAAGCTGACCCTCATCGATTACGGTTTCCGCCTCCCCTCCGCGCTGGACAACCGCCCCCTGCGCTTCGAGGAGTTCGCGCGGAGGGCCGGCCGGCTCATCCTGGTCAGCGCCACTCCCGGGCCCTGGGAGCAGCGCCACTCCTCGCGCGTGGTCGAACAGATCATCCGCCCCACCGGCCTGGTGGACCCGCATCTGGAGGTGCGACCGGCAGAAGGGCAGATCGACGACCTCATCGAGGAGGTGCGCAGGCGGGTTGAGCGCGAGGAACGGGTGCTGGTGACCACCCTGACCAAACGCATGGCCGAGAGCCTCACCGACTACCTGCTGGAGATGGGCCTGCGGGTGCGCTATCTCCACTCCGAGATCGACACCCTGGAGCGCGTGGAGATCATCCGCGACCTGAGATTGGGCGAATTCGACGTGCTGGTGGGCATAAATCTCCTGCGCGAGGGCCTGGACCTCCCCGAGGTATCGCTGGTGGCCATCCTCGACGCGGACAAGGAGGGGTTCCTGCGCAACGAACGCTCCCTCATCCAGACCATCGGGCGGGCCTCGCGCAACGTCAACGGCCAGGTCATCATGTACGCCGCGGAGGTGACCGATTCCATGCGCCGCGCCCTGCAGGAGACGGCCCGCCGCCGGGGCCTGCAGATGGAGTACAACCGCGAGCACGGCATCGTCCCGGAGACCGTGCGCAAGAGGATCTCCGACATCATGGAGATGGTCCTGCTTCCCGAGGCTCAGATCCCCGCCGGGGAGGGGCGGTCGGCCAGGCGGGAGATGCCCGAAGAGGAAGTCGAGATGCTCATCGCGGGGCTGGAGGAGGAGATGCGGGTGGCGGCGGAGGACCTGCGCTTCGAATACGCCGCCCGCCTGCGCGACGAGGTCAAGGAGCTGCGCCGGACGCTGCGGGTGGCCAGACACGACCGGGGTGTGAAGTGAACGACGGTTGGCTGACCGTCCGGGGCGCGCGCGAGCACAACCTGAAGGGCGTCGACCTGCGCCTGCCGCGGGGGCGCCTCACCGTCTTCACCGGCATCAGCGGCAGCGGCAAGTCGTCGCTGGCCTTCGACACCATCTACGCCGAGGGGCAGCGTCGTTACGTGGAGTCGCTCTCCTCCTATGCCCGCCAGTTCCTGGGGCAGATGGACAAGCCGGACGTGGACCACATCGAAGGCCTCTCGCCCGCCATCTCCATCGACCAGAAGAGCGCCACCCGCAACCCGCGTTCCACCGTGGGGACGATCACCGAGGTCTACGACTACCTGCGCCTCCTCTTCGCGCGCATCGGCGTGGTCTACTGCCCGGGATGCGGCGAGATGATACGGCGGCAGACCCCGCAGCAGATCATCGAGCGCATCCTGAAGGCGCCGGAGGAAACGCGCCTGGTCCTGCTGTCACCGCTGGTCAAGGGGCGCAAAGGGGAGCATCTGCAGCTGCTGGAAGGCCTGCGGCGCCAGGGATACGCCCGCGTCAGGGTCGACGGGGCCGTGTGCGACCTCGACTCCGATATCCGCCTGGCCAAGAACCGCAAGCACGACGTCGAGGTGGTGGTGGACCGGCTGGCGGTGAGGCCCGGGGTCAAGCGGCGCCTGGCCGACTCGGTGGAGACGGCCCTGCGCCTCAGCGGGGGTACCCTGGTGGTGATGGACGAGGCGGGAACGGAGACGGTGTTCTCCGAGAACTTCGCCTGCCCGGCCTGCGGCATATCCTTTCCGGAACTGGAGCCGCGCATCTTCTCCTTCAACAGCCCCTTCGGCGCCTGCCCCACCTGCACGGGGCTGGGCTACCATCAGGAGGTCGACCCCGAGCTGGTGGTGCCGGATCCCTCCTTGAGCATCGCGGAGGGGGCCATCGCCCCCTGGTCGGGGACCTCGGTATATTACAACCAGCAGCTCGCTTCCCTGGCCGAGAAGTACGAATTCAGCCTGGACACCCCCTGGATGCACCTTTCCGACGGGGTTCGTGAGAACATCCTCTACGGCTCCGGCAAGGAGAAGCTGTACGTCCGCTACCGCAACCGCTACGGCCGCCTGCGCAGCTACTTCACCCGCTACGAGGGGGTGGTCAACAACCTGCAGCGCCGCTACCAGGAGACCGAGTCCGAGTACTCGCGCGCCCGCATCTCCCAGTACATGAACGAGCGCCCCTGCCCGGAATGCGGGGGGGCCCGCCTCAAGCGCGAGAGCCTGATGGTCAGGGTGGGAGGGCTCAACATCGACGAGGTGGCCGGGATGTCCATCAAGGACGCCGCGGGATTCTTCCGCCGGCTGGAACTGGGCCGGCGGGACGCGGCCATCGCCGGCCGCGTCCTCAAGGAGGTCAACGCCCGCCTCAAGTTCCTGGTGGACGTGGGCCTGGACTACCTGACCATTGGTCGCGCCGCGGCCAGCCTGGCGGGGGGGGAGGCCCAGCGCATCCGCCTGGCCACCCAGATCGGCTCGGGGCTCACGGGGGTGCTCTACATCCTCGACGAGCCCTCCATCGGGCTGCACCAGCGCGACAACCGCCGCCTCCTGGCAACCCTGGAGGAGTTGCGCGACCTGGGCAATACCCTCATCGTGGTGGAGCACGACGAGGCCACCATCCGCGCGGCCGACTACGTGGTGGACATCGGCCCGGGAGCGGGGGAGAGGGGCGGGGAGGTCGTGGCCGCCGGGCCCCTGCAGGAGGTGCTCAACGTCCCCGGAAGCGTGACCGCCGCCTATCTCAGGGGCGATAAGGAAATCGAGTTGCCCCCCTCCCGGCGCGCGGCGGGAGCCGCCTCCCTGCGGGTGGTGGGGGCGGAGGAGCACAACCTGCGCCGCATCGACGTGGAGTTCCCGCTGAACGCCTTCATCTGCGTCACCGGCGTTTCCGGCTCCGGCAAGAGCACCCTGGTGCACGACATCCTCTACCGCGGGCTGATGCGGCGGCTCCACCGTTCCCGGGTGCCGCCCGGCAGGCATCAGCGGATCGAGGGGGCGGAACGCATAGACAAGGTCATCAACATCGACCAGGCCCCCATCGGCCGGACCCCCCGCTCCAACCCGGCCACCTACACCGGCCTCTTCGACCACGTCCGCAAGGCCTTCGCCGAGACCGTGGAGGCGCGGGCGCGCGGCTACAGGCCCGGCCGCTTCAGCTTCAACGTCAAGGGCGGGCGCTGCGAGTCCTGCGCTGGCGACGGCACCTTGAAGATCGAGATGCATTTCCTCCCCGACGTCTACATACCCTGCGACGTCTGCAAGGGCAGGCGCTACAACGAAGAGACCCTGGAGGTCTCCTACAAGGGCTCCAACATCTCCGAGGTGCTGGACATGTCGGTGGAGACGGCCCTGGGCTTCTTCGAGAACATCCCGGCCATACGCCGCCACCTCGAGGTCCTCGACGACGTGGGGCTGGGCTACCTCAGGCTGGGACAGCCGGCCACCACCCTCTCGGGGGGGGAGGCGCAGCGGATCAAGCTGGCCTCCGAGCTGATCAAGCGGCCCACCGGCAAGACCCTCTACCTGCTGGACGAGCCCACCACCGGCCTGCACTTCGACGACGTGCGCACCCTACTCAAGATGCTCAATAAGCTGGTGGACGCGGGCAACACCGTCGTCATCATCGAGCACAACCTGGACGTGATCAAGTGCGCGGACTGGCTCATCGACCTGGGGCCGGAAGGGGGAGACGCCGGGGGGAGGCTGGTGGCCTGCGGCACCCCGGAGGAGGTCATGCGCGTCTCCGCCTCGCACACCGGGCGCTACCTGCGGGCCCACCTCAAAGGGCGGCGGAAGGCGCACGGCGCCTCCGGGGGGCGATGAGGTTGGCCGCGGAAGCCGGCTGCGGGGACCGGACGGTCCGCCTGGGCCGCGACGACGCCGACGCCCTCCCCGAGTCCCCCGGGGTCTATCTCTTCTCCGACGAGGAGGGCAGGATCATCTACGTGGGCAAGGCGGGCTCGCTGCGCAAGCGGGTGAGGACCTACTTCACCGGGAGCGACCCGGCCAATCCCCGCCTGGCCCAGCTGCGCGCCTCGGTGCGCGGCATCAACTACATCATCACCGCCAACCAGGCCGAGGCCCTGCTGCTGGAGAACACCCTGATCAAGCGGCACCGCCCCCTCTTCAACATCATGCTCATGGACGACAAGTCCTACCCCTACATCGGCATCGCCGCGGCCGAGGAATACCCGCGGGTCTTCTTCTTCCGCGGGGACCGCCGCCGCGACACCGTCTATTTCGGCCCCTTCTGGCACGCGGGGTCGGCGCGCGAGACCCTCGACGCGCTGCGCAAGGTCTTCCCCTTCCGCACCTGCCCGGGGCCCAAGCCGGGCCGGAGCCGGGGCGGCCCCTGCCTCGACTACCACATCGAGCTGTGTCCCGGGCCCTGCAGCGGACGGGTCAGCCCGGAGGAGTACGCGCGTTCCATCGAAAGCGTGCGCGCTTTCTTAAGCGGGAAGCCGGAAGGGGTGCTCAAGGACCTCAAGGCCAAGATGGCGGGCGAGGCCGAGCGCAGGGAGTACGAGAAGGCCGCCCGCACCCGCGACGCCCTGCGGGCGCTGGAGCGCATCCTGGAACGGCAGGCCGTCTACTCCCTGCGCGACGTGGACCAGGATGTCTTCGGGATGGCCTGCGACGAGCTGGACGCCTGCATAACCGTTCTCTTCGTCCGCTCCGGCCTCCTCTCGGGCAAACGGGAGTTCGTCTTCTCCCTTCCCCCGGAAGTCGAGCCGGAGAGCGTCCTGGGCTCATTTCTGGAACGGTACTACGAGGACGCCTCCTCCGTCCCCGGGGAGGTCATCACCCCCCTGGACCTGGGAGAGGAGCGCGTCGGGCTGCTGACCGGCTGGTTGGAGGAGAAGCGGGGTCGCAAAGTCAGGCTTACCCACCCCCGCCGGGGACGCAAGCGCGACCTGGCGAGAAGGGCGGAGGAGAACGCCTCCAGCCATCTGGAGATGTTCAAGCTGAAGAGGGCCTCGGACATGGAGTGGGCCTCCGAGGCGGCCGCGGCCCTCATGCGCGACCTCCTGCTCGAGCGGCCGCCCTTGCGCATCGAGTGCTACGACGTCTCCAACCTCGGTTCCGAGGACGCGGTCGGCGCCATGGTGGTCTTCGAGGGAGGCCTGCCTAAGCGCAGGGATTACCGCAAGTTCTTAATCCGCGGAGCCGCCCCAGACGATACCGCGCGCATGGCCGAGGTGCTCGGGCGCCGCCTGAACAGGCTGGCCGCCGACCCGCTCCCGGACGCGGAGGGCGCCGCGGCCCTGCGCCCGTCATCCTTCCGCAGTAGGCCGGACCTCATCCTCGTCGACGGGGGGCGGGGCCAGCTCAACGCCGCCGCCCGCGTCCTTCGGGAGCGGGGCATAGAAGGAGTGGAACTGGCGTCCCTGGCCGAGAGGCTGGAGTGCGTCTACCGCCCCGGCTTAAGCCAGCCCATCCTCCTCCCGCCCGCTTCCCGCTCCCTCTACCTGATCCAGCGCATCAGGGACGAGGCCCACCGCGTCGCCGTTTCCTATCACCGTACCTTGCGCGAGGCCAGGGCCTGCGGCTCCGTGCTGGACGGCGTGGCCGGCATCGGCAAGGTCCGCAAGGCCCGCCTGATGGAACGCTACGGCAGCGTCGCCGGGATGGCCAGGGCCTCCCGCGAGGAGCTGGCGGCCCTCCCCTTCATGGACCGGCGCTCCGCCTCCAGCCTCTACGAGGCCCTGCGGCGCAGGGAGTGAGGGAGGGAGCGGCCCGCGGTTATGCTAATATATAGCCGGAAGCGTCGGTGGGTCTAAGGAAGGGGCTGGCGCCGGCACGTGGAGATAATCATCATCACCGGACTGTCCGGAGCGGGGAAGTCGATAGCCATCAAGAACCTCGAGGACATGGGCTTCTTCTGCATCGACAACCTGCCGGTCAACCTGCTGGCCAAGATGGTCGAGCTGAGCTCCCTCTCCGAGAACAAGCTGGACCGCGTGGGTATCGTCATCGACGTCCGCGGCCGCACCTTCTTCCGCGAGCTGGAATCGGAGCTGCGCTGGCTCAAGGAGGGGGGGGTGCCCCACCGCATCATCTTCCTCGAGGCCAGCGACGAGGTGCTCATACGGCGCTACAAGGAGAGCCGGCGCATCCACCCGCTTTCGGTGGAGCGGGGCATCGCCGAGAGCATCCTGGAGGAGCGCAGGCTCATGCAGCCCATCCGGGAGCGGGCGGACCTGGTCATCGACACGTCGGAGCTGCCCATGAACCAGCTCCGTTCCGACCTGCGCCAGTACCTCGCCGACTCCGCCACCGGAGAGGATTTCCAGCTGGTGGTGATGTCCTTCGGCTACAAGTACGGCATCCCTTTGGACGCCGACATCGTCTTCGACGTACGCTTCCTCCCCAACCCCTTCTGGGTGAACGGGCTGAAGGAACTCACCGGGCTGGACCGCCGCGTGGCCGATTACGTGCTGAACAAGCCCGAGACCCGGCGTTTCGTCGATGATTTCGAGGGCATGCTGGAGACCCTGCTGCCGCTATACGTCAAGGAGGGCAAGTCCTTCCTCACCCTGGCCATCGGCTGCACCGGGGGCAAGCACCGCGCGGTGGCCATCTCGGAGGTGCTGGCTCAGCACCTGCGCGGGCTCGGGTTCAACGTGCACATGCGCCACCGGGACATGGGGCGGGAGTGAGCCTTGCCCAACCAGGTCAAGGACGAGCTTTCCAAGGTCCGCGGGGCGAGGCGCTGCTGCCGCCTGGCCGAGCTCTCATCCCTCATCCGCGTCGAGGGCGTCCTCCATCTGCAGGGCCTCGACCGGCTGGCCGTCCACACCGAGAGCGAGAACGCCGCGGTGGCCCGGGCCATAATCAACCTGGCGCGGGAGCTCTTCGGGCGCACCCCCGACCTCTCCTGCCAGAAGATGCCCCGGCTGCGCAACCAGGTCTGCTACTGCCTCTCCTTCTACGAGGGCGACAACCTGGTGCAGATCCTCAACGAGCTGGGTATCCTGGACGAGCACGGGCGTCCGCTGGAGGGCGTCCCGCGGCGCCTGGTGCGCAACCGCTGCTGCAAGGCGGCCTACCTGCGGGGCGCCTTCCTGGGATGCGGCTTCCTGGGGGACATGCGGCGCAACAAGCACCTGGAGTTCAACCTGGCCTCGCCGGATATGGCAGGGGGCATCCTGGAGATCCTCGCGGACCTGGGCGTCACCGCCGCCGTCTTCCAGCGGCGTTCCTCCCACGTGGTCTACCTGAAGCGCAAGGAGAGCATCCTGGAGCTGCTGGCGCTGATGGGCGCGCACGCCGCCGTCCTGCGCCTGGAGAACGAACTCATCGTCTCCGGCATCAAGGAAGACGTCAACCGCCGGGTCAACTGCGAGACCGCCAACCTGCGCAAGGCCACCCAAGCCGCCCAGCGGCAGATCCGCGACATCCTCCAGGTCGAGGAGGAGGTGGGCATCTCCCGCCTGCCGCGCTCGCTGCGGGATATAGCCGAGGCCCGCCTGAGGCACCCCGAACTCTCCCTGGCCGAGCTGGGATCCTGCACCGACCCCCCTTTGAGCAAGTCCGCGGTCTACCACCGCCTCAACCGCATCGCCGCCATCGCCCGGGGCGCCGCACGATGATGCCCGGCCGACCCGGGTAGGCGGCCAGGCGCCCCGCGGAGTAGAGCCCCCGCCTCTTCTCTGATAATATATAATCTCCCGGGTATTCCGATGAGCACGCATGGAGAGAAGGAGGAGGAGCGCAAGATGGCAGTGAAAGTGGGCATCAACGGCTTCGGACGTATCGGCCGCCTTTTTTACCGGGCGGCCGCGGGCGACCCGGACATAGACGTGGTGGCGGTCAACGACCTCACCGACCCCAAAACCCTGGCCTACCTCTTCAAGTACGACAGCGTACACGGCACCTGGAAGGGCGAGTGCAGGGCGGGGGACGGCTGCATGGTCATCGACGGCAAGGAGGTCAAGGTGCTCTCGCAGCGCGATCCCGCCGCCCTCCCCTGGGGCGAGCTGGGCGCCGAGATCGTCGTCGAGTCCACCGGGCTCTTCACCAGCCGGTCGGACGCCGCCAAACACCTGGAGGCCGGCGCCAAGCGGGTGATCATCTCCGCCCCCGCCAAGGAGGAGGACATCACCATCGTCATGGGGGTCAACGAGGACAAGTTCGACGCCTCCAAGCATTTCGTCATCTCCAACGCCTCCTGCACCACCAACTGCCTGGCCCCCATGGCCAAGGTGCTGCTGGACAGCTTCGGCATCGAGAAGGGCCTGATGACCACCATCCACGCCTACACCAACGACCAGAGCATCCTCGACCAGCCCCACAAGGACCTCCGCCGGGCGCGCGCCGCGGCCATGTCCATCATCCCCACCACCACCGGGGCCGCCAAGGCCGTTTCGCTGGTGCTGCCCGAGTTGAAGGGCAAGATGGACGGCCTGGCCCTGCGCGTCCCGGTCTGCGACGCCTCCATGGTCGACCTGGTGGCCGTGCTGGGCAGGGAAGTGACCAGGGAGGAGGTCAACGAGGCCATGCGGGCGGCCGCCGACACCGGGCGCTTCAAGGGCGTGCTCCAGTACATGGAGGACCCCGTGGTCTCGGTGGACATCATCGGCAACCCCTTCTCCTCCATCTTCGATCCCGCCATCACCTACGTGATGGGGAACACGGTCAAGGTGATGTCCTGGTACGACAACGAATGGGGCTTCTCCAACCGCGTCGTCGACCTGATCAAGCTCATCGCGGCCTAGGGACGGCGGGGGACGGCCGGTGGCAGGGAAGAAGACGGTCAGGGACGTCGAGGTCTCCTCGAGGAAGGTCCTGGTACGCGTGGACTTCAACGTTCCCCTGGACAAGCGGGGGGAGATAGCCGACGACAACCGCATCCGCGCAGCCCTGCCCACGCTCCGCTATCTGCTGGATCACGGTGCGGCGGTCATCCTCATGTCCCACCTGGGACGGCCCAAGGGCGCGGTGGACGATTCCTTGAGGCTCGACCCGGTGGCCCGGCGCCTGGGCGAACTGCTGCAGGCTCCCGTGGGCAAGGTGGGCCAGGTGGTGGGACCGGAGGCGGAAGCGGCCGCCGCCGCCCTCCGACCGGGAGAGGTCCTGCTGCTGGAGAACACCCGTTTCGAGCCGGGGGAGACCTCCAACGACGACGCGCTGGCGCGGTCCCTGGCGGGGCTGGCCGACCTCTACGTCAACGACGCCTTCGGGGCCGCCCACCGCGCCCACGCCTCCACCGAGGGGGTGGCCCACCACCTGCCGGCGGTTGCGGGCCTTCTGATGGAGAAGGAACTGGCGATGCTGGGCGGAATACTGGCCGACCCGGCCCGCCCCTTCACCGCCGTCCTGGGAGGCAACAAGGTCTCCGACAAGCTGGGGGTCATCGACAACCTGCTGGGCAGGGTGGACAACCTGCTCACCGGCGGGGGGATGTGCTTCACCCTGATGAAGGCGGCGGGCACCCCCGTCGGCGGGTCGGTGCTGGAGGAGGACCAGGTGGCCTCGGTGGCCGCCACCCTCGCGAGAGCGGCGGAGAGCGGCACCCGCCTGCTGGTGCCCACGGACATCGTGGCGGCGGAGCGCTTCGAGGAGGGGGCGAGATCGAAGGTGGTGGACGCCGGGGCCATCCCCGACGGGTGGATGGGCCTGGACATCGGACCGCGCACCGTCGAAGCCTACCGCGAGATCATCATGGGCTCGCGGACCGTCTTCTGGAACGGGCCCATGGGCGTCTTCGAGTGGAAGGGCTTCGAGGCGGGGACGCTGGGAGTGGCCCGGGCCGTCGCCGACTCGGGAGCCGTCTCCATCATCGGCGGCGGGGACTCCGCGGCGGCGGTGGCCAGGTTCGGCCTGGAGGACCGGATGACCTTCATCTCCACCGGGGGCGGCGCCTCCATGGAGTTCCTGGAAGGCAGGGAGCTGCCCGGCGTGGCGGCCTTAAACGACGCATAAGGAGAGGAACGAGATGAGAAGACCCCTGATAGCCGGCAACTGGAAGATGCACAAGGACCACCGGGAGGCCGCGGACCTGGTGCGCGAGTTATGGCCGCTGCTCAAGGGCTTGACGGGGGTGGAGGTGGCGGTATGCCCCCCCTTCACCTCCATACCCGCGGTGGCCGGGGTCATCAGGGAGGAGGGCATGGACATAGGCCTGGGAGCGCAGGACGCGTGGTTCGAGGCGGAGGGCGCCTTCACCGGGGAGATCTCCCTGGGGATGCTCAAGTCCCTGGGGGTCGACCGGGTCATCGTGGGCCACTCCGAACGGCGCCAGGTCATCGGCGAGGACGACGGGCTGGTGGCGAGAAAGCTGGGTGCGGTGCTCACCGGCGGCCTGCAGGCCATCCTCTGCTGCGGGGAGACCCTGGAGGAACGGGAGGCCGGGGGAGCCTTCGCCAAGGTCGAGGGGCAGCTGAGGTCGGCCTTCTCCGCGGTGGAACCGCAGCTGACCGGAGGCCTGGTCGTCGCCTACGAGCCCATCTGGGCCATCGGGACCGGCAAGGTGGCCACGCCCGACGACGCCCAGGAGATCTGCGCCCACATCCGCAAGCTGGCCGGCGAGGCTTTCTCGGAGGGGGTGGCCTCGGGGCTGCGCATCCTCTACGGCGGCAGCGTCAAGCCGGACAACGCCGCCGAATTGATGGCCATGCCGGACATAGACGGCGCACTGGTCGGCGGGGCCAGCCTGCAGGCCGCCGACTTCTCCGGCATCGTCAGGAACTCGGGGGTGTGAGGGTTGGCGGTCGTAAAGGTCTTCGCGGTAACCCTCTTCTTCGCCTCCAGCCTCTCCATGATCCTGCTGATCCTGCTGCACGCCGGCAAGGGCGGCGGCCTCTCCGGCGCCTTCGGCAGCTCCCTGGCCGGGGGCTACTCGGGCACCCCCATCGCCCAGAAGAACCTGGACCGCCTGACCATCGTAAGCGCCCTGATCTTCACCTTCACCACCATCGGGTTGATCTTCATCTTCAAGTGAGGCGGCGGGCGCGGCGCATTGACGAAGGCGGACCCGCGGTGATATCTTAGGTCTGGAGCTCTTATCCAGAAGGGCGGAGGGACTGGCCCTGCGAGGCCCGGGCAACCGATCGACAGCGAAACGGTGCCAATTCCTGCAGAGACCCGGAGGTCTCTGAAAGATGAGAGCAGCCGGCACGACTGGTTGGCTCTCCCTTTTTTGAGGAGAGCCTGTTTATTTGGGAGAAAGGAGCGCGCCCGTGGGAAAGAGGCACTACTTCACGTCCGAGTCGGTGACGGAGGGCCACCCGGACAAGATCGCCGACCAGATCTCCGACGCCATCCTGGACGCCGCCATCGCTGACGACCCCATGTCCCGCGTGGCCATCGAGACCTTCTGCACCACCGGACTGGTGGTGGTGGGAGGGGAGATGACCACCGAGACCTACATCGACATCCCCAGGGTGGTCCGCGACACCGTCCGCGACATCGGCTACACCCGCGCCAAGTACGGCTTTGACTGCGACACCTGCGGCATCATCGTCACCATCGACCCTCAGTCCACGGACATCGCCATGGGCGTCGAACACTCCATCGAGGAGCGGGTGGGAGTCTCCCAGGACGAGGACTTCGACGGCCAGGGGGCGGGGGACCAGGGGATGATGGTGGGGTACGCCTGCAGGGAGACCCCCGAGCTGATGCCCCTGTCCATCGCCTATGCACACAAGCTGGCCCACCGCCTGACGGAGGTGCGCAAGGCCCAGATCCTGCCCTACCTCCGCCCGGACGGCAAGACCCAGGTCACCGTGGAGTACGAGGACGACCGGCCGGTGCGCATCTCCACCATCGTCATAAGCTCCCAGCACCGCCCCAACGTGGACATCGTCGAGTTGATGAAGCCCGATCTCATCGAGCACGTCATCAAGCCGGTGGTTCCTGCGGAACTGATGGATAAGGACCTCAAGGTGCTGGTCAACCCCACCGGGAGGTTCGAGATCGGCGGCCCCAACGGCGACACCGGCCTGACCGGGCGCAAGATCATCGTGGACACCTACGGCGGCGCGGCCAAGCACGGAGGGGGGGCCTTCTCCGGCAAGGACCCCACCAAGGTGGACCGCTCGGCCGCCTACGGGGCGCGCTACGTGGCCAAGAACCTGGTCGCGGCGGGCATCGCCGACCGCTTCGAGCTGCAGGTGGCTTACGCCATCGGCAAATCCCATCCGGTATCGATGATGTTCGAGACCTACGGGACCGAGAAGGTCCCGCACGAAAAGATCGAGGAGCTCATCCGGGGCCATTTCGACCTGCGGCCCGCGGCCCTCATCAAGAAGCTGAACCTGCGCCGCCCCATCTACCGCAAGACCGCGGCCTACGGGCACTTCGGCCGGCAGGACAAGGACTTCACCTGGGAGCAGACCGACCTGGCCGAGGTCCTGCGCAAGGAAGCCGGGATCGACTGAGCACGAGGCGCGGACATGGCCATCTTGACCGTGAGGACCTTCGGAGACCCGGTGCTGCGGGAGAGGTGCGCCGAGCTGGAGGTCATCGATGAGAGGTCAACCCGCCTGGTGCGCGACCTCCTCGACACGATGTACCATTACAACGGGCTGGGGCTGGCGGCCAATCAGGTGGGGGTGGTGGAGCGCCTCTTCGTCTTCGACCTGGGCGAAGGGCCGGTGGCCTGTTTCAACCCCGAGGTGGTCGAGGAGTCCTCGGACCTCGTCGAGGAGGAGGAGGGCTGTCTGAGCCTGCCCGGGGTATCGGTGCCGGTGAGCCGGCCCGCCGTGGTGGAGCTGGGGTTCACCGACATCGAGGGGAAGAGGAGGCGGCTGCGCGGCGAGGGCCTCATGGCCAGGCTCTTCCGCCACGAGATTGACCACCTCGACGGCGGCCTGCTCCTGGAGAGGGCCTCGCGGGAGAACCGTATCCGGGCCATGAAGATGCTCGACGGGGAACTGCCCGACTGAGAGGGGAGGGCGGCTCTGAAGCTCATCTTTTTGGGAAGCACCGGCTTCTCCGTGAAACTCCTCGAGGGACTGTGCGAGGCCGGGCACTCCCCGGCGGGGGTGATAGCGCTCAAGGACCGTCCCGCCGGCCGCGGGCTCAAGCCGCGCATGACCCCCTTGAAGGAGGCGGCGCTGGCCCTCGGAGCCTGCGCCGTCGCCGACTGGGAGGACGTCTCCTCGGGAGCGGAGTGGGCCGCGGGACTGCCCGGCGGGGCCGGCCTGGGCGTGGTCGCTGCCTTCGGCAGGATCCTTCCCCGGGACTTCATCGAGCGTTTCCCCCGGGGCCTCCTCAACGTCCACCCCAGCCTCCTTCCCCAGCTGCGCGGCGCCGCCCCGGTGCAGCGGGCCCTCCTGGAGGGACGCCGTCTCACCGGCGTTTCCCTGGCCCTGCTGGACGAGGGCGTCGACACGGGCGACGTCGTCGATCAGGCCGAGGTGGAGATCGGCGAGGAGGACGACTCCGCCGGCCTTGAGGACCGGCTGGCCGGGGCAGCGCTCCGTCTGCTCCTGGCCAACCTCGAGCGCCTGGAGGAAGGGGGCTCGCTCGAGGGCCGCCCGCAGGACCACGCCTCCGCAACTTACGCGCCGCCCATCACCGCGGCCGACCGCCCCATAGACTGGTCACGCCCGGGCCTGGATATCTTCAACCAGGTCCGCGCCCTCTCACCGCGCCCGGGGGCCCTGACCGGCTTCCGCGGCCGCCGGGTCAAGGTGCTCAAGGTGCGGCCCGCCGGCGTCCGTGGCGGGTCCGAGCCCGGGACCCTGGAGGTGACCGGAAAGGACGAGTTGCTGGTGAGCACCTCCACCTGCTCGCTCCGGATAGCCGCCCTGCAGCCCGAGGGGGGAAAGGTGCTCACCGCCGGGGAGTTCCTGCGCGGTTACCGCCCCGCTGAGGGCGAGGCCTTCCGGCATGGATAGGCCCAGGAGCCTGGCGTTCGCGATCATCGACCGGGTCCTGCGGGAGGGCGCCTACCTCCACCTGCTGCTCCGCTCGTCCCTGTCCGCGGGAGGCCTTGAGGAGAAGGACCGCCCCTTCGTCACCGAGTTGGCCGCGGGGACCGTGCGGCACCTCGCGCGCCTGGACCATGCCCTCTCCTTCTTCCTCGACCGCCCCCTCGAGGAGGTGGAGCCGGCGCTGCTCAACGCCCTGCGCATGGGAGCCTACCAGGTCCTGGAGATGCGGGTGGCTGGGCACGCCGCCGTCTACGAGACGGTGGAAGTGGTCAAGGAGCGCCTGGGACGGGGCCCTTCCGCCTACGCCAACGCGGTGCTGCGCGGGCTGGCGGGAGATCCCGGCCGCGTGGTCTGGCCCGCCCCGGAGGATGCGCTCGCCTACATCCGCGACGCCCTCTCCTTCCCGGAGTGGATGGCGGCCTATCTCATCGAGACCTTCGGGGAGGAGCGCGCCGTCTCCATCTGCCGGGCCTCCAACCGCCGGGCGCCGCTGACCGTCCGCGTCAACACCCTCAGGCATACGGTGGAGGAATACGCGGCCTCGCTGCTGGAGCGGGGAGTGCCCAGCGCACCCGGGTGCTACCTCCCCGAGGCCCTGACCAACCTCCGCTTCCCGGGAGACCTGCTGGTGCGGGAGTGGGAAGCCGGCCACTTCGCGGTGCAGGACGAGAGCTCCATGCTGGTCTCCCGGGTGGTCGACCCCCGGCCCGGCGAAACGCTCGTGGACGCCTGCGCCGCGCCGGGCGGCAAGGCCACTCACATGGCCCAGCTCTCGGGCGACGCAGCCGAGATCCTGGCAGTCGACAACCAGCCGCGCCGCCTCGCCGACTTGAAGAGGCTGGTGGCCAACCTGGGCCTCGCATCGGTGCGCGCCCTGGCTGCCGACGCCCGGGACCTGGCCGGCGTGCTGGGCCGGCAGGTCGACCGCGTCCTGCTGGACGCGCCCTGCAGCGGCCTGGGGACCTTGCGGCGGCGCCCGGACATCAAGTGGAAGAGGCGCCGCGCCGACCTGGACGAGATGGCCGGGGTCCAGTCGGCGCTGCTGGAGTCGGCCGCGGCGGCCTTGAGGCCCGGCGGGACGCTGGTCTACTCCGTGTGCACCATCACCCCGGAGGAGACCAGCGGGGTGGTCGAGGGCTTCCTCGAGGCCCACCCGGACTTCGTCCTCGAGGACCCCGGCGCGCTCTGTCCCCTGGGGCCGCCGCTTCCCCAGGGCCGTCCCGGGTACCTCCAGACCTTTCCCGACCTGCACGGGGTCGACGGCATGTTCATCGCCCGCCTGCGGAAGCCCTGACCGGCCGCCCCCGGCCAGCGCCATTTTTGTCGCCGCCCGCGTTATAATCCTGAATTAGCCACGTGAGGCGCTTCTCAGTGCGTGATAGGAGGACGAGTTGGAAAAGCAGAAGGCGTTGGAAATGGCCCTGATGCAGATAGAGAAGCAGTACGGGAAGGGTTCCGTCATGAAGCTGGGGGCGGACGACGCCCGCTTCCTGGTCGAGGCCATCCCCACCGGAGCGCTGTCCCTCGACGCGGCGCTGGGCATCGGCGGCATCCCCCGGGGCCGGGTGGTGGAGATATTCGGTCCGGAGTCCTCCGGCAAGACCACCGTGGCGCTGCACATCATCGCGGAGGCCCAGAAGCGCGGCGGCATCGCCGCCTTCATCGACGCGGAGCACGCCCTCGACCCGTCTTATGCCCGTAACCTGGGAGTGGACGTGGACGAGCTCCTGATCTCCCAGCCGGACACGGGAGAACAGGCCCTGGAGATCGCCGAGATGCTGGTGCGCTCGGGCGCCCTCGACGTGGTGGTGGTGGACTCGGTGGCCGCCCTGGTGCCCCGCTCCGAGATAGAGGGCGAGATGGGCGACACCCACGTCGGCCTGCAGGCCCGCCTGATGTCGCAGGCCCTGCGGAAACTGGCCGGCACCATCTCGAAGTCCAACACCACGGCCATCTTCATCAATCAGCTGCGCGAGAAGATCGGGGTGATGTTCGGCAACCCCGAGACCACGCCCGGCGGCAACGCGCTCAAGTTCTACTCTTCCGTCCGCCTGGACGTGCGGCGCATCGAGACCATCAAGGTGGGCACGGAGATGCTGGGCAACCGGGTGCGGGTCAAGGTGGTCAAGAACAAGATCGCGCCGCCTTTCCGCCTGGCCGAGTTCGATATCATGTACGGCCAGGGCATCTCCATCGAGGGCAACATCCTCGACCTGGCGGTGGAGCACGGCCTGGTCAAGAAGAGCGGGTCCTGGTACACCTACCAGGACGAGCAGCTCGGACAGGGCCGGGAGAACGCCAAGCAGTCCTTGAAGGACAACCCCGAGGTCTGCCGCGGGCTCGAGGCCCTCCTCCGCGAGAAGCTGAACATCCCCTCCTGGGAGCCTGCCGCCGGGGGCGAGGGATCGGCGGCCGCCGGGTAGTCCCAGCGCGCCGGTGTCCGAGGACCTGACGCCCGAGGAGGCCCGCAGGCAGGCCCTGTCCTTCCTCGCCCGCAGGGAGCAGAGCGCAAGGGAGGTCGAGGAATACCTGCGCCGCAAGGGCCACGATCCGGAGACCGCTTCCAAAGTGACCGCATCGCTTGAAGGGAGCGGCCTCGTCGATGACGAGAGGCTGGCCGAGCTGGTCCTGCGCGCCGCGCCCGCCAGGGGGTGGGGGAGGTCCCGGGCACTGAAGGAGCTTCTGCGCAGGGGCCTGGACGCAGAGACCGCCGAGGGATGCCTGCGCCGCTTCTACCCGGAGGAGGACCTCCGCGCGGCCCTTGACCTGGCCCGCAAGAAGTGGGCGGCGAGCAGGGGTGACTGCCGCCGTCGGGAAGAGGTGGCCGCCGGATACCTGTATCGCCGGGGGTTCTCCTCCTCCACGGTGCTCAGGGTCCTCTCCGAGTTGCGGGCCTCCCGCCCGGAGGATGACGACGCGGGTTGACCGGGGCCGGCGCTATAATCTAGAATGGCTTTGAGTTTCCGTGAGCATGAACGAGTCAAATAGGGGCGCGGAGCGCGCGCAGTTGAGATAACCGTGATACTGAAGCGATGCAGGCCCTATTTAAGACAGAGATGCCGAGGGATGCTCGGCATTTTCCATTTGCAGAAGCGGGATAAGGAGGACCGACATGGACATAATCCTGACCATCCTGATCGGGATGGCCTGCCTGGCCGCGGGAGCGGTCGGCGGGGTCGTGATCAGGAAATACTTCGCCGAGGCGAAGATCTCCTCGGCCGAGTCGGAGGCCAGACGCATCATCGACGACGCCACCAAGATCGCCGAGACCAAGAAACGTGAATCTCTGGTAGAGGCTAAGGATTATATCTTCAACATGCGCAATGAGGCTGAACAGGAGCTAAAGACCCGCCGCAGTGAGCTGCAGCGCTTCGAGCGCAGGGTGCTTCAGCGCGAGGAGCAGCAGGACAACCGCTCCGCCAACCTGGATAAGCGCGAGAGGACCATCGCCAACCGGGAGAACGAGCTCAGCAACCTCCAGAAACGCTGCGAAAGCACCCTGGAGGAGCAGAAGGCGACGCTGGAACGGGTGGCCAACCTCTCCCGCGACGACGCCCGCGCCATCATCATGAAGCAGGTGGAGGAGGAGACCGTCCTGGAGCAGGCCCAGCTCATCAAGCAGATGGAGACCCGCGCCAGGGAGGAGGGGGAGAAGCGGGCCAAGAACATCATCGCCCTGGCCATTCAGCGCTGCGCCTCGGACCACGTGGCCGAGACCACGGTCTCGGTGGTCTCCCTGCCGGGGGACGAGATGAAGGGCCGCATCATCGGCCGCGAGGGCCGCAACATCCGCACCTTCGAGACCCTGACCGGCATCAACCTGATCATCGACGACACCCCCGAGGCGGTCATCCTCTCCAGCTTCGACGCGGTGCGCCGGGAGATCGGGCGCCTGACCCTGGAGCGGCTGATAGCCGATGGGCGCATCCAACCCGCCCGCATCGAGGAGATGTACGAAAAGTCTAAAGCTGAAGTCGAGGCAGATATCAAGGACGCTGGCGAGCAGGCGGCCTTCGACGCGGGCATCCACGGCCTCAACCAGGAGTTGATCAGGGTCATAGGGCGCCTCAAGTACCGGACCAGCTACGGGCAGAACGTGCTCAAGCACTCGCTGGAGGTATCCCACCTGGCCGGCATCATGGCGGCCGAGCTCAACGTGGACATCAAGACGGCCAAACGCGCCGGCTTCCTGCACGATATCGGCAAGGCCATCGACCACGAGGTGGAGGGCTCCCACGCGGTCATCGGCGCCGAGCTGGCCAAGCGCCTGAAGGAGAACGCCAACATCGTGCACGCCATCGAGGCGCACCACGCCGACGTCGAACCCAAGACCATCGAGGCCGTCCTGGTCCAGGCGGCGGACGCCATCAGCGCCGCGCGCCCCGGGGCCCGGCGTGAAACCCTGGAGAGCTACATCAAGCGCCTGGAGAAACTGGAGACCCTGGCCGAGAGCTTCGAGGGAGTGGAGAGCTCCTACGCCCTGCAGGCGGGGCGGGAGATCCGGGTCATGGTCAAGAGCGACGTCATCGACGACGTCCGTTGCGTGGCCCTGACCAAGGAGCTGGCCCGCCAGATCGAGGCGGAACTGGACTACCCCGGGCAGATCAAGGTCACCGTTATCCGGGAGACGCGGGCGGTGGAATACGCCAAGTAGGCGGCGACGGGAGGAGCGCGTAGGTGGAGAGCGCGCACGGCCGGCAACCCGGAAAGGGCTCGGAGCTGCTCGACTTCGTGAAGGGTTTCGCCTCCAAGAACACCCTCACCGTCGAGGAGGACCTCGGTCACGGCTTCGTCCGCCTGCGGGTGACCGAAGCCGAGCGCCGGCAGGCCCGGCAGGACATCCGCTACGTCGAGGACGTCGTGGTGGAGATGGCCCGCAACTCGCGCGACGCGGGCTCGCGGCGCATCTACATCGCCTCCCGCAAGGAGAAGGGGAGGTGGCGCCATCTCGCCGTGCTGGACGAGGGTTCGGGCATCCCGGAGGCGGTCAGGGAGCGCATCTTCGAGTCGCGGGTCACCTCCAAGGTAGACGAGGTCCTCACCGACTCCCGCGGCGTTCACGGCCGCGGCATGGCCCTCTTCTCCATCCGGCGGGCGGTGGAGGCCATCGAGCTTTTCCGCACCGCCGAGGGGCAGGGCTCCATCTTCAAGGTCCTGGTCGACCTGCGCCGGCTGCCGGAGCGCAGGGATCAGTCCACCTGGCCCGCGCTCAGCCTGGAGGAGGGCAGGCTCAAGGCCACCGGGCCCCACAACGTGCTCCGCTCCCTGGTGGACCTGGCCTTCGACGCGGACGCGCCCGCCATCTACCTCGGCTCCAACTCCGAGGTGCTGGCCACGCTCTTCGCCCACGCGCGCGACCGCGCCCGCCGCGGCGGCGGGCCGGCGCCGCTCTGGCAGGACCTGCACGGGATCCGCGAGGGACGGGAGCTTTCCCTCTATGCCTCCGGCTCGCTGGGCCTCGAGGTCTCCGAGCGCAGCGCCTTCCGCGTCCTGGAGGAGGAGATCCTCCCGCTTTCCCCCCTGCAAGAGCTGGCCCTGCGGAAGTCGGGCCTGGCGGCTCCCGCCGCCCCGGGGGCCGTGCCCGCGGACAGGAGGGCCCCGCTGGCCGGCGAACCCCTGTCGCGCCGTTTCAGCCGACCCGAGCTGGACGGCCTGGCGGCCGAGGTGCTCGGCGCGGCGGAACGCCTGGGCAGCAGGTACTTCCTCAAGCCGGGGGCCTGCCGCGTGCGCAGGTCGGGCAACCGGCTGGTGATCTCGGTCTCTTTTGACGAGGACTGAAGCTGCAATTATAATAATAGCCTGGTCCGAAGAAGCGACAGGTAGGGGGCGCAACAGTTTTCGCACCACGGTCAGTACAGGAGAGGAAGCACGTGATGGAAGTTCTGAAGGTATCTTCGAAGTCCAATCCCAACTCGGTGGCTGGAGCCCTGGCCGGCGTGCTGCGCGAGTCGGGCGCGGCGGAGATGCAGGTGATCGGGGCGGGCGCCCTCAACCAGGCCATCAAGGCCATCGCCATCGCGAGGGGCTTCGTCGCCCCCAGCGGCATGGACCTGGTCTGCATACCGTCCTTCACCGACGTGGACATCGACGGAGAGGAACGGACCGCCATCAAGCTCACCGTCGAGTCAAGATGAAACCGGCGGTAGGCGCGGCCGCCAGCCGGATTAGGAGGTAAGATGACCGCTTCGGTCGGCAACGTTATCAGGGACGTCCTCTTCGTCGTGCTCATCCTGTTCATACCGTTGCTGTCCATCTTCGCCATCCGCCTGCTCCTCAAGCTGTCGCGCTCCTTCGAACACCTCAACCGGACGCTGGACGACGCCCGCCCCCAGCTGAACATGCTCCTCGGCAACCTCAACGCCACCGTGGAGGACGTCAACGGGGAGCTGGGAAAGGTCATCGAGCTCACCGCCGAGGTGCAGGGGATGGTGGACCGGCTCGACTCCAGCCTGCAGACCCTGGATTTCGCCATCAAGTCTCCGGCCGTGCGCTACGGCAGCCTGGCGGCCGGCGCCCTGACCACCTCGGTGATCCTGCGCAGGCGCGGCCGCAGATCGCGCAGGCAGCCCGGCAGGCACGAGAAGAAGAAGAGGTAGCCCAAGATCGTCGATTTCGCGCTCTCCACCGCCTCCCTCTACAACTGGGAGCTTGACGACATCTTCAGGGTCGCCGGCGAGGCCGGGTTCTCCCACATCGAGGTGATGGTGGACAAGCGCCCGGCAAGCCAGGATGCCGGGGCCCTGCTCGAACTCCGCGACTCCAGCGGGTTGAGCATCTCCAGCATCCACGCCCCCTTCCTGCTGGCCAGCCGCAGGGTCTGGGGCCGGCCGCGGGAGAAGCTGGCGCGGAGCATGCTGCTGGCCCGGGAACTGGGCGCGGGCGTGGTCGTCGTCCACCTCCCGTATTTCTGGCAGATCGATTACGCGCGCTGGCTCTACCACCACGCCAACCAGCTCAGCCGGGACTCCGGGCTGACCGTCGCGGTGGAGAACGCCATCCACCTCAACTTGCGAAAGAGGTTCAACCTCTCCTTCTTCAACAACCTCAAGGACCTGGCCGGGTTCGAGTGCCTGGTCTTCGACACCAGCCACTTCGCCATCAGCCACAACGACATCTTCGCCGCCTGGGACGCCTTGAAGTACCGCGTCAAACACATCCACCTCTCCAACAATTACCTCAAGGGTTTCGACGACCACGAGCTCCCTCACCTGGGCAACCTGCCCCTGGACCGCTTCCTGGCCACCGTGGCCTCCGACGGATACGAGGGGCTCATCACGCTGGAACTCAATCCGGGCTCGCTGGGGGCCAGGGAGGGCCCGGAGGAGGTGGCCGCCAACCTCCAGGCCTCGCTGGAGTTCTGCCGCGCCCACTATGCAGAGGGCCTTTCCCGGACGCCGTGAACCGCTCCTTCCACCTCGTGACCTACGGCTGCCAGATGAACCTCCACGACGGCGAGCGGGTCGCGGGCGCGCTGCTCTCCTCCGGCTGGAAAGAGGCCGCCGACCCTGGCGATGCCGATGCGGCCGTCCTGCTCACCTGCTGCGTCCGGGGCAGCGCCGAGAACCGCTTCTGGGGCAACCTGCACTCCCTGAAGGCGCTGAAACGCCGGGGCCGGCCGCTCATCGCGGTGGGCGGCTGCCTGGCCCAGCGCGAGGGGGCGGAGGTCTTCCGCCGGGCGCCCCACGTGGACCTGGTCTTCGGGACCCGGCAGTACCCGCGCATCGCCGAGCTCCTGGCGGAAGCGGCGGCATCGCCCCTCTGCTCCTTGGAGATGCCCGCCCTGCGCCTGGCCGGCCTGCCCCGCGCGCAGGCGGAAGGGTTCAGGGCGTGGGTCCCGGTCATCTACGGGTGCAACAACTTCTGCAGTTACTGCGTGGTCCCCTTCACCCGGGGCCGGGAGGTCAGCCGGCCCCGCGCCGAGATCTTGGAGGAGATCGACGGGCTGGTGGAAGGCGGCTCCCGTGAGGTCGTCCTGCTGGGCCAGAACGTCAACTCCTACGGAAGGGACCTCTGCGGCGCGAGCGAGTTCGCCTCGCTGCTGGACGAGGTGGCCGCGCGCTGGCCCGACGCCTGGATACGCTTCTTGACCTCGCACCCGCGCGACTTCAATGAGGACATCGTCGAGGTCATGCTGGAGCGCCCCAACGTCTGCCGTCACATCCACCTGCCCGTGCAGTCCGGCTCCGACGCGGTCCTTGCCGCCATGAACCGCGGTTACGGTCGGGAGGAGTACCTGAAGAAGGTGGCCATCATCCGAGAGGCGCTGCCCGACGCCGCCGTTTCTTCAGACATCATCGTGGGTTACCCCGGGGAGACGGAGGAGGACTTCCTGAAGACCCTGGAGGCGGTGAGGTCGAGCGCCTACGACATGGCCTATACCTTCCTGTACAACCGGCGCTCGGGGACCCGGGCCGCGGAGAGCGGGGCGGCCGAGGTGCCCCGCGAGGTGATGGCGGACCGTTTCAGAAGGCTGGCCGGGCTGGTGCGTGACCTGGCCTTCGCCAGCAACAGGAGGGACGTGGGGCGGCAATTCGAGGTGCTGTTGGACGGCCACAGCCGCAGGGCCGACCCCTCCCGCCTGCGCGGCCGCAACCGCGCGGGGAAAGTGGTCAACCTCACCGGCGATCCGGCGCTGATCGGCAGCGTGGTCCGCGTCGGGATATGCGCCGCCGGCCCCTGGTCCCTCCAGGCCGAACTCCTTTGACCCGCCCCCGGCCGGCTTGAGCGGCCCGTCCCGGGGCCCCGCTCCCTTCTCCGCGGCCGGCGCACCCCCGGCGCCTTCCGCCCCGCTGCCGCGCTCGGCTGAAAAGCGGCGGACCGATGCGGTAGAATATGCTTAGAGGGAACGGAAGGAGGGTCGCGGTGACCGTTGAGCGAGGCGTCGTGGCCGGTTGCATCGTCCCTCACCCGCCCCTGCTGGTACCGGACATCGGGGGGCGGGAGCTGGCCAAGGTGGATGCCAGCGTCCGGGCGATGCGGGAGTTAGCCGACACCGTAGGAGGGCTTGAGCCGGAGGTCCTGGTGGTCATCTCGCCGCACAGCCCCTTTCTGGCCTCGTCCTTCGCGGTCAAGGTCTGCGAACGCCTGGAGGGTGACTTCGCGCGTTTCGGCCGCCCCCGGGTAAGGATGGGGAGGCCCAACGACCTCGAACTGGCGCTCAAGATCGTCGAGGGCGCCCGGGCGCGAGGCCTCCCGGTATCGCCCCTCCCCCCGGACGCCGGGGCGGGCCCGCGTGCCGGTGAGCTGGACCACGGGGTGCTGGTGCCCCTCTTCTATCTGGGCGAGCAGACCCGGGCCCCGCTGGTCAACCTGTCTCCCTCCCTGCTCCCGTACTCCTCCCACTTCGCCCTGGGAGAAGTGGTGGCGGAGTGCTGCGAGTCCCTGGGGCGCCGGGCCGTCTTCGTGGCCTCGGGCGACCTCTCTCACCGCCTCCTCCCCGGGGCCGCCGCCGGCTACAGCCCGCGCGCCCGGGAGTTCGACCAGGCAATCGCCGACATCGTCGCCTCCGGAGACCTGGAGCGCATCGACGACATCGACGAGGAGCTGGTGGAAGAGGCGGGGGAGTGCGGCTTCCGCTCCATCCACGCCCTGCGGGGAGCGCTCTCGCACAACGGCTTCTCCAGCCGGCTGCTCTCCTACGAGGGCCCCTTCGGCGTGGGGTACCTGGTCTCCTTCCACCAGGCGAAACCTGAGGGAAGCGGGGCCTGAATGCCTGAAACGGAGGGGCGCGACGTCTTGGTGGAGCTGGCCCGGCGGGCGGTGGGCAAGTGCGTGCTCGAGGGCGCGACCTTGAGCGCGGAGGAATGCCCCGAGCTCTTCCGGGCGGTGGAGGGGCGGGCGGGGGCCTTCGTCACCTTGAGGATGGATGGGCGCCTGAGGGGGTGCATCGGCACCTTCGAGCCCGGAGAGGCTACCCTGGCCGAGGAGATCGTCCGCAACGCCGTCCGCTCCTGCACGCGCGACCCGCGTTTTTCGCCGGTGCGGCCGGACGAACTCGACCGGCTCCAGGTCTCCGTCGATGTCTTGGGAGAGCCCGAGCCGGTTCCCGACGCAACCCATCTCGACCCCGGGCGCTACGGGGTCATCGTCAGGAGCGGGCGCCGCCTGGGGCTGCTCCTGCCGGACCTGGAAGGCGTGGACACCGCGGAGGAACAGCTGAAGATCGCCAGGAGCAAGGCGGGCATCGGCGCAGATGAGCCGGTGGAGCTGTTCCGCTTCGAAGTGAGCCGCCACCAGTGAGATGACCCCTCCGGTGATCGCCCTGGTCGGACCGACCGCCGCCGGCAAGTCGCGCATCGCCCTGCGGCTGGCCCCGCTCTACCGCGGGGAGATCGTAAGCGTCGACTCCATGCAGGTCTACGAGGGCATGGACATCGGCACCGCCAAGCCCTCGCCGGCCGAGCGGGCGCTGGTGCCCCACCACCTCATCGACGTGGTGCCGGCCGACCGCACCTTCTCCGTCGCCGAATATCAGCGATTGGCCCGGGCGGCGGTGGAGGACATCCGCTCCCGCGGCGGCACCCCCTTCCTGGTGGGAGGGTCCGGCCTCTACCTGCGGGCGGTCCTGGACGACCTGGACTTCGCCGGTCAGGGGAGCTGCGAGGAAGTGAGGCGGTCCTGCGATGCGCTTACCCGCGATGAAGCGCGCCGGTTGCTCTTCTCCCGCCTGGAGGAGGTTGACCCCATCTCGGCCGAGCGCATCGGCCCGCATAACCTGCGGCGGATCGTCCGTGCCCTGGAGGTCTACGAGCAGACCGGCCGCCCCTTCTCCGAGGGCCGGCGGGATTTCCAGGAGGTGGCGCGGTCGCTGGAGGCGCTGGTCATCGGGGTGGATGCCGGCCGCGAGACCTTGAGGCGCTTGATCGACGAGCGGGTGGAGGGGATGTTCCGCGCCGGCCTGGTGGAGGAGGTGCGCAGGCTGGTCGAGGCGGGGGGGCTCTCTCCCACGGCCTCCCAAGCCCTGGGCTACCGCCAGGTGCTTTACCACCTTGACAACAAGGCGACCCTTGAAGAAACTATGGAGAAGGTCAAGTCGGAGACGCGCAGGTACGCCAAACGCCAGATGACCTGGTTCAGGCGGGACGCGCGGATCTGCTGGGTATCCCGCGTCCCGGGAGATTCTGAGGGGCTGGAGGCAACGGCCCGGGCCGTGGCGCAACGCATCGAAGCGAACACCAGAGGTAAGGAGCCTTGACTTGGATTTCGTGAAGTACCAGGGGCTGGGGAACGACTTCATCATCTTCGACCGCTTCAGCGAACCGGATCGGCCCTTTGACCCGGGCCTGGTCCCGGCCCTCTGCGCCCGCGGGACGGGGGTGGGGGCGGACGGGGTGATCCTGGCCGAACGGCCGTCCTCTTCCGGAGATGCGCGCATGGTCATCTACAACCCCGACGGCAGCCAGGCGGAGATGTGCGGCAACGGCATCCGCTGCCTGGCCGCCTATCTTGACGAGAGCGGCCTGCTTGAGGCCAACCCCATGTGGATCGAGACCCCGGCGGGGGGGAGGATGGTCGAGCTGATGCCCCCGGAGAAGGGCGGGGGCGTACGGGTGGACATGGGACTGCCCGAGTTCAGCCGCGCCTCCATCCCCATGCTGGGGGAGGGCAGCAGTGCGGTGGAGGTGCCCCTCGAAGCGGCCGGGCAGACCTTCTCCGCCACCTGCCTGTCCATGGGCAACCCGCACTGCGTGATCTTTGCGGCAGACGTCGACGAGGTCCCCCTGGAGGCCTGGGGCCCGGCCCTGGAGAACCACCCGGCCTTCCCGCAGCGCACCAACGTGGAGTTCGTCCAGGTGCTTGACGGCTCCAGCCTGAAAATGCGCGTCTGGGAGAGGGGCGCCGGCGCCACCCTGGCCTGCGGCACCGGAGCCTGTGCCTCCTATGCCGCCTTCCTGGCCACGCGCGGTGGGCCTGAGGCCATGCGGGTCCGGCTCCCCGGCGGCGAACTGCTCATAAGCCGCGACCCCACCGGGCACCTCTTCATGCAGGGGCCGGTGCTCAGGGTCTATTGCGGCACCGTCGCTCCGGCCTGGCTCGCAGCGTCGGTCACCGTCGATGAGAAGGAGGAGGCGTGAAGGAAGCGCAGAGGATCAAGAGGATTCCGCCGTATCTCTTCGCCGAGGTGGACCGGAAGATCGCCGAGAAGAAGGCGGCCGGCCGCCGGGTGATCAGCCTGGGCATCGGCGACCCCGACACACCCACCCCGCCCCATGTCGTCGAAGCGCTGCGGCGGGCGGCGGGCGACCCCGCCAACCACCGCTACCCGTCGTATGAGGGCATGCCGGAGTTCCGGCAGGCCGCGGCGGGCTGGCTCAAGCAGCGGTTCGGCTGCGACGCCGACCCGGACTCCGAGGTCCTCGCCCTCATCGGCTCCAAGGACGGCATCTCCCACTTCCCCCTGGCCTTCCTGGATCCCGGCGACGTCGCCCTGGTGCCCGACCCCGCCTATCCGGTCTATGCCATCGCCTCGGTCTTCGCGGGCGCCGAGCCCTGGCGCATGCCCTTGCGCGAATCCGAGGGCTGGCTGCCCGACCTGCGGGCCATCCCGCCGCAGGTGCTCGAGCGGGCCAGGGTCATCTTCCTCAACTATCCCAATAACCCCACCACCGCCCCGGCTCCGCTCTCCTTCTTCGCGGAAGTGGTGGAACTGGCCCACCGGCACGACCTCATCGTCGCCCACGACCTGGCTTACTCCGAGATAACCTACGACGGCTACAGGGCTCCCTCCCTCCTGCAGGTGGACGGGGCGAGGGAGGTGGGCATCGAGTTCCATTCCCTCTCCAAAACCTACAATATGACCGGCTGGCGGGTGGGATTCGCCGTCGGTTCAGCCGGCATCATCGGCCCCTTCGGAAAGCTCAAGACCAACATGGACTCCGGAGTCTTCAACGCCGTCCAGCTGGCGGCGGCGGAGGCCCTCTCGGGCAGCCAGGACTGCGTTGAGGAGATGTGCGACCTCTACCGCGGGCGACGCGACCGGCTGGTGGCCGCCTTAAGGCGCGTGGGGTGGGACGCGCGGCCTCCGGCCGCCACCATCTACCTGTGGATGAAGGTGCCGCCGGGGCACGACTCCGCCTCCTTTGCCGCCGAGCTCCTGGAGAAGACGGATATCGTGGTGGTGCCCGGCTCGGCCTACGGCGAACACGGCGAGGGCTTCGTGCGCCTCTCCTTGAGCACCCCGGACGCCGAACTCGACGAGGCCATTGAAAGAATCGAGGCGGCTTACGCATAGGGGAAGCGACCCGGCGGCCGGCCGCGGGCCCTTCCCGGAGCCCAGGGAGAGAGCCGTCCTGGTGGGGCTGTGCCTCTCCGGCCAGGGCCTGCGCGAGGCGGAGGACTCCCTCGAGGAACTGGCCGCGCTGGCCGACACGGCCGGAGCCGAGGTGGTGGGATCGCTCCTGCAGCGGAGGGAGAAACCCGACGCCGCGCTGTTGGTGGGCAGGGGCAAGGCGGAGGAGCTCAAGGCGCTCCGCGAGGAGAGCTCGGCCGACCTGCTCATCTTCGACCGGGAGCTGACCCCCTCCCAACAGCGCAACCTGGAGAGGTTGTGCGACTGCCGGGTCATCGACCGGACCGCGCTCATCCTGGACATCTTCGCCCTCCACGCTCATACCCGCGAGGGCAAGTCCCAGGTGGAGCTGGCGCAGATGACCTACCTGCTGACCCGGCTGACCGGACGGGGAGTGGAGCTCTCCCGCATGGGAGGCGTGGCGGGCGCCCGCGGCCCCATCGGCGCCCGCGGGCCGGGCGAGACCAAGCTGGAGACCGACCGCAGGCGCATCCGCAAGCGCATCGAGGCGCTCCGGCGCGACCTCGCCCATCTGGAGAAGGTCCGCCAGGTGAAGCGGAAGCGGCGGGCCAGGCAGGGACTCTTCTCCTTCTCGCTGGTGGGCTACACCAACGCCGGCAAGTCCACCATGCTCAACCGCCTGACCCGCGCCTCCGTCCCGGTGGAGGACCGGCTCTTCTCCACCCTCGACTCCACCACCCGCCGCCTCCACCTGGGGCCCGGTCTCGCCGCGGTCATGACCGACACCGTGGGCTTCATCGACAACCTGCCGCATCAGCTCATCGAGGCCTTCAAGTCGACCCTGGAGGAGGTGGCCGAGAGTTCCTGCATCGTCCACGTCATCGACGCCTCCGCCGCCGACACGGAACGCAGGACCGCCTCGGTGCTCGACGTCCTCGCGGAGATCGGCGCGGAGGGGATCCCCCGCCTCGACCTGTTGAACAAAATCGACAGGTGTGGTACTCAGGAAAGAAGGGGCCTCGAGCGGAGGTACCCCGAGGCGGTGCAGGTCTCCGCCCTGAGCGGCGAAGGCCTGGAGGAGGCGCGGGACGCGCTGGCCTCCGCGGTCCTGCGCGCACGCCCCCCGGCGGGAGCGGACGGCAGCCCCGGCCGGGAAGAAGGAAGGGGCTGAGGATGGAGTTGACCCATGCGGACGTGTTCCGGCGAGAACACGTCTTCCGTTGGATACTCATCTTCATCGTGCTGGCCTTTGTGCAGTTCAGCCCGGAATACACCGGGGGCGAGGTCAACAAGGCCTTCGCTTACATCCTCTGCGGCTGTTACGCGGCCTGCAACATGGTCTACGGCATCTGGCCCAAGGGCTTCTCCTACCAGGGCAGCCTGCGTTTTATAGTGGCCTCAGTGGACTTCGCCGCCATCTTCCTGATGATCGCGGCAACGGGCGGCGTGAGTTCCAACCTCTACCTGCTGCTGGGCATCCTGCCGCTCATCGCCGGATCCTATTTCGGGGTGCCGGGGGCCCTGGCCACCGGCGCCCTGCAGCTTGCCGCCTTCTCTTTAGTCCTGCTGGCCAGCGAGACCACCGGCGTCGATGACCTTGCGGCGCTGCTGGCCCTGCGCTACGCCTACATCGTCGGTTCCACCGCCCTGGACGTCTACGTGACCTCCCTGGTCAACGGCGACCGCCAGAAGCTGACCCTGCTCTACCGGATCTCCCAGGCCGGCAGTTCCACCCCGGCCCTCTCCGGCGTGGTGACTGCCCTGGCGTCGGTGATCGCCCAGAACTTCAAGGCCAAGATGGTGCTCGTCTACCTCTTCGAGGGCGAAGACCGCACCCTGCGGCTGCAGCTGCCCGCCCTGGGGGTGCCCGAGGAGGACCTGGAGGCCTTCTCCGCGGCCGCGGACGGCCTGCAGGCCCTGGACCCGGCCGCTACGGGCCCCGGGGCCTTGTTGCTGCCGGGAGGGCACGGCGGTCCCGGGCCCGACGCCGCCCTGCGCGACTGCCTCATCGTGCCCCTGCTCTCCCGGGGTAAGAACATCGGCTACGTGGCCCTCTGCGGGCGGACGGGGATGCGCCGCTTCCACCGGCGCGACGCGCGTCTGCTGGAGCTGGTCTCCGCCCACGTCTCGTTGTACCTGGAGAACGCCATCCTCTACCGCTCCTCCGAGGAGAACGTGGCCCAGCTCTCCTCGCTCATCCGGGTGGTCGACGCCATCGGCAGCGTCTCCTCCATCGACCATATCTACACCCTGGCCCTGGACGTGGTGCGCGGACTCTTCGCGGCGGACATGGCGCTGATCAACATCTTGAACCACGAGACCGGCCTGCTGGAGCCGGTGCGCCACTTCGGCTTCAGCGACAAGTACCGGCAGCACAACATCGGCCGGCCCTTCGAGCGGATCGACTCGTGCTTCGTGCTCTGCAACGACAGGCCCTTCCTCTCCGACGACGTATCCAGCGACGAGCGCTGCCCCAACCTGCGGGTGGACAGGGGGGTCAGGTCCATCCTCTGCGTTCCCATCAAGAGCTCCAACAACGTCTACGGCATCCTCCACCTGGCCAGCCGCTACCAGGGCACCTTTACCCAGAGCGACGCGACCCTGGCCAATGCCATCGGCGAGCAGGTGGGCATGGCGGTGGAGCGTGCCCACCTCTTCGACGAGATCAACCGGCTGGCCATCACCGACGCCTTGACCGGCCTCTACAACCGGCGCTACCTGGCCAGCATCCTGGAGGAGGAGGTCAAGCGGTCCGTGCGCTATGACCACCCCCTCTCCTTCATCATGATCGACATCGACCACTTCAAGTGGTACAACGACCGTCACGGGCATCCCATGGGGGACGAGGTGCTGCGCATACTGGCCAGGCTGCTGCAGGAGAGCGTGCGCGACGTGGACACGGTCTTCCGCTACGGGGGGGAGGAATTCTCGGTGCTCGCCCCGGAGCTGGACAAGGAAGACGTCTCCTTCCTGGCCGAGCGCCTGCGCAAGGTGGTGCGCGACCACCGCTTTCCCTTCGAGGAAGAGCAGCCGGAGGGCCTCCTGACCATCAGCATCGGGGTAGCCTGTTACCCGGTCGACGCCGCGGACGGGGCCGAGCTCATCCACCGCAGCGACCAGGCGCTCTACCTGGCCAAGCGGCAGGGGAGGGACCGGGTCTCCGTCTACGCCCCTTGAGAGCCCTTGCCGGCGCCTCCTTCCCCGTCTGTGCTATAATACCTGCGTGCCGTGGACGGCATGACGGCGGGACGTAGCGCAGCTTGGTTAGCGCGCTGGACTGGGGGTCCAGAGGTCGGAGGTTCAAATCCTCTCGTCCCGACCACAAAAAAGGCCTCATGCGGGCCTTTTCCATTAGGCGGCGGGCAGGCTTGTTTAGGAGGTGGCAGGATGGAGGGAACGGGCGCCGGCGAAAGGGGTTGGCTCTCCCGCAACCTGGCCAACATCTTCTCGGTGCTGCGACTGCTGCTCGTTCCCCTGATCGTCTGGTTCATCTTCGCCTCCTCGAAAGAGGCCGTCGACGGGTGGCATTACGCGGCCCTCTTCACCTTCCTCTTCGCCGCCTCGACGGACTTCATCGACGGGCAGATAGCCCGGCGCACCGACACCATCACCGAGTTCGGCAAGCTGGTGGACCCCCTGGCCGACCGGCTGCTGGTCATCTCGGTGCTGCTGTCCCTGATGATCAAGGGGTTCCTGCCGCTGTGGATGGGCATCCTCATCGTCTCCAGGGACGTCCTGATGCTGGCGGGCGCGCCCCTGGTGGGCATCAACCGCCAGGAAGTCCGGGACCGGCTGGCGGTGCACTGGACGGGGAAGGCGGCCACCGCCTTTCTCTTCGGGGCGATATGCTTCTTCCTCATACTGAACACGCGGACCTGGTGGATCTCGGACTCCCTGCCCGTCAGCTGGTACGGGTTCGTCCCCTTCTGCATGGGGGTGGCCTTCTCCTACCTCAGCGGTTTCATCTACGTCTACCGGGGTATAGATATCCTGAGGAATCTCAAGGAGGGGTCCGCTTGAGCGAGTTTCCGCGCAGCCGCGTTTCCCCGCCCTTCGTCAGCATCGCCTGGTACGGCCACTCGCTGTTCCTGGTATCCGACGACCGGGGGAATATCGTGGCCACCGACCCCTACGACCCGCAGATCGGCTACGCCTTCCCCGAGTTGGAGCCGGCGCTGGTGCTGGTGAGCCACGGCCACTATGACCACGCCAACGTGGGCGGGTTGCAGGGGAGTCCGGAGGTGATCAGCCAACCCGGGCGCCACCGCTCGAGCGGGGGGCTGGAGATCGAGGGGCTGCCGTCGGCCCACGACGCGAGAGGGGGCGCCGACCGCGGCTCCAACATCATCTTCCGCTGGAGCATGGCCGGGATAAGCCTCGCCCACCTGGGCGACCTCGGCCACCGGCTCGAGCCCGGGCAGCTCGAGGGGCTGCGCGGCGTCGACGTGCTCTTCGTCCCGGTGGGAGGGACCTTCACCATCGACGACGCCGGGGCGGAGGAAGTGGTGCGAGCGGTGTCCCCGCGCATCGCCGTTCCCATGCACTACCAGACCGAGCCCTTGAACTTCTCCCTGCAGGGAGTGGAGCCCTTCGCCGAGAGGTTCTCAGACGTGGCCTACGCCGGCAAGGAAGCGGTCTACCTCGACCGGGCCGCGCTCCCGGAGTCCACCCGGGTGCTGGTCATGGACTATCTCGCCTAGCCCGGAGCCTGGAGGAGCTACATGAAGGCAGTGATCATGGCGGGAGGGCAGGGTACTCGCCTGCGCCCGTTGACCTCCAGCATCCCCAAGCCCATGCTGCCGGTGGTGAACCGGCCCATCATGGAGCACATCGTCAACCTGCTGCACGCCCACGGGATAACCGACCTCTACGCCACCCTGCAGTTCCTGCCCACCAACATCAGCAGCTACTTCGACGACGGGTCGCAGTGGGGAGTAAGCCTCACCTACGCCCTGGAGAAGACCCCCCTGGGCACCGCCGGCAGCGTCAAGAACTGCAGCGGCTATCTGGACGGACCCTTCCTGGTCATCAGCGGCGACGCCCTCACCGACATCGACCTGACCCGCGCCGTCGACTTCCACCGGCAGAAGGGCGCCGTGGCCACCCTGGTGCTGGTGAGCGTGGCCAACCCCCTGGAGTTCGGCATCGTGGTCACCGACGAGGAAGGCCGCATCGAGCGGTTTCTGGAGAAGCCCAACTGGGGCCAGGTCTTCTCCGACACCATCAACACCGGCATCTACGTGCTGGACCCGGTCATCTTCGAGCACATCCCCGGCGAGGGCCCCTTCGACTTCAGCCAGGACCTCTTCCCCCTGCTGCTCAGGGAGGGCTACCCCCTTTACGGGTACGTGGCCGAGGGGTACTGGTGCGACGTGGGCAACTTCGCCCAATACCTGAGCGCGCAGAAAGACGTGCTGGACGGCAAGGTCGAGGTCACTCCCCCCGGCTTCCAGGTGAGCCGCGGCATCTGGCTGGGGGAGGAGGCGGAGATCGCGGAGGGCGCCAGCGTCACGGGTCCGGCGGTCATCGGCGCCCACAGCAAGGTGGAGGCCGGTGCCACCCTCCGCGAGTACGCGGTCATCGGGGAGAACGTGGCGGTCAAGGCGGGCTCCTTCGTCCACCGCTCCATCGTCTTCGACAACACCTACGTGGGAGGCGGCTCCCACCTGAGGGGGTGCGTCGTCGGCAAGAACTGCGACCTGAAATCCAACGTGCGCGTGGAGGAGGGGGTGGTCATCGGCGACGACTGTCTGGTGGGGGAGAACGTCCGCATCAACCACGACGTGAAGATCTATCCGTTCAAGACCATCGAGGCGGGCGCCACCGTCAACACCAGCATAATCTGGGAATCGAAGGGCATGCGCACCCTCTTCGGAAACGGCATCGTCTCGGGGATCACCAACGTGGACATCACCCCGGAGCACGCCCTGCGCATGGCCATGGCCTACGGCTCCATCCTGCCGCGCAACTCCCAGGTGGTCACCAGCCGGGACGCTTCCCGGCAGGCCCGCACCATCAAACGCGCCATCATCACCGGGCTCAACGCCACCGGGGTCAACGTTTCCGACCTGGAGATCTCCCCCATACCCGTCAACCGCTTCACCATCCGGGCCCAGCGCTCGGCGGGGGGCATCGACGTCCGCACCTCGCCCGTGGAGCCGCAGTCCGTAGACATCCAGTTCATGGACGGAGAGGGCATCGACCTCTCCGAGGGACTGCAGCGCAACATCGAGAAGGTCTTCTCCCAGGCCAACTTCCGCCGCGCCTTCGGCCAGGAGATGGGGGCCATCGGCTTTCCCCACCGCGCCGTGGAGGCCTACACCAAGTCGCTGTTGGAGCAGGTGGAGGCGGAGCGGGTGCGCCGGCGCGCCTTCAAGATCGTGGTGGACTGCGCCTTCGGGAGCACCGGTCCGCTGCTCCCGAGCATCCTGGGAAGCCTGGGGTGCGACCTGCTCAGCCTCAACTCCTACGTCGACGAGCACCGGGCCTCCCTCGGCTTCGAGTCCCTTACCCGCAATATCGAGCAGGTTTCCGGGCTGGTGAAGGAGTCCGGGGCGGACCTCGGCGCGGTCATCGACAGCTCCGGCGAGAGGCTCTTCCTCCTCGACGACGCAGGGCGCCACGTCGACTTGAACTCGGCCCTGCTCCTCTTCTCGCACCTGGTCACGGCCAGGCACCGCGGATCGCGCATCGCCGTTCCCGTCACCGTGACCTCGGCGGTGGAGGCTGTGGCCGCGGCGTCGGGCAGCCCGGTGCTGCGCACCAAGGTGAGCCGCAACGCCCTGATGTATACCGCCCTCAAGGAAGACCTGGTCTTCGCCGGGGCGGGCGCGGGGGGATACATCTTCCCCGCCTTCCTTCCGGCTTACGACGGGATGATCAGCCTGGTCAAGCTGCTGGAGCTGCTCACCTTCCCCGAACGGCCCTTGAGCGTCGAGCTGGCGGAGCTGCCCGCCTTCCATTACCAGGCCCGTGAGTTCTCCACCTCGTGGGAGAATATCGGGCTGATCATGCGCCGCATGCGCGAGTGGAGCGCCGACCGCCGCGTGGACCTCACCGACGGGCTGAAGATCTTCCTGGACGGCGACGACTGGGTCCTGGTCCTGCCCGATTCGGAAGAGCCGGTGCTGCACGTCATCGCCGACGCGGCCGACGCCGAGCGCTGCGAGGCCACCGTCGAGGAGCTGCTGGCCCTCATCCGAGGCTTCGTATCGTGAACGCTGAGGCCCCGATGGAAAGGGAGAGCGAGATGGAGATAGGGTTCAAGCCGGACGGCGCGCTGCTGATCATCGACATGCTCAACGACTTCATCAAGGAGGAGGGTGCGCTTGCGGTGCCGGGCGCCGGGCGCATCGTGCCGGTCGTCGCCGGGGCGCTGGAGGCGGCGCGCGCCGCTAAAATACCGGTGGTCTTCGTGGCCGACGCCCACCTCCCGGACGACACCGAGTTCAAGGCCTGGCCGCCCCATGCGCTGCAGGGCACCTGGGGGGGCGAGGTGGTGGAGGAGCTGGCGCCCCGGCCGGGCGAGTACCTGCTCCGGAAGCGCAGGTACTCCGCCTTCTTCGGCACCGACCTCGACCTGCTGCTGCGCGAGCGCGGCGTGGGCCGCCTCTATCTCACCGGCGTGCTCACCAACATCTGCGTCTATGCCACCGCCCTCGACGGGGCCATGCGGGGTTACGGCATAAGCGTCTTCAAGGAGGGCGTGGCCTCGCTCTCCACCGAGACCGACGCCTTCATCCTTTCCCAGCTCAGCGAAGTCATGCAGGCCGAACTGGTCTGAGCGGCCGTGCCGGGGAAGAACTCGAGACCGCCTGCCTGGAGGCTCCTGCCGGCCACCGCCGCCGACGGGTTCCGCCAGATGGCCTTGGACCAGGCCCTGCTGGAATCGGCGTCCGCCGAGGGCTTCCCGCCGACCTTGAGGTTCTACCGCTTCGACCCTCCCGCCCTCACCCTGGGCCGCTTTCAGCCCGCCGGCCACGCGGATCCGGAGGCCTGCCGGCGCAGGGGGTTCGACGTCGTCCGCCGGCCCACCGGGGGAAAGGCCATCCTGCACAAGGACGACTTCACTTACTCGCTGGTGTTGCCACCCTCGGCGCGGATGCCGCAGGGGGTGGAGGAGTCCTACGCGTTCATCTGCCGGGGGATAATCGCGGCGCTGGCGGCCCTGGGGATTGACGCCGGACTGGTGCCGCGCGGCGGCGGGCGATCCGGCGTGCGGGCCTGCTTCTCCGCGCCCGCCTCCGCCGACCTGCAGGCGGGCGGGCGCAAGCTCTGCGGCAGCGCCCAGACCCGCAGGGGCGGCGCCATCCTGCAGCACGGGACCATCCCCCTCAAGGACCACGGCGACCTCCTCTTCAGCCTGCTCTCCGGCACCGCGGACGAGGCCGGGGAGGAGCCGAGAGAATACGCACGCGCCTGCACCTGCCTGGAAGAGCTGACCGTCGGCGCCTCCTGGGACGAGATAGCGCTTGCTTTCAGGCACGGCTTTGAGTCCGAGTTCCGCGTCCGGCTGGTGCCGGGCGAGCTTACCGGGGCCGAGAGGGCCGCCGCCGACTCGCTGCTGCAAGCCTATACCTCTACCGCATGGTCGCAACTCCACTGACCCGTTACTTCGCCCGACGTCTGTGCTAGAATGTTTGAAGGCGACAGGCGAGGGGAGGAGCTTGATGGATTCGCATGATTCGAGCGCCGCGGACATCTTCATCGATTTCGAGAAGAGGTCCGACGAGGAATTGAAGGAGATCCTCAACACCATGCTGCGCGAGGAGAGGGAGATCTCTTACCGCCGGCGCATCCTGCACGGCAAGATAGACATACTCCGCGCCGAGATCGTCAAGCGCAAGAAGGAGAGGCTGCGCGGCGGCGATTCACTCTTCTCGGAGGAGGACATCTTGAGGCTTTCGGCCGTCCTTTCAGGTAAGGTTGAGGACGGGGAGGCCTTCTGACCCCGCCGCCAAGCGGCTGCGGCTTACGGTCTCGAGGGCCCCTTCAACTACGCGGACTTGCTGTTATAATGTTTTAGGACGGCCGGAAAGGCCAACGGTACCGGACGATTTACGGGGGTTAGCCGTATGAAGTGCGAAAGGTGCGGTGCGCAACTGACTGCAGAGAGCAGGTACTGCAATGTCTGCGGCTCCGCGCAGGGCTCCGGAGGTCCCCTGGACCCGACCACGGGTTTACCTGTGATTGAGGTTGAGGGCGGGGACGAGATCGAGATCACCCCCCCCTCCGCCTCGCTGCGTTCCGGCGAAGTGGTGCTGATCATCAAGAAAGGCCCGGATGCCGGTGCCCGCTTCCAGGTCGCCAAGGACGTCACCACGGCCGGCCGCCATCCCGAGAGCGACATCTTCTTGGACGACATCACCGTGTCGCGCCGCCACGCCGAGATCCGCCTGACCGACCGGGGATACGAGATCGTGGACATCGGCTCGCTCAACGGCACCTACGTCAACAAGGAGCGAATCGACAGGTCGTCGTTGAAGAACGGCGACGAGGTCCAGATCGGCAAGTTCCGCATGCTCTTCTTCCAGGGCGGCGCGAAGGGGTAGCCATGGCGGAAACGGAAAAGCGCAAGGACCTGGTCAGCATCGGGGAGCTCCTCAAGTCGCTCAACGGCGAGTTTCCCGACCTGACCATCTCCAAGATCCGCTTCCTGGAGACGGAGGGGCTGCTGCAGCCGGAACGGACGCCCAGCGGCTACCGCAAGTACTCCAGGTCGGACGAGCAGCGCCTCCGTTTCATCCTCCGCCTGCAGAAGGAGCGCTACCTCCCCTTGAAGGTCATCAAGGAGAAGCTCAAGGAGATAGAGAGCGGCCGCATCAAGGCGTCCGACCTCTCCGCCGGCTACCTCGATGACGCCCCCCTGCTGCGGGAGGACGAGATGACCGACGAGACCGTGGTGCTCAAGGCGGACCTGGAGGAAGCGCTCAACGTCCCCGCCTCCTTCGCCACGGAACTCGAGGAGTACCGGCTGATCTGTTCCCACCAGGGGGAGGACGGCGAGTACTACGAGAAGGAGGACGTCAAGATCATCCGGCTGGCCAACGACTTCCTCCGCTACGGCATCGAGCCCCGCCACCTCAAGATGTACAAGAACCTGACGGACAAGGAGGATGAGTTCCTGGAGGGGATCATCTACCCGCTGCTGCGCCAGAAGGACCCGGAGGCCAGGCGGGCGGCCGTGGAGAACCTCATCCAGCTGACCAGCCTCAGCCGGGAGCTCAAGGACCTGCTGCTGAAGAACCGGGTCAAGCCCTACTTGAAGCAGCTCGATTACAGGCCGCTGTTCTAGCGCGGCGACCCCCCGGCCGCACCGGTTCTGGCCCCCCGGCCGGCCCCGGGCCGGCCGGCCTCGCCCCTCAGCCATGACCGCTTCTGGATAATTCCCCGCCCGACGCCTAATATATATGACCATGGAACGCGAACAGAGGCCTTATCCCGCCCGGGCGGGAGCGCAGGAGAGGATGGAGGCGGCCCGGAAACGGGTGGAGGAGCGGCGGGCTCGAGCCCGCCGCGCGAGGGGAGCGGCCGCCCGCCGCCGCCGCAGGGTCGCCGCCGCGACCCTGCTCTGCCTGGCCTGCTTCTTCGCCCTGTGCCTGCTGACGGCGGCCTTTGAGGCCATTGGCTTCCGGGGCGATGAGGCCGTGCGCACGGTGGAACTCCCCGCCGCCAACCGCGACGATCTTCAAGCCCTGCTGGCCGCGGCGCCGCAGCGGGTGACGCCGCCGCAGATAACCGCGCGCTCCTCCATCCTGGTCGACCCCGATTCCGGACAGGTCCTCTTCGAGGACAACGCGGACGAGCCGCTGCCCAACGCCTCCACCACCAAGATCCTCACCGGCATCATCGCCTTGGAGCGCTGCTCCCTCTCCGAACGGGTGCTGATCAGCAAGAGGGCCGCCGCCACCCCCGAGCAGTCGATCTGGCTGCAGGAGGGCGAGACCCTTACGGTGGAACAACTCCTCTACGCCCTGCTCCTGCGCTCCGCCAACGACGCCGCCGTGGCCCTGGCCGAGAAGGTCTCGGGCTCGGTGGAGGCCTTCTCCGAGCTCATGAACGAGCGCGCCGCGGAGATGGGGGCCACCTCTTCCAACTTCGTCACCCCCAGCGGCCTGGACGCCCCGGGCCACCGCACCACCGCCCGCGACCTGGCGGCCATCGCCTCCTACTGCATGGACAACCCGGAGTTCCGAAAGATCGTGGTCACCGACGAGTACCAGCTGCCGCCGTCCCCCGGCAACGAGTGGCCCCGGGTGGCGACCAACCACAACCGCCTCCTGGGAATGTATCCCTCGGCCACCGGGATCAAGACCGGCTATACCGTCCCGGCCGGCCTCTGCGTGGTGGGGTCGGCCGAAGCGGAAGGCAGGCGGCTGATCGCCGTGGTCCTCAACGGGGGAGAGGACTTCTTTGAGGACTGCGCCGCCCTGCTCGACTACGGCATGGTCAGCTTCTGCAGGGTGGTCTACGCGCGGGCGGGCGAGGAGCTCTTCCGCATCAAGGTGGGCAACCTGCCGGGGGGCGAGGTCTCGGTCGCCTCCCCCGCCGACCTGGTCAGGACGGTGCGCCTGGACCGCCTGAACGCGGCGATGTCCGGGGCCATGGAGTACCGCGCGTGGGCGGACTACCCGGTCGAGGACGGCCAGGCCCTGGGCTCCCTGACGGTGAACCCGGACGGCACCCCCGTGGTGGTGGCCCTGGAGGCACAGGAGGCGGCACCGTCGCCGGGACCGGCCGGGCGGGCCTGGGCGTTCATCGCGTCGATCTTCGCGGCGGCCGGCAGGATCCTGGGCTTCCTGGTCCCCGGGGCCCTGACGATGCCGGGAGGGCTCCGGTGGACTTGAGCGCCTTCTCCGAGCCCCTGATCACCCGGGAGGAGATAGCCCGGCGCACCGCCGAGCTGGGGCGGGACATCTCCGACTACTACGCCTCCAGAGGGTCTGCCGCAATAACCCTGGTGACCATCCTCAAGGGGAGCTTCATCTTCCTGGCCGACCTGATCAGGCGCATCGACCTCCCGCTCTCCGTCGACTTCATGGCCATCTCCAGCTATGCCCAGGAACGCGGCTCCAGCGGAACCGTCAGGCTGACCCGGGACCTCTCCTCAAGCATCCGCGACAAGGACGTGCTGATGGTCGAGGACGTCATAGATACCGGCCTGACCCTCGGGTACATCCTCAGGGTCCTCAAGGAGAGGGGCCCCCGCTCCCTCGAGGTGTGCACCCTGCTGGACAGGGAGCGCAGCCGCATCGCCGACCTCGAGGTGCGCTTCCGCGGCTTCGAGGTCGACGAGCGCTTCGTCGTCGGCTACGGCCTCGACCTGGACGAGCTCTACCGCAACCTCCCGGACATCCGCCGCCTCAAGCAGGACCCCCTCATCCGCCCCCTCGAAGGCCCTGGGCCCGGCGCGCCCCCTCCCGGCGGCGGCTCCTCGAGTATAAAATCCCCCGGCAATGAAATATAATGTTGGTAGGTGAAAGCGCGCAAACAGAGAATAATTGATATATCGACGGAGTCTTGGAGAGGGGTCCGGCTTGGATATGATCGAGTTGACGCTGATCGGGGTGCGGGTGGAGCTGCCCGCCAACCAGCCCATCGTCCTGCTCAAGGAGAGGAAGGGCGAGCGCTTCCTGCCCATCTGGATAGGCGCCTTCGAGGCCACCGCCATCGCCTTCGCCCTGCAGGGCATCGAGACGGCCCGTCCCATGACCCACGACTTGATGAAGAACATCCTGGACGACCTTTCGGTGTCCATGAAGAAGGTGGTCATCTCCGACTTGAAGGAGGGCACCTTCTACGCCGACGTGACCTTCGAACAGGGCAGGAGGGCCTACGAGATCAGCGCCCGCCCCAGCGACGCCATCGCTTTGGCGGTGCGCATGGAGGTCCCCATCTTCGCCTCCGAGCAGGTTCTTTCGGAAGCCAGCGTCTTCATCCAGACCGACGACGAGGAGGAGATCGAGCGCTTCCGTGACTTCCTAGACAGTGTCAAGCCGGAGGATTTCGAGGGCTGAAGGGCCCGGGGGCGCGGGTGTCGGCCCGGAGGGGGACGCGGGCCTGGCGGCCGCTGTCGTGTGGCCCTTAACCGGTAAGGACGGTGCCGTTGCAGCAATCCTTGCGAAAGCTGAGGAACGCCCTGCTCCTGTTGGCGGCGATCATCACCGTCGGCACGCTAGGCTACATGCTCATCGAGGAGCAGAACTTCCTGAACGCGCTGTACATGACCATCATCACCCTGACCACCATCGGCTACGGCGAGACCTTCTCCCTCAATACCGACGGGAGGATCTTCACCATCCTCCTGGTCCTCGCGGGCGTGGGCACCGTGGCCTATGCCCTGGCCAGCACGGTCGAGTTCATGGTGGAGGGGCGCATGTCCGGACTCATGGGGAGGAGGAAGATGAGGAAAGAGATTGACAACCTGCTCGGACACTACATACTCTGCGGATACGGCAGGGTGGGCCAGTATATCGCCATGGACCTCTCCGGGGCCGGCGTCAGTTTCGTGGTCATCGAAAAGGACCTGGAGGTGGCGGATGCGGCCCTGGAGATGGGCTTCACCGTGATCAAGAGCGACGCCACCGACGACGAGACCCTGCGGGCGGCGGGCATCGAGCGGGCCAAGGGGCTGGTGACGGCGCTCTCCTCCGACGCCGAGAACCTCTACGTCACCCTCACCGCCCGCGAGCTCTGCCCCCACCTCTTCATCGTCTCGCGCTGCAACAACGAGGAGTCCGAGCCCAAGCTGCGCCGTGCCGGTTCCGACCGGGTCATCTCCCCGCACTCCATCGGCGGCCACCGCATGGCGGCCATGCTGCTCAAGCCGCTGGTCTGGGACTACCTAGACCTGGTGACGCGGGGTGACTACATCGAGTTCAACGTGGAGAGCCTGGAATGGCGCTTGGACGACGTGGAGATCTATGCCCAATCCTTCCTGGACGGCCCGACCATCGAGGAGGCCAAGATCTACTCCGTCTCGGGCGCCCTGATCCTGGCGGTGAAGAAAAAGGGCGGCGGCTTCAACACCAAGCCGCCCAAGGGCTTAAGGCTCGAGGCGGGGGATTCGCTCATCGCCATCGGCACCGTCGACCAGCTGGCCAAGCTGGAGGAGATGTCCCGCAAGAAGAAGGATTTCGGCTGATCGGGGAAGGCATGGAGGAGCCCGTTTACCGCAAGTGGGACGAGGTCAGATTCGCCCACCGCAGCGAACAGGAGTTCGCCCGCATCCTCGATTTCTATCAGATCGCCTGGCTGTACGAGCCCCGCTCCTTCGATATCGCCTGGGACAAGTCCGGCAGGCCGGTGCAGAAGTTCACCCCCGACTTCTACCTTCCCGATTACGACCAGTACATCGAACTCACCACCCTCAACCAGAAGCTGGTGACCAAGAAGAACAAGAAGGTCCGGCGGCTCAAGGAGCTCTACCCCGAGATCAAGTGCAAGGTCTTCTACCAGAAGGATTACCGGGCGCTGCTCGTGAAGTACGGCATCGAGCCCGCCGCCGGCGAAGGCCTTCCCGATCATTGACGCAGGGCGCGGCGGAGATTATCCTAGGAGGGTAAAATCGCCGGGGCGACCCGCAGGAGAGGAGGAAGCCGTATGATCACCAAGGACATGACCATCCAGGAAGTGGTCCAGAACAACCCGCAGACCGTCAGGGTCTTCCTGGAGCACGGACTGCACTGCGTCGGATGCTCCGTGGCCCGTTACGAGAACATCGAGCAGGGGGCCCTGGCCCACGGCATCGATGTTGACGGACTGGTCAAGGCGCTCAACCAGGCCGAGGCGGAGAAGTAGGAGCGTCCCGACTGCGCAATGCCTTCAGGGCCCGCCCCCCGGCGGGCCCTTCCCCTTGCCGGGCCCGGCAAAATGCCTTTAGTCGAGGTATAGAGTCCGTAATCGACGTGAGGGGAGCCCGCAAATCCCTCAACGATTTCTTCAGGCTATACGCCCGTGCATCCGCGCCATGACGGGCAGGCGCTTGCCGACTGCCCGTTCCGCAGTTCGATTAAGGGTTTACGCAGGCAGACAGCGTTAGTCGCCCGAATCGGCATCCTCATCCTGTACTCCAGTTCTGAATGTTAATGCTCAATTCATCCATTAACTTTATACCAATGGTTCAAGAACAGCCTTCAGTATAAATCAAGACTTTGGCTTTTTCTGGAAATTACCCCGGAAAATCAGCCGAAATACCCTTGACATGCCCATATGTTGTGCTAATATTAATGCGTAAGCCACAAGATGTAGGGGTGAAGGTCGAAGGGAGAAGACGGCATGAAGTGTCCTTTCTGCGGCCACCGGGACAGCAGGGTCGTTGATTCCCGCTCCTCCGAGGGGGGCAACGTGATCAGGCGGAGGCGGGAATGCCTCGACTGCAGATCGCGCTACACCACCTTCGAAAGATATGAGCAGATACCGGCGATGGTCATCAAGCGCAGCGGGGAGCGGGTGCCCTACAAGCGCGAGAAGGTCGTGGCCGGCCTGGTCAAGGCCTTCGAGAAACGCCCGGCCAGTCGGCAGAAGGTGGAGGAGGCCATGGAAGGGATAGAGGCGGAGCTGCGAGCGCGGGGCGAGCTGGAGATTAAGTCGGTGGCCATAGGTATGATAGTCCTCAAGAAGCTCAAGGAGATCGACGAAGTAGCCTATCTGCGCTTTGCGTCGGTCTATAAGGACTTCAAGGACGTCTCCCAGTTCCAGGAGGAGTTGGGAGAGCTCACCAAGAAAACCGATAAGTGAGGATATCGAGGAGGTAGACATGGGGGCCAGTCAGATCAAGGTAGTGAAGAGGACGGGCGCGGCGGGCGACACCACGGACATCGCCCTCCTCGTCAGCACTTATTCCAAGGAGGAGATAAACCTCTGGGACCCGGAGAAGATCGTCACCTCGCTGGTGCTGGAGACGGGGATGGCCCGGCCGCTGGCGGAGGAGATCGCCGGCGCGGTGGAGCAGACCATCGTCTCCTCGAAGATGAACACCGTAACCACCTCCATCATCCGCGAGCTGGTGGACCTGGAGCTGCTCAAGCGGGGCCACAACACCCTGCACAAGAAGCACTCGCAGCTGGGGCTGCCCATGTACGACGTGGAGCAGATCATCCTCAACGCCAACAAGGAGAACAGCAACACCACCCACAACCCCGAATCCATCAACTTGACCCTGGCCGAGGCCATCCTCAAGGACTACGCCATGCGCAAGGTCTTCTCCGAGGACGTGGCCCAGGCCCACATGGTGGGGGACATCCACCTGCACGACCTGGGCTTCATCGTCCGGCCCTACTGCGGCGGGCACAGCCTGGAGTACATAAAGAAGTACGGGCTGTCCCTGCCCAACATCACCTCCACCTCCCGCCCGGCCAAGCACCCCGAGGTGCTCATCGGGCACATGGTCAAGATGGCCTCCACCCTCCAGTCCTATTACGCCGGGGCCATCGGCTGGGAGGCGGTGAACATGTTCTTCGCCCCCTTCCTCACGGGCCTGGAGTACCCGCGCATCAAGCAGCTGGCCCAGATGCTCATCTACGAGTTCAACCAGCTGGCCGGGGCGCGGGGCTCGCAGGTGGTCTTCACCGACTTCAACCTGTACTGGAACGTCCCCCGGCACTTCCGCGAGACCCCGGCCATCGGTCCGGGCGGCAGGTACACCGGCAAGAAGTACAAGGACTACGAGCAGGAGATGCAGGCCTTCATCACCGCGCTCTTCGAGGTCTACCTGGAGGGGGACGCCATGGGCAAGACCTTCGTCTTCCCCAAGCCGCTGCTCCACATCAGCGAGGACTTCTTCTCCACGGAGGGACACGAGGAGTTCCTCGACCTGGCCTGCAGGGTGGCGGCGCATCAGGGCATCACCTACTTCGTCTTCGACCGGGGGGACGAGATCACCGTCTCCCAGTGCTGCCGGCTCAAGCTGAAGCTCAAGGACGAGGACCTCCAGGAGACCAGGACCCCGGAGAAGATGCGCTTCTCGGCTCTGCAGAACATCACCATCAACCTGCCGCGCATCGCCTTCAAGGCCAACGGCTCCGACGAGCTCCTCTTCAACGAGCTGGACAAGGCCCTGCAGCTGGTGGCCAAGGCCCACCTGCAGAAGAAGGCCTTCATCGCCGGCCTGCTGGACCTGGGGGTCACCGGACCGCTCTCCATGCTCTGCGCCGCCAAGGACGGCGACGACTACCTGCGCCTGGACCGCCTGACCTACCTGGCCGGCATCCTCGGCCTCAACGAGCTGGTGCAGCACCACTACGGGAAGCAGCTGCACGAATCGGAGGACGCTTTGAAGTTCGGGCTCAAGGTCATCGCGCACATGAACCTGACCTGCAAGCGCCTCTCCGAGCAGTACGGCATCCAGCTGGTGCTGGAGGAGTCTCCCGCCGAATCCAGCGGCTACCGGCTGGCCAAGCTGGACGCCAAGTACTTCCCGGAGCAGACCGCCGGGGTGATCAAGGGCAACCTCGAGAGCGGGGAGTTCTACTACACCAACAGCGTCCACCTGAACGTGGAAGAAGACATCGACTACATCGAGCGCATCCAGAAGCAGAGCCTCTTCCACCCGCTCATCGACGCCGGGGCCATCTGCCACATCTGGCTGGGCGAGCACGAGCCGGACCCCCGCTCCATCCGCAGCTTCGTGGAGAAGACCTTCCGCAACACCCGTTCCTCCCAGATCGCCTTCTCGCCCGAGTTCACCGTGTGCAACGACTGCCGCCGCACTTCACGCGGGCTGCACGAGCGCTGCCCGCTGTGCGACTCGGGCGACGTCTACGGGATCACCCGCATCGTGGGCTACTTCTCCAAGATCTCCACCTGGAACCGGGGCAAGATGGGGGAGCTGAGGGACCGGGGCCGTACCGCCCTTTCCAACTTGAACGCGTCAAACGAGGCTGACGGCCGGGAGGCCGGGAAGGGAGGGCTGAAGCTTGTATCTTAAACTCTTCGTCAAGCAAGACTGCCCGAAGTGCCCCGCCGCCAAGGAGGCGGTGAGGGGGTTCGCGGGCGAGGTGCAGATCTTCGACCTCGACCAGGTGGAAGGGCTGGCGGAGGCGGCCTTCTACGGCATCCAGTGCACCCCCTCGGTCCTGATGACCGACGACGACGGCCACGAGGTGCGGGCCTGGCGCTGCGAGGTGCCCAACCCTCGGGAGATCGACTCGGCCGCCAACTGAGGGGCGCGGGGCATGCAGGAGATCGCTTTGCGGGGGATCCTTCCCACCAGCATGCTGGATTGGCCCGGCAGGATCTGCACGGTGCTCTTCCTGGGGGGCTGCAACTTCCGCTGCCCCTTCTGCCACAACGCCTCCCTGCTGGGGGAGGCGGGGGAGGGAGGGGCGCGGGCCGGTATCTCCTGGGAGGACGTGGCCGCCTGGCTCGAGGAGAAGCGCGGCTGGATCGACGGCGTCTGCCTGACCGGGGGAGAGCCCACCCTCCACGCCGGCCTGCCGGCACTGGCCGGCGCGGCGCGCTCCCTGGGCTTCGAGGTCAAGCTGGACACCAACGGCTCGCGTCCCGATATGCTGCGGCAGCTGGTGGGGGAGGGGAGGGTCGACTACGTGGCCATGGACGTCAAGACCTCCCTGGGCAAATACCCCCTGGCCACCCGCTCGCCCGTCTCGGTCGAGGACATCCTCCGCTCCATAGACATCATCCGCTCAAGCGGGGTTGAGCACGAATTCCGCTGCACGGTGGTTCCCGGACTGGTGGAGTTGTCTGACCTGCGCCAGATCGCCCAACGGCTGGCGGGCGCTCGCGCCCTGGTCCTGCAGCAGTTCCGCCCGCAGGGCACCCTCGACCCCTCTTACGAGGGTGTGAAACCCTACCCCGAACGCCTGCTGGCCCAGTGGGCGGAGAAGCTCTCGGTCCTGCTGCCCACCACGGTCAGGGGCGGGCTGGCCAACGACCAGGGACAGAGGGCGGCGTCTTGACGGAGAAGGGCGACCCCTTCGAGGAGCCCAGCCGCTACCTGCGCAGCCGCGATCCGGAGGACGTGGCCGAAAGGGCGGGGGTCTCCTTCTCTTCAGGGGCTTTCGAGATACCCTTCCTCCGCTGGAGCATAGGCCTGACCCATCCCGGGCTCGCCTTTTCCATGCCCGACTTCCTCTCCACCTTCACCCTGAAGCTCCTGGCCCTGCTCTACCTCTACCGGGCCGATGGGGTGCCCCCCTCCCACCAGTGGATACCTTACCGCGAGCTCCCCGACGGCCTCTTCTACTCCTCTAGCTTCGCCGACACCGTGGAGGACCGCCTCAAGAACCGCTTCGACGGCGGCCTGCAGGCCCTGGTGGACGCGGGAGGGCGCTTGGGCGGCACGCGGGTCAGCCAGGGCGACGCCGGGATGGTCTTTCAGGCCTTTCCCCGCATAAACCTGCTCTTCATCTTCTGGGACTCCGACGAGGAGTTCCCGGCCTCGGCCAGCATCCTCTTCGATGCCTCCGCCCCTCACTACCTCAACGTCTTCGAATTGAAGATGCTCGCCTCGGAGGTGGTCTCGCGCCTCATCAACGCCGCCGACGGCGGACTCCCGGGTTAAGCTATATAATAGTTATATAATTAACCGTTAATTATAAGAGGTGGCCGTGCAAGCCATAGATCTCCTGGTCCTGGGGCTGATAGCGGAGAAGCCGCGCCACGGATACGATATAGCCCGCCAGGTCGACGCGCGCGGACTGCGCGACTGGATCAGGGTCAGCGACGTCGCGGCCTATAAGGCCTGCGCCCGCTTAGAGGGGCAGGGCTGCCTGGCTTCCGTCACCGAGAGGCCGGGCAAGGGGCCGCAACGGAGCGTCTACCGTCTCACGGCAACGGGCAGGGAGCGCCTCTCGGACCTCCTGTACGAACAGCTTTCTTCGCCCGAGCCCCTCCGCAACGAGTTCTGCCTGGCCCTGGAGTTTCCAGAGTCCCTCGACGTCGGTGAGACCCTGTTGGCCCTGGAGAGGCGCGCGGAGAGCGTCTCCCGGAGGATGGCCGGCTGGGCGGCGCGCCTGGAGTCCCTGTCCGGCCTGGTCGGAGGGCTGGCCGAAAAGCTGGCAGCGAGCATCTGCCGCCGCCAGATCGAGGTCTACCGGGGGGAGCTGGCCTGGCTGGAGGAACTGGCGTCACTGCTTGAGGACGGACGCGGCGGCGCCCCCTCATAGACCCCCCCGGTACCGCCGATAATATATCTTATGTTGAGTAAGGGTTAAGCAATCCTACCAAAACGGAAAAAATCATACTTTCAGCCACTATGCCCTCGTTGCGTGGCGGGTTATCATTTCCCTGACGTTGAGAGGATAACCGTTGGGATCCACGAGATCCAACGCCCCACCCGGAAAGCAGCAGTCCCGCCAGGGAAGGCTGCTTTCGCCTTTATCCGGGCGAGGCCCCCTCTGGCGGCGCCGGCGGGTCTCCCCTAGCGTTCCTCCGGCTCCGCCCCGTAGATGATGCTCTCCTCCGAGGACTCCTCCTTGAGCCGCCGGGTCATGAGCCGTACGAGGGCCCGGGCGGGGGTGGTCCCGCCCTGGAGCAGGCCGTGGACGGCGCCGGCGATGGGGACCTCGACGCCCCTCTCCCGGGCTATCTCGAAGACCAGGCCGGTGGCGTATACCCCCTCCACCACCATCTTCATGTCCCGAGTGGCCTCTTCCAGGGTCATGCCGGCTCCGATCTTTTCGCCCAGCCCGCGGTTCCGGGAGTGGCGGCTGTAGCAGGTGACCATGATGTCGCCGATCCCCGAGAGCCCGGAGAAGGTGCACTCCCGCGCCCCCAGGGCCGCCCCGAAGCGCATGACCTCGCTCAAGCCCCGCGTGACCAGGGTGGCCTTGGTGTTGTCCCCCAGGCCCATGCCGTCCACCACCCCGGCGGCGATGGCGATCACGTTCTTGTAGGCGGCCCCCACCTCCACTCCCGCCACGTCGCGGTTGGTATAGATGCGGAAGTAGGGGGTGTTGACGGCCCGCTGCAGCCGGCGGGCCAGTTCCCGGTCCGAGGAGGCCACCACCGCGGCGCTGGGCACCCCCCGGATCACCTCCTCGGCGTGGTTGGGCCCGGAGAGCACGGCCAAACGGGGCTCCTCCACGCCGGCGTTGCGGCCGATGACCACGGAGAGGCGTTCGCGCGTCGCCGGGTCGAATCCCTTGGCCAGGTTGAGCACGGCGGTTTCCGGCCCCACCAGCCCCTTGAGGCTTGCGGCGGTCTCCCCCGCCCACTGGGAGGGCACCGCCATCACCAGCAGGTCCCGGCCGCGCGCCACCTCCGCCAGGTCGCCGGAACACCAGAGCCCCTCGGGGAGGACGCAGTCGGTGAGGAAGAAGGGGTTCCTGCGCCCCTCGTTGATCCCCTCAGCCACCTCCGGTTCCCGGGCCCACAGCACCGTCTCCAGGCCCTGCCTGGCCAGGAGGGCCGCGAAGGCGGTGCCCCAGGACCCCGCGCCGACGACCCCCGCCCTCAACTACCGCTCCCCCGGCGCTTAAGGGACAGCTTCGGCTCCTCGCCCCGGAGCAGCCGCCCGATATTCTCGCGGTGCCGGCGTACGGCGAAGCCCGCCGCCGCCGCGCTGAAGGCCAGCATGGCCCAGTTCTCCCCCAACTCCCCGCGGTAATATACCAGGGCCGACAGGGGGAAGGCCGCCGCGCCCGCCAGGGAGCCCGCGGACATGATGCGCGTGGCCAGCACCAAGGCCAGGAAGGCGCAGGCGGTGGCGAATATAACCGGCCAGGGGAAGGCCGCCACGATGACCCCGGCCGAGGTGGCGATGCCCTTCCCTCCGGAGAACCCGAGCCAGATGCACCAGTTGTGGCCGACTATGGCCAGAAGCCCGCAGGCCATCACCCACGGCTGCCCCAGGCCCAGCGCCCTGGCCACCAGCACCGCCACCACGCCCTTGGACATGTCCAGGATGAGCACCCCCAGGAAGGGCTGGAAGCCGTAGTTCCGCAGGACGTTGGTGGCCCCGATGTTGCCGCTGCCCAGCCGGCGCAGGTCCGAGCGGTAGACCACCTTGGAGACGCAGAGGCCGGTGGGTATGGATCCCACCAGGTAGGAAGCTAGCAGCCACAGGTATTTCGCCATGTCGTCACCGGTAAGTCTAACACCACTGGGAGCCGAACGTATCGTAGATTATAGCACCAATCCGGGGTCAGGCCCTGACGAGAATTGACAGAATCGCTTGGGCTTCGTGGCGCCATCTATCCGGACATTCCTTCCCCCGCTTCAACGCCTCGTTGGTGCGCAGGAACTGCTGGGTTATGCCGGAACTGCTGAGCCCTCCCGCGTAATTCCCTATCTCGCAGTTCTGCGCAGCGGTATATTCCCGCGCGAGCCAGATGAACATGTTCCGTGCCCGCCTGCAGTACCCGTCCAGCCCACCGCCTTCTCCGTCGAGCCTTTCCAGTGAATAGAACGAACAGGCGGCCGTATGCAGGTCGCTCAACCGTACGGGCTTGACGAAACTACCTCCGGGGGGACCCACTGGCGGAAGGCCCTCCCTGGCCCGTTCCTCCTTTCCGGGGGCTTCCCGCTCCACGCTGCCGGCTACCGGCTCTCTTCCCGCTTGCCGGCAGTCTAGCTCGAAGGAGAACTCCTCGAAGGTTCCGTTCTCGACGTAGTCTCGGTAGCGTTTCCTGGCAGCCTCGAGCGTTCCTCCGAACGACCCCACCAGCCAAGAAGTATCGAGCCAGCCCGGAACTGCGCCCCTCTCAACGAAATAACGATAACTGGACCAGTGGTATTCTTCTGGCATCGCCGTCAGCGAGGCCCTGACCGGGTTCAGGTGCACGTACCGGCTGAGGGGGGCTATGCTTTCTCCCTTTTCGGCAAGGATGGACTTGTAGCGTCCGGCGAAGATGTGCCCCACTTCCCTGCCCTTCCTCAAATGGGAGGCAAAAGAGGAGTTGATATAATGCATGACCGAGGAGAGGTTGGGCTCTTTCGTCTCGATGAGCAGGTGATAATGATTGCTCATGAGGCAATACGCGTAGAAGACTGCGCTGTACTTTGTGGCGGCTCTGCCAAGGTGGTCGAGGAAATAGAGCTTGTCCCCGTCATTGGCAAAGATATCGTCACCCCGGTTCCCCCTGGTGATGACGTGATAGAAGGCTTCCCTCTTCTCGATGCGCAGCGGTCGAGTCATGTTCATTATTATATATAACTTATATTATATGTCAATTTAATCCCGGGGGCGACTTTCCCGGATGCCCTCTCCCGGGTTATCGCAGGTTTCGTCAATTCCCGTCAGGGCCTGACCCCGGATTTTTTGCCCTTGAGGGCCACCCGCACCGGGGTGCCGGTGAAGTCGAAGGTCTCGCGGATGCGCCGCTCCAGGAAGCGGTGGTACTCCGGGCGGGCCAGTCCGCGGTCGTTGACGAAGAAGACGAACTCCGGCGGGGCGCTGCGGACCTGGGTGATGTAGTAGATCTGCAGCTGCTTGCCGCGCCTGGAGGGAGGCGGGGTGCGCAGGATGAGCTCCTCCTTCAACCGGTTGAGGTGGGAGGTCTGGATGCGCTGCCGCCAGTTGGCGTGGGCCCGCATCACCTCGGGCATGATCTTATCCGTCCCCCAGCCGGTCAGCGCGCTGGCGCGCAGGATGGGCGAGTAGGCGATGAATTCCAGGTCCTCCCGGGCGTCCTCCACCAGCTCGCGCGCCCGTTCGCCCTCCCTGGCCAGGTCCCACTTGTTGAGGACGACCACGGAGGCCAGCCCGTCGTCGCGGATGCGAGCGGCGATGCGCTGGTCCTGGTCGGTCACCCCCTCGGTGGCGTCGATGAGCAGCAGGGCCACGTCGGCGCGGTCCAGGGTCCTCCATAGGCGCACCACCGAGAAGTACTCCACCTCGCTTACGATGCGCGACCGGCGCCGCCAGCCGGCGGTGTCCACGAAGGTCACCGGCTGCCCGCCCATCTCCACGCGGATGTCCACGCTGTCGCGGGTGGTGCCCGGCTGGTCGTGGATGAGCGAACGGTCCTGCCCCACGAGGCGGTTGAAGAGGGACGACTTGCCCACGTTGGGACGGCCGACGATGGCCACGGTCAGGGGCCTCTCGCCCGATTCCTCCTCCTCCTCCGGGGACTTGGGGGGGAGGGCCTCCGCCACCTCGTCCAAAAGTTCTCCCACTCCCAGGCCGTGCAGGGCGGATACGGCCACGGTTAGCGGGAAGCCGGCGCGGTGGAAGTCGGCGGTCAGCGCCTCCTCGCGCCGGGGGTTGTCCACCTTGTTGACCACCAGGATGATGGGGCGGTCCAGGCCCCGCAGGATCTCCGCCACCTCCTCGTCCGCCGCGGTCAGCCCGTCCCGGGCGTCCACCGTCAGCAGCACCAGGTCGGCCTCCCGGACCGCGTAGCGGGCCTGCTCCCCCATCCCGGCCGTCAGTTCGTCGCGGGCCCCCGGGTCCAGCCCCCCGGTGTCCACCAGGCCGAAGCGGCGTCCGCGCCATTCGGCGACGTAGTAGTTGCGGTCGCGGGTCACCCCGGGCTCCTCCTGCACGATGGCCTCGCGGCTGGAGATGATCCGGTTGACCAGGGTGGACTTGCCCACGTTGGGACGGCCGACTACGGCCACCAGGGGCAGCAACTAGCTCCCCTCCTCCGCCTCATAAAGCGCCTCCACCAGCGCCGCGCCGTCATTTTCGACTATGCGCACGGGGGAGGCGGCGTCCTTCCGCAGCTCCTCGAAGCCCAGGCCGTCGAGAAACACGCCGTCGCGCAGCATCACCGCGGGCACCAGCACCCTCCCGTATCCCTTAAGTCCATCCGACTCCCTCTTCACGTCCGCCCCCGCCGCCAGGCCGGTTACGGTGACCCCGGGGCCGAAGAGGCGGTTCTCCACCCTCACCAGTTCCACGCCCGCCGGTTGCCCGCCGCCGGGGAAGCGCAGGGCCTCCTCCAGCACCCCGGCGCCCAGCCCGCCGGTGAGCACCGCCGTGCGGGCCGGGACCGCGCGCTCCACCCGCTCCTTGAGCGCCTCCCGGGCCGCGTCGATGAAATCGCGGGCCAGACCGATGCCGTTCTCCAACTGGGGGAAGCCCTCATACTCCCCCGCCGGCGGAAAGGGCGCACCCGCCAGTATATAGAACTCGTCCGCCGCGTAGAAGAGCCGTCTCCCGAGCCGGCCCCGGGCCACGGCCTGAAAGCGCTCCACCGCCTCCAGCACGCGCGCCGCCCCGCCCTCCCCCACCGGCTCAAGGGCCTCCCCCCCGCCCGGCCTGCCGAGCCCCACCGGAACGATGCCCACCGAGGCGGCGGGAAAGGCGTCGAGCGCGCCCCGGAGGGTCTCTTCCAGCCTCTGGCCGTCGTTGAGCCCGGGGCACAGCACCACCTGCAGGTGCGTCTCGACCCCCAGGTCGATCAGCCTGCGCAGCAGCTTGAGCGCCGCGGCCGACCTCTTCCCCCCCATCATGCGGTCGCGCAGGCCCGGGTCGGTGGAGTGCAGGGAGACGTAGAGGGGGTGCGGCCGCAGTTCAAGGATGCGCCGGACGTCCTCCCTTCCCAGGTTGTTCAGGGTGATGAAGCTGCCCGAGAGCACCGAGAGGCGCCAGTCGTCGTCCTTGAGGTAGAGGGAGGGGCGCAGCCCCGGTGGCATGCGGTCGACGAAGCAGAAGACGCAGGCGTTGCGGCAGGTGCGGATGCCGTCGAAGACCAGGTCTGAGAAACTCAGCCCCAGCCCCCGCCCGGGCTCCGCGGCGGCCCTCAGCACCCTCTCCTCTCCCGCCGCCTCCACCCGCAGCTCTACCCGTCCGCAGCCCTCCTCCAGCATGTACTCGATGAGGTCGCGAGGGCGCACCCCGTTGATGGAGACCAGCCGGTCCCCCGGCGCGACCTCTCCCCGGAGGGGGGAGGCCTCCTCCACCCCCTCTACGACCGCGGGCTCCGGAACGGCTACCGGCCGGCGCCTCACGGCGCTCCTCCGCCGCCCAAGCGCCCGATCATCTCCTCCACCACCTGTTCCACGGTGAGGTCGGAGGTGTCGATGACCACCGCCCCGCAGGCCACGCTCAAGGGCGAAAGGGGGCGGCTGGTATCATAGAGGTCCCTTCTCTTCAGGTCGCGCCGGACGGCCTCCTCGTCGAAATCGATGCCTTCCCGGCGGTAATCCTCGCAGCGGCGGCGGGCCCGCTCCTCCAGCGAGGCGCTTATGAAGAACTTGTCCCTGGCCCCGGGGAAGACCGCCGTGCCGATGTCCCGCCCCTCCATGACCACGTCGCGCCCGGCGGCCATCTCGCGCTGCTTCCTCACCAGCTCCTCCCGCACCCCGGCGACGGCGGAGACCCGGCTGACGTGGGCGGTGACCGGCCTGGAGCGGATTTCGCTGGTGACGTCCTTCCCGTCGAGGAGCACCCGGTAGGGCTGACTGCGGCGGCGGTCGTACTCGAAGTCGATCTCCGTCTCCGCCGCCAGCCGGGTCAGCCCTTCCTCGTCGTCCAGGTCCACCTTACCGCGCAGGGCCAGCCAGGTGATCCCGCGGTACATGGCGCCGGTATCCATGTAGTCGAAGCCGAGGCGCTCCGCCAGCCTGCGGGCCACGGTGCTCTTGCCGGAACCGGCCGGTCCGTCGATGGCGATGACGCGCCCGCTCACCTGGCCAGCCCCCGCAGGGTCTCCGCGAAGGAGGGAAAGGAGATGTTCACGCAGTCCCACCCCTCGATCACCGTTTCCCCCCGGGCGCAGAGGGCGGCCACCGCCAGGCTCATGGCGATGCGGTGGTCCCCGAAGGACCTGACGCGGGCGCCCTTCAGCCCCGTCGGCCCCCTCACCGAGAACCCGCCCTCCTCCTCGCGGGCGTCCGCGCCCATCAGCTCGAGCTGGGAGATGATGGCCCGCAGGCGGTCGCTCTCCTTGTGGCGCAGCTCCTCGGCGCCGCTCACCCTGGTGACCCCCTCGGCCTGGGTGGCCACCACCGCCAGCAGCGGTATCTCGTCGATGAGGCCGGGCACCCGCCAGCCCTCTATCTCCACCCCCCGCAGCCGGGCGCCGCGCGCCGCCAGGTCGCCGCGGGGCTCTCCGTCGCGCACCTCGTAGGAGTCCTCCGTGACCATGGCCCCCATGGAGTTGAGCACGGCGAGGAAGCCGGCCCGGGTGGGGTTGAGCCCCACGCCCCGCAGGGAGATCCGCGAACCGCGCAGCAGCACCGCCGCGGCCAGGAAGAAGGCGGCCGAGGAGATGTCCGCGGGGACGTCCATCTCCCCCGCCCGCAACACCGTCGGGTTGACCGTGATGCCTGCGGGCGACAGCTCCAGGTCCGCCCCCAGGTGCAGGGCCATCCTCTCGGTGTGGTCGCGCGAGCCGCGGTCCCCGGCGATGGTGGTGGGGCCCTGGGCGTTGAGGGCGGCCAGGATCACCGCCGACTTGACCTGGGCCGAGGGGATGGGCAGCCGGTAGTCGATGCCGCGCAAGCCGCCGCCAACGATCTCCAGCGGGGCCAGGTCGCCCTCCCCCGCCGCGCTTATCTCCGCCCCCATGCGGGTGAGGGGGTCGATGATGCGGCGCATGGGGCGGCGGCGGATGGAGGCGTCGCCGGTGAGCCTGGTGGTGAAGGGGCAGGAGGCCGCGACGCCGGCAAGCAGGCGGATGGTGGTGCCGGAGTTACCCACGTCGATGTCGCCCACCGCCTCTTGCAGGCCGGCATAACCCCTTCCCTGGACGGTGAGATCGTTGCCCTCCAGGCGGTACTCGACCCCCAGTCGCCCGAGGGCTCGCAGGGTGCTCAGGGTATCCTCGGCCCGCAGGAAGCCCTTGACCCTCGTCTCCCCCCGGGCCAGCGCCCCGAGGATGGCCGCGCGGTGGGAGATGGACTTGTCGCCGGGGATCCGCGGCTCGCCCTCCAGCCGGTCGACCGGGTTGAAGCGCATCTCGCTCAAGCGCCCCTCACCGACTTTTCCAGGTTGAGCCGGAAGCCCCTGCCGGCGAGCACCTCGCGGGCGGATTCCGCGGCCTCCGCCCCCCGCACGTAGACCTTGAGCAGCCCCACCTCGCCCTCCAGGGGATGGGCGATCTCCAGGTCCTCGATGTTGATGCCCTTCTCCCCCATGGCCAGGGTTATCTCCGAGACGATGCCCGGTCGGTTGTCCACCGGGATGGAGAGGGTGTAGAGCTCCTGCAGCACGGTCCGCAGGGCCGGCATCATCTCCAGCCGGCTGGAGCGGGCGCGCTCGATGGCCTCCTCCAGCGCCGCCGCGTCCTCCGCGGCGAGCGCCTTCCTCAGTTCCTCGAGATAGCGGCCGAAGAGTCCGAGGGCGCGGCCCACCTCCGCCCGGTTCTCCAGCAGGATGCCGGCCCACAGGGAGGGGTCGGACGAGGCGATGCGGGTCATGTCGCGGAAGCCGCCGGAGATGATGTGCCCCATCCCCCGCACCTCGCGGCCCTCCTCCCCCGCCGCGTTCATCAGGGCGAAGGCCAGGACGTGCGGCAGGTGGCTGACCATGGAAACGGCGCGGTCGTGCACCCGCGGGTCCATGAAGATGACCCTGGCCCCGATGGCCGTGAAGGTCTGGGAGAGGAAGGCCTGGGTCTCGGCCGCGCAGTCCGTCGTGGGGGTGAAGATGAAGGCGGCGTTGACGAAGAGGTCGGGTGTGGCGTTGTCGATCCCCTGGCGTTCGGAACCGGCCATGGGGTGACCGCCCACGAAGACCGCGCCCGCGGGCAGGGATTCGGCGGCCGCGCGCACTATCCTCTCCTTGGTGGAGCCCACGTCGATGACCAGCGCGCCCGCCTCGAGGTGGGCGGCGATCTCCGCAAGCACCCGCGGGATGACCCCGACCGGCACCGCCACCACCACCAGGCCGCAGCGGGCGGCAAGCTCCGCCGCCGAGGCGCAGGCGGCGTCGACGGCCCCCATCTTAAGGGCGCGCTCGAGGCTGGCGGGGTCGGCATCGTAACCGAGCACCTCCCCGCCGAGGCCCTGCCGCTTGAGGGCCAGGGCCAGGGAGCCCCCGATGAGCCCCGTCCCGATGATCCCCGTCCTCTCCACGCGGCCCCTACATCTTCCTGCCGAAGGCGGCGCAGATCTCCCGCAGGCCCCGCATCAGGGAGGCGAACTCCTCCATGTTCAACGACTGCGGTCCGTCGCAGAGGGCCTCGGCCGGGTTGGGGTGAACTTCCACCATCACCCCGTCGGCGCCCACCGCCAGGGCCGCCCGGGTGAGCGGCTCCACCAGGTCGCGCCGGCCGGTGGCGTGGCTGGGGTCGATGAAGACCGGCAGGTGGGTGAGCCCCTTGACCACCGGTACGGCCGAGATGTCCAGGGTGTTGCGGGTGGCGGTCTCGAAGGTGCGGATGCCCCGCTCGCAGAGGATCACGTCGTGGTTGCCCTCCTTGGCGATGTACTCCGCGGCCATCAGCCACTCCTCTATGGTGGAGCTCATGCCCCGCTTCAAGAGCACCGGCTTGCGGATGCTCCCGATCTCCTTCAATAGCAGGAAGTTCTGCATGTTGCGCGTGCCCACCTGCAGCACGTCGGCGTACTCCGCCACCACCTCCACGTCCCTGGTGTCCAGCACCTCGGTGACCACCGGCAGGCCGGTGGCTTCGCGCGCCGCGGCCAGCATCTTCAGGCCTTCCTCGCCCAGCCCCTGGAAGGCGTAGGGCGAGGTGCGGGGCTTGTAGGCCCCGCCCCGGAAGAGGGTGGCCCCGGCCCGCCGGGCCGCGCCGGCCGCCTGCATGACCTGTTCCGCACTCTCCACCGAACAGGGCCCGGCGATGACCGAGAAGGTGCCCGGCCCCACCTCGACGCTCCCCACCCGGATGGTCACGGGTTCCGGGCTGAACTCCCGGCTGACCATCTTGTAGGGCTTCATGATGGGGACCACGGCCTCCACCGCGGCATAGGCCTCGAAGGGGATCTGCATCACCGTCTCGCGGTCGCCGATGACCCCGATGAGGGTCTTGAAGCGGCCCCGGGAGATGTGGGCCTCCGCGCCGACGCTCGCCAGCTTCTCCACGATGGCGTCGATATCTTCCTGCCGGATGGGCTCCTTCAACACGATGACCATGCGCACCACTTCCCCTTCCAATAGTCAAACGAGAGCCCGGCCGCGGGCCCGGGCTCCCTTGCTCTTGCGGACCGTCTGCTGCGATGCCTACTCGGGGAGGTCCGTCCTGAGCTGGTGGGCCCCCTCGAGATACGGATGGCGCAGTTCGTGCGGCTGCCTGCGGGTATAGAAGTGCATGAGCACCCGGATGCAGCCCGTGGTGCCGCCGACGATGCTCAACTCCTTGGCGCACAGCAGCGGCACGTGGGCCAGGCCCGCCTGGCGCGCCGCCGCCGCGGGGAACTCGGCGGTGAGGTCCTCGGTGGCGGTGAAGATGATGTCCACGATGTCCTCGGGCCTGATGTCGTTGCGCTTGATCATCTCGTCAAGCAGGAAGGAGGTCTTGGCGTTGATGGCCTCCTTGGTGTCCTCCTTGCAGAGTATCGCTCCCCTGATGGCTCGCAGGTGCATGCTTCCTCCATTCCCTGTACGCTCGGTGCACCTATATAGTTTAATCAATCGCGTGCGTGAAGGCCACACCCCTTAAGTGTTATATTTCTTTCCATGAAGGAGCGCGAGGAGCGGGGCGAGAGGCTGCAGAAGGTTCTGGCGGCGGCGGGGCTGGGGTCGCGCCGGGCCTGCGAGGGGATCATCGCGGCCGGGCGGGTGTCCGTCAACGGGGAGCCGGTGAGAGTGCCGGGCACCCGGGTGAACGCGGCTTCGGACACCGTCGAGGTGGACGGCATCGCGCTGGACACGCAGGCGGAGGCCCGCTATTTCCTGCTCAACAAGCCCTGCGGCTACCTCACCACCTTGAGCGATCCCCACGGCCGCCCCACCATCCTCGACCTCTTCCGCCAGGAGGGCCGTTACTTTCCTGTAGGCCGTCTGGACAGGGACAGCCGCGGGCTGCTCCTGCTGACCAACAACGGCTTCATCGCCAACCGCGTCACGCACCCCCGCTTCGGGGTGGACAAGACCTACGTGGTGCGGGTGGAGGGCGGCGTGTCGCCCGGGGCGCTCAAGAGCCTCCGGGAGGGGATCGAGCTGGAGGAGGGCAGGACCTCCCCCGCCAGGGTGCGGGTGTTGGGCCGCGAGAGCGGGGCGACGGCCCTGGAGTTCGTCATCCAGCAGGGCTGGAAGCGGCAGCTGCGCCGCATGTGCGCCGCGGTGGGGCTTGAGGTCACCGACCTCGTCCGCACCGCATTGGGCCCCCTGAGCTTAAAGAAGCTGCCCGAAGGCGAGTGGCGCGAGCTCTCGCCCGGGGAGGTGGAGGCGCTGTTCAGGGCCCTGGGCCTGCGCTGACGCGCCGCGCGGGGGCAGGCAGGGCGCGGATGAGGGGTGCCGCGTGCTGCGCCCCGGCGGCGGCGGGGCTATTCCTCTTCTCCTACCGGCGCGTCAGGGCCTCCTGGCGCCTCCGCCGGTTCGACGCTCCCTGACGCCTCCGCGGCGGGCGCCGGGGGCTCCCCGGAGGGCAGCAGGGAGCGCTTGATCTGCTCAACGGCCGCCTGGTCGGGCTCGAAGGTCTCCAGGGGCGGGAGGTCCTCGATGGAATTCAAGCCGAACTGCTCCAGGAACTCGGGCGTGGTCTCGTAGAGCGCCGGGCCGCCGGGGGCGCTCTCCTTGCCCGATTCGCGCACCATGCGGTAGCCCTCCAGCACCTTGACCACCGACTCCGACTGGATGCCGCGGACGGCGGCTATCTGCGCGCGGGTGATGGGCTGCATGTAGGCGATGACGGCCAGGGTCTCCAGCGCCGCACGGGTGAGCCGGCCGCGCTTCTCCGAGAGCAGCAGCCGCTGGATGTAGTCGGCGTAGGCGGGGTGGGTGTGGAGCTTCCAGCCGCCCCCGACCTCCCGCAGCTGGATGCCCCGGTTGTCCTCCAGGAGCTCCTGCCGCAGGTCGGCCAGGACGTCGGCGACGGTGGCCTCGTCGGCGTCCACCACCTCCCGGATCCTCTCCACGCGGAGCGGCTCGTCCGAGACGAAGAGCAGGGCCTCCACGATGTTGCGGATCTCCAGGTAGCCCTCCGGGGCGGTCGAGGGCCTGCTCGAGCGCTTCCAGACGTTCCCGCCGATGGGCTTCAGTTCCATGCTCATCCTCCTCTTCGAACCCCGGCTATTCCGAGAGGTGGTCGTACATCTCGTCCACCTCCGCGTCGGTTATCCTGCGGTTGCGCCTGACCTTGATCTCGCCGAAACGGCGGGCCTGCCTGATGGAGACGATGTCCCACTTGTAGAGCTCCAGGATGGCCAGGAAGCAGACGATGACCTCCAGCCGGCTTGCGCACCCCCGGGTGAGGTCGACGAAGTCGGCTTCCTCCACCCGCTCCAGCGCGTCCAGCATCTTTTCTATGTAGTCCTTGATGCTGATGCGGATGGGGGCGATGTGGGAGACGTCCACGCCCGTCTCCGCCTCGTTTAAGGTTAGGCGGAGCGCCGCCTCGGTCAGCTGGCGGAGCTCCAGTCCGGAGAGCACGTCGGGGACGAGGTCGCGGAACTGCTCCTCCACCTCCACCGCCCGGTAGAAGTAGCGGTCCTCGAACTCCAGCCGCCTCTCCAGCTCCTCCGCCGCGTTCTTGAACTTCTTGAACTCGATCAAGCGCCAGACCAGCTCGTCGCGGGAGTCGGCGGGGAACTCGTCGTGCGTTTCCGACGGCGGCTTGGGCAGCAGGCCGTCCGATTTCAATTTGAGCAGGGTGGCCGCGATGAGCAGGAACTCGGTGGCGATCTCCAGGTCGAGGGAGCGCATGTTCTCCAGCCAGGCCAGGTACTCCTCGGTGATGTCCGCGATGGCCACCTGATAGATGTCGATCTCCCGCTTGGAGATGAGGCTGAGCAGCAGATCGAAGGGGCCCTCGAAGACGTCTATCTTCACCTGATAGCCCAATTGACCTCCCGCCCGCGGGCCCTCAAAGCCCCATCTTCTCCCGGGCCCCCCCGAGAACGCCCGCCACGATGGGCTGTACCCGCCGCCGCCCTTCCTCCAGCACCTCCCAGGCCGCGCCCGGCCGGGCGGCCAGCGCGGCGCGGCGCCGGCGGAAGTCCGACAAGGAGTCGATGATCCTCTCCGCCAGCAGCTTCTTGCAGTCCACGCAGCCCCAGCCGGCGGTCCGGCAGTTCTCCCCGATCTCCTCCAGCCGGTCGGGGGAGTATATCTTGTGCATCTGGTAGACGGCCGCGCACCTGTCGGGGTCCCCCCTGTCCTTGCGGGTCCTGCGCGCCGGGTCGGTGATCATCTCCCTCACCCTGGCGGAGATCTCCTCCGGGGAGTCGTCCAGGTTGATGGCGTTGGCGTAACTCTTGCTCATCTTGCGCCCGTCGGTGCCGGGGATGCGGGTGAACCGCGAGAGCATGGAGGCGGGCTCGGAGAAGTACTCGCCGTAGAGGAAGTTGAAGCGCCTGGCGATCTCCCGCGTCAGCTCCAGGTGGGGCAGCTGGTCCTCCCCCACCGGCACCGCGTCGGCCCGCACCGAGAGGATGTCCGCCGCCTGCAGCGCCGGGTACCCCAAGAAGCCGAAGGTATTGATCTCCTTGTGGTTGAGCTGCGCCAGCTGTTCCTTGTAGGTGGGTACCCTCTCCAGCCAGGCCAGGGGGATGATCATGGCCAGGGCCAGGAAGAGCTCGGCGATCTCCGGCAGGTCGGACTGGCGGTAGATATGGGCCTTCTCGGGGTCGAGCCCGACGGCCAGCCAGTCCAGCACCATCTCCTCCACGTAGCGGTGCAGGGGCTCGCTCTCCCTGTACTCGGTGGTCAGGGCGTGCCAGTCGGCGACGAAGAAGAAGCACTCCGCCTCCTCCTGCAGCTCGAGCATGCGCCCCAGGTTGCCGTGGAGGTGGCCCAGGTGGAGCTTGCCGGTGGGCCGGTAGCCGGTGAGGATGCGCTTCCTCTCCCCGCCCGCTCCCTTGTCCATGCGTCCCTCCCTCTACTTTCTGCGGTCCAGCTCGCGCAGGCGCCGCGCCCGCTCGCCGCAGGCATCCGGCGCGCCCTGATGGCCGGCCACCAGGGCGACGACCTCCGCGTCGGAGCCCGCCCGCTCGAGCAGCTCGCCGCCCAGGGCGGCGTGGTGGGCCTGGGCGTAGAACGCCCGCGCCCAGGTGCCCGCCAGCGATTCCGTCCGCTCGCTGGCGGTGCCTCCCGCCGCCCGGGTCTCGATCCCGGCCAGGACCCGCCTCAGCAGGCAGGGCGCGAACAACTCCAGGCTAGTATATAGCACCCTGCGGACGAAGTTTAGGCGCGGGTCGGCCTTGCCCACGTCGTGCAGGAGGGCCGCCCGCTTGAGCACCAGGTCGCCGGGGGCCTCCGCCGCCATGCGCGCCGCGTGGGCCCGGTCGTAGCGGCCCATGCGCGAAGCCAGCGCGTACTCGGACGGGCTCAGGCAGGCGCACTCCCGCTCGAAGGCGGGCCGCAGCGACGGAGAGAGCGCCAGCGCCAGCGTGAGCGCCTTGGCCGGCAGGTTGCGCAGCTCAGCCATGCCCGTCCCGCCCGCGGCGGCCCGTCACAATCCCACCAGAGACGCCAGGAAGTTGAAGAAGCCGTTGACGATGGAGGTGAAGGCCACCGAGAAGATGGAGAGGAATACCAGGAGGACGAGGATGCCGTAGGGCTCGATGGAGCGGTAGAAGTCGCGGGCCTGTCCCTTGAGGTAGTAACCCACCACCCGCGACCCGTCCAGGGGGGGTATGGGGATGAGGTTGAAGACGAAGAGGATGCTGTTGATGTAGGCTATGTAGGTGAAGGCGTAGATCATCCGGAGCACGGCAAGGCTGTTGAACACACCGTTGTCGCCTCCCGCCTCGTAGGCCACCTTGGCCGCCGCGAGGAAGATCACGGCGATGAGCAGGTTGGTCAGCGGGCCGGCCAGCGACACCCAGATGATGGCGGAGCGCTTGCGGAAGGCGAAGGGATTGATGGGCACCGGCTTGGCGTAGCCGATGATGAAGCTGTTCATCCCCAGGACGTTGAGGAGCAGGAGCACGCCGGGGAGGATGAGGGTGCCGAAGGGGTCGACGTGGGCGACGGGGTCGAGGGTCAGCCTGCCGGCGTTCTTGGCGGTCGTGTCGCCGGAGCGGTAGGCCGCGTAGCCGTGCATGACCTCGTGGAAGATAACCCCGATGACCAGGCCCACCAGCATGTAGACGGCGGTCTCGACGTTGCCGGGGCTGAAGTTCATCCCTCTCCCTTCTCCTTCTTCTCCTCCCGCACCAGCCGCCTGGCCATGGCCAGCTGGCTCCTGCGGCCCTTCACCTCGCCGTCGAGTACCGCCCCGGTCACCTCTGCCAGTATCCGCGCATACGGAGGCGAGGGCTCCAGGCCCATCTCCTCCAGGTCCCGGCCGGTCAGGGCGACACCGCCCGCCGCGGCCCTCTCATAGTATACAGCCATGGCTTTCCGGACGGCTTCCCCTCCCTGCGCGTAGAGGCAGGCTCGCGCCTCCTGGGGCAGGGACTCCAAGCGGCGGTGCAGGACGCTGGGGCGCAGGTCCCCTCCCCGCTTGAGGTCCGCGGCCGCGGCGGCGGGCTCCCGGAGGCAGGCCAGCAGCTTGCGGCGGTCGTTGCGCTTCATGCGCATCCGCGCGGCCCAGGCGTCCACCCCCTCTCCCAGGCCCTCCAGCAGCGCGGCCAGGTAGGGTATCCAGCGCTGGAAGGGGGGCGGGGACTCCGCGCCGTCCTCCGGAGGAATCCTTGAACAGAGCTTTGCGAAGGACGGCAGGTAGCGGTCGAGCCGCTTGAACCTGCGCTCCATGGCCGCGTCGCAGGCCAGGTCGGGATGGAGGCGCCGCAGCGCCCCCAGGTCCTCCAAGCGCTTCACCGCGCGGATGCAGGAGGGCTCGCAGAGGATGTCCACCAGTTCCTCGCGTATGCGCGGTCCCGTCAGCTCCCCCACGAACTCCATCTCGACGGCGCGGCGGGCCATGGCCTCGGTCTGTGGTTCGATGGTGAAGCCGAACCTCTGCTCGAATCGGACCGCACGGAAGATGCGGGTGGGGTCCTCCACGAAGCTCAAGTTGTGCAGGATGCGGATCTGCCGCTTCTCCAGGTCGCGCCGGCCGCCGAAGAAGTCCAGCAGCTCACCGTAGCTCTCGCCGGTCAGCGAGACGGCCATGGCGTTGACGCTGAAGTCGCGGCGGTAGAGGTCCTGGCGGATGGATGCCGTCTCCACCTGGGGCAGCGCCGCCGGGTAGGGGTAGTACTCGGTCCGCGCCGTGGCCACGTCGATGCGCAGCCCCGACTTCAGCACGATCACCGCCGTCCCGAACTTCTTGTGCGAGCGCATCCGGCCCTTCAGCTCCTTCGCCAGCAGGCGCGCGAAGGCGATGCCGCGCCCCTCCACCACGAGGTCCACGTCGGAGTCGCTCCGGCCCATCAGCAGGTCGCGCACCATCCCGCCCACCAGGAAGGCGTCGTAACCCCTCTCCTCGGCCAGCCGGGAGACGGCCTTAAGGATGCTCCGGGTCTCCGGAGGCAGGATGTGCCGCAGTGTCTCCAGGACGCTGGGCCGCGGAACGGAATGCGCCGGCGATGCCCGGCCGGCGCGCAGGTAGGAAGCTCCGTGCATGGCCCGCAGCAGGTCCTTGCGGGTGACGATGCCCACGATCCTTTCGCCCTTCAGCACCGGGAGGCGGCCGATGGCGTTCTCCAGCATCTTCGACTGCATCTCCTGGATGGTGGCGTCGGGCCCGACGGTGACGATGTTGCGGGACATGAACCCCTTGACCGGCGCGTGCCCCAGGCCGTGGTGGCCGGCCCGGTTGAGGTCCTTGCGGGAGATCAGGCCCACCAGGCGCCCCTGCTCATCGACTACCGGGAAGGCGGTGTGCCCGGTCCTCTCCATGCGCTTCGAGGCCTCCGTGATGGTGGTCTTCTCCTGCAGGGTGCGCACCTGGGCGGTCATGATGCCGGCGGCCGAGAACTGCGGGCGCACCAGCCTGCGCACCGACTGCATCAGCTCCTTTTCCAGCCGCTCCAGCCGCGCTCCGCGCACCAGCGCCGTGGCCGCCTCGGCGTGCCCCCCTCCCCCCAGGCCGGCCAGGATGCGGTCCACCTTGACGTCGGGCAGGCGCGAGTGGCCGATGACCAGCACGCGGTCGTCCATGCGCACCAGGGCGAAGAAGACGTCCAGGTTCTCCAACTCCACCACCCGCGAGGTCACCGCCGAGGCCCCGTCCACGTACTCCTCCGGCTCCGCCGCGGCCGTCACCACCCGGATGCCCTTCACGTCGTGATAGCGGAAGGAGGCCAGCAGCCGGTTGAGCAGGTCGTGCTGGGGCGGCGTGAGCACCCGTCTTAAGAAGAGCGAGACGGCCGCGGGGCTGGCGCCCATGCCCATCAGCCAAGCCAGCGCCTCCGCGTCCTCGTAAGTGGTCCCGGCGTAGGTGAGGGAGCCGGTGTCCTCGTGGATGCCCAGGGCGAAGAGGGTGGCCTCGTAGGGCTTGACGGGTATCTCCAGCTTGCGCAGGAGCTTCACCAGGATGGTGGTGGTGGCCCCCACGGGCTCGCTCAGGTCGTGGGCGCCCTCCAGGTCCCCCTGCGCCCGGGGGTGGTGGTCGATGACGAATACCTCCACGCCCTCGCGGCGGGCCACCGGCCCCAGGTCGCCAACGCGGTCGGCCGAGCGGGTATCCACCATGATCACCCGGGTGACCGCCTCGAGATCCAGGGAGTTGAGGTCTAAGAACTCCAGCATGTCCCCGTGGAGGGAGAGGTACTCGCGCACGTTGCGGTTGACCGCCCCGGCGAGGACCATCCCGGCGCGCGGATAGATCTTGCTCGCCGCCACCATGCTGGCCAGCGAGTCGAAGTCGGCGTTGGTATGGCTGACGATGACCTCCAAGCTCTTCCCCTTCCTGGGCCCCCGCCCTCCCCCTTCCCTCACCCCTTCTTCCCGATAAGCCCGGCGAACGACTCCCCGTCCAGCTCGCACGGGAGGCCAAGCAGCTCGGCCGCCGTGGACCCGGCATCGGCGAAGGTGGAGCGGTCGCCCACGCCTGCGTCCTCCTCTATCCCCTCCCCGAAGGCCATGAAGATGCCGTATTCGCGCGTATGGTCGGTTCCCGGATGGGTGGGGTCGCAGCCGTGGTCGGAGGTGATGAAGCAGGCGTCGCCGGGGAGCATGGCTGCCTTGAGCGCGGGAAGGGCGGCGTCGAACTCCTGCAAGGCCCGGTAAAAACCGCCTACGTCATTGCGGTGGCCGTAGGCGGTGTCGAAGTCCACCAGGTTCACCATGATCAGGCCGCCGCGGTACTTGTCCATGAGGCCGTGCAGCTTGGCGAGGGTCTCGCGGTTGTCGCGCGTGTGCTCGCACTCGAGCAGGCCCCGCCCGGCGAAGAGGTCGCCTATCTTTCCGGCGCCGGCCACCGGCCTGCCAGCCTCGCGCAGGCGGTCCAGCAGGGTGGGTCGGGGGGGCTCCAGGGGGAAATCGCGGCGCTCCTCGGGCACGCGGGCGTAGCTCCCGGCCTCCCCGGCAAAGGGCCTGGCGATGACCCGCGAGACCAGGTGCTCGCCGGTGAGCATCTCCCGCGCCTGCCGGGCCATCCAGTAGAGCCTTTCCGGGGGGATGACCTCCCGATGAGCCGTCAGTTGGAAGACCGAGTCGGCCGAGGTGTAGAGGATGGGAAGCCCGGTGGCGCAGTGTTCCTCTCCCAGTTCGTTGATTATCTCCGTGCCCGAGGCGGCGCGGTTTCCCAGCACCCCGCATCCGGTGCGCCCCTCGAACTCGTGCAAGACCTCGGGCGGGAAGCCTTCCGGGTAGGTGGGGAAGGCCTCCGGGACGATCACCCCCGCCAGCTCCCAGTGGCCGGTGGCGGAGTCCTTGCCGGGGGAGGCCTCGGCCAGGCGCCCGTAAGCCCCTTCCGCCCTCACTTCCGGCGAAAGTCCCTCCACGCGGTGGAGCTTTCCTAGCCCCAGGCGCTCGAGCTCGGGCAGGCGCAGCCCCCCGCAGCGGCGGGCGACGTTTCCCAGGGTGTCGGCCCCCTCGTCCCCGTAGAGTCCGGCGTCGGGCAGGGCCCCGGCGCCCACGCCGTCCAGCACCACCCAGATGAGCCTGTCGATCATCGGGCCGCCGCCCTCCTTCCGCCCCTCGGGTGCGCCGCCATGTATATCTCCTTGACCTTTTCCTTGCTCAGGTGGGTATATACCTGCGTGGTGGAGATGCTCGCGTGACCCAGCAGTTCCTGTATGTAGCGCAGGTCCGCGCCGTTCTCCAGCAGGTGGGTGGCGAAGGAGTGGCGCAGGGTATGGGGGGTGACTCGCCCTCCCATCCCCGCCCTTTCCGCGTATTCCTTGATGATGCGCCAGGCCCCGTTGCGGCCGAGCCGTCCTCCCCGCTGGTTCAAGAAGACGGCCCGCGAGGAACGGCCCTGCAGCAGCCGCGGCCGCCCGAAGCTCAAGTACTTCGCCAGGCGCTCTTCCGCCTGCGAGCCCAGGGGCACCACCCTCTCCTTGCCCCCCTTGCCCGTCACCCTCAACTCGCCCCCCTCCAGGTCCAGGTCCTCCAAGTCGAGGGAGGTCAGCTCGGAGATGCGCACGCCCGCCGCATAGAGGGTCTCCAGCATGGCCCGGTCGCGCAGGCCGGCGGCGTCCTCAACCGCCTCCTGGTCGAGCAGCCTCGCCACTTCGGCCTGTGATAGCACGCGGGGGAGGCGGCGGGGCATGAGCGGCGTCCTCAGTTCGGCTGTCGGCAGGTTCCAGGTGTGGCCCTCGTTCACCATGAAGAGGTGGAAACGCCTGATGGAGCTGATCCTTCTGGCCTGCGAGGCCGCAGAGATTCCGCGCGCCTTCTCCAGCTTGAGGAAGGCGGTTATGTCAATGGGGCTCACCGACTCCGGCGATGTCAGGCCCCTGCTCCTTAAGAAATCGATATACCTGCCGACGTCGCGCCCGTAAGCGTCTATGGTGTTGGAAGAAAGTCCCTTCTCCACCCGGAGGTAGACCATGAACTCCCTCTGGTAACCCTCCCAACCGGCGGGGTGCCCCATCTCGCCTCCTCCCTCAATTCGGGGTCAGGCCCCAAATTCACCTTTTTCTCGGCCACCGGTTCTCAGCTGCGAAAATGAATTCGGGGCCTGACCCCAATTCACTTCTGCTCGAGCGGACGGCATTCCAGACCCAGCGAATCCGCCACCGGCCGGGAGGTGACCGCGCCGCCCATGACATTGACTCCCGAGCACATCCCCGGGTACCGCCGGCAGGCCTCTTCCAACCCCAGGCCCGCCAGGCGCTCCACGTAGGGCAGGGTGGAGTTGGTCAAGGCGAACGTGGAGGTCCGGGGAACCGCTGCCGGGATATTCCCGACACAGTAGTGGGTGACGCCGTGCATCGTATAGACCGGTTCCGAGTGGGTGGTCTGCCGGGAAGTCTCCGAGCAGCCTCCCTGGTCAATGGAGACGTCCACGAAGACCGCGCCGGGCTGCATCTCCCTTACCATCCACTCGGTCAGAACGCGCGGCGCCAGTGCCCCGGGAACCAGCAGTCCCCCGATGACCAGGTCGGCCTGGGCAACGGCCTCCGCGACGTTGTATTGATTTGAGAAGAGGGTGGAGATGCGCCCCTGCAGGTTGTTCTCGAGGTACTTGAGCTTCTTCAAGTCCCGGTCCAGCACGATCACGCGGGCCTCCATGCCGGTGGCCATGATCGCTGCGTTGAAGCCCACCATGCCCGCCCCCAGCACCACCACTTCCGCCGGCGCCACACCGGTGGTGCCGCTGAGCAGGACGCCCCTCCCGCCGTTCTGCTTCTCCAGGTAATGCGCCCCGATCTGCGGCGACAGGCGCCCGGCCACCTCGCTCATGGGCGCCAGCAGGGGCAGTTCGCCGTTCTCCTCGACGGTCTCGTAGCCTACGGCGGTCACCCCCCTGCACATCAATTCCTCGGTCACCTCGCGATGGGCCGCCAGGTGCAGGTAGCAGAAGAGCATCAGCCCTTCTCTCAGCATCCCGAACTCTTCGGGCTGAGGCTCCTTCACCTTGACGATCAGCTCCGACTCCGCGTAGAGGTCGCCGGCTTCCCCGCACAGGGAGGCCCCCGCGTTGACGTATTCCTCGTCGGAGAACCCCGAGCCCTCGCCCGCCCCCGTCTCCAACAGCACCGTGTGGCCCTGGTTCACCAACTCGCGAGTCCCATGCGGCGTCAGCCCGACACGGAACTCGTGGTCCATCACTTCCTTCGGTACCCCTAATCTCAAGCTTCCCTCCTTATCTCCGGTGATGCTGCCGAGATGCCGCCACCGGCGCCAGCACTATACGGTCAAGTGGATTTGGGGCCTGACCCCAATTTAACAATTTCAGTAATTTCGCGCACGGTCAAGTGGATTTGGGGCCTGACCCCAATTTTACAAATGTCAGGGCGATGCCGGCGATGGTCTTGGAGTCGCGTACCTCGCCCCGCCAGACCATGCGCAGCGCCTCTTCCAGGTCCACCCTGTAGACCTCCAGGAACTCGTCCTCCTCCGGGCGAGGCTCCCCTTCCGTCAGGTCCTCCGCCAGGTAGAGATGGAGCACCTCGTCGGAGAAGCCGGGCGAGGTGTAGAAGCTGCAGAGGGGGGACCAGCGAGAGGCCTTCGCCCCCACCTCCTCTTCAAGTTCGCGCGCCGCGCAGTCCAGGGGATCCTCCCCCGGCAGCAGTTTTCCCGCGGGTATCTCGTGCAGCACCTCCCCGGGGGCGTGCCGGTACTGCTTCACCATGTAGAGCCTCCCCGCGTCGTCCAGCGCCACCACCCCCACCGCCCCCCAGTGGCGCACCACCTCGCGCTCCACCGCCTTGCCGTCGGGCTGGCGCACCCGGTCCAGGAAGAGCCGGACCACCGCCCCCTCGAAGAGCGCCCGGCTGGAGAGGGTCCGGTAGCCGCCGGTGTCCTTCGCCGCGGTCACGCCGCCCCTCCTCCCGTTCCGGCGAACATCTCCACCACCCGCCTGCAGACGGCGGAGGAGCGCTTGAACTCCGCCAGGTCCAGGTACTCCCGCTCCGAGTGGGGCTCGTAGGCGCCGGTGTTCAGCACCACCGCCCTGATCCCGCTGGCGTTGAGGAAGTTGGCGTCGCTGCCGCCGCCCGAAGGGCGCACGCGCATCCGCAGGCCCTCGGCCGCCCCGGCACGCTTGATCGTCCGCACCAGGGGGTCGGAGGCCGGAACCAAGTAGCCCTCGTAGGCCCGCTCCACCCGCACCTCGACCTCCAGGCCCTCTTCCTCGACCGCGCGGGCCGCCTCGATCATCCTCTCCCGCTGCCTTTCGAGCTTCGCGGGATTGCGTGAACGGACCTCCCCCCTGACCCTCACCTCTTCGGGCACGATGTTGGTGGCGCAGCCGCCCTCGATGATACCGATGTTGGCGGTGGTCTCGGCGTCCAGCCTCCCCAGCTTCATGCGGGCCACGGCCCGCGCGGCGCCGGAGATGGCGTTCACCCCCTTCTCCGGCTCCACTCCGGCGTGGGCCCGCCGGCCGCGGAAGACGAAGTCCAGGACGTCGTGGGCGGGTGCGGCATTGACGATGACCCCGGCCTCTCCGGTTCCGTCCAGCACCAGGGCCTGGCGGGCCTTGAGCCTCCCCAGCCGCGCGTGCCTGATCCCCAGGACCCCTTCCTCCTCGGCGATGGAGAACAGCGCCTCCAGCGGCCCGGCCCGCAGGCGGCCTTCCGCCGCGTCGCGCAGGATGTCCAGGATGATGGCCACGCCGGCCTTGTCGTCGGCCCCCAGCACGGTCCGTCCGGCGCTGCGGATGGTCCGTCTTCCCACCACCGGCCTGACGCCGCTGCCGGGGGAGACCGTGTCCAGGTGGGCGCTGAGCAGGAGCGGCGGTGCCTTGACGCGCGACGGCAGCTTGACGTAGAGGTTGTCCGCGTCGGAGCCGATGGCCCTTCCGGCCCTGTCCCGTCCCACCTTCACCCCCCAGCCCTGCAGCAGATCGACGACGAACCGGGCCGCTTCGCCCTCCTTGAAGGATTCGCTGTCGATGGAGACGAGCTTGAGGAACAACTCCACCAGCGGGTCCCTTCCCACGGAGCCCTCCCCGGCCGCCGCCCTCAAAAGGAGGGCCGGGCGGCGTCGCCGGCCTTCCCCTCCGCCTTAACGCCGCCCCCCTCGAGCAGCCTCTTCCGCTCCAGCGCCGCCCCGATGAAGCCGCGGAAGAGGGGGTGGGGGCGGTTGGGGCGCGACTTGAACTCGGGGTGGAACTGGCCGGCGATGAACCAGGGGTGGTCGGCGCGCTCGATTATCTCCACCAGCTTCTCGTCCGGGGACTGGCCGGAGAAGATCATCCCGGCCCCCTGCAGGGCCGTGCGGTAGTGGTTGTTGACTTCGTAGCGGTGGCGGTGCCGTTCGTAGATGATCTCCTCCCGGTAGAGGGCGTGGGCCAGGGTCCCCTCCTGGATCTTGCAGGGATAAAGGCCCAGGCGCATGGTTCCGCCCATCTCGTCGATCTCCCTCTGGCTGGGCAGCAGGTCGATGGTGGGGTGTTCGGTGTGGGGATCGAACTCGGAGCTGTTGGCCCCCTTCAGCCCGCAGAGGTTGCGGCTGGCCTCGATGACCGCGCACTGCAGGCCCAGGCAGATCCCCAGAAAGGGCACCCGCTCCTCGCGCGCGTAGCGGATGGCCTCCACCTTGCCGTCCACGCCGCGCTCCCCGAACCCGCCGGGCACGAGGATGCCGTGCAGACCCTCCAGGCTCTCGCCCGCGCTGTCCGGGTTGATGTCGTCGGAGGTCATCCAGCGGATCTTCACGCATGCCCCGTGGGCGTAGCCGCCGTGCTTGAGGCCCTCGATGATGGACAGGTAGGCGTCCTTCAAGTCCACGTACTTGCCCACCACCCCGATGCACACCTCCTCGGTGGACTCCCGGATGCGCCGAACCAGTTCCTCCCACTCGCTCAGGTCCTCCACCGTGTGGTCCAGGCCGAGGTGCCTGACCAGGTAATCCCCCAGCCCCTCCCTCTGCAGGATCAACGGCATCTCATAGATGCAGTCCACGTCCACCGCGGTGACCACCGCCTCCAAGTCGATGTCGCAGTGGAGGGAGATCTTCTCCTTGAGGTTGTGGGTGATGGGCCGGCTGGAGCGGCAGACGATGACGTCGGGCTGGATGCCGATGGAGCGCAGCTCCTTCACGCTGTGCTGGGTGGGCTTGGTCTTGAGCTCCTCCGTCGGGCCCACGAAGGGCACCAGGCTGACGTGGATGTACATGACGTTCTCCGGGCCCACGTCCTTCTTGAGCTGCCGGATGGCCTCGAGGAAGGGCAGGCTCTCGATGTCGCCGACGGTCCCGCCGATCTCCGTGATGACCACGTCCACCTCGCTGGACCGCGCCAGCCGCAGGATGCGGTCCTTGATCTCGTTGGTCACGTGGGGTATGACCTGCACCGTGCCGCCCAGGAACTCGCCCTTGCGTTCGCGGGCGATGATGGACCAGTAGACGCTGCCGGTGGTCACGTTGTTCTCCCTGCCCAGGTGCTCGTCGATGAAGCGCTCGTAATGGCCGAGGTCGAGGTCGGCCTCGGTGCCGTCGTCGGTGACGAAGACCTCGCCGTGCTGGAAGGGGTTCATGGTCCCGGGGTCGACGTTGATGTAGGGGTCCATCTTCTGCATGGTCACCTTGAGGCCCCGGGACTTGAGCAGCCGTCCCAGGGAGGCCGCGGTGATGCCCTTTCCCAGGGATGAGAGCACCCCGCCGGTCACGAAGATGTACTTCACCGCCATGCTCTACCTCCCCCGTATAGGCCGGGACGCCTCCGTCCGAAAAAAAGTAGAGAGAGCATCCCTCCCGGCCGAGGGATACTCCCGTGCCCGCCTTGCCCTTCCGGCGTTCCGCTTGTTGCCGCCATTCTCTCCACTCGTTTTAACATAGCATAGTCCTTTGCGGCCCTCGCTTCAATGGCTCCGTCAGGACTGCATTATAGGCGCCGCCCACGACAACCGCCGCGGCCGCGGTCCGCCCTCAGATACCCGGTAGAGTGCCCGGGGCTCCCTGCGGCCGTTTCCCGCGGCGGCCCTCCGCCGGCCCGCTTCCGGCCTCGCCACCGGAAGCCGCCGCCTTCAGCAGTTCGTCGGCGTGGCGCAGCGCCGACTCCCCGGCCCCCCCCAGCATGCGGGCCAGCTCCTCGCGGCGTCCCCGGGCATCCAGCCTCTTGATGCGCGTTACCGGACGGCCCCCCTTCTCCCCTTTTAAGATGCGGAACTGCGCGTCGGCGCAGGCGGCTATCTGGGGCAGGTGGGTCACCGTGATGATCTGATGGCAGCCGGCCAGCTGCGCCATCTTCTCACCGACGCGCCCGGCCGTCAGCCCTCCGATCCCCGCATCCGCCTCGTCGAAGACCAGCACGTCAACCTCGTCGGCGCGGGCCAGGACGATCTTCAGGGCCAGCATCACCCGGGCCAGCTCTCCGCCCGAGGCGATCCTGGCGACGGGACGCGCGGGCTCGCCCCGCCCCGGGGAGATGGTGAACTCCACCGAGTCGCCCCCGGACTCCCCGGGGACCTCCCGCTCCCCCATCTCGACGGCGAACCTCACCGCCTCCATCCCCAGCCCGGCCAGTTCGGCGGCGGCCGCTCCGCTCAGCCGGACGGCCAGTTCGCGCCTGGCCGCGCTCAACTCCGCCGCCAGCGCCGCCGCCTCCTCCTCCTTCTCCACCGCCGCCGCCTCCAGCCTCGCCAGGCCGGCCTCGTAGTCCTCCAGCACGCGCAGGCGCTCGGCGGCCCTCGCGGCGAAGGCCCTGACCTCCTCGAGGGAAGGGCCGTACTTGCGCATGAGGTCCTTCAGGTCGAAGATCCTCCGTTCCGCCTCCTCCAGGGCGGCCGGCTCGAACTGCAGCCCCTCCAGGTATCCCCGCAGCTCGCGAGCCACTTCGTCCACCCGCGCCGCCGCGTCTTCGAGCTCCTCGCGCAGCCGTCCCAGCCGCGGGTCGATCCCCTCCACCCTGGCCAGCGCGGAGACGGCCGCGGCCAGGGCATCCGTGCCGTCCGGGCCCTCGCCGCACAGCGCCGCGCGCGCCTCCCCGGCCTGCGAGTAGAGGAACTCGGCGTTCTGCATCAGGCGCCGCCGCTCCTCCAGCCCCTCCAGTTCCCCCTCCGCCGGGTCGACCATCTCGATCTCCCGGGTCTGATGGCGCAGGATGTCCACCTGCTGAAGCCTTTCGGCCTCGTCCATGCGCGCCCCCTCGGCCCTCCCGCGGGCCTCCCGCCAGGCGGAATAGGCCTCGCGATAGCGCGCTACGAGCTCCAGGTGGCCGTCGCCCCCGAAGCGGTCGAGGTACTCCAGGTGGTTGCGGGGATCGAGGAGGCGCTGATGCTCGTGCTGCCCGTGGATGTCCACCAGGAACTCCCCCAGCTCCGTCAGGACGGAGGCCGGGCACATCCTGCCGTTGACCCAGCAGCGGTTCCTGCCCTCGCGGGAGATGACCCGCCGCACCACCACCTCGCCCGCCTCGCCTCCGCCCTCCAGCCCCGATTCCTCGAGCAGCCGGGCCACCCGGCCGTGGGGGTCGCAGGAGAAGAGCCCCTCCACCTCCAGCCGCTCCTCCCCCGCGCGGACGCGCCCGGAGTCGGCGCGCGCGCCGGCCAGCAGGTCGAGCCCTGTGATGATGATGGTCTTGCCCGCGCCGGTCTCCCCGGTGAAGGCGTTGAAGCCCGCCGCGAAATCCACGCTCACCTCGTCGATGAGGGCCAGGTTGCGGATGGTGAGCGCCTTGATCACCCTTCAGCCCTCCGGGAACTTGAACTTCTCGCGTATGAGCCGGAAGAAGGAGTATGACGGCAGCTTGACCAGCTTCACGTGGCGGGAGAGGGCCAGGTGCACCTCGCTTCCCGGATCGAGGATCACCTCCTCTATGCCGTCGATGGAGAGGGAGAACGCGCTGCCCGGATCGGCCGGCGTTATCAGGACGGCGTCTGCCTGCGAGAGCACGATGGACCGGGCGGTGAGGCTGTGGGAACAGATGGGGGTGAGGATGAAGCAGCCTATGTTGGGCTCCACCACCGGGCCTCCCGCCGCCAGCGAGTAGGCGGTGGAGCCGGTGGGGGTGGCGAAGATCAGCCCGTCTCCCGAATAGTAGTTGAAATACTGCTGGTTGATGTAGGCCTCGAAGCGGATCATGCGCTGCCTGGAGGTCCGCCCCACCACCACCTCGTTCAGGGCGAAGAAGCTGCGCTCCTCTCCCGCCCCCTGCGCCCGGCACTCCAGCATCTTCCTCCGCTGGACGATGAAGCGGCCGGCGATGACCTCCTCCATGCCCTCGTAGAGGTTGTCCTGGTCCAGGCCGGTGAGGAAGCCGAGCTTGCCCAGGTTGATCCCGAGCAGCGGCACCTCCGGCCGGAAGGCCAGCTGGGCCGCCCGCAGCACCGTGCCGTCTCCGCCCAGCGATACGATGAGGTCCAGGCCGCGGGCGAACTCCTCGCGAGCGCAGGCCCCTTCCCGGACCCCCAGGGCCGCGCTGTCCTCCTCCAGGAACCTGACCTCCAGGCCGCGGCGGCGCAGCCACGCGGAGAGCTCCGCCGCCCCGCGCACGCAGGCTTCCTTGTTGACGTTGGGCAGCAACCCCACCGCGCGCATCAGCTCACTCCTTTCCCGTAACGCCCCCGAAGTCCGGCGCGCTCTCCGGCTCCAGCCCTTTGACCAGCAGCAGCACGAACTCGCGGTTGCCGTCGCGCCCGCGGGGGGAGGCCTCCATGACCCCGTGGGCGTGGAAACCCAACTCCCGCGCCGCCGCCGCGGTCCGCTCCAACACCTGGAGGTGGACTTCCGGGTCGCGCACCACCCCGCCCCGGCCCACCCGCTCGCGCCCCGCCTCGAACTGCGGCTTGACCAGCGCCAGCACCCTCTCTCCCTCTTCCAGCACCCCGGCCAGGGGCTTGAGCACCTTGATCAGGGAGATGAAGGAGACGTCGACGACGGCCATCTCCGGGCGGAAGGGCAGGTCGCCCGGGGCCAGGTAGCGGGCGTTCACCCCCTCCATCACCCTCACCCGGGGGTCCATCCTGAGCCTCCAGTGCAGCTGCCCCCTCCCCACGTCCAGGGCGATGACCTCCGCCGCCCCCTTCTGCAGCAGGCAGTCGGTGAAGCCGCCGGTGGAGGAGCCGACGTCGAGGACCTTCAAGCCCTTCACCTCGAGGCCCCATCCCTCCAGCGCGCCCGCCAGCTTGGCGCCCGAGCGGGAGACGTAAGGGGGGGGGCTCGCGGATGGTCACCTGCGGGGGGTCCCTCTCCACCCTCTCCCCCGGCTTGGGACGCCCGCTGCGTCCTTTCAGCTCCACTTCACCGGCCAGCACGGCCCGCTTGGCCTGCTCGCGGGTGGCGTAGAAACCTTGTTCCACCAGGTACTGGTCCAGCCTCACCGCTCCGTTTCCCCGCCCGCTGCCCCCCGGGCCAGCGCCTCAAGCATCCGGGAGGCGATACCCTCGCCGTCCAGCCCCACTTCGCGGTGGAGTTCCCCGATCCTCCCGTGCTCGATGAAGCGGTCGGGCAGCCCGAAACGGAGGACGGCGCAGCCCGCGCCCACCTCGGAAACCAGCGCGGCCACGTCCTCCCCGAACCCCCCCGCCAGGGCGTTGTCCTCCACCGTGGCCACCAGCTCGTGGCGGCCGGCCAGCCGGCAGAGGGACTCGCGGTCGCACGGCTTGACGAAACGCGCGTTGACCAGGGTGGGCTTGATCCCGGCCCGTGTCTCGAGCAGCGAGGCGGCGGCGGCCGCATAACCGAAGGCCGAGCCCACGCCCACCAGGCAGGCCCGCGCGCCCTCCTCCACCACCTCGACCTTGCCCGGCGCCAGCTCGCGGGGCTCGTCCTCCACCCGCTGCGAGGCTCCGGTTCCCCGGGGATAGCGGATGGCCACCGGGCATTCCAGGCTCATGGCGTGCCAGAGCATGTCCCGCAGTTCCTCCTGGTCGCGCGGGGCCATGATGGTCAGGTTGGGCACGGGCTTGAGGTAGGAGAGGTCGAAGGAGCCGTGATGGGTGGGCCCGTCCTCCCCCACCAGGCCCGCCCGGTCGACGGCGAAGACCACCGGTAGGCCCTGCAGGCATACCTCCTGCACCACCTGGTCGTAAGCCCGCTGCAGGAAGGTGGAGTAGATGGCCACCAGCGGCCTGAAGCCGGCGAGGGCCAGGCCGGCCGCCATGGTCACGGCGTGCTGCTCGGCGATGCCCACGTCGAAGAAGCGGTCGGGATAGAGCTCGGAGAAGCGTTTGAGGCCGGTGCCCAGGGTCATCGCCGCGGTGATCGCCACCAGCCGGCGGTTCTTACGGGCGATATTGCATACCGTGCGGCCCAGGGTCTCGGTGAAGGAGGGCACCTCCTTCGCCTCCACCTTGCCGTTGGTGATGATGAAGGGCGGCGTCCCGTGGAAGGCCTCGGGCTCCTTCTCGGCCGGCCGGTAGCCGCGCCCCTTCTCCGTGATGACGTGCAGCAGTACCGGGCCTTCCACCTCCCGGGCCAGCTCCAGGTCGCGCTCCAAGGCCTCGATATCGTGGCCGTCGATGGGCCCCACGTACATGATGCCCAGCTCCTCGAAGATGTACTCGGTTATGAGGAAGTTCTTCAGGCGGCCCTTCACCTCGCGCAGCAGCCGCCCGGCCCTCTCCCCGATGACCGGCACGACGTCCAGGACGCCCTTGATGTCCCGCTTGAGGTGGACGTAGTGCGGGTTGAGCCGCAGCTGCGTCAGGTAGCCGGAGAGGGCTCCCACGTTGTTGGATATGGACATGCCGTTATCGTTCAAGACTATGGTCATGCGCGGCTTCAGGTGACCGACCTGGTTCAGCCCCTCGAAGGCCAGCCCCCCGGAGATAGCCCCGTCGCCGATGACCGCCGCCACCTCGTAATCGTCCCCTTTCAGGTCGCGGGCCAGGGCGAAGGCCAGGGCGTAGCTGATGGAGGTGGAGGCGTGGCCGGCGTCCACGCAGTCGTAGGGGCTCTCGGAGCGCCGGGTGAAGCCGCAGACCCCGTCGCGCGTGCGCAGGGTGTCGAAGCACGCGTTCCTGCCGGTGAGGAGCTTGTGCGCGTAGGCCTGGTGGCTGACGTCCCAGACTATCTTGTCGCGCGGGGCATCGTAGACCCGGTGCAGGGCTATGGTCAACTCCACCGTCCCCAGGCTGGGAGCCAGGTGGCCGCCGCGCACCGAGGTCACCTCGACGATGCGCCTGCGGATCTGCTCCGCCAGTTCCGCCAGCTCGTCGTAGGAGAGGCCCTTGAGGTCCCCGGGCCCCTTGACGGCGTCCAGCGATATCTTCTTCATGCGCTATAATCCTGTTGTTGAATCGTGCAGTGCATTAAACCTTTATATCATATTATATTACCGCCGTTCCAAGAGCTGGGGAGGAGCCTTTGGTGGCCCGTCGCGAGGGAATGACCGTCAACCTGCTGCTGGCAGCCACCCTTCTCCTCTATCTCTTCTGCGGCCTGCAGGCCCTCTCACCCACCCCGGCGGTGGGCAAGCTCTCACCGGCCCAGATATCCCTCTACCGCAACGGGGCCGTGCGCGCGGCCGTCGACGCCCTGGGCCTCTCCTCCCGCAACCTCACCAAGCTCTACTCCCTCGCCCTGACCACCTTCCTCCTCCTAATCCTGCTCTATTTCGCCGCCCTGTACCTGTCCCGCAAGCAGGGTTCCTCCCTCGACGTGCGCACGGTCCTGCTGGTCGCGGGGGCATGTTCCGCCGTCCTGGTGCTCGCGCCCCCCATCCTCTCGCGCGACGTCTACTCCATGATCCTTTACGGGAAGATGGAGTCCCACTACGGCCTCAACCCCTACCTTACCAGCCCCCAGCACCTCATCGGCGACCCGCTGCTCGCGCTGATCTCCCCCAACTGGAAGAACACCGCGATGGTCTACGGCCCCGCGTCGGGCATGCTCTGCAGCCTCAGCTACCTGCTCTGGGGCGGGAACATCACCGCCAACGCCCTCTTCCTGAAGGCGGTCATGGCGGCCTGCCACCTGGCCAACATCAGGCTGGTGTGGCGCGTCGCCGCGCGGACCGACGGGGTCGACCGGGATTTCGCCGCCATGGTCTACGGCCTCAACCCGCTGGTCATCCTGCACTCCGCCGGCGGCGCCCACGTCGACGTGCTGATGATGACCCTGGCCCTGCTGGCCCTCGACCGCTATCAGCGCGAGAGGCACTTCGACTGCGTAGCCCTCCTGCTCCTCTCCTGCTGCGTCAAATACGTCACGCTCATCCCCACCCTGATGACGGTGGCCGTCATCCTGCGCCGCCGGCCCCTGCCCTCCCAACGGGTCAAGACCGCCCTGGCCTATGCCGCGGCCGCCGCCCTTATCGTGGGCGGGCTCTACCTGCCGTACCTGGACGGCCCCGGCATCATCAAGCCCGTACTTGCAAACCTGCGCATCTCCAACGTCACCAGCGTCGGTTTTTACCTGAAAGGGGCCCTCGGCCGCCTGCTGCGCCTGCTGATGCTGCCGCAAGGGGCCGCCGCCGCGCTGGGGGGGGCGCTGGCCTCGGTCCTGCTGGCGTGCCTGCTCCTGCTGGTCCTCTACCGCCTGCTGCTGACCTACCGCGACGATGGGGATATGGGAAAGACCTGGTTCTGGGCCCTCTTCGCCCTCCTGCTGGCCTCCAGCTACGTCCTGCCGTGGTACTTCATCTGGGTCATAGCGCTCCTCCCCCTGCGCCGCTGGGACCGCTGGAGCGCCGGCGTCCTCCTCCTCTCCACCCTGGCATTCTTCTTTGCCGTTGACATCTGGTTATAATATCTGCATGAAGGACCAACGCAAGCGCTCCGCGGGCATGATGTCCCACGTCCGCAAGCTCTCCGTCGACATCGGACCCAGGCCTCCCGCAAGCCCCGCGGAGGAGGCTGCGGCCCGCTACGTGGAGAGCGCCTTCAAGCGGGACGGCCTCGCGCCGTCCTACGAGGAGTTCCGGGCCCGCCGCAACCCCGCCACCCCCCTGGCGGCCTGCTGCGCGGCCATGCTGGCCTCGGTGCTCTTCTTCCGCTCCTCCCCCATTGCGGCGGCCCTCCTCTATTACCTGGGGCTGTTGTTGCTGCTCCTGGAGCTGATGGGCCGCAGCGCACTGGGCGCCCTGCAGCCCCGCTTCCCTTCCGGCAACGTGGTGGCGCGCATCCGGCCCTACGACCGGGTCTTGCGAAAGGTGGTGGTCCTGGCCCACCTCGACTGCCACCGCCGGGCCTTCTACCGCGGGCAGAGGTTCTTCCGGCTCTACCGCCCCTTCGTCGTCGTCCTCACCCTGTCCTCGCTGGGCCTGGGCATGTGGCTGTTGTTCCTCACCGGAGCCACCGTCCTCAAGGTGGACGAGGCCACCCTGGCCACCCTCTGGCGCCTGGCCCTGGCCGCGGCGGCCCCCCTGCTCCTCGCCTTCCTGGCCGTCCTCTCCCGCTGCCTTGCCCGCGGGTACCCCGTCGGGGCCGGCGACGACGCCTCGGGCGTGGCGGTCCTGCTCAACCTGGCCCACCACTACGCCGGCCGCCGGCCCTCCAACACCGAGTTGTGGCTGGTCGCCCTGGGCTGCGAGGACCCCGGGGCCGTGGGCTTGAAGCGCTTCATCCGCCGCCACCGGGCCGACCTCAAGGGCGCCGCATGGGTGTTTCTGGAGGGCCTGGGTGGTGAGAGGCCCAGGTGTTTCCGCAAGGAAGGGCTGATCCTGCCCTTCAGCGCCGACCGCAGCCTGCTGCGCACGGCCCAGGACATCAACCTGGTCTACCCCCACTACGGCCTGGCCACCGGGAGGGTCCGCGCATCGCTGGGGAGCGGCTACCGCCTCCTCTCGCTGGGGCGCAAGGCCATCACCTTCGGCTCCCTTCCGTGCAGCCGCCAGACCCCGACGCGCGACGCCTACGACGAGGTGGACCCCCGCAACCTGCAGTCCAATTACGCCTTCATCCTCCATTACGTGGAGAACATCGACAAGAAGGGCCTCTCCCGGCGCAAGCGCGCCGCCAAGCCCCCCCGCCGGCCCGGGCGCATCAGGCCCGCCGGCCGTACCAGGGCTTCCGGCTCCCCGCGGTCCCCGGAGGGCGCCGGCCCCCCCGGCCCCGCTTAGCCCACCGCCAGCTTCGCGGTGCGCCGCATGGCCCTGCCCCGCTCGGCGGCCCTGCCGCTGCGGCACCCCAGCCAGGCCGCCAGGGCATAGAGGGCCACGACGTAGGCCAGGCGCAGGACGCCGAAGAACCCGCCGTCGTGGACGGACACCCCCGCATGGACGGAGAGGTCTCCCGAGAACAGGCCGGCCGCCAGGGACGCCAGGGCATAGGCTGCCAGGTTGACGGCGAAGGCCGCGCCGCCCCAGGCGGCCCAGGCCGCCCGGTTGGCCCTGCCGGCCAGGAAGGGTCCCAGCAGCAGCAGGCCGACGAGGAGGACGAAGAGGGCGGTGACCCCCAGCAGTCCGGCCGGGGTGTAGGCGGCGCTGCGGGTGCCCCCGTAGACGAAGGGCGAGATCAGGCAGCGGTCCGCAAAGAAGAGCGCCAGGTAGTAGGCGGCCAGCCCGCCGGCGGTCCTGTAAGCCCCGCTCTTCAAGGCGTTGCCCCCGCTCCCCGTGAAACGCGCGCGCCGCGGCTTCCGCGGGTCAGACGCGGTAGACCTCCTCGCCCGGCCGCACCACGTGGCCCGCCGCCGCCAGGGCGTCCACCCCGCGGTCCAGCTCCTCCAGCCGGAAGACCACCAGGGCGCTCTCCCCGCTCTTCTCCACGAAGCAGTAGACGTATTCGATGTTTATGTTCGCGTCGAAGAGGGACTTGAGCACGGCGGCCAGCCCGCCCGGCTCATCGGGCACCTCCACCGCGATGACCTCGGTCTCGGAGACGGTGAAGCCCTCCCCGGAGAGGGCGGCGCGCGCCGCGGCCGGGTCGTTGACGATGAGCCGCAGCACCCCGTAGTCGGCGGTCTCGGCGATGCTCAGGGCACGGATGTTGATGCCCTGCCGCGCCAGGCAGTCGCAGGCCTGGAAGAGGTGGCCCGACTTGTTCTCCAAAAACACCGATATCTGCTTCACTTTCATGTCCGCCCCCCGCCTCTCTCAGATCTTCCTCTTGTCGATGACCCGCACCGCCTTGCCCTCGCTGCGCTGGATGGACTTGGGCTCCTTGAGGCTGATCTTGACGCTCACGCCCAGGTAGCTCTGGATCTCGTCCCGCAAGCGCTTCTCCAGCTCCTCCAGCTTCCTGATCTCGTCGGAGAACATCTCCGGGCCCATCTCCACCTGCACCTCCAGGATGTCCATGGTGCCCACCCGGTCCACGATGATCTGGTAGTGGGGGGAGAGCCCGGGCACCTGCATCAGCACCATCTCGATCTGCGAGGGGAAGACGTTCACGCCGCGGATGATGAGCATGTCGTCGGAGCGTCCGGTGACCCGGTGCATGCGCACGTGGGTGCGGCCGCAGGCGCAGGGCTCGTAGTCCAGCCGGGTGATGTCCCGCGTGCGGTAGCGCAGCAGGGAGAGGCCCTCCTTGTTGATGTTGGTCAGGACCAGCTCGCCCACCTCGCCCGGCGGGAGCAGCTCGCCGGTGTCGGGGTCGATGGTCTCGGCGATGAAGGAGTCCTCGAAGATGTGGGCGCCGTCCTGCTGCCTGCACTCGATGGACACGCCGGGGCCCATCATCTCGGAGAGGCCGTAGATGTCGATGGCCATGATCCCCAGCCGCTCCTCGATGCTCCTGCGCATCTCCTCCGACCACGGCTCGGCGCCGAGGATGCCGGCCTTCAGCCTGATCTGGTCCAGGCCCATCCCCATCTCCTCCAGCACCTCGGCGATGTTCAAGGCGTAGGAAGGGGTGCAGGCCAGGATGGTGGTCCCGAAGTCCTGCATCAGGCGCACCTGCCGCTTGGTGTTGCCCCCGGAGATGGGCACCACCGTCGCCCCCAGCTTCTCCACCCCGTAGTGGAGGCCCAGCCCGCCGGTGAAGAGCCCGTAGCCGTAGGCCACCTGGACGACGTCGTCGGGGGTGCCGCCGGCGGCCACGATGGTCCGGGCGATGAGGTCGGCCCACACCTCGATGTCGGAGGCGGTGTACCCCACCACCGTCGACTTGCCGGTGGTGCCGGAGGAGGCGTGGAGGCGGACGATATCCCGCATGGGCACGGCGAAGAGCCCGAAGGGATAGTTGTCGCGCAGGTCGCTCTTGACCGTGAAGGGCAGCTTCCCCAGGTCCTCGAGGCCCTTGAGGTCGCCGGGCTCGAAGCCGGCCTCGGCCAGCTTGCCGCGGTAGAAGGGCACCCTGTCGTAGAGCCTCTCCAGCGTCGCCCGCAGCCGGGAGAGCTTCAGGGCGTCGAGTTCCTCCCGGTCCGCCACCTCCACCGGGTTGTAATAGTCCATGGGATCACCACCTCATCGTCGAACGGAACCGGCTTTACTTGGGAAACACGGACCATTTTAACACATCCCCTCAGTCCGTCCGCCTGATCAGCCAGGACCCCAGGAGGAGCAGGGCCGCCCCGAAAGCCGTGATGACCAGCAGGTCGCGCAGGACCATGGAGGCGGGGTCCGACCGCAGCATCACCCCGTTGAGGGTGTCGAACGCCCAGGTGAAGGGGATCAGGCGGGCCGCCGCCCGCAGGTAGCCGGGCATGCGGTTCAAGGGAAAGATGGCCCCGGAGAGGAAGAACACCGGGAAGGTCACCAGCACCGAGATGATGATGGAGGAAGCCACCTCCCGCGCCAGGGCGGAGATGCCGATGCCGATGCCGATGGAGGAGAGGGCGGTCAGCGAGACCACCACGAGGGAGAGGAGGACGCTGGCGGAGAGGGAGGGGAAGAGGGCCAGGGCGATCAGGCCCATGGCCAGGGACTGCGCGAAGACGATGAGGAAGGCGGTGGTGGACTTGGCGGAGATGAAGGCGAGGTCCCCCATGCTCGTGAGGCGCAGCCGCCGGCGCATGCCGTCCTCCTCCTCCATGGACATGAGGACGGCCGCGCAGAGGATGCCCGTCCACAGGGTGGACAGGCCCAGCAGCAGCGGGGTGACGCTCTCGCTCAGGTCCAGCGCCCGTCCGGAGACCCCGCTGACCTCCACCTCCAGGGGCATGGCCGTTCCCCGCAGGTAGTCGGCGGCGCTGCCGAGGTCCTCGATGACCGTCCGGGCCAGCTTGAGCTCTCCCTCCAGGCGCGCCTGCAGCCCCTGGTCGGTCAGGGAAGCCTGGACCTGCTCGAGATTCTCGATGACCTCCTCCATGCCGATGACCTGGCTGCCGAAGAAGTCGCCCCCCGAAACCAGGACGCCGAGGCCGGAGATGACCGCGCGCAGCTTCTCCTCCACCACGCTGCGGTTGACGCGGGAGAGGGCCCCCCGCACGCTCATCTCCGCCGAGGCCGCCCTGAACACGTTGCTCTGGTCCACGATGACCTCGACGGTGGCGCTCTCGTAGAGGTTCTTCAGGCCCTCGATGAAGCCGGCCGGGATGACCAGCGCCGCGTCCAGGCGCCCCTCCCGCAGGGCCCGCTCCGCCGAAGCCTGGTCGGGGTACTCCTCCACCCCGGCCACCTCGCCCAGGAACCTCTCCACCAGCTCCAGCGCCCCGTAGGGCTCTCCCTCGATCCAGACCCTGCCGGCCCTCTCCGTCCCGGCGCCCTCCCCCTCCACCACCACGCCCACGGCGAAGGGACGGTCCTCGGAGAAGGTGAGGCCGACGATGGCCATGAGCACGAAGGGGTAGAGCAGCAGGATGACCAGGAGCAGCCGGTGGCGGAAGATGATCTTCAAGTCCTTGGCGACGATCTGCCGGTAAGCGCTCATGCCCGGCCCTTCTCCGCCGGCAGGTCCATGAAGACCTCCTCCAGGGAGGCCTCGCCCACCAGGCGCTCCCTCACCTCCCGCGGCGGCCCCACCACGCGTATCTCCCCCGATCGGAGGAGGGCCACCTCGTCGCAGTATCCCTCGGCTTCGCTCATGACGTGCGTGGTGAGCAGCAGCGTCCTTCCCTCCCCGGCCATTTCCTGAAAGAGCTCCCAGGCGGCGCGGCGCACCGCCGGGTCCAGCCCTTCCGTGGGCTCGTCCAGCAGCACCACCCGGGGCCGGTGGACCAGCCCCATGGCGATGTTCAAGGCCTGACGCATCCCGGCGGAGCAGTGCTCGGCCCGGGTCCCGGCGGCGTCCTTAAGCCGCAACCGCTCCAGCAGCCGGTCCGCCCGCTCCCGGCAGTCCGCGGCCTCCATCCCGTGCAGCCTGCCCATCAGGGCCAGGTTCTCCCCCACCGACAGCTTGGCGTACATGGCCGCCTCCTGGGGCACCAGCCCGATGGAGGACCGGACGCTCCGCGCCTCGCGGCGTATGGAGAGCCCGCCCACGAAGGCGTCGCCCGAATCCGGCCGGAGCAGGCAGGAGAGCAGCTTGAGCAGGGTGGTCTTTCCGGCGCCGTTCGGCCCCAGCAGACCGTAGATGCGCCCCTCCCCCACCTCCAGGTCGATGCCCGCGAGGACCCGCTTCTTCCCGTAGGACTTGACCAGCGAATCGACGACGATCATGGCCGTCCTTTCTTTAACAATAATTATATTTTATACTATGTTATTAACAATCATTGACACCGCCAACAGCATCGTGCTTCAATAAGCATGATGAGGCGTGCCGTTGCGGATAATTCTAACGCATTTCGCAGGAGGTGTCGTCACGCGGACATGGCGGCCTTGAAGACGCTGCTTGGCAAGTCGGCCTGCCTGGCCTTGAGCCTGGCCGTGCTCCTCTGCGCGGGGCCCGCCGCCCCGGCTGCCCGGGCCGCCACCCTGCAGGAGAAACAGGGTGAGGCGCAGCGCGTGCAGGAGCAGCTCAACGCGCTCAAGAGCCAGAGCGAGCGGGCGGCCCTCGAGTACTCCCAGCAGCTCTCGGAGCTGGAGTCCGTCAACTTCCTCATCGCCGACAACACCCGCAAGCTGGAGAAGGCCCAGGCCGATTACGACCAGTCCCGCAGGATCCTTGCCGGACGCATCCGGGCCATCTACATGGAGGGCGAGGTCAACGCGGTGGAGGTGCTCCTGGAGTCGACCTCCATCGACGACATGCTCAGCCGCTACGACTTCCTCAACTACATCGCCGGGCAGGACCTGGGCATCTTCAAGCAGACCAAGGATCTGCGGCGCGAGGTCGCCGTCCGCCAGCGCGACCTGGAGGACCAGAAGGCCCGCAAGCAGCACGCGCTGGGGCAGGTCCAGCAGAAGCAGATGGAGCTGCAGGCCTCCCTGGCCGCCCAGGAGAGGCTGCTGGCCTCGGTCAACGCGGAGGTGCTGCAGCTGATGTCCCAGTCGGGCGGCGGGGGCGGCGGGGGGAGCGCCACCAGCGGCAAGACCACCGTCTCCTCCTTCGTCTTCCCGGTCAAGGGGGCGCACACCTACTCCAACGACTGGCACGAGCCGCGCGCCGTCGGCGGCGTCCACCTGGGCAACGACATCTTCGCCTCCATGGGCACCCCCTGCGTGGCCTGCGTCTCCGGCTCGGCCTCCACCGGCGTGGGCAAGAACGCCGGCAACTACATACGGCTGGTGGGCGACGACGGCAACGTCTACTACTACATGCACCTGCAGAAGTTCGGGCAGACCGGCCGGGTCACGGCCGGCACGGTCATCGGCTACGTGGGCGACACCGGCAACGCCCAGGGAACCCCTCCCCACCTCCATTTCGAGATCCACCCCGGCGGCGGCGCCGCCGTCAACCCCTACCCCATCCTCAAGCAGTTCGACCGCTAGCCCTCATCCCTCCTCGCGGCCTCCGCGCCGCCCGCGCCTCCCCTTGAGCAGCGGGTAGAACGCCAGCGTCGCCGCCACCCCGCAGGCCATCCCTCCGGCGTGCGCGAACCAGGCCACGTTCCCCGCCGCGCCGCCCCGCGAGGCCAGGGCCGCCAGGAACTGGCAGGCCGCCCAGGCCCCGATGAAGGCCCAGGCCGGAACGGGCAGGACCAGGAAGAAGGCCAGGGCGACGATGCGGGCGCGCGGATAGAGCAGCAGGTAGGAACCCATCACCCCGGCGATGGCGCCCGAGGCCCCCACCAGCGGAGCGGCGCTCTGCGGATAGACCGCCGCGTGCAGCACGGTGGCGGCCACCCCGCAGAGCAGGTAGAAGAGCAGGTAGGCAAGGTGCCCCATGGCGTCCTCCACGTTGTTGCCGAAGACCGCCAGAAACAGCAGGTTGAAGAGGAGGTGCAGCCAGCCCGAATGCAGGAACATGCAGGTCACAAGGGCCAGGTAGACGTTCTTGACCATGCCCGGGTCTGCCAGCGGGAGCAGCTGCGCCGCCTCCGGGGCCGGGAGCTGCCGCCCGCTGCAGATCTCCCGGGGCACGGCCGCGAAGCGGCAGATGAAGGTCTCCAGCCCCGAGGGGCTCAAGGTCAGCATGTAGAGGAAGACGGCCAGGTTGGCCAGGATCAGGGCCGCGGTCACCAGGGGAAGGCGCCGGGCGGGATTGCGGTCCCAGAGGGGGATCATCGCGGGACGGCGGCCAGCTCCGTCAGGTCCCCGACCACGTAGTCGGGCCGCGGGCGGGCGGCCTCGGCATCCGCCCTGCCGCTCACCCCCGTCAGCACCAGGCAGGTCCTCAACCCGGCGCGCTTCCCGCCCAGGACGTCCGTCTCCACCCGGTCGCCGATCATCAGGATGCGCGAGCGCGGGGCCTCCACGCGCCGCAGGGCGCACTCCATCATGTAGGGGTTGGGTTTGCCCACCACCGCCGCCCGCTCGCCGGTGCACCTCTCCAGCGCCGCCACCAGGGCCCCGGTCCCCGGCCACTTGCCCTCCGGCGCGGGATAGGTGGCGTCGTCGTTGGTGGCCACCAGGGCAGCCCCGTTGTGGACGGCCAGGCAGGCCGCCTTGAGCTTTTCGTAGTTGATGGCGGTGTCCCACCCCACCACCACCAGGTCCGCGCGCTTGCCCTCCTCGCCGCGGACCAGCTCGAGCGGCACCCGTTCCACCTCCCTCTCCAGTGCCCGGCTGCCGATGACCAGGGCCGTTTCGCCCGGCGCCGCCCGGCCCTCACGCAGGTACTCGCGCAGCACCTCGGGGGAGGTCAGGATGGCTTCGCGGCCGGCCTCGATGCCCATGGCCTTGAGCTTCCTCCGGTAGTGCTCCGTCCCGTACCGGGAGTTGTTGGTGAGGAAGAGGACCTCCTTGGACTCGGCTGCCAGCCGGCCGACGAACTCCACCGCCGTGCGGATGGGCTCGTCGCGGCGGTAGAGCACCCCGTCCATGTCCAGGATGAAGGCGTCGAAGGCGTCGAGGACGCGCCCAGCTCCCCTGCCCGCGGTCCCCGCCCCCGACCTGCCGTCCCTTCTAGGCATGGAGGCCGCCCCTGCCGCCGCCGCGCGCCTTCCCCGCCAAGGCCTTCACCCCGTCCCTGCACCGGCCGTACAGGGAGGCCATCCAGTACGGCACGGCCTTCTCCTCCGCCAGGATGGAGGAAGCCGCCCCGAAGACGGCCACCATGCTGAAGAGCGCGATATAGGCGCCGTACAATACGGACTTCCTGGCGTATCCCAGGTCTTCCATGGGCAGCCGCGACCGGGCGGTCGAGGCGCTGACGATGGCGGCGTTGCTGGCCAGCGCCAGGGGCAGGAGGCCCAGGGCCACCAGGCAGAGCGCCGCCGCCAGGAAGGAGGGGTTGAGGCGGGTCCTCCAACCGTACCTCGCGGCCGCCAGGCTCGACGCCTGCACCACCAGGATCAGCGCCGCGCAGGCGATGAGCAGGTAGCCGAACAGCCCCAGATCGAAGCCCTTGAGGCGGGAGAAGGTCGCCTCGAAGGCGTCCGGCTCCTTCGGCATCCAGGCGAACTCGAGCAGGTCCATGAGGGTCAGGGACGCCAGCAGCAGCAGGGACGCCCCCAGGCCGACGGCCCAGGCCGCCAGGTCCGCTCCCTTGAGCGGAGCGCTCTCTTGCAGGGCCAGTCCCTTGAGCCAGCGTCCGCCCTTGAAGGCGGCTCCCTTGAGGGCTCCCGCCGCCCTCCTGCCGCCGCGTCCCGCCTTCCCGAGGGCCGCCCTGGCCCTCTCTCCGGCGTCCGGCCCCTCCCGCGGGGCCTCGGACCGGCCCTTCCCGGGCTTACTTTGCGGCGGTTCGGTAGCCGCCTTGAGGACGCGTTTCTCCCCCGGGGGGGTGAGGACGCTGGCCCTGACCGCGTCTATGGCCTGCCCGGACGGCCGTTCGTCCCCGGCGGAGGCCCCCGCGCGGGCCGCCGGGGGCGGCTCCTTCCCGCCGCCGGGCGGCGGGGGTTGCGGCTGCCGCTCCTCCTCCCCCGGCGCCATGGAGTCCAGGCATTCCTGGCAGAAGAAGCTTCCCGGCTCGGTCTCGCGCCCGCAGTTGATGCATTCCGCCATGGCTCTTTTCGGACTACCTTTCCACTCCCCGGACGCGGTCCCGCACCTTGAGGTAGAGCTCCGGGCTGGCCTTGCGGAAGGCCTCCTTGGCCCGCTCCACCGCGAGGTCGCGCCGGTGGGCCACCTTGACCAGCAGGCGGTGGGGCAGGCGCGGGCTCAGCCAGACCCCGTCCAGCAGCCTCTCCGCCGACGCGCCCAGGGGAGCCGGCAGGCGGCGGGCCAGGCGGTAGGCGCGGACGAAGGTCTTGAAGTAGCGGCGGACGAAGAAGAGCTGATCCCTGCGGAGCGTCGGCTGGTCGACGTAGCGGTCCTCGCGGTAATCGTAGGCCGCCGGCACGAACCCCTCCTCCACCGCCACCTCGAAGAGGGCGGTGTCGGGGTAAGGATAATAGATGGGGTTGAGGGAGATGTCCGCCCGGATCTCCGCGTTCAGCTTGACGGTGTCCAGCACGCACGACATGTCCTCGAAGGGCAGCCCCACCATGTTGTAGGCCACCGTCTTGATCCCCGCCTCCCGGCAGGCCTGGAAGGCGGAGATGATCTCCCGGCGGTCCATGTGCCGGTTGAGCACGGTGTTGCGGATGTAGTCGTTGCCGCTCTCCACCCCGAAGAACATCTGATAGCAGCCGGCTTCGCGCAGCATGCGCACCACCTCCGGCGTCACCAGGTTGGCCCGGTAGTTGCAGATGAAGGGCAGGCCGATCTCCCGCCGGTAGGCCCGGGTGAACTCCTCCAGCCACCCCCCCTTCCAGGGCAGGATGTCGTCGCGGAAGTTGAGGTACTCGATCTGCGGGCAGGTGTCGATGAGCTTCTTCAGGTATTCGATGGAGTATGCCGGGCTGTGGAAGCGCGAATACCTCCCTTTGTTGGGGTAGATCTCCCGCAGCTTCTTGTTGGAGCAGTAGGTGCAGCTGTAGGGGCAGCCCCGCGAGAGGATGACCACGCCCGTCTTGATCTGCGTGCTGGCGAGCTTCGAGAAGTCGAAGAGGCCGAAGTCCGGCAGGGGCAGAGTGTCCAGGTCCTCCCTCAAGGGGCGCACCGGGTTGCGGAGCACCTCCCCTCCCCGCTTCACCCAGAGGTTGCGGATGCCGGAGTAGTCCTCGCCCGAGCGGAGGGCCCGGGCCAGTTCCAGCATGGCGTCCTCCCCCTCCCCCCGGCAGAGCATGTCGATGCCCTCGGTGGCGATGACCTCTTCGGGCTTGGTGGTGGGGTGGTAGCTGCCGGAGATGACCGGCGCGTCCGTGACCTCCTTGGCCCAGCGGGCATACTCCTTCACCTGGGGGTACTCCCTGGTCATGGTGATGAAGCCGATGAGCCCGGGGGCCTCCTCCGAGATCCTGCGCTGAAAGGCCGCCCGGTCCTCCGGCTCCACCAGGTGGTAGAGGGAGACCTCGAAGCCCTCCTGCTTGAGCACGGCGGAGATGGAGGCCGCCCCCTCCATGTACCAGCCGCCCCTCTCCACCCCGGTCACCCTCCCGGTGTCCTGGTCGACGTTGATCTTGTAGTCGGGGTAGACGAAGAGTACCTTCAAGGCCGCTCCCTCTCCCGCATCACTTGAACCTCTTCAGCGAGAAGGGCTTGAGGTCCAGGCTGGTCTCGCTGTAGAGGATCAGCTCGGCCATGAGCTTGCCGGTGATGGGCGCGAGGCTCACGCCGTCCCCGGAATGCCCGGTCGCCAGGTAGAAGCCCTTGATCCCCTTGACCGTCCCCAGGATGGGCAGGCCGTCGGGGGAGTAGGGCCGCAGCCCCGCAAAGCTCCGGATGACGTCGAGCTCGTTGATGGCCGGCATTATCTCCGAGGCGTTCTTGGCGATGGCGTTGATGGCCTCGGCGGTGGTCTCGGTGTCGAAGCCGGTGAACTCGCGGGTGCTCCCCAGGAGGATGTTGCCGCTGGCGGTCTGCTCGGCGGTGAAGCCCAGGCCCAGCCGCTTGGCCTCCTCGCTCTTGGCGGAGCTCTCGTCGCCGCCGGTCTTGGCGAGCATGTAGTCGAAGTCGGCCACCACGTGGTCCAGCACGCGCTCGGTGGGCTCGGTCACGAGGACCTGTCCCTTGCGGGGCATCACCGGAATGTCGATGATGGCCATCTTGCCGATCTGGTTGGACCCCACGCCCGCCGCGCAGACCACCTTGCGGGTGTGGATGGGGCCCACCGAGGTCCTCAGTTCCTTGACCCTCTCGTTCATGATGATGATGTTGTCCACCCGGCAGTTGACGAGGATGGTCGCCCCCAGGTCCCCGGCCTTCTTGGCCAGGCCCAGGGTGAGCAGGGTGGGGTTGACCTGCGCGTCATCCCGGCACAGGGAAGCTCCCTTGGCCCCCTCGGCCACGGCCGGGGCGATCTTCTTCAGGTCGGCCTCGGTGACCATCTCCACGTCCAGCCCGGCGCCCTTCATCTTCTTCACGCCCGCCCTCAAGGCCTTCATCTCGTCGGCGTTCCGGGCCAGGATGAGCCCGCCGCAGGGGTTGTACTCGATATCCACGTCCAGCTCCCGTGCCAGTTCCGGGTAGAGGGCCACGCTCTCCCTGGCCAGCTCCAGGTGGGCACCCGGCTGCTTGGACTGGAGAAAGAGGAACCCGTCGCAAGCTCCCGAGGCCCCGGAAGCGAGGTCCTCCGCCTCCACCATCATCACTCCCACGCCCTCCTTGCTCAGGTAGTAGGCGATGGAGGCGCCGATGACCCCTCCCCCGATGACCACCACTTCAGCGCTCAGAACCTCCATGACTCCCTCCTCTATACGCCGAGCTTCCCGAGGCCCACCGGCCGCACCGGCGGCCGCGCCCGGGGCAAGCCCAGCAGCTCGATCTCCAGCCCGGTCAGGCCGGACAGTTCGCTCAGCAGCGTTTCGGCACAGGCGCTGCCCTGGCAGAGGCCCAGGCCCGTGCGGGTGAACCTCCTCAGGTTGGCGGCGTGCCGCACCCCCGCGGAGGCCGCCTTGAGCAGCTCGGAACGGAAGACCTCCTCGCACCGGCAGACCAGGTAATCCTCCTCCGGGGGAGGGTCGACCGGCTCCGCCGGGCGCCTCCCCGAGGAGGCGCCCGGGCTCCCGATCCCGCGCACCTCGGCGCCGTGCTCGCCCGCAACCTCCACGGTCAGCAGACGCAGGCGCCGGTCGGCCTTGGCGTTCTTCACCCGGCACACCCTCCCTTCGCCGAGGGCCTTGCCGTCCGCGCCGACCAGCGGCACCACGCTCCCCTCGGCGGGGACCGGCAGCCGGTCGTAGGCCATGGTCACCCGGGTCCGCCCGCCCCCTGCCTCCTCCACCAGGAATATGCAGGAACCGGGGCAGGCGTCGATGCAGGCGCCGCAGCCGTCGCAGCGCTCCCCGCGGTACGACGGGGGCGCGTTGATGCCGCCCTTCATGACCAGCGCGCCCCGCCTGCACGCCACCGCGCAGGGATCGCAGGGGATGGGCTCGCGGCATTCGATAACCAGGCGGCGGCCTTCTCCGCCGCGGGGCACGCTCTCCAATCTATCTGCCCTTTCGTCCTCAAGTGGCCCAGAGGCGTTCCTTGGCCTCTCTACGCCCCCAATTATACGGACCGTCTCTCAACTCGTACAACCTCTCCGCCGTCTCCCCCATGCGGGACTCCGCCTCCTTGCGGCTCAAGGCCCCGGCCCCCAAGCACGCCGCGACGGCCGCCATCCGCCCCTCCTCCATGGCCACGGAGGCCTCCTCCACGCCCGCGCAGTCGCCGGCCACGTAGACCCCCTCCCGGGAAGTCCGCATGGACCTGTCGTGCCAGGGCAGCCACCCGCCGAGTCGGGGATCGTAGTGGGCGCGGCATCCCAGCATCAGCGGCAGCTCGATGAGGGGCGACATCCCCACCGCCAGGCAGATGCAGTCCACCTCGTAGCGGAAGCAGCCCCCGCCCTGCTCATCCAGCGCCACCATGCCCTCCACGCGGCCCCCGCCCTCGGCCCGCAGCAGCCGGTGGCGCAGGAGGAAGGGCACCCCCAGCAGCCGCAGCCTGGCCTCGTGCACCTCGTAACCCCTGACCTCCGGCTCGAGCTCCAGCATGGCCACGACCTCCGCCCCGGCCTGGATGAGCTGGTAAGCCACGATGAGTCCGACGTTGCCGGTGCCCACCACCGCCACCCGGCGGCCCGGCAGCACGCCGCCGAGGTTCATGAGCGTCTGGGCGCCGCCCGCCCCCATCACCCCCGGCAGCGTCCAGCCGGGAAAGGCCAGCGGCTTCTCCGCCGCCCCCGCCGCCACGATCAGGGCCCCGCAGTCCAGCAGGCTGACGCCTCCCGGGCCGCTCAGAAGCAGGCGGCGCCCGGCGAAGGCCCCCGCGGCCAGGTGCCCCAGGCGCAGGTCCACTCCCCGGCCGGCGCAGTGCTGGAGCAGCCCTTCCGCTATCTCGAAACCTCGCCGCCCCGCGCCGTGTTCAACGGAGCCGAAGAACTTGTGTATCTGCTTGTTCAGCTGTCCCCCGCCCCGCTCGTTCTCGTCCACCACCACCGCCTTGAGGCCGAGGCCGGCGGCTTCGGCCGCCGCCGAGAGGCCGGCCGGGCCCGCCCCCACCACCGCCAGGTCGGCCGACTCCCGGGGGTAGCTCACTCCCCTTCCTCCGGCACCTCGATGCGCATCCCCTCGCGCACGGCGGTCGTGCAGGACTTCACCCGCGGCCGTCCGTCCACGGTGACCTCGCAGTCGGTGCAGCGCCCGATGAAACAGAAGGGGCCGCGCGGCTCCGACAGCCTGCGGGTGTCGCGGAAACGCCTGAACCCCAGGGCCCACAGGGCCGATGCCACCGTATCCCCCTCCCGCGCCAGGCAGGGCCGGCCGTTGACGGATATCCTTATCTCCGGCCGTTTCCCGAGGTCCGCCAGTATGGGGTGCTCCTCTATCCTCATACCCTAAAGATAGCACGGCGAAAGGACCCGGGGTCGAGGCGGCCTCAGCGCTTGGAGAAAGCCGTAACGCAGTGGCCCCCCGCCCACTTGCCGGAGTAGTTGTAATAGGCGGGCCGCTCGGCGGCCACCGGCCGCTCGGAGTCCAGCCGGACGGAGACGTCTCCCGCCTCCGGGCAGTCGCGGTTGACCATGACCGTGTAGCGGCTGTGGGCGGCCACCCGGTGCCTGCTGGTGTAGTTGCCGCCCGTGCCGGTCATGTAGGTCAGGGTGACCTCGGTGTCTTCCGCCCCGGGGTTCTGGATGGTCAGCCACTCCTCGAAACCGGGGCCGGTGTAGCCTTCCGCGAAGTACAGGGTGGTCTCGGCGCTCCTCGCCCCCGTCACGCAGTGGCCCCCCGCCCACAGCCCCCCGTAGGAGAAGTAGACCGGCCGCTCGGCGACCACCGGCCGCTCGGAGTCCAGCCGGACGGAGACGTCTCCCGCCTCCGGGCAGTC
>CAZETE010000001.1:0-32610 GCA_964515075.1 uncultured Actinomycetota bacterium | reverse complement strand
GCCCCCCGCCCACAGCCCCCCGTAGGAGAAGTAGACCGGCCGCTCGGCGACCACCTCCCCCTCCGCCTCCAGCAGGCAGGAGAGGTTGAGCCCGCTGCCCGCGTGGTTGTTGACGTTGACCGTGAAACGCGAGAGTCCGGGGACGTCGAGCTCCCGGACCATGTTGGGAGCGCCCTCGGGCATGTAGGTCAGGGTGGCGTGGACGGGCGCAGGGGAGGGATTGAGGATGCACAGGAACTCCTCGAACCCCGCTCCCGTGTAGCCTTCGGCGAAGTACCAGCGGTCCTTCCATGGCGCGGAGCCCGTGTGATAGACCACGTCGTCGGCGGCGGGGAGAGAGACGTGGCCGGGGTAGGTGAAATCGCGGAACTTCACGAAGACCGACCGGTAGCCCTCGGGCCCTTCCGCCAGGCGCCATCCCCGCACGGCGGCGTAGGGCTCCCAGCGCGCGCCGGCGAAGTCGGCCCGGTTGGAGATCATCATGTCCTTCACCCCCGAACCGCCGTCGGTGGCGTTCAGCGTCAGGACCACGTCGAGGGCGTCGGTCTGTGCGGCGCCCCCGTTTATCAGCACCGAGCCGGCCGGGGCGTCGCCGTCCGTCTCCAGGCTCAGGCTTACCCGCTGCGCGGCCTCCGGCGCCAGGTCCAATCCTACCCGCAGGTTGAGGCGGCCGTCCGCGGGCCGGGCCATGTCCACGATCCGCCCGCCGGTCACCGCATAGTAGGCGTCGGGTCCGGGATAGGGCATGTAGAACTCGAGACGGCAGTCCTCGAACCCCCGCTCCAGGCGGTTCTCGACGTCGCAGAAGGCGTAGGCGTGGCCGCCCGACCAGTCTCCGCCGTTGGAGAAGGCGCTCTCGATGGAGGGGCGGTCAAGGGTGGAGAGGTCGGTGGAGCCGCCAACCGTGCAGCCGTCGTAGCAGGGGTACGAGTAGTGGGCGCCGCCGGTCCTGTAGCTGTGAGAGGACAGGGTGTCTCCTGAGAACTCGGCCATCTTGAAGCCGGGATAGAAGTCGTGGCTGCCGTCCTTCTGGATGCACAGGCTGGTGGCATTGGGGAAGACTGTCGTTCCTCCGCCGCCGCTCCAGTCCCTCTCGTGATACTGGTCCTTGTGATCGTGACCGGAGAGGAGCAGGCCCACCCGGTAGTCGGCGCAGAGGCGCAGTGCGGCCAGGCGCCCCGCGCCGTCCTTACCCAGGGTGACCACCACGTAGTTCTTCTTCTCCCACATGTCGGGCACGGTGGGGTCGTGGTGCATGAGCAGGACGCGGAAGCCCGACGACTGGTGGGCGGCCAGGTCGTCCCGGATCCAGGCCAGCTGGCCGGTGTAGGTCCCGGGATCGGGGGCGGAGCCGGCGCCGGGGGCATCGCCCCCGCCCTGCAGCTGCCCCTGCCAGGATACCGGGTTGAGCACCCCCGTCAGCCAGGTGTAGAACTCCTTCACCTCGCGGTCGGACTGCGGCCAGTCGAAGGAGTTGGCCGCGGTGTAGTGGTGGTCCCCGTAGTCGAAGGAATAGTAGAGCGGGCCGTAGGTGGAGGTGAACCAGTCCAGCCCGTCGTCCAGGGTGTCGTAGTAGCCGTCGTGGTTGCCCGGCTGTACGAACACCGGCACCTCCAGGGCCTGCAGTTCCTCGTAGCACCAGCCGTACTCGTACTCGTACTCGGTGGCGGTAGAGCCCGGCCGGTTCCGTCCGTCGTCCGGCGGCCACTGCTCCGGGAGATAGCGCTGACCGAAGACGGTATCCCCGGTCAGGACCAGGAAGTCGGGGGCGAGGAGGTTGACCGCCTGCACGGCCTTCTTCAGGTAACGGGCGTCGTGGACCTCCCGGTCGGTCCAGGCCGTCCCCTCGAACCCCGCCACGCCGTACTGCACGTCGTGCACGTGCACGTCCGTCCACTGGATCACCCGGTAATCCTGCTTCCAGTCCCTGACGACGCAGACGGCGTGGGGCTGGGAATCCGCGCAGGACACGCCGTCCGCGGTCACTTGCACGGACAGGTCGTAGAGGTCGGGCATGGCCTCCGGGGGCACGCCGACGGTCACCCGGTATACATCGTAGACGCTCCTCCCCGAGCCGGGGGGCCAGCGGAGGCTGGTCCCGAATTCCACCGACTCCACCTCCAGACGATAGACGCAGGGGGTATAGGCGTTGGAGCTGGTGATGCTGGCCTGCCAACCCCGCACGTCCAGGGGCAGGGCCGTGGAGGGGGCGTCCCTGCGGAAGTCGAACTCCAGGGTGAAGGACTCGCCCTCCCGGACCATCTGGGGATAGCCGAAGGTGGGATAGATGAGGCGGTCGATGCGGGCCGTGACCGCCGCCTGCGCCGGCGTCCCGCCGGCCGGGACCAGCAGCAGTCCCAGGGCCAGCGCCAGTACCGCCGCCGCGGCGGCGCGCGCTCCGCCCGCCGCTCCCTTGCTTGCAGCCATGCAGACCCCCTTTCAGGCACCTTCATTATACCCCATTGCCTCCGTCCGCATCCCCGGACGTCCCCGCCGCGTTTTGTCCCGGTTCCCGGGTATCATGCTTGCAAATAGGTCGCCTGCTTACTAACATCGTGAAAGACTACCGGGACGGATCACTGGCAAAGGCGGTTGAGATGGCGGAGATCAGGGCCTTCAAGGGATGCTATTACGACACGGCGATGTCCGGCGGCATCGAGACCCTCTTCGCCCCGCCCTACGACGTCATCTCCCCCGCCGAGCACCGCGAGCTCCTGGAGGCCAATCCCCGCAACATCGTGCGCCTGATCCTCGCGGACGACCCCGCCGCCCCCTCCCGGCACTGGCAGGAGGAAGCCGCCCGGCGCTTTGAGTCCTGGAAGCGGGAGGGGGCCCTCAAGACCAGCGCTTCCGACTCCGTCTTCCTCTACCGCCAGGCCTTCGACCTCCCCGGCGGCCGCCGCCTCGACCGCACCGCCCTCATCGCCCTCTACCGCCTGGAGGGGCTGGGCGGGGACGGCATCTATCCCCACGAACGCACCTTCCCCGAGGTCACCGAGGAGCGCTTGGCGCTGCTGCGGGCCTGTTCGGCCAGTTTCAGCCAGGTCTTCGCCCTCTTCGAGGACGGCCCCGCATACCACGCCTACCTGTCGGAGCGCGCCCTGCCGGCATCCCTCCCCCTCTTCTCCTTTACGGACGCACGCGGCATCGGCCACGAGGTCCGCGAGCTGAGCGAGCCCGGGCTCCTCCGCGAGCTGCGCGAGCTCTTCTCGGACCGGCGCATCTTCATAGCCGACGGCCACCACCGCTACGAGACCTCCCTGCGCTACCGGGACGAGCGCCGGGCCGGGGCCCCTTGCGGCGGAGAGGAGCCGTGGGACTTCATCTCCATGGCCTTCATCGGGCTCAACGATCCCGGCCTGGTGCTGCTGCCGGTGCACCGCCTCCTCGCCTGCCCCTCCCTCCCCCCCTCCGACCTCCCCGGGCTCCTCGAGCCCCACTGCGGCCTGCGGGAAGCGGGCGGCGCGTGCCGCGAGGAAAGCATCCGGCGGGCCTGCGCCGAGGTGCTCTCCCACGCGGGCCCGCGGCCCCTCTACGGCCTGGTGACGGCGGAGGGAGCCTGGCTGGTGGACCCCCGCGGACTCGACGAGGGATTGAGCGACCTGCGGCGCCTCCACTCCCGCGAGTGGACCGAGCTGGACGTCACCGTCCTGCACGAGGTGGTCTTCCGCCGCTACCTGGGCCTGGGCGACCCCGGCGACCCCTCCCGCCCCTACGGCATCAGGTACACCGTCGACCTGGAAGAGGTCATCTCGGACACGGCCGGCGCAAGCCCCGATGCCGGCTTCCTGGTGCGCTCGCCCTCACTGGAGACGGCCTGGAAGATCGCTTCGCAGGGCGAGAAGATGCCCCACAAGAGCACCTACTTCCACCCCAAGATGCCCTCGGGGCTGGTGATCTACGACCACGCCGCGTGGCAGCCGCAGATGTCGTAGATGAGCAGGTCCAGGTGGTGGGGGTCGGGGGTGGAGGAGGTCTTGGAGCCCACGTCGTAGAGGAGCAGCCGGTCGTGGATGCCCTTCAGCTCTTCCATGCTGAAGTGCTTCGACTGGCGCTTGAGCCGCTCCAGCACGAAGGGCTTGATCTCCAGGTACTTGAGGATCTCCTGGTCGTCCCGGCCCTCCCTGCGCAGGGCCTTGTAGTAGATCAGGCGGCGGAACTGCCAGACCAGCATGTGCAGCAGCCTGGCCTCGTCCTCGCCCTGCTTGAGCATGGCCTCCTTGACCTTTAAGGAGTGGTTCAGGTCCCTGATGGAGAGCTGGTCGATGAGCTCGAAGACGGAACGCTCGGCTGAAGGGGCGACGAAGGGCACCACGTCCTCCAGGTCGATCTCGTTCCTGCCCTCGTGGTAGAGGTCGATCTTCTCGATGGCCGCGTAGAGGGACCCCAGGTCCTGCCCGAGGTTCTCCCGCATGTACCCGACGGCCCGGTCGGTGACCCGCTTGCCGCGGTCCCCGAAAGCCTCGCGGATGAGCGCGGGGAACTCGTTCTTGCCGTACTCCTCCAGCACCAGCACGTCCCCGTAGCGGTCCGCCAGCTTCCAGGCGCGCCCGTCCTTCTTGACGCCGTCCCCGGCCAGGATCAGGGAGGTGGTGGAGACGCTCCTCTCCAGGTAGGCTTCGAGCAGGGCCGCCTGTTCCTTGGTGAGGTCCTGCGCTTCCGTTATCACCAGCACCCTGCGCTCCGCGCCCATGGGCAGCATCTGGGCGCGCTCCAGGGCCGCGGGCAGAAGCCCCGACCTGGGCGTCACCGTCTCGCAGTCGAAGGTGTAGTCCCCCGGCTTCCTCAGGCCGGAGAGGATCTTGCCCAGCGCGTCGGCGGTGCGGTAGTGGTCCTTGGAGGTGATGAGCACCACCGCCTTGAGGATGTCCTTCCTCAAGCTGAGCCGCCCTTTCCTGCTCACCTTCCTGACCACCGCCCGCGGTCACCTCCACCTTGAACGAACCCGGCTCCGCCTCGACAATGATATCACCGCACCGGTCGGTGCGGTAGGTGCGGGCGCCGCTGCGGCGCAGCGCCTCGAGGGTCCTCTCGTCCGGATGGCCGTAGCGGTTGTCCCGGCCCACCGAGATCACCGAGACGCGGGCCCCGACGGCCCGGAAGAAACCCTCGCCCGTCTCGGCGTACCCGCCGTGATGCGGCACCTTCAGGACGTCGGCCCGCAGGTCCCTGCCTGATTCCATGAGAGCCCTCTCGCCCTCCTCCTCGATGTCCCCGGTCGCCAGCACGGAAAACCCCGGTCCCCGGATGCGCAAGACCAGCGACCCCTCGTTGCCGGTGGGCTCCTCCCCGCCGCTCCCGCCGGGTCCCGGCGACGCCATCACCTCGACGGCCAGGTCCCCCAGGCCGTAGACCTCCCCCTCGAGGGGGACGATGCGCTCCGCCCCCTCCCGCTCCACCCCCTCCTCCCATTCCCTCCACGCCCTCCCGCCCCTCCTCCCCGTCTCCATGACCGCCGCCACCGCGCACTCGTCCAGGGCCGCCCTCAACCCGCCCACGTGGTCGGCGTCGGGGTGGGTGAGGATCACCAGGTCGATGGAGCGGACCCCGTAGGCCTGGAGCTTGCGCCGCAGCAGGTAACCGTCCTCCCCCCCGTCCACCAGGATGCGGGCCCCCCCGGCGCCCTCCACCAGCAGCGCATCGCCCTGCCCCACGTCCAGGAAGACCAGGCGCGCGCCGCCCGCCCCTCCCCCCGCAAGGCTCGCGGCCATCACCGCCAGGGCGGCGCAGGCGGCCAGGCACAGGAAGGGCCTCCGCAGCGGCCTCCCCCGCCTCCACAAAAAGACCCCTCCCAGGGCCAGGTAGTATGAGGCCACCTTCCACCAGCACAGCCCGCCCACCGGCGCCGTGGCCCAACCGGGCGCAGAGAGCGCCCCGGCCGCCGCCAGCACATACCTGGCCACCCAGAAGGAGGGGCGGGCGACAAGCCAGGCGAGCGGCAGGCGCAGCATCCTGATCGCCCCCCCGGCCAGGCCCAGCCCCATGGATAGGGGGATCAACGGCACCACCAGCAGGTTGGCCGGGGCGGCGGTGAGCGAGACCTCACCGAAGCTACCGGCGACCAGCGGCACCGTCGCCAGTTGCGCCGCCAGGGTCATGGAGAAGAGCGCCTGCACCTTTCCGCCGCCGGGCTTAATGGCTTCGGACAGCGGCTCCGTCAACAGCACGATGCCCAGGATGGAGGCGAAGGAGAGCTGGAAGCTCAGGCTGTGCAGCCAGGCGGGCTCCCAGAAGAGCATGGCTATGAGCGAGGCGCCCACCGCCGAGAGCATGTGGAAGTCCCCCGCCGTCACGAAGGCCAGGAAGGCCAGGGGCACGGCGACGGCGGCCCGGACCATCGGCGCCTTCCCCCCGATCACCAGGACGTACATCACCACCAGGGCCATGGCCGCCGGATAGAGCAGGCTCCTGGCCAGGCGCATCCTCCGCCCCAGGTAGAAGATCATGGCGGCCAGGATGCTGACGTTGAGCCCGGAGGCCGCGCAGATGTGCGAGAGGCCGGAGCGGCGGATGGCCACGCCGACCTCGCCGGGGAGCACCCCCAGGTCGCCCAGGACGATGCCCGCCACCAGCTGCCCCTCGGCCCCGCCCCCCACGTCCTCGAGGCAGAAGCCGCTCAAGGCGCGCCGCAGGGCGTTGGTGGCCGCCACCAGGGGGCGGCTCGAGCCTTCCAGCCTCTCCAGGACCGGGCAGCGCAGCGCGCCGCTGACGGTGCGGGCCCGGTCCCGGAAGCGGGCCGCCGACCCGACGGCCCTGACCCGGTCGCCCCAGCCGATTCCGGCGGCGGGCGCCTCCGCCTCCACCCTGATCCTCTCCCCGGCCCTGAAGGCGCCCCGGCTGTCCTCGCTCACCTCCACGATCCAGGTGCGCCCCCCTTCGAGGAACGGGGAGTCGAGGGTCACCACCCCGGTTACGGCGGTCGTTCCCCGCGGGCGTGCCGCCGCTCCCCCTTCCGCTTCCCCGGCCAGCCGCAGCCCCGCAAGGCCCAGCAGCGCCACCAGGAGGCCCAGCCACAGCAGCCGGCCCTCGGGGCGGCGCAACAGCGCGCAGAGGGCCGCCCCCGCCGCCAGCAGGCCCAGGGAGAGGGGGAGCAGGTGCGCGCGCCCCTCGGCGCACCGCATGAACAGCGCCAGCGCCCCCGCCATCAGGGCCAGCCGGTAAGGGTAGACGCTCCGCATGTCCGCCTAGATGGCCACCAGGTCGCGCAGGTCCGCGAACTTCCCTTCGCCGATCCCCCTGACCTTCTTCAGCTCCTCGACGCTGGAGAACCCGCCGTTCTTCTCCCGGTACCTGATGATCTCCGCGGCCAGCTTGGGCCCGATGCCCGGCAGCTCGTCCAGCTGCTGCTGGCTGGCGGTGTTTATGTTCACCGGCCCCCGGCCCCCGGCTGCCGTCCCGGCGGCCGCCAGCTCTCCGGCGCGGGGCACGTACACCTTCTGCCCGTCCCTGCACTTCTCCGCCAGGTTGATGCCGCCGACGTCGGCGTCGGGCAGCAGCCCCCCGGCCCTCTCGATGGCCTGCGAGACCCGCTGCCCCTCCTCCATCTCGTACACCTCGGGGCGCACCACCGCCCCCGCCACGTAGACGACGACCCGCGCCCGGCCCTCCTCGCCCGCCGGCGCGGCCTGCGCCACCCTCTCCACCCGCGCGGGAGCGGCGGGCCGGTAGAGGTAGAGGAAGAGTCCGGCCGCCAGCAGGAGCGCTCCCCCGGCCGCCAGCAGGCGCCCGGCCGGCAGCTCGGCCAGCGCCTCCCCCAGGCGTTTGATCCTCTCGAGCATGGGCCTCCTTTCTCGCGGGCGCGCGGGCGCGCTTCTCCGGGGACTGCCTTGCGGCCGCCGCCTGCGCGGCCAGGGGGTTCCGGGGGCGGGCCGCCCGCCGGGGAGAGGCCCGCCGGATTATCTGACGACGATGTTGATGAGCTTCCCGGGGACCGCGACCACCTTGACGATCTCCTTGTCCCCGACGAGCTCGCGGATGCGGGGCGAGGCCATGGCCTCCTCCTGCATGGCGGCGGGATCGATGTCCGCGTCCACCTCCAGGCGCTCCCGCACCTTCCCGTTGACCTGTACCACCAGGGTGATGGTGCGCGAACTGGCGGCCTCCTCGTCCCACTCCGGCCAGGGCTGCTGATGCACGCTGTAGGGCGCGCCCACCTTCTCCCACATCTCCTCGCTGATGAAGGGGGCGAAGGGCGCCAGCAGCAGTATCAGGCTCTGTACGGCCTCGTGCCCCTCCACGGTGTTGAAGAGGCCGGGCGAGGACTCCCCGTACCTGGTCAGCTGGTTGACGAACTCCATGATGGCCGCGATGGCCGTGTTGAAGGCGAAGCGTTCGATATCTTGCGTAACCTTCTTGATGGTGCGGTGGGTCCAGTGGCGCAGCTCCCTCGCTTCCCCGGGGTCCTCGGTCGCCGGCGCGGTCTTGAAGGTGTTCAGTCCGGCGTAGCGGTGGACCACGCGCCAGGCCCGCTGCAGGAAGCGGTGGGTGCCCTCGATGCCGGAGTCGCTCCACTCCTTGTCCGCCTCGGGGGGGCCCAGGAAGAGGATGAAGGTGCGCAGGGTGTCGGCGCCGTGGCTTTTGAGGAACTGCTCGGGCACGACGACGTTGCCCTTGGACTTGCTCATCTTGGAGCCCTCCAGCACCACCATGCCCTGGCAGAGCAGGTTGGTGAAGGGCTCGTCGAAATCGATCATGCCCAGGTCGTAGAGGACCTTGGTGAAGAAGCGCGAGTAGAGCAGGTGCAGGATGGCGTGCTCGATGCCGCCGATGTACTGGTCCACCGGGAGCCAGCGGGCGGCCGCCTCCCGGGAGAACGCCGCCTCGCCGTTGTGGGGGTCGGCGTAGCGTATGTAATACCAGCTGGAGTCGACGAAGGTGTCCATGGTGTCGGTCTCCCGGACGGCGCGGCCGCCGCAGGAGGGGCAGGCGGCGACGCGGAAGGACTCCGAGCGCTCCAGGGGCGAGGGCCCCTCGGGCGAGAAGTCGACGTCCTCGGGCAGCAGCACCGGCAGGTCGGCCTCGGGCACCGGCACCGTCCCGCACTTCTCGCAGTAGAGGATGGGGATGGGCACCCCCCAGTACCTCTGGCGCGAGATGAGCCAGTCGCGCAGCCGGTAGTTGACCGCCCGCCGCCCCCAACCCCTGCTCTCCAGCAGGTCGGGCACGGCCTCCTCCCTGGCCCGGAGGCTGTCCATGCCGTCGAACCCCCCGGAGCGGGTGACGGTGCCGGGCTCCTCGTAGGCTTCGGTCATCTCGTCGGGGTCCAGCCTGCAGCCGGGCGGGTCCACCACCACCCGGATGGGCAGGCCGTACTTGCGGGCGAACTCGAAGTCGCGCTGGTCGTGGGCGGGCACCGCCATCACCGCTCCGGTGCCGTACTCGGAGAGGACGAAGTTGGCGGTCCACACCGGCACCTCCTCCCCGTTGACCGGGTTGACGACGTGGGCCCCCAGGAAGACGCCGTCCTTCTCCACGTCCAGCGCCGTCAGCTCCATCTCCGACTTGCCCCGGATGCGCTCCCGGAAGGCCTCCAGGCCGGCCTGCAGGGGGGTGCCCTCCACCAGGCGGTCGGCCAGCGGGTGCTCGGGCGCCAGCAGGAAGAAGGTGACGCCCCAGAGGGTGTCGGGGCGGGTGGTGTAGATGGTGACCTCCTGGTCCAGCTCCACCAGCTTGAAGACCACCTCGCAGCCCTCGGAGCGGCCGATCCAGTTCTTCTGCATGCTGACCACCCGCTCCGGCCAGCCCGAGAGCTTATCGGCGTCCCTCAGCAGGCGCTCGGCGTAGTCGGTGATGCGCATCAGCCACTGCTCGATGAGCTTCTTCTCCACCGGCGAGTCGCAGCGCTCGCAGCGGCCGTCGATCACCTGCTCGTTGGCGAGGACGGTGCGGCAGGAGGGGCACCAGTTGGCCTTGGCCTGCGACCGGTAGGCCAGCCCCTTCTCGTAGAACTTGAGGAAGAACCACTGCGTCCAGCGGTAGTAGTCGGGCGCGCAGGTGGCCAGCTCGCGCCCCCAGTCGTAGGAGTACCCCAGGCGCTTGAGGTCGCGCCGCAGCAGGTCGATGTTGCCCCAGGTGTGGACGGCGGGGTGCTCCCCCGACTTGATGGCGGCGTTCTCGGCGGGCAGCCCGAAGCCGTCCCAGCCCATGGGGTGGAGGACGTCCAGCCCCCGCCGGCGGTAGAAGCGGGCCAGCAGGTCTCCCAGGTTATAGTTGGCCACGTGCCCCATGTGGGCGGGCCCGGAGGGATAGGGGAACATCACCAGGACGTACTTCTTCTCCCTGCCCGGATCGCCGGCGGTGCGGTAGATGCCGTCACGCTCCCAGCGCTCCATCCACTTCGCCTCGACCGCCCTGAAGTCGTACCTCTCGTCCATGCCTCTCTCCGCCCGCCGCCTTTCTCTTCTCCGTCCGCCTCGGGATTTAATATATGTTATACATAATGCAACAATAAATCAAGATAAAGGAGGGGCGCCGCCCTCCCGCAGGCGCACGACCTCTTCCCTGTCCACGGCCTCCTTGGCCTTGCCGTAGCGCCCCAGCAGCGCCGCGACCTCCCCCAGCAGCCCTTCCGCGAAGGGCGCGTCCCGCGGCTCCGTCCGCACCAGGGCGGTGGGCCCGGGCCGCTCCCGTTCCCGGAAGAGGTGGTCGGTGGGGAGGGCCATCTCCTCCAGCCTCCGGTTCTCGGCGTCGTTCCTCCCCAGGACCAGGCGGTGCTTCCCGCTCCAGCGATGCCGCCCCACCTTGAGCAGCTCCAGGTCGTCGCGGTCGAAGCCGGGCACCTCGCGCAGGAGCTCCCGCAGCCTCCTCGCAAAGCCCGGGTCGGTCAGGAGGCACCCTCCCGCGGGGGACCTGTATCCCGCGATGCCCCAGCCCTCCGCCAGCTCCATCTGGGGCTTGCGCGACCTTCCCTGGATGGACAGCAGGGCCTCCCGGTCCACCCACCCCTCCCTCTCCGGGCGGGTGGGCGGCAGCAGCTTGGCCGAGAGCGGCCGCAGCAGCAGGTCCCCCGCACCGGACTCCCGGGCCACCGTCTCCAGGGCGCGGCGGTTCTGGGACATGGGCCGCTCCCCCAGCACCTCGCCGGTGGCCAGGAAGTCCGCACCCCACTCCTCCAGCCTCGCCAGCGCCGCGGCGATCATGGCGGTGTGGCAGTCGACGCAGGGGTTCATGTTCTTCCCGAAGCCGTGCCGGGGCGCCCGCAGGATCCCGATGAGGGTGCCGGTGAGGTCCTCCTCGACCAGCTCGATGCCCAGGTCCCGCGCGCCCTTCCGGGCGTCGTCGCTACCGAAGAAGGGCGAGGTGAAGCAGACGGCCGTGACGCCGTCGCAGAGGTCCCGGAGCAGCCTGGCCGCCAGCAGCGAGTCCAGCCCGCCCGAGAAGAGGACCAGCGCCCTGGCCATCATCCCCGCCTTCCCGGCCCGCCGGCCCCGCCGTCCGTCTCTTGCACGCCGCGCTCCTTTCCGCCTCCCCGGAGGCCAGATGATTCTATCACGCCGGCCCTGCGTCCCCCATTCCGGTGATGTAGACTAAGGGCATGGAGGAAAGGGAGATGAAGGCAAGCCGCTTCGCCGATTACCGGGCCATCTTCCTCCGCGCCCTGCAGCTGGTGAACCGGGGGGAGGGCGTCGGCGGCGCCCTCTCCGCCGCTGTGCGCGAGCTCTACCCGCACACCCACCGCGACATCGAGCCCGCCCTGCGGGAGATGCTCGAGGCGGCCAAGCTCTCCCGGGGATGGGGCGACCTCCGCGCCCTGCGCTCCCTCTCCGAGGATCCGGGGCCGCTCCCTCCGCCGCCCCCGCCCGACCGCTCCCGCCCCGCCGAGCCGCCCGGACAGCGGGACCTGCCGGCCTATGACGACACCGTGGCCAACCTGCGGGAGGTCTTCCGCGCCGCGCAGAAGAAGGCCTCCAGCGGCTTCCAGCCCTCCGACGCCCTGGAGATGGCCTGCAAGGAGCTCTACCCCCACACCAGCCGCAAGGTGCTGCGGGCGGCGGAGGAGCGCATGGGCGACTGCATGCGCCGCCACCGCCTGGGCCCGCGGGGCGCGCTGAAGGCGCTGGCGGAAGGCGAGGCCCCCTGACCCGCCGCGTCACGGGCGCGGTCAAGGGGGCGGCGGGGCGGCGGGCGAAAGCCGCGGCCCCCTCGCCGGCCCCTCCGTGGTATGATGTCCTTAAGGGCGGGCCAGGCGAGTTGCGGACCGAGGAGCAGGAGATGTCTTCAGACCTCTACACCCAGCTGACCGAGAGGATCTTCTGCGCCGGCAGCGCCATCATCCCCCGGCTGTTCCGCATGATCGCCGACGAGGACGAGGCGCGGCTGCTGCTGGCCACGCCGGGCACCGCGGATCAGCTGGCCGAACGCACCGGCCGCGCGGCGGAGGAGGTGCGCGAGTCCCTCGACCTCCTCTTCCGGAAGGGCCTGGTCTTCAAGTCCCGCAAGCCGGAGGGGGTCGTCTACCGCATGGGGCGCGACCTGGTCCAGTTCCACGACGCCACCCTCACCTGGCCCGAAGCCCCCCGGGAATACCTGGACCTCTGGCAGGAGTACATGGAAGCGGAGTGGCCGGCCTATGCCGCCGTCGTCTCCAAGGTGCTGCCCAAGCCCTTCACGCGGGTGGTGCCGGTCGGGCAGTCCCTGGACGCCAGGAGCCGCATCCTGGCCCGGGACGACGTGGAGGCCCTCCTCGACAAGGCCGGGCGCTTCGCGGTCACCAACTGCACCTGCCGCACCATCGCGCGCAAGTGCGACAAGCCGGTGGAGGTCTGCCTGCAGATCGGCAAGGGGGCCGACTACACCATCGAGCGCGGCTCCGGGCGCGAGCTAACCCGGGAGGAGGCCCTGGAGGTGCTCCGCCGTTCCGAGGAGGCGGGGCTGGTGCACGTGGTCATGAACAGGTCGGAGGAGACCCACTTCATCTGCAACTGCTGCGACGACTGCTGCCAGAGCTTCACCCTGCTCATCAGCGACGGCCTGAACATCTGCGACCCCTCGCGCTTCACCGCGGAAGTGGACCCGGACCGCTGCAGCGGCTGCGGCGACTGCCTCCGGCGCTGCTACTTCGGCGCCCTGAGCCTGGCGGGGACGGAGGACGGCGAGGTGCTGGTCATCGACGGCGACAAGTGCATGGGCTGCGGCCTCTGCCGGGTGGCCTGCCCGGAGGAGGCCATCACCCTGCGCGAGACGCGCGAGGCCGACTTCATCCCCTCCTGACCCCCGCGGCGGCGCGCGAAAGGGGCCGGCGCGGTGCCGGCCCCCTCGCTTGAGTCCTGCTCAGACGTTCAGCCAGACGGCGGAGTTGGAGAGGCAGTAATCCCCCCGCTCCTTGGTCTTGCAGCGGAAGATGACCTGGTCGTCGGCGACCTTCCACATCTCCGTGACGATGGTCTCGCCCGGGAAGACGTGGCGCGAGAAGCGGACCTTGATGGCCTTGAAGCCGGCCGGGTCGTTGTCGCAGTACTGGTTGAGCACCGCCCGTCCCGCCACGCCGAAGGAGCAGAGGCCGTGCAGGATGGGCTTCTCGAAGCCGCTGACGCTGGCGAAGCCGGGGTCCACATGCAGCGGGTTCCGGTCGCCCGAGAGGCGGTAGAGCATGGCCTGGGTCACCCCGGTCTCCAGTTCCACCACCGCGTCCGGCTCGCGCTCCGGCGGCTCGTTGCCGGGCTCGGGCCCCTTCTCCCCGCCGAAGCCCCCTTCGCCGCGGATGAAGACGCCGAAGCGGTTGAAGAAGACGACCTCCCCGCCCTCGTCGAAGGTCTCCACGTCCAGTTCGATGAGGGCGCCCTTGCCCTTGTCGAAGAGGCCGGAGACCTTGGGCTTGGTCAGCAGCTTGCCCTGGATGGGGATGGGCTTGCGCACCTCCAGGTACTGCTCGCCGTGGAGCAGCATGAACAGGTTGATCTCCACCCCGGGGGCCGCTATCAGCCCCATCAGGGCCGGGAACGGCGGGATGACGCCGAAGGTGGGCAGCACCTGCAGGCCCGGGGCGTTCTCGTAGACGTACTTCAGGTCGCCGGGGTCGGCGCCGGCGCCGACGCCCAGGTTGTAGAGGATCACCTTGTCCGGCGTGACCTCGTATTCCATCGGCTCGAACTCGTGCCCGACTACGGCGGGATCTATCGGCATGTCCCCTCCTTTTCTCTCGAAGGCCCCTTCTCTGCCGCGGCGTCGCTCAGTCGAACTTCAAGTGCGACAGGGCCTTGCCGGTCTGCTCGGTGGCCGAGCCGAACTCCTGCCCGCCGGCGATGTCCTTGATCTCGGCCAGCTTGTCCACGACCATCTCGGGGGTGATGGGCTGCTCGGTGTCGAAGAAGACGCCCGGACCCTCCACCAGGGCGGTGCGGCTGTAGTAGCCGCCGCCGGCCACGAAGATGTTCCCGCTGACGTCGCACTGCTCCGAGACCAGCCAGGCCACGATGGGGGCCACGTACTCCGGCTTGAGCTTCTCCAGGACGGCCGGGGGCAGCACCGTGGCGGTCATGCGCGTGCCGGCCACCGGGATGAGCGTGTTGGCCAGGATGTTGTACTTGGCGCCCTCCTGCTTGACGCAGTTCATCAGGCCGGCGATGCCCAGCTTGGCCGCGCCGTAGTTGGTCTGGCCGAAGTTGCCGTAGGCCCCCGCCGCGGAGGCGGTGGAGACGATGCGGCCGTAGCTGTTCTCCCGCATGATGGGGAAGGCCGCCTTGGTGCAGAAGAAGCTCCCGTCGAGGTGCACCCCCATGACCTTGCGGTAGTCCTCCTCGATCTCCATCTTGATGATGCTCTTGTCCCGCAGGATCCCGGCGTTGTTGATGAGGATGTCCACCTTGCCGAAGGCGTCGACGGCGGTCTTGATGATGGCCTGGGCCCCCTCCCAGTCGGAGACGCTGTCGTAGTTGGGCACGGCCTCTCCGCCGGCGGCCTTGATCTCGTCCACCACCTTCTGGGCCGCCGTCTCGGACGACCCGGCTCCGTCGAAGGTGCCTCCCAGGTCGTTGACGACCACCTTGGCGCCCCGGCCGGCCAGCAGCAGGGCGTAACCGCGCCCCAGCCCGCCCCCGGCCCCGGTGATGACCGCAACCCGCCCGTCGTACCGTAGCTCTGACATGCAATCAACTCCTTTCGTTCGCCACTCTCCTCACGGCACCCCGCGCGTACGCCCGACCGGGTCCTCCTCTCCGGTTCAGGTAAGACGCGCCTAGCACAAGCAGTGTAATTCTACCATAAAGCGGGGAGCGCCCGCGAGAAGTTACCGTTAGGGAACATCGCCCCGCGGGGCCGGACGAGGGTCACGCCCCTCACTTGGCGTAGTTGAAGGCGGCGTAGAGCAGCCTGGCGGTGTTGTCGACGACCACGTCGCGAGAGGCCGGCAGCAGCCCCAGTTCGCTGGCCACCGCCACGTATCCCAGGGCCAGCACCAGCAGGTTGCCCACGGCCTCGGGGTTCCAGTTGTCGCACTTGCCGGCCTTCTTGCGCTCCCTGACCTGCCTGGCCACCGAGGACGCCAGCTCCTTGTTGATCTTGCCCAGAAGGGCCCTCAGCTCCCGGTCCTGCAGGGCGCCCTCGATGAAGGCGGCGTGCAGGACCAGGTTGTCGCGGTAGAAGGAGAAGATCTCGGAGACGGCCTTCTTGAGGGCCCTGGGGTCGTCGAAATCCAGGGCGCCGTCGCCGGAGAGGGCCGCGTAGCCCCCCAGGTCGCCGGAGATGGTCTCGATGAGGCTGCGCACCAGGTCGTCCTTGTCCTTGAAGTAGGCGTAGAAGGCCGCGTGGGTCAGCCCGACCCGCTTGGTGATGTCCGTGATGCGGGCCTTGGAGTAGCCCTTCTCCCCGAAGACCTCGACGGCCGCGTCGATGAGCTTTTTCCTGGTGATCTCGCTCTTTTTATAACGCCTCTTCTCCGCCATGGCCTCCTACCTCCTTGGGACCGGTCATCCGCGCGCGGGTGCGATAAATCTTCGACATATCAATATTCTGCTACACCCCCGGCCATATTTCAATGACAAATTGTTGATTTGTAAATTTTATATTTCCGCCGCACCTCCCCTTTTCCCTCTTTCTTCAACCCGTAAACTTCCTTGCGGCCGCAATCAAGCCCGCCTGCCCTGTGGTCGATAAATAGAATGGCGTCGACTGGTCGGGCCCGGCCGGGCTGAAGTTGGAACGGAGGCGAGATGACCTTCCGCGATTCGCTGGAGGAGGGGGGAAGGGCCTTCCCCGCGCTGAAGCCGCGCATCCTGGTGGTGGACGACGACCCCAATATCCGCGAGTTGATCATGGAGACCCTGGGGGGGGCCGACTTCGACGTCTTAGAGGCCAGGGACGGTGGAGAGGCGCTGGAGCTGAGCGCCAAGGAGCTGCCCGACCTCATCGTGCTGGACGTGATGATGCCCGACCTGGACGGCATGGAGGTCTGCTCGCGCCTGAGGAACGACCCCCTGACCAACCACATCCCCATCGTCATGCTCACCGCCAAGGGCATGCTGGAGGACAAGCTGAAGGGCATGGGCAGCGGCGCCGACGACTACGTCACCAAGCCCTTCGACCCCCTGGAGCTGGAGGCCCGCATCGAGATGCACCTGCGCCGCTCGGTGCGGGACGGCGAGGCCAGCCCGCTCACCGGCCTCCCGGGCAACCGCGCCATCGAGGAGGCCATCGAGTCGCGCATCCGCGCCGGCCGCAGGTTCGCGGTGTGCTATCTCGACCTGGACGACTTCAAGGCCTACAACGACCGCTACGGCTTCTTCGCCGGGAGCGAGGTCATCAAGCTCACCGCCCAGATCATGCTGGAGGCGGTGCGGAGCCGCGGCGGCAGGGACGACTTCTGCGGCCACATCGGCGGCGACGACTTCATCGTCATCACCGAGATGGAGCGCACCGCGGCCATCTGCGAGGAGATCATCCGCCTCTTCGACGCGCGGATACCCGGGCACTACGACCCGGCGGACCGCCGCAACGGCTACATCGTCAGCGTGGACCGCAGGGGGGACATCCAGAAGTTCCCTCTGCTGACGCTGTCCATAGCCATAGTGCACAATACCTACCGGGACCTGCACCACCCCGGAAAGATCGCCCAGATCGCCGCGGAGGTCAAGAAATACGCCAAGTCCCTCGAGGGAAGCAACTATGTCTATGACCGGAGGAGAAAGGACTGACCTTCCGCGGCCAGGCGGCGGATCGGCGGGCGCCCCCCCGGCCGTAAGCAAGGAGTCCGCGTCGCCGGCGGCGCAGAAGGGCGGCACGCCGGTGCGGGTGGTGCTGGGCTCCACCCGCTTCATCTTCGTCATCTTCTGGCTGACGGTGTTCATCGGGGCCCTGGTGTTCGTGCTCCCGCGCTACCAGGACAACACCGACAGCCCCTTCTTCCTGATCTTCGCGGGGCTCTCCATCGTCCTCTTCCTGGCCAACTATTTCTTCCCCTTCGAGGGCTACCACCCGGCCCTCTTCGTGCTGATGATGCTGGCCACCGACGCCCTCATCGCCGTGCTGGTCTACCTGACCGGGGGGAGCCAGAGCAACCTCTTCCTGCTGTACATGGCGGTCATCATCTTCTCCGCCGCCTACCTGGACCTGCTGTACACGGTGTTCATCGCCGCCGCCACCTCCTTCGTCTACTTCACCCCGGTCCTCTACGAGGAGGTGGCGGCGGAGACCTTCAAGACCATGACCTTCACCGTGCCCATCTTCATCATCCTGACCATCTGCGGCCACCTGCTCATCGGCAAGGCCCGCCAGCACGCCTCGGAGAAGGACGTGGTCACCGACCTGCTCAAGCAGGCCGACCTCAAGCGCCAGGAGCTCTCCACCCTCTACTCCAGCTCCCTCAAGCTGGCCACCACCCTGGACCACCGGGAGATCGGCGACACCCTCATCGACTACGCCGCCGGCCTGCTGCAGGCGGAGGCCGCCTTCCTCCTGGTCGACGTGGACGGGCCGCCGGGGGAGCTGGTGAGCGCCTACGGCATCGGCGAGCGCGAGGTGAAGGGGCTCCTGGCTTCCCCCGGCGACAACCCCGTCCTGCTGGCGGGCGAGGCGGTACTCCCGGTGATCCTCAACTCGGGCGACCTGGACCCCCGCTTCCGCCCCTTCGCCGCCGCCCATCCGCAGGTCGGCTCCCTCCTCTCGGTGCCCCTCTTCGCCAGCACCCGCGTCATCGGCATCATCTGCTGCCTCTCCCCGACCGACGGCGCCTTCGGCGACGACTCGGCCCGCCTGCTCCTGACCCTGGCCAGCCAGGCGGCGGTGGCCATCGACAAGTCCATGCTCTACCGCTCCACCCTGGAGGACAAGCTGAGGATCGAGGCCATCATCAACGGCCTGGACGACGGGATCATCTTCATCGACGGGCAGGCCCTGCTGGTGCTGGCCAACCCCTCCACCCAGCGCTTCCTGGGCATCAGCGCGGACGACTTCGGCCTGCCCATCGCCACGGTCCTCGAGCGGCTCCGCCACCCCTGGAGGCTCAAGGAGAACTCCCTCGCCGACTTCCTGCAGAGGGTCACCGTGCGCGGTGAGATGGTCCAGGACGACATGGTCGTGGGCGAACCGGCCCCCCTCCGCTTCCAGCTCTCGGGCATCCCCCTGAAGGACCAGGAGGGCAACAACGCAGGCTCCATCCTGTTGCTGCACGACATCACCGAGCTGGCCCGCCTGGACGAGCTCAAGAGCGACTTCATCTCCATCGTCTCCCACGAGCTGCGCACGCCGCTCACCTCCATCCGGGGCTTCGCCAGGCTGATGAACGCGGAGAGGGTGGGTCCGGTCACGGAGAAGCAGCGCCACTACCTGGACATCGTGGAGAGCCAGGCCGAGGGCCTCACCAACCTGGTCAACGACCTGCTCGACCTGTCCAAGATCGAGTCGGGGGTGATGGAGGTGAGCCTCAAGCCCCTGCTCCTGCAGGACCTGCTGGAGAGCGTCATCCAGCACCTGCAGAACATCTCGGCGGAGCGGGGCATCACCGTCGTCAACCGGCTGCCGGCGGACCTTGAGCCGGTGGACGGGGACCGGGAGCGGCTCAACCAGGTCTTCTTCAACCTCATCGGCAACTCCCTCAAGTTCACCGGGCCCGGCGGGACCGTCACCATCTCGGCGGAGAGGGAGGACGGGCACTGCCTGCTCAGCGTGGCGGACACCGGCATCGGCATCCCCCCCGCCGACCTGGACCGCATCTTCGACAAGTTCTACCAGGTCGACTCGTCCCTGACGCGCCAGCGCGGGGGCACCGGGCTGGGCCTGGCCATCTCCCGGCAGCTGATCACCGCCCACGGCGGCGAGATCTGGGCCGCCAGCCGGGAGGGCGAGGGGACCACCTTCTTCGTCAAGCTGCGCTTCAGCGAGGGCTAGGCGCCCGCCGTCAGGGCAGGCGGCCCAGGAGGTTGGCCATCTCGATGCCGGTGAGCGCGGCCTGCCAGCCCTTGTTCCCCTGCTTGGCCCCGGCCCGCTCCACCGCCTGCTCGATGTTGTCGGCGGTGACGATGCCGAAGACCACCGGCACGCCGGTGTCGGAGGACGCCCGGGCGATGCCCTTGGAGACCTCCGCCGCCACGTAGTCGAAGTGCGGGGTGCCGCCGCGGATGACCGCCCCCAGGCAGATCACCGCGTCGTACCCGCCGCTCGCGGCCAGCCGCCTGGCCACCAGGGGTATCTCGAAACAGCCCGGCGCCCAGGCCACGTCCACCGCCTCCATGTCCGCCTCGTGACGCTTGAGGGCGTCCAGCGCCCCGTCCAGCAGGCGGTTGGAGATGAACTCGTTGAAGCGGCTGACCACCAGGGCGAACTTGAAGCCGCGCGCTATCAGGTTGCCTTCGAAGGAAGCCATTGCGAAATCCCCTTTCTCCTAGATGTCCAGCATGTGATTGAGCTTCTCCCGCTTGGCCTGCAGGTAGCGGCGGTTGTCATCGCAGGCCTCGATGATCAGCGGCACCCGCTCCACCACCTTGAGCCCGTATCCCTCCAGGCCCACGCGCTTGGCGGGGTTGTTGGTGAGCAGGCGCATGGTGGTCAGGCCCAGGTCCACCAGGATCTGCGCGCCGATGCCGTAATCGCGGGCGTCCGGCGGGAACCCCAGGTCCAGGTTGGCCTCCACGGTGTCCCTCCCGTCCTCCTGCAGCTCGTAGGCCTTGAGCTTGTGGACCAGGCCGATGCCCCGCCCCTCGTGCCCCAGCATGTACAGGACCACGCCGAGGCCCTCCTCCTCGACCATCTCCAGCGCCCGGGCCAGCTGATTGCCGCAGTCGCAGCGCCGCGAGGCGAAGACGTCCCCGGTGAGGCACTCCGAGTGCACCCGCACCAGCACGTCCTCCGCGCCGTCCACTTCCCCCTTGACCAGGGCCAGGCTGAGGGAGCCGTCCACCATGGACTCGTAGGCGATGCCGCGGAAGTCGCCGTAGGCGGTGGGCAGGCGCACGTCCGCCACCCGCTTGACCAGCTTCTCGTTGCGGCGGCGGTAGCGGATGAGGTCCTCCACCGTCACCATCTTCACCCCGAAGCGCTCCTTGATCTCCGCCAGCTGGGGCACCCGCGCCATGGTGCCGTCGTCGTTCATGATCTCGCAGATGACCCCCGCCGGGAAGAGCCCCGCCAGGCGCGCTAGGTCCACCGCCGCCTCGGTGTGGCCGGCCCGGGTGAGCACCCCGCCCTCCCGCGCCCGCAGGGGGAAGACGTGGCCGGGCCGGGAGATGTCCTCCGGCCGGGTGGCCGGGTCCAGCACCGTCTGGATGGTCACCGCCCGGTCGGCGGCGGAGATGCCCGTGGTGATCTTGCCCTTGGCCCCGATGGAGACGGCGAAGGCGGTCTCGTGGGCGGAGGTGTTGTCGGCGACCATGGGGTGTATCTTCAACTCGTCCAGCCGCCGCGCCACGCAGGGCATGCAGATGAGCCCCCGCCCGTGCTTGGCCAGGAAGTTGACCGCCTCCGGCGTGACCTTCTCCGCCGCCAGCACGAAGTCCCCCTCGTTCTCGCGGTCCTCGTCGTCGCAGACGATGATGATGCGCCCCTGCCTGATCTCCTCGATGGCTTCCTCTATGGTCGAGAATACTCCGTCCTTTGCTGCTTCATCCACTGCTGCTTCCTCCTTTTCTCCTTCCGTCCTCACGGGCTCGCGCCCCTATATATAGCCGCCCTCCTCCAGCTTGGCCAGGAGGCGGTCCTGCCCCTCCCCCTCCCCCTCCCCCGCCGCGCCCTCCTCCGGCGGGTGCAGGTACCGGTAGACGTACTTGCCGATGATGTCGGCCTCCAGGTTGACCGCGTCGCCCGGCCGCAGGCCGGCCAGGGTGGTCTTCTCAACGGTGTGGGGTATGAGCGCCAGGCTTACGGAGAAGCCTTTAAGCGAGGCCACCGTCAGGCTGACCCCGCTCACGGCGATGGACCCCTTCTCCACCACGAAGCGGGCCACCTCCTCCGGCACGCGCACCCGGGCGCGCCAGCCCTGCCCTTCCGGCGCCATCCCCTCCCAGGCGCCCACCGCGTCCACGTGCCCCTGGACGATGTGCCCGCCCAGCCGCCCCGACGGCTGCAGGGCCCGCTCCAGGTTGACCCGGTCCCCCGGCTGCAGGGACCCCAGGGTGGAGCGGCCCAGCGTCTCCAGGGAGACGTCGGCCTCCAACTCCCCCGGCGCCCGCTTGACGACGGTCAGGCAGACCCCCTCCACCGCCAGGGAGTCGCCGATGCGCATGTCCTGATGCACCTCCGCGCAGGCGATGCGGATCACCGCGCCCCCCGCCTCGCGGCGCAGGCCCCTGACCGTGCCCACTTCCTCGATTATCCCCGTAAACATCTCATCCTCTTTCCGGGACGGCCTCCAGCAAGAGGTCGCCGCCCACCATGGTCGCCCTCTCCCACCTGAAACGGAGCGCCTCGTCCGGGCGGTCGACGCCCCGTTCCGCCAGCCAGCCGGGCGCCTCGCTCCCGCCGAAAGCCTTGGGCGCCACGAAGAGGAGGAGGCGGTCCTCCAGGGAGGAGGCGGCGAAGGAGCCGCAGAGCCGGGGCCCCGCCTCCACCAGGACGCTGGCCGCGCCCCTGCTTCCCAGATCCCGCAAGGCCTCGCCCAGGTCGACGCGGCCGTCCCGCTCGCCCAGTTCCACCACCTCCGCACCGCCGCGGCGCAGCTCCTCGGCGCGGGCCGGGTCGTGCCCGGCGGCGGTCATCACCAGCACCGGCGGGCCCCCTCCCAGGAGCTTGGCCCCGGCCGGCATCCTCAACCGGCTGTCCAGCACCACCCGCAGGGGCGGCCGGGCGCCCCCCAGGGGAACGTCGCGCACGGTCAGCTCGGGGTCGTCGGCCAGCACGGTGCCGACGCCCGTGAGCACGGCATCGCAGTGCCGCCTCAGCTCGTGCACCAGCCGCCGCGCCTCCGGCCCGGTTATCCAGCGGGAGAGCCCTGCGCGGGTGGCGATCTTGCCGTCGGCGGTCATGGCCACCTTGAGGTATACGTAGGGCATCCCGGTGGAGACGAGCTTCTCCCACTCCCGGTTGAGCTCCCGCGCCTCCTCCTCCAGCAGCCCCGTCAGCACCTCCAGCCCGCCGGCCCGCAGCGCGCGCTCCCCCCCGCCCTCAACGGCGGGGTTGGGGTCGCGGCGGGCGAAGACCACGCCGGCGATGCCCGCGGCCAGGAGGGCGCCGGTGCAGGGCGGGGTCTTCCCGTGATGGTTGCAGGGCTCCAGGGTGACGTAGAGGCGGGCGCCGCGCGCCTCCTCCCCCGCGGCGCGGATGGCGGCCACCTCGGCGTGCTCCCCCCCGGCCCGCGCGTGCCAGCCCTCGCCGACGACAGTGCCGCCCTTCACCAGCACCGCGCCCACCAGGGGGTTGGGATGGACGGCGCCGCGCCCCCGCTCCGCCAGCTCCAGCGCCCGGCGCATGTACCCGGCGTCGGCTTCCGTGAAGTCCCCGCTCATGACCGCATCCTTCTGTTTCGCCGCTTGAGGCACCGGGGCGGGGGTTATAAAAAGACGCCCGGGGAAGCCCCGGAACGCCTCGTATCGACCTTCCAGCCTTCTCCCATCCGGACTCTCACCGTCGGTCCCGGAATCTCGCCGGGTCTGCCTTGCGGCTCGCGGACTATAACCGCCGGTCGGGGATTTCACCCTGCCCCGAAGACTCGAGCTATTCGATTGTGGGTACATTATAAGCGCAGCCGGCCCGTCTGTCCATAACGCGCCGCATCCCCTCGGTTCTACGTCTCACGCTCTTCGTGCGGGGTGGGCAGCAGGCACCCTTCCGATCACGGCCTCGGGTCGAGGCCCATGATGATGAAGTGCTCGCCCAAGCCGAAGGCGCAATCGGCCTGGATCTTCCTGCCACCGCACAGCTGATGCGGTCGGTGAAGGAAATGCCGTGTTGGTAGTGCTTCTCGAATACGGCCATGCCGCCCGGAGCATTTCCTCGTCGATGGTGACCGGCTTCAGGTGTCCGCCACGTCCGCTCTCCTCCCGCGAGTCCTTGAAAATCCGCCGGTCTCCGCACGTCCACCTTTCTCAGCATCGGGGCCGTGAAGGTCTCGTCCAGGACGAAATCCGGGGTGGCGAGCACCGCCCGGTTCTTTCCGATGGTCTCGACATCAGTATGTAATGGCATGGTGTTCCTGTGCGGAACACAAGTCGGAACCGAGGCTACTTGAGGGCGGCGGCGAGGTCGTCGAGGGCCTTGCGGGTGCGCGCGGCGGCGGCGGCGGGGTCGGGGTCCGCGTAGATGGAGGAACCCACCACCACGATGTCGGCGCCCGCCTTGACCACCAGTTCCAGGTTGGAATCCTTGACCCCCCCGTCCACCTGCACGGGCAGGTCCCGTCCGGCCGCGGCGGCCATGCGCTTGATGGCCCCGATCTTCTCCAGGGTCTCCGGCAGCAGCGACTGCCCCCCGAACCCGGGCACCACCGACATGACCAGGGCGAAGTCCATGCTCTCCAGGTACTCCTCCAGGCGTTCGGCCGGGGTGTGGGGGCTTACGGCCACCCCCGCCTTGGCCCCCAGGCGGCGGATGGCCGCGGTGATCTCGCCTGGGTGGCGGGTGACCTCGGCGTGGAAGCTTATCCAGTCGGCGCCGGCCGCCCGGAAGTCCTCGATGAACTCCATGGGGTGGGCGATCATCAGGTGCGCGTCCAGGGGGAGGCGGGTGCGCGAGCGGATGGCCCTGACCACCGCCGGGCCGAAGGTTAGGTTGGGCACGAAGTTGCCGTCCATGATGTCGAGATGGACCAGGTCGGCGTAATCCTCGATGCAGGCCAGGGCCTCTTCCAGGTTGCCGAAGTCGGCGTTGAGGATGCTGGGAGCCAGCCGGACGCCCCTCATCTTTCCCCTCTCAGTTCGAACTCAGCCAGCTGGTGGTAAGTCGGTCCGGACGCGTCCAGTATACTCCGGTAGAGGGACACCTTGCCAACGGAGAAGTCAAGGCCCTCCCGGCCGGCCAGCCACCCCCGCCAGCCCTCCACCATTGCCGAGAGGTCCCGCGGGTCCCGGCAGCGCGCCAGGGTGAGGTGGGCCCGGTAGGGACGCTTTTCCCTCTCCACCCCCACCCGGGTCATCTTGCCGTCCAGGTCTGCGGCCAGCGCCCTCATCTCCGCCGTATCGCCGGAACACCCCAGCCAGAGCACCCGGGCCCGGGCCGCCGAGGGAAAGGCCCCGCAGCCTTCGAGGCGGAGGGAGAGGGGCGGGTGGGCCACGGCGGCCTTCTCCGCCAGGCGGAGCACCTCGGGCAGGGCCTCCTCCGCCAGGTGCCCCAAGAACTTCAGGGTGAAATGGAGCTGGAAGGGCCTGACCCACCTCGCCCCGCCGGCCCGCGGCGCCGCGGCCATCCCCTCCGCCACGGCCTCCTTCAACCGGCCGGGAAGGTCGGCCGCGAGGAAGAGGCGCAGCTTATCCAAGCTCTCCCCCCGTAAGGTAGGTGGTCAGCATGAACAGCGCCGCGTTGCAGGCGATGCGGCGGACGAGGTCGCGGTCGCCCGGCAGCCTGACCCTGCGGGAGAACTCGCCCTCCGGCGCGGCCAGGCCCAGGCAGACGGTGCCCACCGGGACCGCCTCGCTGCCCCCGCCGGGGCCGGCGACCCCGGTCACCCCCAGGGCCAGGTCGGATGAGAACAGCTCGCGCGCGCCGCGGGCCATGGCCGCCGCCACCGTCTCGCTGACCGCGCCCTCCCGCTCGATGAGGCCGCGCTCCACGCCCAACACCCTCTCCTTGGCCTCCACCGCGTAGGAGACCACCCCTCCCTTGAACCAGGCCGAGCTTCCGGGCACCCGGGTGACGGACTCGCCCAGCATGCCCCCGGTGCACGATTCGGCCGCGGCGAGCGTCAGGCCCCGCCTGCCGAGCAGCTCCCCCGCCAGCGTGGGGAGGTCGCGTTCGTCCTCGGCCACCACGGACGCGCCGAACCTGCTGCGGATGCCCTCGGCCACCCCCTCGAGGGCCGCCTCCAGGGCCCTGGGGTCGGGCCCGGCCGCCCTCAGGCGGGCCTCGATGAGGCCGTCGAGGGCCAGGTAGGCGGCCCGCACCGAGCCGTCCTCCGGCAGCAGGGAGTCCACCGCCTCGCCCACCAGGGCCTCGCCCTGGGCGAAGAACCTGAAGACGCGGCTGGCCGTCGCGGTCCCGCCCGCCCGCGCCCGCAGTCCCGGGACCACCTCCCGGTCCATCATGTCACGCATCTCCGCCGGCACCCCCGGCAGCAGGAAGATGCGCCTGCCCTCCTCCTCCAGCTCCAGGCCCGGCGCCGTCCCCTTGCCCTCGATGACCGAGACGGTTCCCTCGACCACCTGGGCCTGCCGCAGGTTGGAAGGGGGCATGGCCAGGCCCATGCGCTCGAAGCGCTCGCGCAGGCGGCGCGCCACGCCTTCGTCGGTGACCAGCCCGCGGCCCAGCGCCTCGGCCGCGGCCTCCCTGGTGATGTCGTCGGAGGTGGGGCCGAGGCCCCCGGTGACCACGACCAGTTCGCCGAGGCGGAGGGCGCAGCGGAGCGCGTAAGAGATGTCGGGGATGCTGTCCCCCACCGTCAGCACCGCCGCGACGCTCCAGCCCGCGTCGAGGAGGCGGTCGCGCATGAAGGGCGAGTTGGTGTCGGTGATGCGCCCGCTCAGCAGCTCGTCGCCCACGCAGAGCAGCACGGCGCGGCCGCTCACGCCGCTCATGCCGCTCATGCGCCCTCCCCGGCGCGCTTGCCCAGGTACCGCTTGATGTTCGCTGCGTAGTCCAGCCCCGAGTAGACGGTCAGGGCCGCCGCCAGCCAGACCGCCAGGTCCTCGTGCCGGCGGGAGCCCTTTATGCGCAGCTCCAGGATGAGCAGGATGACCGCCAGGATCTGGGCGTTGGTCTTCAGCTTGGCGATCTTCGAGGCGGGCACCGACACGCCGTGCCGGTTGGCGTAGACGCGGAAGGCGGTGATCGCCAGCTCCCGGCCGATGATCACCCCGGGCACCCAGCGCTTCACCCGGCCCGCGCGGGCCAGCATGATCAGGGGAGTGGAGATGTAGATCTTATCGGCCAGGGGGTCCAGGAACTGCCCCAGGCGGGTCACCGTGCCCGTCTTCCGGGCCAGGTGCCCGTCGAGGAAGTCGGTGGCGCCGGCCGCCGCGAAGAGCGCCGCCGCCAGGTACTTCCTGCCCTTGCGGCCGCCGCGCATCAGGGCCGCGAAGGCCGGTGACGCCAGGATGCGCGTGACCGTCAGCAGGTTGGCCGCGTTGAGGTCGCGCGGCGAAAAGAGGCCCTCCTTGGCGGCCGTCTCACCCTGCCTGTCCGCGTACATGTCCGATCAGGTCTATCCCTTCCGCCTCCACCAGGTCCACCAGCGCGAACCCGGGCACCTCCTCCGTCTGCCCCTCGGGGACGAAGATGAGCCCGTCCACCTCCGGCGCCTCCCTCGCCGACCTTGCCTCGAGGTAGCCGGGGGCAACCTCGCTCGGCCCCTCGACCAGCACCCGCTCCGCCTGCCCCACGCGGGACTCCGCATTGGCCCGCATGATCTCCTCCTGCAGGCCCCGCAGCTCCTCCGCCCTCGCCCGCGCCGTCCGCCCGGCGCAGCGGCCGGGCATCCGGGCGGCCCGCGTGCCCTCCTCGGGCGAGTAGGCGAAGACCGCCAGCCAGTCGAAGCGAGCCTCCTCGCAGAAGTCCCGCAGGCGGCGGTAGGCCGCCCGGCCCTCCCCCGGGAAGCCGGTGATGAAGGAGGAGCGCAGGGCGATGCCCGGCACCCTCTCCCGCAGGTCCGCCAGCAGCCTCCGGTACTCCGTCTCCCCGCCGCGCCGTCCCATTCCCCTGAGCACCTCCCCGTCCACATGCTGCAGGGGAAGGTCCAGGTAAGAACATATTCTATCATGTCCCAGGGCCCGCATGAGGTCCCCGTCGACGCCGTCCGGCTGCATGTACATCAGGCGGACGCGGAAGTCGCCCTCGAGCCCCGCCAGCTCCTCCAGCAGGGCGGCCAGGGCGCCGTCGCGCCCCAGGTCCTTCCCGTAGGAGGCGGTGTCCTGGGAGACCAGCACCAGCTCCCGCGCGCCCGCCTCCAGGGCGTCCACCGCCTCCTCCACCACCTCCCGCGGAGGGCGGCTGCGCAAGGGGCCCTTGATGCGGGGGATGGTGCAGTAGGTGCAGCCGCGGCCGCACCCCTCCGCGATCTTCAGGTAGGCCCACCCCCGCTCCGCTCCGCTGAACACCTCCCGCCGCCCCGGCGCCGCGGCGGGCGGGGCCTCCGCCGGCCCCTCCCCCGCTTCGAGCAGATGCGCCAGGCGTCCGTAGTCGGCGGGAGCCAGCCACCCGTCGGCCTCAGGGATCAGGCCCTTGAGCTCGTCACCGTAGCGCTGGTACATGCACCCGAGGACGTAGAGGGCGGCGCCGGGACGGCGCGAGGCGGCCAGGTCCAGGACGGCCTCGATGGACTCCTCCGTGGCCGCGCGGATGAAGGAACAGGTGTTCACCAGCACCGCGTCGGCCTCCTGGGGCGCCCGCGCCAGGCTGAAGCCCCGCCGCTTGAGATCGCTCAGCAGCAGGTCCGAGTCGACCTCGTTCTTGGGGCAGCCCAAGGTCAGCAGGTAGATGGAAGCGTTCTCCATGCGCCGGGCCTTCCGGCTCAACCGGTGCGGAACTCGGAGATGGAGCCGTTGAGTTCCTCCGCCATCCTGGCGAGCTCCTGGATGGAGGCGGAAATCTCCTGCATGGACGCGGTCTGCTCCTGGGCCGCGGCGGAAGCCTCCTCGGTGGAGGCCGCCGTCTCCTCGGCGATGGCCGCGATGTCCTCGGTGGTCTTGGCCACCCGGCCCGCCTCCTCCTTCTGTTTCTGGGCGGCCGTGGAGATGTCGTCCACCAGCTGCGCCATCTCCTCCACGATGTCGGCGATGTCGTTGAGCGCGCCGGTCGTCGAGGTGATGACCTCGATGCTCGCCACCACCTTCTCCCTGGAGCCGTCCATCACCTTGACCACCTTGCCGGTCTCGCTTTCGGTCTCCCGCACCATCTTGGAGATCTGATCGGCCGCCTTGCGCGAGCCCTCGGCCAGCCCGCGCACCTCCTCCGCCACCACCGCGAACCCCCGGCCGTGCTCCCCGGCGCGCGAGGCCTCAATGGCGGCATTGAGGGCCAGCATGTTGGTCTGGTCGGCGATGTTGGTGATGACCTCGACGATCAAGCCGATCTGCATGGAGCGGTCGCCCAGGCCCTGGATGACCATGGCCGCCTCGTCCACCGATTCCCGGATTTCCATCATGCGCTGGCCGATGACCTCGGCCGAGGCCCGCCCCTCCTGGGTGACGGCGTGGGCCTTCTGGGAGGTCTCGGAGGCGCGGCTGGCGCGGCCGGCGACGTCGGCGGCCATCTCCGCGATCTCGCCGACCACGTGGATGGTCTCCTCCACGGTGCGCGCCTGGTTCTGGGCGCCGCGGGCTATCTGCTGGATGGTCGAGGCCACCTCCTGGGTGGAGGAGTTGACCTGCTGCGAGGTGGCCGCCAGCTGCTCGGTGGTGGCATTGACCTGGTAGGAGGTCACCTGGATCCTGTCCACGAGGCTGCGCAGGCTGCCCACGGCCTCGTTGAGGTCGTGGGCGAACTCGCCCACGGCGTCCTCCTGGTCGCTCTCCAGGGTCACCGAAAGGTCCCGCTTGGCCAGCCTGCCCGTGAACTCCTGCAGGGGGCTGAGGCTCAAGCGCAGCACCCGGTTGATGACGAAGAAAAGCGCCAGGCAGAAGGCCAGGAGGGCGACGGCCACGGTGCCGGCGAGCATCAGCGTATCGCCGAGGGAGAGGTCGACCACCAGCAGGACGAAGACCATCCCCAGCAGGATGGCCGCCAGGCCCAGCAGCAAGGTGGAGAGGTAGATCCTGGTCCGCAGGCTGCGCAGTCTCAACAGGCCAACCTCTCTTCCGCCGTCATCGCAGTGGTCACGGTTCCCGGAGCGGCGGCCCGTCAGACCTTGATCGCCTTGATCTTCTCGGCGACGCCGCTGCCGACGTCCTTTCCGGAGAAGAAGGAGACGGATTTCTCGATCTTGTCGGCCAACTCCGGCAGCTGGGCCGGGGTGAGGGTGTCCGGGGTGGCTCCGATGAGTTCGCAGTTCTTCTTCACGGTCGCCTTGGCGATGAAGTCGCCCACCGCGGCCGAAAGGATCTTCTCAACCTCCTGAGCCAGCTTGTTGGCCACCGCTCCCTCCTTGTACGCGCTCTTCGACCATCTCGATTATAGCAGAAATGCCGACGGGAAACAGGATATTCCAAATCAATCAGCTGCGTCAATTCCCCGCTCCGCGGGCTCCCCGCCGCCGCTCTCCGCCTCGATCCTCCGCTTCAATTCCGCGAACTCTCCTTCGGTCATGAAGCTTAGGAGCTTCCCTTTCAGTCCCTCGACCACCCCCGGGTAATCCTCCTCGGCGCTCCCGCCGAGATACCTCACGGCGAAGGATTCCGCCAGGGCCTCGCCGAGGTCCCCCCGCAGGATGGCCACGTACCTCTCGAGCTCCCGGTTGCTTCTTCGGCTCTTGAGCATGGGATTCCTTCCTTCAAGCCGGTACGGCGCGCCTGATCCTCAAGACGGCGTTCTCGGCGTCCGCGGTCCAGGAGGTCTGCACGTCCACGCCGTACTTGAACTCGAACCAGCCCGCGATCTCCCCCGCCAGCACCGGCATGTGCCACGGGTTGCGCAGGCGCAGCTCGACCAGGCGGGGATTCTCCTCCAAGCCGGCGAGGCTGCCCGCCCCCCGGATGCCCAGGGAGCGCAGGAACTCCTCGTCGCTCAGGTCCTTCAGTATCTGGTTGCCGCGGATGAGGCCGCGCGTGTAGTTCTTGTTGGCCCGCGTCAGCAGCTCGCCGACCACGGGCCCGTAGTGGAGTTCCAGGTCGCGGAAGACGCCCAGCAGGGTCGCCGTGGACACCACGCAGACGTGGGTCTCGCGCATGGAGTCGTAGATGGTCCCGGCCTTCAGGTTCCAGCTGAAGCGGCTGGCCTCGATGGGCGCGGAACAGGACGAACAGGTCCGGTACCTGACATTCCCGCTCACCGGGGCCTCCGGGACCGGCGCCGGCTCCCTGAGCGGCTTCTTGAGAAGGGGCCGGGCCCCCTCCTTCTCCTCCGCGGCCTCCAGCGTGTAGAGGTAGCGCCCGCCGCCGATCCTCTCGCAGGCCATCACCGGCTGGATGCCCTCCAGGGCCTCCCAGATGGCCTTGAGGTCGGCCTCCACGAAGGGCAGGAAGAAGGGGTTGGCCACCTCCACCACGGCGCGCCCTTTGTGCTCGTAGTCCCTCACCCGCACGTCCCCGAACCCGTAGGCGGTGGCGCGCTCCCGCAGCCTGCCGAAGGCCTTGCGCTTGATGAAGACCAGGTTGAGCCGGCCCAGCAGCCGTCCCAGGGTGCGCCGCACCTCCGCGGCGATGGCCTTGCGCTGCGCCTCCGCGATGATGATCCCGGCACGCTGCCCGTCCAAGAAGGTGAAGAGGTCGTGGACGAGGGCCAGCTGGTTGCAGTCGACCACCACCGAGCGGTGGCCGGACGACCGGCTGATTATGGACCCGCCGCTGGTCCACTGGTAGCGGCCGCTGATGGCCTCGGGGATGCCGCATTCCAGGCAGATCTCCATCTTCCCGCCGGGCGGCTCAGCCGCCCCCCTCCCCCCCCTCTCTCATCTGCTCGAACTCCTCGGGGGTCATCAGGACGGCCCGGGGCTTCGAGCCGTCGTGGCCTCCCACGACGCCCCGGTCCTCCAGCAGGTCGATGAGGCGCGCCGCCCGCGCATATCCCACCGACAGCCGGCGCTGCAGGAAAGAGGCCGAGGCCTGTCCCGTCTTCACCACCACTTCCATGGCCTCCCCCAGCAGCTCGTCCGTCTTCGCCGCCCCCGCGCCGTCCTGCCTCGCCTCCTCGACGATCTCGCTGTTGTACGCGGAGGCCCTCTGCCGCTTGATGAACGCCACCACCGGCTCGATCTCCTTCTCCGATACGTAGGCGCCCTGCACCCTCTGGGGCTTGGAGGTACCCGCCGCCAGGAAGAGCATGTCCCCGCGGCCCACCAGCTTCTCGGCCCCCGGGGCGTCCAGGATGACCCGGGAATCGGTCTGGGAGGCGACGGTGAAGGCCACGCGCGAGGGGATGTTGGCCTTGATCATCCCGGTGACCACGTCGACGGAGGGGCGCTGGGTGGCCACCACCAGGTGGATGCCCACCGCCCGGGCCATCTGGGCGATGCGCGCGATGGACTCCTCCACCTCCGCGGGCGCCACCATCATCAGGTCGGCCAGCTCGTCGATGACCACCAGGATGTAGGGTATGGCGCTGAAGAGGGGCTTGCCGTCGGCGCCCCTCTCTTCCTGCAAGCCGTGCTCCACCTCCCGGTTGTAGGATTCGATGTTCTTCATGCCGGCCCGGGAGAGCAGCCTGTACCTCTCCTCCATCTCCCGCACCACCCAGCCCAGGGCCCCCGCGGCCTTCTTGGGGTCGGTCACCACCGGGGTGAGCAGGTGGGGGATGCCGTTGAAGTGGGAGAGTTCCACGAACTTGGGGTCGATCATGATCAGGCGTACCTGGTCGGGGGTGGCCGAGTAGAGGATGGAGGTGACCAGGGTGTTGATGCAGCAGCTCTTGCCGGAGCCGGTGGAGCCGGCCAGCAGGAGGTGGGGCATGTCCGCCAGGTCCACCACCACCGGCTGCCCGGCGACGTCCTTGCCCAGCACCGCCCGCAGGGGCGGCCGGTAGGACTCGACGGCCGGCTGCGCCAGGATGTCCCCCAGGGTCACCATGTCCCGCTCCTGGTTGGGCACCTCGATGCCGATGGCCGACTTCCCGGGGATGGGGGCGATGATGCGGATGTCCGGGGAGGCCATGGCGTAGGCGATGTCGTCCTCCAGCTTGCGCACCTGGTTGACCTTGACCCCGGAGCCCAGCTCCACCTCGAAGCGCGTCACCGTGGGCCCGCGGGTGACCCGCGTGACCGCCGCGTCCACGTCGAAGTCGCGCATGGTCTTCTCCACCACCGCGATGCTCTCGTTGATGCTCTTCTTGGACATGGAGGAGGAGGCGTCGGTCCTGCGCAGCAGGCTCAAGGGGGGCAGGGAGTAGCGCCTGGCCGCCCCGGAGGCGTCGTTGAGCGTCAAGGCCATCTGGCGGTCCTGCGCGTCCGGGGCTGCCGCAGCCGCTCCGGCCGCCGGCGCCGCGGGAGGCGGCGCTGCCTCCGCCGGCGCCGCATCC